>NZ_BAAGTO010000008.1:0-279143 GCF_054781875.1 Spirosoma pulveris
GGGACACTTTTCTGGGCTTTGGCGTGCTTTTTCTCAACTAAGCAGGGTAGACAATGGTAGAAAATCTCATTCGCCAATTCAGCCGCTGAAAAATCGATGTTGGAAGCAGAGTTGTGCAACAGCCACGGAGGCAATTTAAGAGCGGGTAAATTACACAATGTACTGAACGTCGTGAAGGAGAAATCTTGGGAGAAACTGGGTTTCTTTCAAGTCCAATCGACTGGCAACTAAGGCTTACTCTCAAGAATTTTAGCTAGTTTCTTCCTTAAAGCTTCTCCCCGAATATTCCTGGCAAGGATTTTTCCGTCAGGACCGATCAAAAAGTTTTGAGGAATAACTTGAATGGCATATTGTTTCACTATGTCTGTGTTCCAGTGGTTTAGCTCCGACACGTGCGTCCAGTCGAGCTGGTCTTTATGAATGGCTTTCAGCCAGGCTGCTTTACCGGTAGGCTGATCCAGTGAAACGCCAAGTATGGTAAAGTTCTTGTCTTTGTATTGTTGAAAGGTCTTGACCAGATTCGGATTTTCAGCCCGGCACGGACCACACCAGCTCGCCCAAAAATCAACCAGCACATACTTCCCTCGAAAGTTGCTTAACGATACCGCTTTCCCGATGGTATCCGGTTGGGTAAAGTCAGGCGCTAATGCACCCACCGACGTGGCTTGAATCAGAGCTAGCTTTTCGGCGTACGCTTTGCCGGGTTTGCTGGCTTTAATAGCCTCAGATAAGCGGCTGAACATGGATTCCAATTCAGAAAACTCTGGGGCATACCGATCTGTATATTGCTGCAAGGTATACAGGCTCAGCATGGAGGTTATATGTTCCCGAATAAACCGAGCTTTTACTTGTCTTTGCTGAGCAAGAGTGGCATCGGTTCGGCTCTCGACCCCTTTAGTAAATACTATATCCTTTTTCTGCTCTGGTGTAGCCGCCTGGTATTCCTTTTCCAGCAGCGTTAATTGGTCGTCCGTGGGCTTAAGCATTTGTTTTAGCTTCTGATGGTCGATATTCATCGGTGAGCCAGCCACAAGTGCGTTTTGAATGGAGTCAGGACTCGTCACAGAAATGGTGCCGGGTTCAAGATAAAAACGAATGGATTTTCGATCGACAAACAGCCACGCGTAATGGGGTTGATCCACGGATCCGGTAATAAAAAATCGTCCGTTATGAATCTGTGAAGAATCGGAATAGCCTGTGTTTCCTACAACATAACGGACATAGGCTTTGGCTCCGGTTTTCACCCTGGGCACATTGCCTTCAATTTTGTACATATTGCTCTGGGCCGCAAGCAGCAATGGAGCCAGGCACAGCGCAATTAGTAGAAAAGGCTTCATGAGCGTTGATTTAGCTGTTATAGCCGGTAAAAGAAACGAGTACAAATGGCCCCGACAAGTACTTGAACCGGATACTAAAAGATGCATTTCCTTGTCGGATTGTGGTCATTAGTACCTGTCAACGATTATCAGCAGTCTATGTAACTAACCTAGTTACGCTTGTTTTATCGGTAAAACATTATTTTACTAACTTATACTATAATTATTCATGCCTGTTTCTATTTTTGGTTTCTTTAAGTTTCTACCAGACCATAACTAACCATGAATCATTTTCGCTTACTCCCGGCAATTCTCCTGCTGGCTTGTACCTGGGCCATCAGTGCTTGTAAGAAAGAAGAGCTTCCCGCTCAAAAACCGCTACTGACTAATGGTGACATTGAGCAGAAAATACAAGGCTGGAGTTTCGGCTATGATACGCCACACCCTACGAATCCCAATGGATATGCTTTTGGCTTTACCTCAGAAGCTGCTTCATCTCCTCAGTACTCGTTGAAGATTAATTGCAATCAAGTCAGGAATGATAGCGCCTTTTCTTATTACGTGCAAAATAGTATCTCAATGAGCACAATACCGGTTGGTGCTAAACTAACCCTGAAAGCTAAAATCAAAACCGCTCTGGTTGGTCAGGGAGTGTCCATTGCCATTCGGGGTGATAAAGGCAATGCCTATGGCGTCTTTTTTGTGACTACTCAAGGCAAGACTCCAATCACAGGCACCCAGGAGTTTACGGAATATTCGGTGGTTTTGCCTTCGTATCCCGGTGGAATTGACAACCTGTTAGTGTATCTGGTTTACCTGCCAAAAACGACGGGGTCTGTTTATTTTGATGATTTATCCCTCACCGTCAATTGACCAGGACGGGTGTAAAAATTCCAAGGATCTATAATGTATCCGTGACGGATTGTGTTGCGGTGACGGACTGCCCGTAAAAAACTACTGTCACGCAACAACTGTGTCGTCGGGGAAAATGCTGACAGTCGTATCCGACTGATCGCCCTGGCCAGCTAGTTGATTTTAGGCATGTGGCCGCCATCCGAATCGGAGGTTTATGTAAACACCAGCGCAACGGAGTAAGTGTCCCGATAACAGGCAGGGGCCAGCATTCAGGTGCTTTGAAAAGAGTAAAATCCCCAAAAGCTGAGGTTGCTTTTTCAGGTTAGCCAACGTGGGCAACCGTTCCCTAAAAACGTTCTGTTTCCCGGGTACTTATCGCTAAATTGAGAAGCCAGCCGGTAGTCTTTTTCACATAAGCCTACTGTCAGAAACAACCCTTTTTTAATACCAGGCTGTTTCCCGGTGAGTTGTCGATACCGACTACCGATTGGTTGAGCCTATCAGCATGTCAATGCAGTACGGTATTGGCTCCTGAAGGGTCAACCCTATTCAATCAAAACTTCTATCAATCTTCCTCGAAATTCTTATTCACCGCGTATCTATGAAAGCTATCTGCCTGACCCTGTTTAGCTATTTTGTTAGTCTCTTCACTTTAATAGCCCAGACACAACCGTCGGTTGCCCGTTTACCCCTAACGCCTAAACAGCCTGTTACCGACATGTACTATGGTAAAGCGGTGGTCGACAACTACCGGTGGCTGGAGGATATGAACAGCCCTCAAACCAAAGACTGGTTTAAAGCCCAGGGTGACTACGCAAACGCCGTGCTGAGCCAGATTCCGGGCCGTGACAAGCTGATCCAGCAATTTGTCGACTATGACAAGATGCTGACTATTCGCTACGGGGAGGTCAAAAAAAGGGGCAACCGGTATTTCTACCGCAAAACCATGCCGGATGATAAAGCGGGAAAACTATACGTTCGGGAAGGAGAAACGGGTAAAGAAACCCTACTCTTTGACCCTCTGGCCTACGAAAAAGGGAAAACCTACCTGATGACTGCCTTCACCCCGACATCCGACGGTAAGAAGCTGGCGATCGGCCTGCAGGAGGGAGGTGCCGAACTATCGACCGTGCGCACCCTGGATGTGGCTACCAGGACATTCGGCCCAGAGAGCATTACGGCCGTATTTGGCGGTGAGGTGAGCTGGTTACCCGATGACAGCGGCTTTCTCTACACGCCCAACAACTCGATGGATACCAAAGACCCCCAGGGCAACCTCAACACGAAGGGGCGGCTGCATAGACTAGGGAATGATCCGGCCGCTAATCCAGACCTGTTTTCAATGGAGAAAAACCCGGATTTCGGTATCAAGCCCGATCAATACCCGACCATGTTTTATTCCAACGATCAAACCCAGGTATATGGCTACCTGGGCACCGTGGATCGTCGTGCCACGGCCTGGGTGGCTCCTGCTTCGGAGGTGGGCAAGCCGACTATTGGCTGGAAGCGGTTGTGTGCTGTAACCGACAGTGTGATCAGCTTTGCGAAACTGGGCGACCGGTTGTTTATACAAAGCATAAAAGGCGCACCCAATGGGCATATTCTGGTAACCGATGCGGCCAACCCCAACCCCGCCACCGCTACCGTCCTGCTACCCGAAAGCAAGCAGAATATTACCCGCATGGCCTCGTCGAAAGATTTTTTGTTTGTCATCCTGAGCGATGGCATCAACGAAAAAATCCGGCAGTATGATCCGCGCACGAAGCAGTGGGCCGATGTTCCCGTTCCGGGTACGGGGACGATGGGTATCGAATTTTACGACCCCCTCCATGCCAACGATGCGATGGTATACTCAACCTCATGGAACGATCCCGGAACGCTCTACGATTACGACCCGCAGACGCGTAAACTAGTTACCAGCACGTTCCATGTACCCATGAACTACCCCGGCGTGAGCGATCTGGTGGTGGAAGAAGTCGAAATACCCAGTCACGATGGAACGATGGTGCCACTCTCGATTATTTACAAAAAAGGCCTTAAGCGCGACGGGAGTGCGGCCTGCCTGATGGACGGTTACGGAGCATACGGCATATCAGGAACGCCTTACTTTAGTCGCCGGAATCTGGCCCTGCTGAACCGGGGGGTGGTGCTGGCGGAAACCCATCCGCGCGGAGGTTCAGAAAAAGGGCAGGCCTGGTACAAGGCGGGTTACAAAACAACGAAGCCCAACACCTGGAAGGATTTTATTGCGAGTGGCGAATACCTTATCAAAAAAGGATATACCAGCGCCGGTAAGCTCATTGGCATGGGTACTTCGGCGGGTGGTATTCTCATTGGCCGAGCCATCACTGAACGACCTGACCTGTTTGCGGCCGCCATCAGCAATGTAAGCTGCTCCAACGCCCTGCGCATGGAAAATTCGCCAAACGGTCCCATCAATGCGGCTGAGTTCGGCACCGTTAAGGACTCCACCGAGTGTATGGCACTTTACGAGATGGATGCCGTCAACCACGTGAAGGAAGGCACCAAATACCCGGCGGTGATGTGTGTGGGCGGCTGGAACGACCCGCGGGTGATTGCCTGGCAGCCGGGTAAGCTGGCCGCAGCCCTGCAAAATGCCAGCACCTCGGGTAAGCCCGTGCTGATGCAGGTAAACTACGATAATGGCCACTTTACGGAAGACAAAACCGTGTCCTTTCGTAATTTTGCCAATATGTTCGCCTTCGGGCTTTGGCAGGCCGGACATCCGGATTTTCAACCCATCAAGGAACTGGTCAGGAAGTGAGGGAAGTCAGTATGGAATTTCCCAGATCCAGCGACTAACGCACCACCTCAAATCCTGATTTTCCCCGTTTCCGAACTATAGAGAACTGACCAATTACCAGCCAATTTTGACCAGTATGTACCAAAATGGGGTAGTTGCAGTCGACTCGCAGCCAACCAATTGGTTCATGTTCTATCTTGCCGATATTATAGGTTCATTCTAAGGATAAACCTATTGGTGTGGATAGAAACGGAAAGCCTACCTTCAACTGAAGGCAGGCTTTTTTGTGCTTGGGAAATTCTGGTTCGTCCTTCCGCTACTAAAACAGATTTGGCTCAAATAATGGGCTTCGGCAAGGCCCGTTTGGTTGAATCCGTGACGTAAGGAAAAAACATAATTTATAACCTTGACATTCGCCGTTTACCCAGGCAACAATTGCTCTGCCCGACGCACTGTTCTTCGCAGTCGGGCCAGCGCAGATTCATCACCGAGTAAGTAGGAAGCCAATTCGGATTGACAGTCATACTCAATGAGCCGTCCGGCTGGTTGTAGAGGAATGACGGCCTCATCTTCTACCGAGTCAAGTAGACTATGCATCTCCGACTGCACTTCCTGGAAAGCGCGTGTCAGGGTAAGTGCCGAGCTGCTGCCGGGTAATTGGCAGAAAAAATCCACGGCATATCGGAATGGTAGGTAAGGATCGTTGACCATCGTATGGCAGTAGCAGGCTTTGCGTACTCACTTCTTTACAAAGGGTTTATTCTCACTCAGCAAGGGCAACGTCACGCGAAACCAGCCATTCAATTCCTCGATCAGGAGGTTATAACCTTCCGAATCAGCGTGGTTCAGCAGCCGATACTTATCGGTGATGTTGGACAGGCCCACCCCGTTTGACTCGACCCGTACGTTCCGGCGCTGTAGCTTGTTTTCAACGATAAACCGGCCCTCTGCCGTAGTCCGAATGCGAATCGTCAGGGGTTCTTCGGGCAGGGCGCGGTTGTGTTTAACCGCATTCTCGACCAGCAGTTGCAAGGTCAGGGGCGGAATCAGCGCATCGTGGCAGGTGTTGTCCACCGCAACCTCCAGGCAAACACTGCTGCCGTAACGGGTTTTGAGCAAGTGAAAGTAGGATTGAATAAAACTCAACTCAACGCTAAGCGTGGTCAGATCCTGATCGCCCGCCCGCAGCAGGTACCGATATACGCTTGATAGCTCATCGACATATTCGGTGGCCTGCTGTGGGTTTTCGTCGATCAGCGAGGAAAGCGAATTGAGAGAGTTAAACAGAAAATGCGGATTGACCTGGCTTTGCAAAGCCCTCATCTGGGCTTCAGTATGCTGCTGTTTGAGCTGCTGAAGCGCTAAATCGGCCTGTAGCTGACGGCGCAGGCTTTGCTCGCGTTCCCGTAGTAGTTCCTGCTCGGCCAGCATCTGTCGGTGGGTTTCGCGTCGCTGTCGGTACGATAGCCCCAGCGATACGCAGGCAATGTCGAGTAGAAGCCCTACCTGGCCGATAAAGCCAGGATGCAATGGCAACGGCAGGCGAAACAGCCCCTCTCTCATGCCTGCCTGGCCATAACGGACAATCACAAGAATACCCAGCAGTTCGCTGATGAACAGCGCCAGCGTTCCGGCCACGAAAAAACGGGCAAGCACATCCGGTTTGCGAACATTGACCACTACCGTATAGGCTATGGTCAGGTAAGTAACCAGGATAATGAGGACTCGAACCAGGTTGAGCTGCGTTTCATGCCAATCAGTTTGCCAGGCCGATGAAAACAGGTTGAAATACACTTCGGGTATGGCTATCAGAGCCACGCTCCACTGAATCCGACGGTACCAGCCAAGCAAACGGGGGCGGTGCTTTATAGCAAGAAATGTGATCGCTATTTCGAAGTAAAGCAGCGAAAACAGGTGTAGCGAAATGGTCTGTATAAAGGCAGACACATGGGGGGGTAAGCGTACATAGTCAATGCCAAACCCAATAATCCATAGTAAAATATAAGCCGTGTACTGACCGTAGATGCGCTCCTGATGGACGGCCCATTGAATCAAGTTGGCGATGAGCATAACCAATACGGCTCCCATAAAAAGGAGGAACCACTGATTATAAGTCAGGGCGAAAGCAGGCATCAGACGGAGTGATTGGTTGAAGCGAAAATAAGCAAATACCGATTCACCGGCTAGTTTACTGCTTCCTGTTTAGAGCGGTGGCAGCCCAAACGGGATAGCAGCAACTTCGGGAACAGGGTTTGGTATCGACTCGCCTTTGTAGAGTGTCAGCTAAAAGTCGCTTCACCTGCGGCTTTTTCCGTTTCAGGGTAATCATTACTGACAGGGCGGAGACCGGAGGGTAATTTTGATGCGTCAAACAACAAATCATCAAATCTTCCTCTAAAACCAATGAAAAAATTACTCTTTATGCTGTTTGCAGTAGCCGTTCTCGGCACAAGCTGTAAAAAAGACAGTGACGTAGTGCCCGGCGGGCATATCGACGCCAAAGTCGTAGGAAAATGGATGTATGGCTCTTTTGCCATGAGCCAGTTCTGGTCGTATGATGGGTCGTACCTGGGAAATCCGTTTGAGCTGGCGGTCGTTTTCGACTTCAAAGCGAACGGCACCTACGAAAAATACTTTGTATCATCGGCCCGCGATTACAACAGTTGTCGCACGGAAGCCTTTACGTACGAGACCGGCAGTGTTGACTTCAACCAGGCAGACGGGACCTTTACGACTACGGCTACAGCAGGTAAATACCGGGGCTACTATTCGTGCATACCCGGCAAGAACATAAACCGCAACATGGAGCGCTCGGAGTTGAAAAAACAGACCTATTACTACGAGTTGGTAAAGGGCAGCAACGGTCAGC
This sequence comes from Spirosoma pulveris, assembly GCF_054781875.1. Taxonomy (NCBI): domain Bacteria; kingdom Pseudomonadati; phylum Bacteroidota; class Cytophagia; order Cytophagales; family Cytophagaceae; genus Spirosoma; species Spirosoma pulveris. The sequence continues at coordinate 7,805 of NZ_BAAGTO010000008.1, forward strand.
TCAATATTGTGGTGCGTTTCAACAAAGGCGACACCAACACCAGCACGTTCCAGCCTACTTCGTGGTAAACAATTGGGGTTGAAGTAGCGGCAGTCGTGCCCGAAACTCACCCCCTCCATTGCTTACGGTTAAACACAGTAGGCAACAAATAAACCGGAAAACGTAGTGGGCATAGAGCCCTGTTGACAGTTTAGTATTGCAGCAGCTGATCGGTTATGACAGACAGTTTTTTTACTGTCTGTCATAACACTACTTAAGTGGAATCGATTGATAGCCGACCACAGATTTATCCATCGACTGTTTTTTCAAGCGGGATCGTTTGACCAGTTGGTAAACAAGCCATAAGACGCCTAAGCCTGCCACTGTGATAAAGGCCGTCGTTTCGGAAGGGTGGAGGCTATCATAGAGCTGTTTGAGTCCTTTAGCCAGGTTGCTGCCCAGAAGAGCCACACTCACGGCCCATACCGACGCCCCAAGTGCATTATAGATCGTAAATCGGGTCGCGGAAAAGCCCGCCAAACCCAGAGCGGCCGGCACCGCGCCCCGCAAGCCATACAGCGCCCGAAAACCGATCACCAGACCCGTGCCATAGCGATTGATCAATCGCTCAATTCGCTGGTAACGCAGCTGCCAGCGAGGTCGCGTGCGGATAAAGCCTGGACCAAAGCGATTGCCTACCAGAAAACAAAGCTGCGTGATACAGAACGAAGAAAACGCAGCCAGACCAATTACGGCCGGTAACGAAAAATACCCTTGGTGGGCTAAATAAACCCCGATTAATAAAAACGCTTCACTTTCCAGCAGTACACCGAGAAACAGCATAGGATAGCCATAGGTGAGCATGAGTTCCTGAAAGTCCATGATTCATTAGATAACGTTGAGTTCAGGTAAAACTCATTCAAGGTCAAATGGTTATCACCCCTGGTTCAGCTTTCTGCGCAACCAGGCTCTTAGCGGTTTATCGTACCACTTTAAACTGGCATAAGCCAACACGATAGCGCCTGAAAAAGTGAGTAATGCATAAGGCCAGGCCTGCCATAGGGTGATACCACGGTGATTGCTTACCCAGGCCACGTAAAAATAGACAAGCACATAGTGTGTCATGTACAGGGGATAGGAAAGCTCACCCAGGAACCGACAAATTTTAGCTTCCACCTGATTATTCACCGCACCACCGGCACCCATGCAGACGACCAATGGAAAGACAATGATGATGCAGAAAGCTTCGTAAAGACCATTCATCCAACCCTGCTCTGCACCGCCTATTCTTGGCATGAACAAAACAACCGCCACCAGCAGGCTACACCATACGAAGGCCCGGTTGACCGAGGCAGGCCGCGATACCCGCCACAAAAGCAAGCCGGCAAAAAATGGGAATAAGGTGCGTATGATTCCGATACGCATGTGTTCTGCATTGAGTGTCCAGCCACCAGCAATGTCTCCGGCAGAGCTGGTAACCGCCAGATGCAAAAGCAAGGCTCCTGCCAGCCCCACAAAACAAGCCAATGCTTTATTCGATAACTTTCTTAGCCCCAGCGCATAGAGCAGATTGGCTATGTATTCGAAGAATAACGACCAGCCAACGCTGTTGAGCGGATGCATTTCCTGCCAGCCGCGTATATCCATAGAAATTGGTATGGGCAGAAGCGTATAGCCTATCAGCATCACGACGATCAGCTTCTCCGGAGGAACGGTATGGATCAGCGGCCATATCGTCGAGTCGGTAAAATAAAAGCCAATGGCCCCCAGCGTCATGCCCCCAGAACAACGAGTGGTTGCAGTCGCTCGAACCGGCGCTTTAGAAAGCCGCCAATGGTTAATTTATCCCATCTGTCGTCATAGGCATACCCAATCACAAAGCCGGACAGGAGAAAGAAAAAGTCGACAGCCAGGTATCCATGGTTTACCACATTGTCGAGGTGGCTGCTGGCCAGCGGTTCGGTCAGGTGAAAGATGACCACGATAATAGCGGCTACGCCTCGAAGTCCATCCAACAGTACGTAATGCGGCTTTGTAATCAATGGGTTATTGTTCATTAACAGCAGGAAGTTTGGCAAGACCCAGGGTCCTGACCACAAAAGGTACTGGCGGCTTTACTTTTTTCTTTTCCGCCGGGCGACACGGCATACGCTTCAATGGCGTCTATGTTCGTTCGTTTCCTCTCACCTGAACGTCGATACAGAAGGAGGTCAAGGCACGAGTAGAGGAGCTACATCGGGCTATAAACTACTCTGCCAAGTTGGTTTGTTTTGCCTGAATTCACCATGCGGCTCAGGGTCTTAAATCCAGATTACTTGGTGTTAATACTGGCTTATAGCTGTAAATCAATGCTTGGTTTTGTTTTATACTCTCGTACACTCTGCAGTATTTGACCTAACGTTTGACTCGACAGCAGGATCAATCCACTTCGAATGAGTAGCGAAACAAACCCTTCCCTGACATGTAAAGGATGGGAAAGGCGATCACGAGCAGAAATATCCATTCAGTATAGTTCGATCGATTCATAGTTGTTTTGGCTATTTCGACTTACTCCACCTATTCTTGCAACGGCCGCCACACGTATACAACAGGATTAATAGTCTATTCTGATATTTAATAAGCCATTCTTAGCTGTGATTGGTTGGTATATTAAATTGAAATCTCCAGCCATTTCACCGATATATACTTTCTTGTTAACTCTCCCTTTTGAAAGTTTAACAACGCTGCCACTGTTATCCCAAACTGGTAAGCCTCTACTATCTTGAGGACCATTAGGCATAAAAACCACGGCTTTCCCATCGAGTACTCCGGTAATCTCGACAACAACGGGGCCATCAATGCTTAGTTGAAAATGAGTTTGTTTGACCTTGAATTCATGCCGTTGACTGGCACTCCCGACATTAAAGGAGTTTCCGGTACATTCAATCAGGTAAATGACTACGATTAAGAATAAAGCGGATAAGCCTAAAATTCGTTTAATTTTAAGTGTCATAGAGTTAACTGATACGATTAGCAATAAATATAGCTTATCTCTCAACGCGTATGATGTAACTGTACCTTCTATCTAAGTTTAATCTCTCTACATAATCGTAGTGTCTGCTGCAAAAGTTAACAAGGCTACGAAGTCTATTGCCAGGTAAGCAGTTTTTTCCTTGTAAACGGAGGAGAATCGGGGACTTATCCAAGGCCACCACGCCCGTTTTGGGCTTTTGCAACAGCCACCACTTTTACATACTGTGTGAATAGGCCAGCGTGATCAGCAAATTCCAGTACACAAAAAGCCAGGGAGATTCTGAATAGTCACTTCAAGTTTTGGAAGACAGATATCGCTGGGTCTACACCTTCATATCATCAATGGAATGTGATAGGCAGACTCCTAAACTGCTTAATGGGTTGTAACGCATTTGAGACCGCTGCACCAGCCCGTGCTGTATCATGTTTAAAAGGGCAATTGTAGTAAAGCTTTTGGTATAAAGCCTTTGTGGGTCAACACCTGGCTTCAATGACAAGATCCTTCTATCAAACCATTTGCGCCAGCCTGGGGCTGTCCTTAGCGGCTGGCTTGTTTCAAAGCTGGCTCCATTTTCAGCGGGGCGTTGATCTATACATGCTGGCCTCGTTTCGGAGCTGGTTTGTCGTTGGCGACTTCACTGTACTCACAACGGCTATTCTGCTCCTGATCTATTATCGTCGAAAAGGCTTCAAAGCGGCTTTCTGGACGGGACTGGCAGCTTCAGTAAGCTCACAGATAACGCTTCTCTATCTAGTACTGGCAACAATTTACCCGCTGCTTGGCCAGTATCCCAAAGCGGCTGTATTGATGGGTTTTTTGGCTTCTCTGGTGTATGGCGCCACGCTGGCTACTACTCGTACAGCGAGCAGACCCTGGCTAAAGTGGGCAGGTATTGTACTGGCTCTCCTATGCGGGGGCCAGTTAGCAGCCCTGGCGTGGTTTTGGAATATGCCCCCCTATCCCCCAAACACCACCCTCGACTTAATTCAGCAATACCTCTCCCTGGCAGACCGGATCGTTCCGGTTCTTCTGCTGGTAAATTTTGCCGATGAGTTAAAAAGCGTTTCCAGCGATAAGGAGCCAACACACTTACCGACCGGGCTGTTGATTGCCAAAATGATCGTGGCGATTCTTGCCGTTTTTACAACGGTACTCGCGATTCAGCTTATTGGAGACAACCACAACCATACGCATGTGTCTGCCCGAGAAATGACCTTGGCACAGCCTTTTGAGGAGGGGAGCTACATCGGTCCCCAGGGCGATACGTTGCTGTACCGGATTATGAAGCCGCTTCACTACGATCCCCGTAAACGCTATCCCCTGGTGGTTGGTTTGCCTTATTCCTGTCGCTTAGATAATACCCGCCAGATCGACGCCTGTCCCATAGCCAAATGGTTGGCAACGGATGAGAACAGGCGCAAGTATGCTGCTTTTGTTTTTGTGCCCCGCTGTCCACCCTATACGGGCTGGGGGGGAGTCGCCAACACCCCTTCCGTGGCCTCCGTGGCCATTGAGGCCATCCTTTCTCTGGACAAAAAGTTTTCAATTGATGCCCAAAGGCGTTACGTGTCGGGCGTGTCCCGGGGTGGCTACGGATCCTGGCATCTGATTGGAACGCACCCGGAGTTGTTTGCGGCCGCCATTCCGGTATGTGGCGAAGGCGACATTCGTCAGGCTCCCGGTATGGCTGGAATCCCGGTTTGGGCTTTTCACGGAGCTAAAGACATGAATGTTCCGGTCAGCGGTTCACGCGATATGGTCAATGCGCTAAAAAAAGCGGGCGGTAGTCCCCGCTACACGGAGTACCCGGATGCCGCTCACAGCATCTGGGAAGAAGTAGTAAAGACGCCTGGTTTGTTAGACTGGCTATTTGCCCAAAAGCAAGACGACCCACGAACAGCAAGTAAAAGCTAAGGTGTATCAAAAAAGACACCTACAGGAGACGAATGTAAATCGACGTGTTTTTGGTGAATGGATGGGTCACTTCATCTTGATAACGACCTTGCCCTTGGCCCGGCCACTTTCTACGTACGCCAGGGCTTCATTGGCTTTGTCGAACGGATACACTTTATCCATAACGGGTTTGAGAGCATCCGTTTCGACTAAGTTGGCCAGCTTGCTTAATTGCCCTCCGTCGGCCCGCATGAATAGGAAGGAATAATCGATCTGCCGTTTTCGGGCTTTACTGCGAATACCGCGGCTCAATAAGCTCAGAATCAGTTTCACGAACCAGGCGGCTCCCGTTTGATTGGCCAGATCAGCCGTTGGGGGACCAGAAATGGATACGACTTTGCCGCCGGGCTTTAGGATGTTCAGGGATTTTTCGAGCGTCTTCGTATCCTGGCTATTCAATACGCCATCATAGTTGTTCAGGATGGTTTCGAAGTCCTGAGTCTTGTAATCAATCAGGACATCGGCTCCCAGCTTTTTCAGGGCATCGAAGCTAGCGACGCCGGCTGTGGTGGCTACAGTAGCCCCCAGGTGTTTGGCGAGTTGGATGGCAATCGTTCCCACCCCCCCGGAGCCAGCCTGAATAAAGATTTGCTGCCCTTTTTTAACGCTCAGATGCTCGGTTAACGCCTGCCAGGCGGTTAAGGCCACTAAGGGTAACGAGGCCGCTTCGGTCATGGACAGGTTTTTAGGTTTGAGCGCCACATCGTTTTCGTGGATGGCAATTCGTTCGGCAAACGTACCGATACGGCCATCGGCCGGTCGGGAATAAACTTCATCGCCAACCTTGAACCGTTTCACCTGTTTCCCAACTTTGAGAATGACGCCCGCTACATCATGGCCTAAAATCAAGGGCAATTTGTAGGGGAGAATCAGCTTAAATTCCCCCGCTTTTAGTTTGGAATCCAGCAGATTCAGGCCTGCAGCATGGATGTCCACCAGTACATCATTGTCGCCGACGATGGGTTCGGGCGCATCCGACAACTGCATGGCCCCTTTTTTGTCGTATTTACTAATTATAAATGCTTTCATGGGATGATTATTTTAATTGCCATTGATCACCAATACGGGCAAGTCAAAAACGAACAACTCGGTGGGTGGTCTAGGCCCCGGACTTTGGTAGCGTGGAACTGCGTCTGCCGTGTTCCAAACCCGCCCGTTTGGGTTGGCCTGGCCGCGTTTTCAGTGAGTTTATGCGTTGGTTGAGTAGCGTACGGAGCATGGTTACTGAAGGCTGGCTGACAACTGCTCCACTAGTTGATGAATTCGCTTCGTCTCTCCAACCGGCACTTCAACTTGATCGTTTGCCAGTGCCTGAAACAGTTCGTCGGCCACTTCCGAAGCCGGAATACCGTTGGCTCCGCCTATTTCTGCCGAGAACTCGGTATTGACCAGGGGTGGGTACAACTCATAGATGGTTAACCTGTCGTTTTCGGCAAACGTGTCGCGCAGACCCTGGGTGTAGCTATGCAGGGCGGCTTTGCTGGCGGAGTAGGTCGGCAGGAATTTGTTTCCCCGAAAAACCGCGATGGACGTCACGTTTACGATGGCGGCATCGACCTGTTTCAATAACTGGGGCAATACCAGTGTGGTAAAATGGATGATGCTCAGGTAGTTGGTGTTGATTTCCTGATAGGCTTTCCCGGCGGCATCGTTGGCGCTGTCGCCGAGGTTATTCATAAAAGCCGCCCCCGCATTGTTAATGACTATGTTGACGTCGGGGTAGTGGGTGGCCAATTCCTGCGCGATGCGAATACGGTCGGCTTCTACGGACAGGTCACCCTGAATGGCCACAGCATTGGTCAGTTCGCTCAATGCTGTTTGTAGTCGTTGGCTATTGCGGCCATTGATGATGACTCGATTGCCTTCGGCACTCAGTTTTCTGGCGATGGCCAGTCCGATACCGGCACTACCTCCACTGATAAATACGGTATTTCCTGTTGTTTTCATGGTTTGTGACTGTTTAAGCGGATGTTTTTTATCCAATTATTGGTTAATTAACCCTGCCTTTCAAGTTTGTATTTTATACCTTTTGGTCTATTGTTAGGGCCCATAAAATAAACCAAAAGGTTTATTTTATGGGCAAAAAAATCAGGGTGTATACGCTTCCAGCTCCGATTTCAAACTTCTAATCAGGGTGTGCATTGGCTTTATGGTATCCATGACCCGGCACATCATCAGCCCTCCTTCTACGGCAGCAGCGAGTTTGAATGCCAGAGCGGGTGGGTTCAGCTTGTTGGAAAATTCACCGTTTTGAATCCCTTCTTCGAGCAGCAGTGTTATTTCTTGCTGTCCGGCCCGTATAACTGCCGCTACTTTTTCTTTTAAGGCGGGGTTGTTGTCATCTACTTCGGTAGCTGTATTGAAAATAGGGCAACCGCCTGGTAAATAGGTGTGTATGGGGTCTTTGTAGAAATCGAGGAAGGCAAATACTTTTGCTTTGGCTGTTTTGCCACTGGCAACGGCCAGCCGCATCTTATCAACCGTTTTCCGTAAGGCCAGATCAATAACCTGCTCTGACAGGTCTTCCTTGCTCTGGAAATGTCCATACAGGCATCCTTTGGTCAATTTAGTTGCGCTCAGTACATCGTCGATACTTACGCCAGCTATCCCTTTTGTATTGTAAAGCGGTATTGCCGTTTCCAGTATGAACTGTTTTGTCTTTTCTGCTTTGGTGAGCATGGCCTTCCTTTTGTTGAGACAAATATACTATTAGGTATATTTTATAGGCAAGATAAATTGAATTTATTTTACTAACCCCCCGCTTTGCTGCCTTTAATTACTGGCTTATATACTTAAATACGAGCCTAAGTTTTCTATAGTCTATTTAATAAATGGGTGAAAAGGGTTATTTACTGTTACACCATCTATCCGGAGTTTTACGGTGTAAACTGGCCAGTATCCGTTTTGATCAACACTAAAACTTAACAAGCAACATGCCAACTAATATTGATGGATTTGTCGTTTTCGGGGCAATCGAACAGAAATGGTTGTCTATTGGAGGGCCAAACAGCCCTCTCAAACACCCTGTTACCAATGAATTTAAAACATTTGACGGGGTAGGTCGTCGTCAAAATTTCCAGGGTGGTATGATTTCCTGGCGCCCTAATACCGGTGCTTTTATTGTGTGGGGACTTATTGGCGCCCGTTGGTTACAAATTGGCGCTGAACAGTTTGGTTACCCCATTACCGACGAAACAGTGGTCCCGGACCGGCGTGGCCGGTTCAACCATTTCCGGGCCTTTCGACCCGATAATTCTCTCATTGGGGAAAGCTCTATCTATTGGCTACCCGAAACAGGTGCGCACGAAATCTACGGAGGCATTCGGGATTTTTGGGCTAAAAATGGCTGGGAAAGGAGCAAAGTTGGCTACCCCATTAATGCCGAACATGATCGGAGCGACAAGCCAGGACGCGAACAGCAATTTCAGCGAGGTCGAATCATTTGGTCTCCCACCTCAGGTAGTTCGTTTGCTCAACCGTCCGTTATTCTCCGCGCAGTGGCCGACCAGGGGCGTTTTATCGTCGTGGATGGGAGCTGGTTCACACCTAATCAATCGGTGAAACTGGGGTATGACATTTACGCTGGCGGAGGGCCAACCACTCATCAAACGGGTGAAGATACCTTCACCAGCGATGGAGCCGGCCGTTTTCACCATTCCATCCGAGTAAATCTTGGGGGTGATATACGTGGGGCTCAGGCCCGAGCAACCGATGTGGCTTCCGGGGCAACGGCGAACGGCTCCGTTTAACATTCGGCAACTCCTCTACTGCTGTCTTGGTCGAAACCAAAGGCAATAGTTTAGCCATTGAATGGGCTTATTGATGAGTGCGATACAGTGAGCAAAGCTTGTGATGAACTTGCTCTTTTTTATTGAACAAATGGTATTTACTTATTTTTCAATAAAAAAGAGCAAGTCTAAAAATGACAGATTCACTTTTTGGGAAGCTTAGTTCCAGAGTCCATTTTAGTGAAGAGCACCGGGCACAGGCTGTAGGTAACGACAGTCGATTTTCCAATCTATATATGTGGCAGAAGTTCAACCACCAAGGCCGCGCTTAGTCAAGCACGATTACTGACTTTCCAATCCGTTTACCCCGACGGGCTTCCGTATAAGCTTCCCGGACTTGGTTGAGAGGGTATGTACTGGCCAATACGATCTGCAGGTTAGCTTCAGCTAGCTTTGCTAACGCAGCGAGCCTTTCAGCGGTTGGTTTCACGATCAGGATTTTATGTTTCTGTCCAGAAATCAGGTTATTGATGAAGGAGGATACGAGCCCCAGCGGGGAGGGGAGCGTACTGACAAAAACCGCTTTTGGCTTCATCAGGCCCCTGGCTTCGGTAAAAGACAACTTGGTAGACAAGTCAATAACAGCGTCGAACTTCTGAGTCAGCAACGGTATCGATTGCCTGGTGTAGTCGACAACCGCATCTGCACCCCATTTTTTTGCTTCGGTAATACCTTTTGTGCTGACAACCGCCGTCACCCTGGCACCGCGTTTTTTGGCTAGCTGCACAGCAAAGATGCCAATGCCGCCGGTCGCGCCGTTGATTAGTACGTCCTGATTGGCACCGACAGCTGCCAACTGATCAATGATCTGCAGGGCCGATAGTCCGGTTACGGGTAGAGCGGCTGCCTGCTCGAACGAGAGGTTGGCCGGTTTTGGGGAGATGTCCGTTTGGTTGACAGCAATGTAGTCGGCCAGGGCGCCACCTTTAAAAACGTCCAGTATGCCAATGACCGCATCACCGGCGGTAAAGCCCGTAACGGCGCTGCCGATTTGTTCAACAATACCCGAGAAATCGATGCCCACCGATTTAGGAAATGAAGACCCCGACATCAATTTCATTTCTCCGCCGTACACTTTCCAATCCAGCGGATTAATGGAAACCGCTTTTACCCGAACCAGGAGTTGATCCTTCTTAATAGTTGGCACCGCTTGCTCCATAATATTCAGCACGCTTTCATCGCCAAACTGGGTATACAATACTTTTTTCATGATGGTTGACCGATTAAGTGAACAAAGAACCCCGACGCCGACACCGCACCGGGCTTGGTGATGGACTATGCAGGTTGTATTGATTCTTCTAGCACAGGATAAGTGGTATATCCCAACGTACCGGGGGTATATAAGGTCGAATAATCGACCTCATTGAGCGGGGCGTTTTTTTCGATTCGGCTCATGAAATCCGGGTTGGCCAGGAAGCTTCTGCCGAAGGCCACCAGATCGGCCGAGCCATCTTGTAATTTCGCTTCGGCGGTTTCTACGGTTAGCCCGTTACAGTAAATCAGTGTATTGGAAAAGGCACTGCGGATCGCCTGGTGCGTTTTCCGGGGTATCGCAGGATTGTCGGAGATGTGGATGTATCCAATGCTCAGACGGTTTAGTTCGCCACTTAGGTAGGCATAGGTCTGGTGTACGTCGGCCTCATCGTACACGGGCATATCGCTTAGCGTCGAGTACGGCGACAGGCGCACCCCAACCTTATCAGGACCAATGGCGCCGGCGATCTGTCCGGCGATCTCCAGGAGTAAGCGGCTGCGATTTTGAATGCTTCCGCCATAGTTGTCCGTACGGGTGTTCACATGGGGATTTAACGACTGCTCGAGGAGATACCCGTTGGCTCCGTGTAGTTCCACACCGTCGAAACCAGCGCTGATGGCATTCTGAGCAGCTTGCACAAAGTCACTGATTACATGGATAATGCCTTGCGCATCCAGCGCTACCGGTGCAGAATATTCCTGCATACCGGCGATATCGGTAAAGATTTCTCCAACCGCTTTAATGTCGGATAAACCTACCGGTTGATAGCCTTCCGGTAGATTAGCCGTATGCGCGATTCGCCCGGTATGCATCAACTGAACAAATATCCTGGAGCCGCCTTCGTGTACACGCTTCGTGATCGCTTTCCAACCTTCGACCTGGGCTTCGGAAAAAATGCCCGGAATGCGTGGGTAGCCTAGCCCTTCCGGGCTGGGTGAGGTCCCTTCGGTTACGATCAGGCCCGCACCGGAACGCTGCTTGTAATAGGTGGCCATCAACTCATTGGGTATGTTGTTCAGTGCCCGGCTGCGCGTCATCGGGGCCATAACAACATGGTTTTTCAATTGGAGGGCGCCTTTCGTAAAAGGTAGTGTTAATTTTTTCATTGTCGTATGCTTTCTGTTTGATACGACAAAGGTGGGCTATACAATGAACTGTAAATAGCGCAAAAAGGCAGAAAAATAGTCGTATCCGACGGAGTAGACTAATCTTAATTAGGTTCGATCAGGTGTTCGTAGCGTACGCTATGGAGTAGTCAAATCAGCGCATCATGGGCCTGTGCTAAACAACCCTTACAGACTTGCGTATCGCTTTGGGTTCAGGCCGTAATGCTTTTCAAATAGTCGGCTGAAGTGGCTCAGATTGGAAAAGCCCAGTTCATATCCCACCTCGCCAACGGAATGTTTGCCCTGTTTCAGGAGAAAGGCAGCTTCTTCCATTCGGACTTGCTGGTAAAAATTGTAGATCGTAGTGCCGAACGTTTGCTTAAAAAGCTGTTTTAGTTTGGTTTCGCTCATGGCAGCCACCTGTGCCAGTTCCCGAATTACCGGCGGCACACTCAGGTCGCTGATGATCTCATTCCGTATGTACAGGAGTCGTTCCGCATCAGCACTGTTGATCGTTTGATGGGCAGCGCTTTGCCGTAAAGCCAACTTATGGAAAACCAGATAGATCAGTTCCTGCACCTTGATTTGTATGTAGAAATGACTCAAAGGATCGGTCATATCCACGGTAGCCATGTGTTTGAGGAGTAGTTTGGCCTCGGCGGCCATGCGTTCGAAGAAAAGGAACGAATTACCACTGCCGGTGATAGTCTGAAGCACTGAATTAGGCTCGCTGACAGCCAGTAATTCGGTCAGTCGGGGCGGCTTTATGGCCACCACCACATAATGGATCTGTTGGTGGGCAGGAAAACGAATGGTTGAATTAAGATCGTTGGAGGTAACCTGAATCGCCGACTCATCACGCTGAGAAAAAAGAACCTGGGGTTCCTCATTGTAGGCGATCTGGAGGGCCTGCTCGTTGCTATAGAAAAAAATAGTGATCAGATCATTTCCCTGGCCGGAGGCATTACGTTTGATGATCAGATCTTCCCGGAGCAAGTATCGGTGTATGGTGATCTTGAAGTCCGGCCCGAAACTTAGCTTGCGGATGTACCCATGCCCTAAATGATCAGGTATCGCCAGAAAGCCGTTTTGTACTGTTGCCTGTATGTGTCGGGCAAAGTACGTCATAAAATCAAAATCGGACGAAGCGGTGAAATTGAATAGCATGATAATCGGCAACAAGGGCGCCGTGCTAAACGTTCTGCACTTAAGGAGCCGCGTCCAGCAGGCCTTTTAAGACCAGGGCATCCTGGCGCATATGGACATTGTTGAAGAGAACGTAAGACGGCTGATCCGGTGGTAATAGCTCCACTAAATCAGTTAACTCCTGCACTTCATACCGATACCGCCAGCCCTGCCGCCCATGCAATCGAAAGTAGCAGTGCTCCGGGGTCGTGGTCGCCTGGGCAAAGGGATCAACGACATGCCATAGGTCAAGATCCCGGCAAAGGTCTCTAACGACGGTCGGGTCCCATGAACCACGAGGTTCCCAACACAGCCGCAAACCGCTTCGCTCAATGTGGCTGAAGAAGTCGGTTAGATGACCAATGTGCTCGGCGGTCTGAGTAAAGCTGGCCGGGCACTGAAACAGAATGGTCGTAGCCCGCAATGCTTTAGCGCTCGCCAGAGTAATTTGCCAGGCCTGGTTGACAATTGCCGTCGGCTTGAAAAAGCCGGCCTCTGCCCGTTCCTGCTCAGAAAGGGTTACGGTCAAACGCTTGTAAGTCGGACTTTTGGCCTGGTGCGTAATCAATTGCCAGGCTTTCATCGTGAACTCAAAGTCAGCGGGCACCTGGGTTCGCCATTGTTCTAAGGTTGCTGTGCGTGGAGGTTGGTAGAAGGTCTGCTGCACCTCCACACAGGAGAAGTGCCGGGCGTACTCGTTTTTTGCGTCCGTGAAGCCACATGTACCCACTTTGGTAGTCGTATTCATGCCTGAATTTAGAAAGCAACTACATGGCTGCTTCAAGTGCATGCTTATCGATTAGTAAGCAGCGTCAATCGTGGGGCGCTACTTATTGGTTGAGGAGGTTGGTCCGGACTGACTTACCTTTCCGTTTTTCATTCTACGGCCGTTGCCGATTGTCGTTTTTGAGCTGCTCTGCTTCGTTGTTGCTGAACTTTTTGTTTGGCCAACGCCTGTCGACGAGTTTTTGCGACTACTGCTACCGGTAGACTTGTCTACGGAGTTGCCGGATACGGTAGGACCGGTAGAGCCATTTTGGGCGGGTGTTGAGCCCGTGGTAGCATTACCGGTGTTGCTGCTGCCTGATGCAGTCGATTGAGCCTGTATACGAAAACTGATCAGGCTCAGCAGTAAAGCGGTACTTACAAGTAGCTTATTCATTGGATTAAGTTGGTTTTGAGACTTACCGAAGTTAAACTCGAACGTTCCCGGGATTGATTAAACCAGTAACATTAACTGATTGAATGGGTCGCGTTCGGTACGGCTATTCTTCGCTATGCCAAACTCTCGAATGAGAAATATCTGGCGGGGGCGGCCGTCAACGCGCTCTACACCTACACGCATGAACATGTGGTGATTGCGAAAATTCGGCCCGCTGATAAACTGCTGACGGTTGGCCTGCCTTATACCGTCCGGAAACGGCAGGGTCGGTGAGAGAACTGGTTATTCTGTCCGTTGGCAGGCGCAGCGGAAAATCGATTTTCTGTACAGCAGCGTCAATAGGGATGCGTTTAACCAGATAACCCGACAGGCGCTGCTTTTCGGTAGAGAATTCAGCCTACTGGCCGTTCTCGATAACCAATGCCTAAATTTTAGAGTTTCGGTATAAGCATCGTACTAAACGGTATGGCCTTTTCGCCCCAGCCCAACCGACTATTCCAATAACAGGCCACCGATCTGCAGGCGACCCGGAATCTGCTCAGAGCCGCCCTGGACTCCTTTATGGATATGATTCAGGTCTTTAAAGCGGTTCCCGATGAGCAGGGTGACATTACTTCCAGGGGCGCAGGGCTTGGTTTGCCATTACCAATACGCCATTGGATCGGGACCGGCTGGTACATACCTGGGAAGACATTACCGAGCGCAAGAGCACAGAGACCGAAATCCTGCGTTTGAACGATCAGGTAGCCCCAAAAGCAGCCGATAAATACCAGACACTTTTTAACTCAATCAATGAAGGTTTTTGCCCCCTGGAAGTACGCCACGACAGCAATGGGGCTTTAGACGACCTTGTTTTTTAAGAGCAAAACCCTGCCTTTAGTAAGTATACCGGCTTAGGCAATATTCGGGGAGAGTGTTTGAAAAAAACTCTCCCCAGTGTTATGCTTACTTGATTGACACCTTCGAACAGATTGTGAAAAGCGGACAGCCTGTGACGGTGGAGAACTATGTACAGGAGGTTGATCGGTGGTATAAAGCCAGTTCTTACAGGTCGGCAATACCGCTAGTCATCTGGTGGCCATTGTATTTGAAGGCATCACCGAGCGCAAGCGGCAAGAGATGAATCTGGCTTTCCTGGCCGAAGTCAGTCAGGACCTGGTGGGGTTGACCGACATTGACGAAACGATGACCTCGCTAGGTGCCAAGATTGGCAATCATTTCGGTTTGTCGCGGTGTCTGTTCGTGGAGATTGATGACGTTCAGGAGGTCTGTCGGGGTCAGCTACGGTTGGGGCCGGGAAGGCGCTGTGGCGATTCCCGGCCCCAACCGGATTGTCGACTTTATCAGTCCCGAGTTTCAGCTTGCCTCGCGGGCCGGGTAAACGGTCGTGATTGACGACGTATTCGCCGACCCACGTACGGAGGACGAGCTGGAGTTGATGCACGAGCTAATCATGCGCATCTGGACGCGTGTGGAACGGGCCCCTGCCGAAGCCGCCCTGCGGCTAAGTGAAGAAGAGTACCGTCACTTATCTGCCCATCTCGAGGAGAAAATTCAGGGGCGTACCCGGCAACCGGAGGATTCGGTCGACGATTTGAAACGTTCCAACGACAGCCTCCAGCAGTTTGCTTACGTAGCCAGCCACGATTTGCAGGAATCCCTGCGTAAGATTCAGCAGTTTGGCCAATGAACGGCTGGTCGCCGATGCCTTACCGCCCATCGTGAAGCCCACTCAACTAGTGGCGGCTTACCACCAGATTCAGGTGATCGACAATGGAATTGGTTTCGATGAACAGTATGTCGACCGCATCTTTCAGGTATTTCAGCGGCTGCATGGCGAGGGTGAGTATGCTGGAACAGGCATAGGGATGGCCATCTGTGAGAAGGTGGTGGCCAATCATGGGGGGGGCGTCATGGCGAGGAGTCAACCGGGGCAGGGGGCCACCTTTACCATCTACCTGCTTGCCTAGGATCAAGGATACACAGCGTTTTGGTTAACTCCCGGATATGCCCTTTTACGCTATGGTCAATTTATAAACCTTCGAGTCTTCGACTGGAATTTTGTAACCATCCGGCAAACTCGATTTGTCAACCTCGACGAAGCCGTTACGTTCGTAAAACCGATGGGCTGCGGTAGCAATCGAAGGGGTGTCCAGCCAAATGGTGCGGATGTGATGGTTTCCGGCAAAGCTGAGCAGGGTTTCATACAACTGTTGGGCAATCCGTAACTCCTTCCCCCGGAAGTCCCGATGGACAAACATTTTCTTCAACACACCACTTTGCTCGTCTAAGCGCTTTAGACCGATTGAGCCGATGATCACTCCATCCTGTTTAGCGGTCCAGAAGTCGCCATCCGAAAAATAGTGCGCCGTATCCTTCAAGTCAGGTTGGTCATCTTCACTCAAGCCCAAGTGGAACTCATTGTTTTGAATGTTAAGAACGAACGCCCTGATGCCAGGCTGATCCTCTCTATCAAATCGTTGTATTTCGACCATTTGTTATCCAGGTAAGGGTTACTATGAAAGTGCCGCCCAATTTTTAGATTCCTTCGTAGAGGAACCCTGACTGGTACACATCTAAAAGCAGTAAAGAGCTTAGTGTCTTTAAACCCGCCTAAAATGATCACCTAAGGGTAGCTAAATTCCATAAAGTAGACGCTATTTTCCATTTATTGGAATTAGAAGTGTAAAAATTAAACTCCTGATGTTTTATCGGAAGATATTCTGCTTAATAAATTGAAAAAATAAATGCTTGACATTCAGGTAATTGGTTTCGGGCTGATGATTTTTTTTGTTAATTTTACCATGTATTGCTACCCGAATTCCCACCTTTTTATTGAACTGGCACTCTTCTTGTAAATAGGCTATGTAACATATTAGATCATATTTATAAAGAGTTTTTCTGCTGGAAAGACTCTTTTTCGTTTTATAACGAAACTGATTTTTTATAAGCTGTCGCATACACTCAAAGGGTCCTATCAATTCGTCAGAAAATGCGAATCGATAGGACCCTTTTTCCATGAGTATGATTCAATAACTAATTGTACATAAGCTACTTTTTCGTTGTTATAAGCACTACGCCATTTTTCCCTTTTTGCCCAAATCGACTAACTAAATCAGCGGTTGAAGCGGGTGACAGGACGGTTATACTTTCAATTTGATCAGGGTTGATTTTTAGTTTCGCCTGGCTATTATCGTTGAAATAACCTTTCTCCACATGATCAACGAGTAAAAGAGCTGGTCCATTGGCTCCTTTGAGGAATTTATTGGTGGTCGGTGAGGGAGGTATCCCATTACTGACCTTGCTGCAACTAACGAAGCCAAAAGCGAAATAACTGAACAAAGCGACCAGAATAGTACGTCTGAGTTTCATAACTTAAGGTGTTTAGAGATAAGGCAATGGGATAAATCTTTGTCAAAACCATACCACTTTCAGCTAGAAGCCAGTTCAGTCTGGTTTATAATTATTGATAGAAGACGTATCTAACCAAAGGGGTTGTTGCAAATAGCCGAATTGATGCGCTGGTCTATGAAGTAGTTAAGTGTTTATTGGTTAATCGTATGAAGAACAGACCTTGATTTTAAGACGGGTTGACCGGTTAATAGGTTGAATAACAGGGATATAGTAATTAATTCTACCTTGATGCTCCCTCAAAATATACTGGACCGTGAATACACCACCACTACTTCTGTGCTTGATAATGGTTTCGGGCTTGCTATCGGCTCAAACTCCTGCATTGCCATCAACAGCACTTGCCCAGCTCAATAGTATGGAGCAAGTTATGATTGGGGCAACTCAAAATCCCGACGTTTTTGGCGCTATAATGGGTGATGACTATATCACGCTCAATGCAGATGGGGTTATGGAAAACAAAGCCCAGACCTTAGATATGGTCCGTAACCATCCGTTACCTAAAGCTGATGCGATGCAGGTTAGTCGACAAACTCAGCGAGTATACGGCACTGTCGCCATTCGTACGGGTCAAGCTAAAGTGTACAAAGCTGGGCTGTTGCTGGCAGATTTCATTTATACGCAAACCTGGGTTTATAGAAATAATCGCTGGCAGTTTATTGGTTGGCAGGGAACGATGACCGGATGGCCTAAGCATTATCCTGTCCTGCTGACGCTAGTAGTCGCCGGTTTAACCATGTTTGGTTTATGGAGACGGATCAGCCGACGGAAAAAGGCAGTCGGTTAGATCATACATCGGCCCCCCTCAGCTCAAGTGGGAGGGTTATTACGAGATATCCACTTTTTAATTTCTGTCTAAGTTAGTTGCATACGCCCTTGTTTTTAATTTGCAACAGCCACCCTGTATAGGTTAAACAGAGCGTTGTTGCCACTGCTTCAGCTCTTCTTCAATAAAATGAGTGACCAGGGTTCGGTAGAGATCTTCAATTACATCCGGATTTAATCCCTTCTCCCGGGCCCATTCCCGACGTTGTGCCAACATGGCCGCAAAACGTTCAGGAGCTCGTACCGCTGTTGGAGTGGATTTAAATTTAGCGGCTGCCTTGACGTACTCAAATCGCCGAGCCCATAGACTGATCACTTCTTGATCGAGTGTATCAAGGGCATTCCTGATGTCGTTCAGGTCTTGACAATCTGCTGGCTGCTTGAGAGGTTGATCCATAAATATCCTGCGTAAGCGTTAGGCTAGGCTAAAAGTTAATCATAATTTCAGTTTATTCGCCCGGATAGATCAACCAGCGCCTGGTAGTTAAAGGAGACTACGTTGATTCACATCCATTGGCGGTCCTGGCGTACTTGGTTTGGCCGGTAGGCTGTGTTTGGCTAAGATACGGGTCTGCTCGGCCTGACCAATCTCGCTCTGGCGAGGAGCATGGAGCCGAATACGGGCCTGGCGAGCCGTCAGTGTTGCGTCGATGATGGGAGCCGGGTAGTCAATGCCTACCTGAAAATGCTCCATGGCCTGTTCCAGCGGTGGCATCGTCCATGGGTGGTGAAGGTAGGCCAGCGGGCAATTGGTCAACTCGGGCACCCACTGGCGGATGAACACCCCTTGTGGATCATGATCCTGCGACTGCTTGACGGGATTATAGATTCGGATCGTGTTGGTGCCCGTCATCCCTGACTGCATCTGAAGTTGAGCATAGTGAATGCCCGGTTCGAAATCGGTATACAGCCGGGCCATATGCCAGCCTCCTTCCTGCCAGTGCTGAAATAAATGATGGGTAAGGAAGGAGGTCAGCATAGCTCGCATCCGAAAGTTGAGATAGCCCGTAGCCGCCAGACAACGCATACACGCATCCACCAGTGGAAAGCCCGTACGCCCGTCCCGCCAGGCTGCATAGTGCTCTGGGTTCACCTGTTTGGGCAGGGCATCAAAAGCCCGGTTCACATTTTCGAACTCCATGCGCTCTTCGCCCTCAAACTTCTGAATGAAATGGCAATGCCAGCGCAGCCGGGAGGCAAAGGCGGCAAACTGCCGGCCTGAACCCACCAATCCCTGGTTTCTGGCGGCCTGTCGCTGAGCCTGATACACCTGCCGAATGCTTAGACAACCCCATGCCAGGTAAGGCGACAGGCGACTACACCCCCGACGACTTTCCAGGGGTTTGGAGATAGCCGCCCCATACCGTCCGATTCGCTCGGTTAGAAAGCTGGTCAGGTACCGATGGCCTTTGTGTTCGCCACCGGGCTGAAATAAGGCATTGGGAACCTGCCACGCGCCAGGCAGATCAGCTCCCCGCTCGGTTTCGAACCAGGCCGGAGGTACATTGGCCGGATACCAACGGGTCAGATCGGGATGCTGTTGAGGTGCCTGCATGATCTGCTGCCAGTCGGCGGCCCAGGTGTCGCGGTTCTTCAGACGTCGAATGACGCCATTGGACGGGAACTCATGCCAGACAATCCCCTGCTGACGGCAAAAAAGGGCCACGGCTTTGTCCCGGTTATACGTGACAGCCAGGCCGGTTTCCTCATGAGAAAAAAGGGTGCCGATGCTAAACTGCTCCTGTATGGCGGTTAACACATCAAGTACCTCCCGGTGAAATACCCAAACCGCAGGTAGCCCTGTTTCGGGCTGGGGGTCTTCCGGTCGATCGTCAAATTCAAAGGGCAACCACTCGTGTACCAGATGGTTCGTTTCTGCCTGAGCCGGGGTTGGTACGGGTAAAACCGACAGTTGTTGATTGATTTCAGCCAAACACTCGTATACAAATCGCCAGTGGCGCAAATCGTAATTGGGATCGGCCATTACAGATGGCTCGAAACAGTAAAGTAGGAGTAAGGGTCGTTTAGGCGCGCACTGCCCCCTGGCAATGGCTGTCCGGAGCGGGGCATGATCGCGCAGGCGCAAATCCCGCTTGAACCAGACGATGTCAATGGTTGGTCGGTTAGGCATCTAGGAGAACAATAATCGCTTGCTAGCGTAATACGTTTGACTTTACCTGGCGAGTTAAGCTGCGAGAAGTCCGACGTACTAGTCCCAGCACTCACCGGCCAGTGTGGTAATGCGCAGCAGAACAATGTTGGGATCATCTTTGCCCTCAGGAAACCAGTCGCGTAAGGACTCATTCCACAGAGCGTCTACTTTCGCTTGATCGTTAACGACTTCAGCTTCTCCGGCGGTGGTAACCGAAACCTGAGCCTGGGGATCAGAAAAACCTAACGAAATAGACGGGTGTTGGCGGATGTGGGCGACTTTATCCGAATCCGCCCGGGTGAAAAACCACATGGTTCCATCAGGGTCGAGTTGATGGGTGGCCATCGGTCGGCTACGTAAAGCGCCCGAGGGCATTTGAGTAGTCAATAAGGCCACTCGGATATCCCGAATGTGGTGCTTGATTTTATTAAATTCGTCAGGGGTAATTGTCTTCTGGCTGGTCATGTTCATTAGTTGTCAATACTAACTGAATAAGTACATGTTGAGGGCAAAAGTTTTGGTCCTTTTGCGTAGGATGCAGATAATAATTGATAGTCAGTAAAAACAAACGGCCCCGTTTTATGCTCTCTTTAAAAGCAGACACGTCGCCTTTCATGCGTCTCAGGCAGAAGCGTTCATTGAAACGACTATTTTTAACTGACTATCAACGCCAACTAGTTACACACAGTCCACACATTTTGCCAACTAACTTTAGTTCAATAGGTTGACTAATAGCTAGTTGGTGCTCATTTTGAATAGGTAAATAAACCCCTTTTGTCCCTTATGCCGCATATCCCGGCGATAAAAGCTTAATTACTTCGTATCCGCCCTTTATTACGTAAATCGACCACACGAGCGGCCTCACGTTTAGTGAAAATCTTGGTTATAACTATGTAACTCTATCCATTATGCCTTTTCAACAACCCTCCTCAACAACCATTCGCAGTTATCACTTTCGAGATCATGAATATACATTTCCGGTGGAGTCTACGATAGGACCGGAAGAAGGAGCTGGCCAACTGCTTATCGATGTCTCACCGGGTTATTTATTATTTACGTCAGCTGAAACCACGCCTAAGTCAAGCCAAACACTCAACTATGTTCTACAGGCTGACGGCAGCTATCTGGTTCGGGAAATAGTTACGCTGTTGGCTACAGGACCTGGGCTCATCAGTGGTAGCGTCACACTACGCGACCCGACCAATGAAGTGCTCATTCTGGACGTGGCGATTGAAACCCAACTTTTCACAAGTCACTCAGCCATAACTTTCCCGCCAATTGAATCGGGTGGCTCCGTTTCTGTTGCGTTGACGATTAATCAGCAAGGGACTCACACACCGATTGTTCTCTCCACAAACAATCCTCAACAGTTTACATTGGCTACTGCCGGTGAAAATCCCTACTACGCAGAGAGCCTAACGCTTATCCCCGCTTTTGAGGGAAGCACTATCTACGTTCGTTATACACCTACCCGTTTTGGTAGACATACGGCCCACTTGTTGATACAAACCCCCTACACGACTCGGACGCTGCCTTTGCAAGGCCCGGTGGGCGGCTGGTTAGGCTTGTTTAAAGAGCCTGTCAGACAACTGCCTAATGAAGCATCCATTCGTCAATCGCCGGGCAGAGTTGTTCAGAAACCAGGGCTGTTAATTCTGCTTGCACTGGCTGGACTAGCCGGTATTGCTTACTTCTATTGGAGCTCGTTGGGAGCCAGTCGTCATCCCTTACCAAGCGCAGTGAATTCAGACGTCACACCATCCGCTTCACGCGCGGTCAGCGGCAGCGTATCTGCTTCCCATGTTCCTGTCAGGGAACACCTGCCCGCACCCATCGAGCGAAACAAAACGCAAGAGGAGACCAAGCAGGCCAACCAGAGTACGAACCTGACCAGTCAGCCAACACCCTCAGACAGTGGACAAAAATTGGTTACCAGGACGGCAGGAGGGAGTGGTTATGACCTGACTAAAGTTCCTCATTCAGCCCAGAAGAGAAAGCGTCGAATCGTTCCGGACAGTATTTCTAACCAGAACCTGGAAAGCGAGCTTGAGAAAGAACTAAATCAAAAAAAGAACAGATAGATAACCCGGTTTTACAGGGCTGGGCGGATTTAGTCAAGTTGGCATCCGGTGCATTTTGTGAAGGAGGCCTTACCTGAGTTGTGAGAGATTATTAAGTGCCGACCGAATCGGGCAGAATAGCCGCTATCAGTCGCCGGTCCAAAAATGTTCTAAAAGTGCCGTGGCTGTTGGGGAAGCTGCTATTTTTAGGACAGGGGCGTTCGTTTATTTGTCCAGTGATCAAAACAGATGGTGCGGCATTCCAACCGGCCACGGTGGCTCATTAAGTGGCGTATAGGCCGCTTAGAATTCTACGCCATAAATACGTGGCTTACCAAATTTAGAATGCCAATCTTCGTCGTCAGATAGTAGCTAAGTCCATTCCCTTTTATACAGAAAAACAACATTATAAATAGATAAGGTGGGTAGATGCGACAGAATCGTTTACTGAAGAAAGTAAACAAGCAGCCCACCGCAGGTATACTCCTGTTATTTTTTAGCGAGCGTTGTTGAATGAAGCAAGGCTATTTTCCACTGGTTTTTATATTTAGTTAAAACGGCACTTTCTAACCATCTGATGGTTCCTTTTTTACCGTTCATTTCCATATCGGCTTGATTAAAGTAAACCACCCAGGCATTTGCCCCTTTTATATCTATTTTTTTAAAGTCAATCTTGTTGATGCGACTGGCACCCTTACCAAAATAAGGCTTTATTTTAGCCTCCAGGGTGTCTAATGACCAGATTTCACCACTCTCCAACAAGGTAAAGTCTGTTTGGCAGTAACTTCTTAAGGCTGGTATGTCTTCATCTGATAAAGCCTGGAAAAAACCATTTACAACCTGTTTTACATTCTTTTCATCCGATGTAGTTTGTCCGAAGAGTGAAACAGCGTTTGTAATGAGGATTAGTAGAAATAATACTTTCATGGCTGACTGAATGAATTGACAGGTTTTAGTTGAAAACACTACAAATAACTGTATCCTTTTTAATGATATTTCCATTCATGGAAAACTCCCGCTGTGGATATCCATATATAATCGTTGCGGTTGTCGTTCTGGCATTACCGGCACAATAGGTTTTGGCAGGATAGTAGAAGCGATTTGTGAGATCTTATCCTTGAGACTAAACTTTTAGTCGATTGGCTAGTGAACGGCCACTTCCATGAAAATTTAATTACCTCTATCGCTTACTGACTAGTTCGGAGCAGGGGAAAGTAAGACGGATATAGTACCAGCCCCAATGGGCTAGTTGGGTTGCAGGGGTAAGACTACGGTGATGGTGGTGCCCTGACCCGGCAGCGACTCAGCGCTGATGGTGCCGTAGTGATTGGTCACAATTTTTTTACAAATGGCCAGGCCCAGGCCCAGACTCTGGCTGGCCGAGCCCAGGCGTTTCAACAACAGAAATACCGCCTGCTGGTAGTGAGGAGAAAAACCAATCCCGTTATCACGGATGCGGAGCTGTAGATGATCGGTATACTGGTATTTTTCGGGCAGCGCGGTAAATTTATTTTCCTGGATGATCTGGGCCCGTACTTCTACCCGAAGAGGTTCATCCGCTTTTCGGTAGGTCAGGGCGTTGGTCAACAGGTGAACAAACAAATGCTCCAGCTGAAGCGCATCGCCAACGATAGCCGGCAGCGGATCAACCACCAGCCAGCCAGCGGCAACCGGATGCGACTGGACCGCTTTTTCTGCCGCCTGCCAAACCACCGGAGTTAAATCAACCCAGCTTATGGGTGGCTCTTGATGATCAAGGGCCATGTAGTCGCGCAGACCTGTAATGAGTCGACTCGCCGATTGACAAATGGCACTAATCTGTTCGGGCAGAGCAAGCCGGTTGATCGGCTGCTGCGGGGGCGGGTGTTGCAGCAAGTCGGACAGCAAGGCGATCTTGCGAATCGGCTCCAACAAGTCATGGGAAGCAATGTGGGTTATTTGCCGAAGTTCATCATTGGCCCGCTCGACCTGACGAATGCGCTTGTCCAGCAACAACTGTTGTTCCTCCAGGGCCTGCTTCGCCTGTGTCAGCGCTTTATTCTGACGCAGGGCATCCTGGGCCTCTTGGCGAGCCTGGATCAGGGCCTGCTCCAGTAACCGGCGCTGGGGGATAGGGGCTCCATGGCATTCGTTGATCCACTGCCCATCCTGCTGCCAACGGACACCGTATACCAGAACGGGTAGCGGCTCCCCAGTTGACTGGCGAAACAACATAAAGACCTCATCGGCCCGTAAGGCCAGTTGCAGGGTCGGGAAAAAATGGGTTTCGTAAAAGAATTGACCGGACTTGGTCAGTAGCCGGCTAACGGGGCTGCCAACCAGTTGCGCTACAGGCAGGCCCGCTACCTGAGCAACCGCCGGATTACCCGCCAAAATGACCCCCTGATCATCGAAGGAAAAGAAAAGCCAGGGAGCCCGGCTCAGCGAATCAGTCATGGGTGTCGCCTGGGTTAAGAAAGACTCGCCCTTAAATAGGCGTCAATCAGCTCACGGGTCTCCTGAGGACTGCTCAAGTGCGGACAGTGGCCCCGGGCCTGCATGACCCGCAGTGTACTGCCAGGCAACTGCTGGTTGAGAAACTGCCCAACGGCCAGCGGAGCAATGATGTCGGCCTGACACTGAAGGATCAGCGAAGGTACGCTCACCTGCGGTAACTCGGCCCGATTATCCGAGCGAAAGGTCACCTGGGCAAACTGATGGGCAATCAGGGGATCGGTTGAGCAAAAACTTTGCGTCAGTTCATCTCCATAGGCGGCTTCATCCGGTCGTCCCATGATGGCCGGGGCCATCTGAGTAGCCCATCCCATAAAGTTGGCGGACATGGTCTCCAGCAGTTCGTCAATGTCCTGCTCGGAAAAGCCACCCTCGTAGCCGGGCTGATCAATATAGCACGGGGATGGACCAACCATGATCAGGTGGTCGAACAGGCCGGGTTGCTTCAGGCTGGCCAGCACGCCAATCATACCGCTCACCGAATGCCCTACAAATATAATATGCTCCAGGCTCAGGGCGGCACAAATATCCAGCACATCCTGGGCATAACCCGATAGAGAAGCGTAGCGCTCGAGATTATAGGCCGTTAAATCTGAGTGACCACTGCCCACATAATCGAACAGGATGATCTGGTACCGATCCTGAAAGTGGGGATAGATATAGCGCCACATGTGTTGATCGCAGCCAAAACCGTGGGCAAACAGCATGGGCTGGCCGGTCCCCAGCACCTTGACATGATTCCGCGTTAAAATTGACATGTGTCTAAAAGAGATAGAGTAAGCGCCGATCTGAACGAGCCATTGGCTGGCCACTGGTTGGTCGACTCAATCAACTGCTGATGGACGAATGGTTTTAAGTGGTACCCCCGAGCCCCCAGACGGGTGGCCAGGCGTTGATCTGCCCCATCGCTATCGACCAGCCGTATAGTTTCGTTTGTCATTACTCTGAGTAGTAATACTTAAAAAGTAATTAATTGGTTGAAAATACTGATTTTTTGCCTATATCCATGAGTATGAGTGTGGTATCCGTACGTAGTATCGATATGTGTCTATTTAATAGATTGGCGAAAATGGATCTCATAAGTATTTTTCTGGTTTAAACAGGTTCTTTTATTTTCTATTGTATTGGAGAGCATCGCTTTGCGCTTACTGATTAAGGAGAGGTTCAATTTTGAAGTAAGTGACGATGTTTGAAATAAGTGACGATGGTATTGAAATTGTCGATTTGTTCGGTTTACGAACAAAATTTCTTTCCTACCAAGATTTTAAAGGCTATAGCACTGGAGTGGTCAGAACACGTTTTAATTCATTTCAGCAGGTTATTTTATATGCTTGGAACGGTGATGTCTATCAGATCATACAGCGTAATTTTCGTAACTTCAATCACTTGAAGAAAGCCATTAAACAAGGGGGTAATTTGACATATTTAGGGAAAGAACGATTGAGATGGACATGGCGAATAGCCCTAAAAGAGTTATTTGTCCCTCATTACAAGTTCAGATGAGACATCAATTGGATTATAAATAGTATACTTCAATGCGTAAGCATGAAGCTATACCTGTTTTTGCAACAGCCACGTTTGGTTATATAACAGAACAAATTCTCTTTTACAGCTTTACTTTTCTAAACTCGTCACACAATGAACTACTCAGTGCGTACCTTTCTAATCTTGGTGGGTTTGGCCAGCTCGACTACTCTATTGGCTCAGGTTAAGATCACCACCGAGATCACTGGTGATGCTACTACTGGCAACCAACTTATCCAGGCCAAAGCGACTGGTGGGTCTGGTAAGTACAGCTACGCTTGGGGTCTAACCACACCAGGTGCTGTTCCGCCAAATAGTGCGTCGGAAGTCTTGCTAGTGCCATCTCAAGAAGCTGAATACATTGTCTTTGTGCGAGACAGAGAGACAGGCGCTAGTGCTTATTCGACGGTAGTGGTGAAAGCGCTGACGATGAAAGAAAAGCACCTGATTAGAATGCCTGGTGAAGATTACAAATTGATTCTCAATTATTCGGGTTCGGCAACAGGAGCGCTTCCGGCTCAACGAAGAGATAAGTGGTTTCGCTACGACACTAGAGATTAGCTGATACTGTAAATCATTATCAGGTTGTCATAATGCCAGTGGCTGTTGCAAAAGGCTGGAAGGGGTAAAATCAGCGCACAACTATGGGGTATTTTACCCCTTCCAGCCTTTTGCAACAGCCGCGCCACCCACACAAAATTTTGAACGCCTACTTTATGCATATTGACAGGAACAAGCATCCAATTCAATAAGTAAAAAGTGGTGAATTATGAAACGTATCCTCAGCAAGATTTTGATTGTAGTGACTTGCTTAAGACTATTATCACCTGTCCAGCTGATTAAAGCACAAGCAGCGGCAAGCAGACCGATGCTCGACTACTATGAGCTAAAAGGATTGCTTTTGAAACATGAACGAACCGTCACAAACATGTTAAGTATGAAGCGGTTCAAACTGGTCTCAAGCAGGAAAAGACCTGAAACCACTCTCTACATTTACAAGAAAGAGAATGGTGCTTCACAAATTATAATACGAGTTCGCAAAAGCGATGGATTAGTTAGTGAAATAGCTTGGAACGAAGATTCAGAAACGTTTGGGAATTTGACCCACGACGCGGTTGATGATGGTTTTGTTCCAGTGGGAGGTAATGGACAGTATCACAATCGCTTTCATAATATGGCGCTTTTCGTCTATCACGACTTATCTGATGATACTATCATTCCCTGTGCTTTGAGGATAATTCCATAGAGATGCCGTATTTATAATTTCTGCTAGAGTAACCTTTTTACATCTATTCTAAAAATAAGTATAGTCTCTTTATATAACTCATGCTTGGAACCACTATTACCAGCGGCAATAGCTTTGTAGCGAATTGACGCGTACGTGGAAATGGCATAGTTAAGCGAAAGTTACATTAGCCGGCCCCATCGGCGAAGTGATTAAGGTCTTTTAACAGAAGCATGCAGACAGTACACTCTTTCGTATAAGCTTTTATAGGTTAGTCAAAGTATGAAATTTCAGGATAATTGCCTATGAATCAGTCGTATATATAAGTGTTCTTTTTTAAGATTAGTACTCCCGTTAAGTATGACCATATCTATTCTAGAGACAATACTCAGTAACGCAGCCTGACTGATAGTATAGAAAATTGACGGACTTTATAAGAAACAATACTGATTATTGGTTAATATGGAATTACTAAATCTCTAAATTTGTATATAAATAGAGTTGGAGAATGGATATGTGTGTTCTTTTACTCTTATTTTAAGAATGAGATTGCAGTCCTTCTTTTGAGCACGGTTCAAATGAAAAGCCCAGACAAATGTACTTATCTTCTGCTGCTGATGATCTTCGTATTGAGTGCGTGTCATCCATCCGTTGATCCGTGTACAGCCTGTTCAGTAGCGGGTTCTTATCAACTCATCACATATTCGTCTGCTACCTCGTCGGATGATAACCCAACAGGTACGACTATAGCCACCCAGGTTGACCCCCAGCATGTTACCATTGTTGTTAAGGGAAATTCGGGTAAGCTCAAGCTCAATTATACTTACTCGAATGTGCTGGTTAAGGTGAGCGACCCAACGGCAATTCCTCAAACCAGTTACACCTTACTGTATAAAGGGCACCCCATAGGGGAGGCTGGAAGCGATGGAATAAGTCGCTATCTTGATCTTACCCCCTCTTCCCTCATTCGGATTTCTGCCCTGGAATTCTAACAAGGGTATCCACCTTTCTGAACCCAGCCAAGGCTGGTTGTACAAGACAAGTTAAAAGGCTAACGGTTTCCCCTGATAAAAATCCAGCACCTTGTCCTTAAAAAAACTATCATAACGGGTTTGCAGAAGTTCTGACTGCGCAGCGATCAATCGACTTCGCGTTTCACTATAGCTAACCGCGTCGATACCGCCCAGTTCCAGCATTTTTACTGCATAGCGGTACTCCTCACTGATCGCGTCGTACTGAATATAAAGGGCCTTAAGCTTTCTGGCGGCTCCTTTGCAAGCCAGAAAAGCATTTATCACTTTGTCTCTCAGGTCCCGATCAACTTGCTGATAGGCCAGCCGCGAGGAGCGTATATCCAGCCTGGCCCGCTGGTCGGTGTTCTTCAATAAAAATCGATTGAAAATTGGGATGTAGAAGGAAAAGCCAACCTGTTGATTCAGGTTATCCCTTAACTGTGAACTGAACCCTTCCTGCTTATAATTAGAGGTTCTTGTTGCAATTTGGGCCGTAAATGCCAGCACCGGCTTATAACTGGCCCGTTCAATCTGCCAGGCGTGGAAGGTTGACTGAACCATTGATTCGGCTGCTTTTAAATCGGGTAGGTTTGTCAATGATACATCCAAAACCTCATCAAGTGTTCGTTCTGCTGGCAGCCAGTGATCAGGAATACTGATTGTATCCACCGAAATAGCATTCGTAAGCGGTAAGCCCATGACTTTCATTAAGTTAAAACGGGCCTTCTCCAGACTGACCTCCGCATAAACCCCCGTTAGATCCTCCGTCGCTATCAGCGATTGAAGGGTAAGTATATCGCGTCTACTTAATACGCCCTTGCTTACCTGAGCTTTTACCTTCTGCAGCTGTTTAGCTAAATAAGCGGATCGCTGTTTTGAATTCCTCAGTTGTTCATGGGCTACCAATACCTCTAGAAACGAATACATTACCTCCAGCGAAATG
Organism: Spirosoma pulveris; assembly: GCF_054781875.1. Taxonomy (NCBI): domain Bacteria; kingdom Pseudomonadati; phylum Bacteroidota; class Cytophagia; order Cytophagales; family Cytophagaceae; genus Spirosoma; species Spirosoma pulveris. The sequence continues at coordinate 36,892 of NZ_BAAGTO010000008.1, forward strand.
GCATTAAGATTTATCTGATAGGTGTATTGGGCCGTCATTATCTCCTGCCGACCCAGCTTAAGTCGATTGGTGTTGGCGAATCCATTGAATAAATCCAGGTTCAGGTTAAGCGAAGTCTGGTTGCCCAGATTGAATTGGTTTGACAACACATTCGTCGATGGATCAATGAGGAAGCCCCAGTTGCCTGCCGAACGTACCCTAGCATCGAGGGTGGGCAGGGCCTGGTTTCTTGCTCGCTGAAACGCTAAAACCCGTTTGTCCTGAATCAAACTGGCCTGTTGCAACTCGATATTATTGGTTTGAGCAAAGGCCAGACAATCCGCTAATGACCAGTTTTTTTGGGCGCACGCAGTAAAGCTGAACCAGCAGCAACATAACCCAAGCCAGTACTTTCTGTGTCTACTGAAAGTCAGTAGATTACTTCTGAAAAGTAGAGTTACAGCCACATTTGTAAAAATTAGTAGTTATGAAATCTGCTTGCTTGTGCCGGACATCACTACGCTTCGTCGGCTACGAGATTAACCTGTATGACGCCGTCAACTTCTTTAAGTGAGGCTACAAACCCTTCGCTACTATGCCTTTTTTTATACGTACCGAGTAGGAGAGCTTCATCAATGTATCCTCACCTTTCATAGATACTTTCGTGCTTATCAACTTGTACTTTTTACAAAAGGAGTGTAAAATGACACTGTCGTCGAGGGGACCACCCTGCCCGTAATGTCTAAGTACATTCAGGACAAAATCGCTCTGCCGCGTGTGAGCCAGAGCGTAAGCCATGCCAACCGTAATTAGACCAATGAGCAAACACCCGGATAAGGCCACCGCGTATAATCCCTCTCCGCAGGCTAAACCGATGGCTAACGCAAAAAATAGAAACATGAAATCCTGTGCGCCTTTCATGGCAGACCGAAACTGGATGATCGACATAATGCCAACCATCCCGAATGCTTGAGCCAGATTATCGCCGATCACCATCATAATGAAGGCCGTAATCATGGACAACATCACGATCGATTTAATCAGATGAATTGAATAGTTACCACCCCTAAAGCTTGCGATATAGAAAAGAGAGACAACGGCCCCACAACTAGTTGCCAGTACCGTATTGATGACTACCTCCCGAATGGTGATCGAAAAATTAAACACCTGCTGAATCTCCTGATGCATAACAATAAGGGTTTAAGCGGCAAATGAGGTCAGAATGGACCCTTCAATGGGGTAGAATCAATAGATGAACAGCGATTTACCTGCCCGTATGAGGTGCTCTTTCAGGGTAAGCGATTGGCACCAGATGGTCGTTTTAACGAGCATACCCGGAACAAGCGGCAGGTTTTTCGAATTAATAAGCGCAGTCACAAAAAATGCCTGACGGCCATCAACCAACTGAACCGTGTTATCAATTCCGATTATCCGTCCAAAGGCTAGTTTAGTGGTTCCCGTTATGGCAATTTCTACGTCTTGGTTTAGCTGAACATAATCTCGCTCCAGGAAATTTACCGGCAACAATAACACATAGTCCGACTGATCGGCTACGGATAAAAGCACTTCTTCCGTGGGCTCTGCCAGCGATTTTTTCAGGAGAATTATCCCCGATACCGGCGCAACAAGCGTCAGCTCCTTCAGGCTATTTTGCATGTGCTGAATCTGTTGTTGCAGTGCGTTAATTTTGCTACGGATTACCTGAAGTTGTTCGGGCTTGCTACCGGTAGTTGCGGACCTGTAAGCAGCCTCGTTCGCATGGACCGTCAATTCGCACATACGGCGTTTATGGATGGCTGTTTCATACTCCTGAGAGGAGACCAGCGAATCGCCATACAAAGCCTCTATACGTTTTGTTAATGCGTTTTGGGCGGCCAGCTCCTGCTTGGCCAGGGCTAGCTGATCAATAATTTCCTCGACGTCAGCCGCTTTACGGCCCGAACTGACGAGTTGAAGTTCAGCTTTCTGTACCTCCAGTTCACCCAACAATTGCGCCAACCGCTCCTGATCCTGGTTCGAATACATGCTGGCAACGGTATCCCCCTTGTTGAGGTAGGCCCGACGATAGATGGTCGGATTAAGCTGAAAATTAGCCATATACCCCCGTTGGAATACTGAAGAGGAAAAGGCGCTAAGTCGCCCTGTGCGATTGTCTTTTAAGGTAGAAATCAAATTTCCGTTCCGGACTCGACTCAGGGTCCATTCTCTGGCGGGCATAACCAGGCTGCTGGTTCGAACAGGATAAGGCAGAGTAGCGGGCAGCAGGTCTTTCAACAGGGCAATCACAAAGACAAAACTAGCGCCGAGAAGCATGTTCCTTTTCATGATAGTTTCGTTGTTGGAAGGGTGGAAAACTCTGTTCAACTCCAAACACTATAGGCATGCATCATGCATTGTGATGCAACCTATGGGAGGGATAGTAGTTGACTGATAATAAAAAATCAATCCCTCCTAAAACGCTTAAAGCAGGTGATTAAAGTGAGTAACCGGTCGTGGCAGGCAATCAGGTTGGGAAATCTATTGCTACCGACAAACGCAGGCCAGAAGCTGACTCTGCCCGCTGGTTACCGGATCAGTTCATGAGTCGCCAAGTCGGGTGATGGGTCTTTCCTGAACATTCAGGTAGATCATTAAACGGAGAATTCCGGCCTTCGTCCTGCCATCGCTGCAGGCCCTCATAAGCCGATCGCCGATAGTAACTCAACTGCCGCTCGAATTCCTGGCGGATGGTTGCACGCCTGGCACCGGAGAATGAATCGGTGGCCTGCCAAAAGCAGCTGAGCAACTCCAGGCGGCCCTGCAATGCCTCAACGCCCGTGGGTTTGATAATGTAGGCAGCTGCCCCCTTTTTATAAGCTTCTACAACACTGTGCCGATCGCCTAACTCGGTCATCATGACCACGGGAATTTCCTTGTAGGGATCCTTGTCTTTTAACAGGGCCAACAAATCAAACCCATTAACGAGGGGCAAATTGATATCTAAAAGAATGAGACAAGGTCTTGGGTTGGTCGCTAACCAGGCTAGCAGTTCAGTCCCCTTGTGAAGCACATGAACAAGTGGGCGTTGTAGACACCCGTTGAGCGCTTCCTCCAGTAAGTAGGTGTAAGCCGGGTCATCATCGACAAGCAACACCGGCCCATTCTTATTTTTCATCGGTAAATGTATGTGTGGGAGTAAAATCTATCCAATCTACATACATCAACTTTAAGTTCAAAATTAATATACATTAGTCTATGGAGTATGTATGTATATTCATGAATACGTAGTTTTTACGGAGAGCTGGCCGTTGGTAGCTGATAAGTTTTGTTAAGCCAGGACAATAACAAAACTTGTCGACCTGATGTGCAGAATCAGGCCGCCAGAAAGTACCGTTGAGCGATTAACCGGACCGTGAACGGCAGCGTTTTATCAGTTATTCCGGTGGAGAATGAACCTGATACAGCTCTCTGACTCCCCACCCTCAGGGTGCTTTGTCTGGTTCGGTTATCGGTAAAGTAAGGGTAATGCGGGTACCTTGATGCAGCTCACTTTCCAGGCTGATCCGGCCATTCATCAGCTCCACATACTGGCGAACGATGTGCAGTCCCAGCCCCGTTCCCGAAATGTTGGTTGCGTTACGGGCCCGGAAAAATCGCTCGAACAAGTGAAGCTGGTCTTCGGCTGATATGCCTATCCCCTGGTCTGCAACGGTTAGGGTGAGATGATGCGCTGTACAGTCGCCCTCCAGCGTAATAACCGAGTCTAGACCGGAATATTTGATGGCGTTTGAGAGTAGGTTTAGCAGAATTTTCCGCAGCAGGGATTCATCTACCCACACGGGCTGCGGACAGGAAAGGGTAAGATGAATGGTTTGCTGCACCTTCAGGGTGTCCGTTAGGTCCAGGAGCACATCATCTACCAGACGGGGCAGGTCGCATAAATTGGGACGAACCGTAATTAGGCCCTCCGTTAACCTATCACTGGATAAAAACTCTTCCAGAATGGAATTCAGCTGCTTTACAGCCACTTGAATGCGCTGAATGTGTTTTTGCCGCTTGTCGGCCTGGTCACTTGCCTGGTAGAGTTCGAGCAGGCGCGCCGAACTCAGAATGGTCGTCAACGGCGTTCGAAATTCATGAGAAGCCATGGATACAAAGCGCCCCTTTAATTCGCCTAACTGTTTTTCTTTGGCCAGAGCACCCTGTAATTCAGTTTGGGATTGTTCCAGCCGGGCCAGGGATTTCTGTAAAGCCAGCGTGCGTTCCACCACTTGCTGTTCCAGCTCGGCACTGTACCGCTTTTGTTGCTCGGCCTGCCGTTGCTGAGTTACGTCCATAAACGTCGTGACACACCCTGTCTCTAGCGGGGAAATCACCAAAAACAGTACCCGCCCATCTGCCAGGCTCGTTTCCAGTCGGGCAGATTCCCCGGTCTCGACCACCCGGACCATTTCACGGACCATTGCTTCCCCCTCATCGCCACCCGGCAGAGAGCGTACGCTCTGCCGGGTGATCTGGCGCAGGTCCACGCCCAGCCACCGTTGGGCCTGTTCATTTACATAGGTGAAGGCAAAGTCCTGAATGCGGCCGGTTTTATCCAGAATTGGTTTGTGGGTCATGATACCAATTTGGTCGGACTCACTGATACGCTGCATTAAACCGGCCTGATGAAGGTGAGCCGCTTCTGCCTGATGGCGGTCGGTAATGTCCAGGAATGAGATCAGGACGCGCTGCCGGGGCAGGGGGGAAGCGATCACCTCGAACCAGCCATTCAGGTTGCCATCCTGATAGTGGGTTTCCAGCCGATGAATCTCACCTGTTTGGGCCGTATGCAGGTATTTCGCCATGACCGAGGAGCCCTTCAGGGCTGGAAAAACCGTCAACAGCGTTTGCCCCATCAGTTGCTCGATGGGTAACCCGTTAATGAGGGAAGCGGCCTGATTAACCATTTCGATACGTAGATCAACAATCTGGTTCATCTCGTTGTAGATGGGCGCACAGCTCAGCAGTCCGTTTTGTGAGCCGTTCAGAATGCCTTCCAGAAAACCCTGCTGGTGCAACAGTTGCCGGTTGGTAGCCTGGAGAGCCTCCACCAGGTCGGCCAGTTGGTGATCAAGCCGCCGGGTCAGTTCCAGGCTTGGGTCTCGGTGTCCGAAACCGGGTAGTTTTTGGTCGGTGATCTCGTCGTAACGGCAGAGCATATCGCCATCCAGATACTGAAAGATCATGGAATATCGTTTGCTCAGATCAGGCGTCTCATGCGTCAGGCAAAAGTCTTGCCGGTCCCTGAGTAAGGCGTTAAACGAGTCGAGGTAGTGGCAGCTGGTGGGGTGGCGCTGAAACAGCGTCTGGGTTTGTGGTTCCTGGTCGGTAAAGGGGGGGATGGTTTTCAGGGCCTGGTTATAATAGCGCGTGGTAAAATCGGTCAGTCGGCCTTGCTGATCGATCAGGGGATGGTAAAGCACTAAGGCTTGCGGCAACGTGTCTAACAAGGCATAAGCTAGTTCCATAAAGCAGTCCATTAACGAAGTGGATAGGACAGTCAGTCATTGGCGGCTAATATAGACGTAAACGGCTGGTCATGAAAGTTGTTGAATAAGCCGGACCAGCCCACTGCAGCAGTTCACGCCCGATTTGGCCCGTGGCACAAAAAAAGATTCACCGGGTTCTCAGCTCACTTTTAGAGCGAGACGGGTAGATAGACGGAGAATGTACTACCAACGCCTGGCTGACTATAAGCGGTTATTATTCCTCCGTGGTTGGCTACCACTTTCTGGCAGATGGCCAGACCAATGCCTGTGCCAGCATACTCATTTTTGCCATGTAACCGTTGAAAGACCTGAAAAATGCGATCCAGGTATTTCTCATCAAAGCCAATCCCGTTGTCCATCACATCGACCCGATGGTAAGCCAGGGCGCGCCCAGTAGCCCGGACTGACTTGGGTAACATGGCGGCATCTACCCACTGCGACTCGACCCTGATACGAGGAGCTATGCCGGGCGGGTGAAACTTGAGGGCATTGCTCAACAGGTTCGTGAAAAGTAGTTCTAGTTGAGATGGATCCCCCTCCAGGGTTGGTAAGTTCCCTAGTTCTATGATGGCCTTTGTCTGGATAGCTGTCATCTCCAAATCCCCTAACACCGTTTGCAGAACGGTCTTCAGCGAGACCAGGCTCCGCTTATCCTGTTGCGTGGAGATCCGCGAGTAGCTTAATAAGTCGCGAATCAGCGTGGACATCCGACTGGCGGCCGATTGCATCCGGTCGATATAGTCAATCCCTTCACCTAACAGGTGACTGTATTGATTCCGCACCAAACTTCCGAACTGCTGGACTTTGCGTAGGGGTTCCTGTAGATCATGGGAAGCAATGAAAGCAAACTGTTGCAGGTTCTCATTCGATCGCGTTAACTCCTGAACCGAGTCCTCTAATTCCAGCGTTCGTTCCTGCACTTGTCGATCCAGGTCGGCTGCCAGTTGTCGATACCGCTCTTCACTATGCTGGAGCGCCTGATGGGTTGCCACCTGCTGGGTGATATCGATTCCCGTCGCGATGATGCCGAACACCGCTCCCTGCTGATTGCGAATCGCTTTAAAGGAGAAGTCAAAGTAGACGGTCTCACTTACTCCGTTCCTGACCATATTGGCCGGCGTATTATTGGTGGAAAAGGTAACTCCTGATGTAAACACATTATCGAGGATGTCCAGAAAAGGCTGCCCTTCCATTTCGGGAATCGCTTTGGCCAGGGGCAGTCCAAATACAGCGTCTCCTTTTCCCCAGACGGTTAACTGCGGCTTATTGGCCACCGTAATGATTAGGTCCCGGCCAACCAGCAGGGCAATGGGAATGGGAGATTCCATGACAATAGTCTGAAAAATAACTTCGTCATGCAGGTTAGTTATGTCAATCATCAAGCAAGCGTTACCAGGTTAGTCGCTACTTACTTAACTTAATCGAGTTCAAGTAGTTTTCCAGGAAGCGCAATCACTTTCATAGAGCGAAAGATGGCCTTTCCTGCCCTGGTTACTTCGGGCAATAGCCGGTATCCGAGCCGTTTACGCTCATTTCGTTAAACCTCCGCCTGGATAGCATATTGATAAGCGATGATTTTATTCGTGATAAGGTATGATTAAGCTCATTCCCGCAGGGTGCTCCGTCTTTTACCTTTGACATACCGTAACTTACTAACTAAGAGTAATCATTTAAACTAAGAGTAATCATTTAAACTAAGAGTAATCATTTAAACTGTGTCAGGTCATATGCGCAAAGGGTAGGTCGTGTTGTTTAGGGATTAGGCCATCGGGGCTATTGGTTACGGGTAACATATACTATTGTTACTCACGCCAATAGCCCCGATTTGGCTTAGCGCTAGCCAGCTCAGGGCAAGTAAAGAGTCTGTACAAATTAAACCAATCACATGAACGACTGTCTATATTAGCATGAACAGTGATTTAGCCAGTTGGCCTTTAATTCGTATTCATCAGCGTACTGAAACGGAGTTACGACACGTCAGCGATCTCGTTTTTTTAGAAGGATCGGCTAACTACACCTGGTTAGTATGGCGTGATGGCTTGCGCGTACTTGTACCGTACACGATGAAAATCGTCCTGACAAGATTGCCTTCTTCTCAGTTTATCCGTTGCCATCGTCAGTTTGCAGTCAATCAACTCTTTATTGATAAAGGCAAACTTCTCTCCGACAGGTCTGGCGTGTATTTAACCATTGGAGGGGTTTATTTGCCGATCTCCCGACGGCGAAAAAAGCTGATTCATCAACAATTGACGAAAGCCCAGTTTGCCTAGCCTGTTCTACCCAAGCAGCCCGTCAACATCGTAAGCGGGTCGTATATCCCTGTAGGGGGACAATGCGAGCGACTCAAATTTTCTTAACCAGCGTGTTTAGGTAGCCCGTTTGGGTTGACCCGCTTTGATGGCTTGATCCGGGCGGTTTCTTTCAGCTAAAAGGGGGCGCCTGCCTCACTCATCTATCCCCCGGTTAAGCACTAGAATTTGTGACAAAAACTTTTCAACGTCGATGAACCGCAGCGATGAGAAAACCCTTTGAGCTATCTTGACTTGCCTGCGCACAATTTCTTTCGGCTTCCCGGCACTTTTGCAGCCCGCTGTAGGAACCATATTCAATCCGGGAATCGGTGAACTCTGTCTCGGTAATAGTCACGTAGCACGCTTCTCCCGGCCATTCACTGATTCGTTGCGTTTTGCCGACGACCTTTTCTATTTTTACCCGGGTCGGATGATCCAGCAAAAAGTCATACACCTGGCTTAAGTAAGTCATCTGCCGTCCGGGTTCTTTATATAAAACGGTTTTGTATAGCTGATCGTGAATAAACGTCAGTTCAACCTTATGAAAGGTAATGTTCCCTACCTGCCGGTAAGTGCCCGACGGGATTTGATACACCTTGGTCGCCGTACACGGGTTTTCGCGTATCAGTTTGAGGGCCGTTTTCCGTTTTATGGCCTGCAGGGACATACCCAGCAACAAATCCTTATGACCCGACTTGCGATCGGTTTTGATTGGGGCGTCATCCTGCGGGGGGGAGCAAGAGCTGATTAGCCCCAAAAAAAGCAGGATGGTCAGAGAAGAGTTGGTCATTAGGGTGAACGGATAAGCTTCGAATTGTAAAGCTTTCAGGAACGGGTCTTCTTCAGTTTCTTAGCCGTGCTTGACCAAGGTGTGTAGAGAGGACTGCCTAGAATTTCGCATATTTCCTGCTCAAGCGCTTGCAAGGCCGGGGAAATAGGTGTTCCATCAAAGGCATCTATCGGAAGGATGGTTCGTCGTCCTTGCTCATCCATCAGTTGGGCCTCCAGAAGGTGATAACCTTTTCTCAGTATCCGGTTTAGAGCATCCAGCCCAAATCCTAAACTGCCAACGTACCAGCAACAAGTCCGGAGTCCTCCGTGGGGATCAATCGATGTAAAGTAAATAAGCATAGCAATAGTAGATCAAATTACGGTGGGCAAATCTACTTAGCTTAGTCAGTTAGCCTCTATGACAAGTATCATATACACAAATGAGTGTAATCAGTAAAATTAATAAGTATAAATAACCAAAATAAGAAACTTGTTTTTTCATATATAATCTAATTGATAACTAGTGATAAATGAAATATTAATTATAGTTACCTTTTATTTGTGGGATTTTTTGAGTATTTATACTTCAGAGATAATCTGATAATTTATAAAGAAAGCCTTAGTTATGATCGGCCCATACCCTTACCATAAGGCCTTCTCACTAGGTTTTTGAACGAAGATTAAATAAAAGGATTGTTACAACTTGAATGCCCAACTACCATCTGTAACATACGGATTTGTAAGCTACAGATGCTAGTTGATAGTTATTAATGGTAGGCATCCGATAAAACGCCCTCTTTTCAGATAAGCAAATCCTTATCGTCTCAGCAGGGAGCGTTTTTAGAAGATAGCTCCTCTTTACGATCTGTCTTCGGTCCACTGACGGAATACCATGCCGTCGTCGATCATTACCACCACTAGTAAGTTTATTATTTTTAAGCCAGGCCCTTTTCGCGGACGAGCAGTTGGTACTTCTCAATGGCCGTGTCTTTCCCAGCCTGAAGTTCTTCCACCAAGCCAGGGTTGACGACGGTGGGACAATGCTTACTTCCCCACTGAACGAGGGCCATGATAATCGGAACGGTATCAACACCTTTTTCTGTCAGACGGTAAGTGAATTTCGATTTCTTATCCGAGGCCACAGACTTGGTTAGGATGCCTTGCGACTCCAGGACCGCCAGGCGGTCGGCCAGAACGTTAGTCGCTATTTTTTCTGCTGACTGCAAAAACTCCCCGTAAGTAGACTTCCCCGAGAACACCATATCCCGCAGAATGAGCAGGGTCCACTTGTCACCTAGCACGTCGAGCGATGTGCTGATGGGGCAAGTAGACCGCTGTTTTATCACTTTCATAAAAATCAATTTATTTTTTACTTGCTTTTTGCAAGTAATTTGATCTACCTTTGAACTTGCAATTTGCAAGTAAATATACACGAATTATTACTTCTTTTCACCATGATTCTAGTAACGGGAGCCACCGGTGGGTTAGGCCACCAAACCATCGACGTTTTACTAAATTCCACCCCGGCCGCAGAAATCGCTGCCCTGGTGCGTGACAGCAATAAAGCCACCGACCTGGTTAAGCGGGGTGTTGACGTCCGGCAAGCGGACTACTTTGACTATCCCGCGCTGGTACAAGCCTTTCGGGGTGTGGATAAAGTGCTGTTGGTTTCCGCCGTGGCCTTTACCGACCGGGTACATCAACACCGCAACGTCATCAACGCTGCCAAGCAAGCCGGGGTGAAGCACCTGTTTTACACCAGCATCCAGCGCAGCACCAATTTTGTGATGCCGGAGGTCACGGAAAGCGATTTGGTCACGGAAGCCTACCTCAAAGCGTCCGGCCTGACATACACCATTCTCAAAAACGGCTACTACTTTGAAGGCCTTGGGTACCTGATTGGGAGCGAGGTGCCGGACACCGTGATACGTTTCCCGGCAGGCGAAGGCAAGATAGCGTTCGTCAAGCGGACCGAACTGGCCGCTGCTACGGCCGCCCTACTGACTAGTGAAGGCCATGATAACCAGGAGTATACGCTGTCTGGCAGCGAAGCCTATTCGTTTGACGATATCGCCCGGGAACTTTCCGCGTTGGCGGGCCGGTCCATCGTTTATCAAAGTAGCGAGCTGGCACCCTACATTGCGCAGAAGGTAGCCGACGGTTTCCCGGACTTCGTCGCTAACTTCTTTGCCCAGTGGGGTGCCGCTGCCCAGCACGGCATGCTGGCCGGGACGCACGATACCATCGAGCGTCTGCTGGGCCGCAAGCCAACTTCGCTACGGGAGTACCTGAAAACGACTTATTTCCCGGGTACTTGACCGCTTGTTATGGTGGTCAGGTACCCGGCACGAAGCCACTAGTCCAGCAAGTAAGTTTCCAGAGAAGCTCACTTGCTGGATTTTTGCTTAGCCATCCGCATCTGTTTTCGCATTCTCAAGCACCCGCCCTACCCCCATCACCATCGGATTTATCGGATGCGGTTACGTCGGTAAGCGCTAGTCGTTACCAGATGTGATTGGGGAGATAAACAGTATCATGCATGCAGGTAATCGGATTCTTTGACAAAGGCTTGAATACGACAAAGGACGAAGCGCGTTTTAATGTCTAGATTTAATCAACCCATATTGGGGTATAAAAGGCGGCCGCGCGGGGAAGTAAGCGGAGTCTAAAGTAGTTGCGGTTGGGACGGCGCAGCTCTTTCATAGGAATGCTCAGGGGTTTCTTCCAGTTTGGAGGCCTGAACTCGTTCGGCGCGGTAAGCTTCGACGACCTTCCATCGAAATAGGTGTCGAGTTTTCTTTTTCTTATAGCCTGACAAATCATTAAGATGCGTATTCATACTGGATTTTGACTAGATTTTCCAGTAGCATACGACCTAAGCTTCTTGCCAAGCCATTGTCAGCATAGTCTTCTTCGATGAAATATTTGGTGGCTTAGGGGTACGCCTACATGGCTGCGTTTCAATCGTTGGTTGTTGCTAAGAGGTGAATACAGAGCCCACTGATCGGGCTGGTTACTGTCTGACCTTAGTTAAAACCCGCTTGCCTGACCCGGCTGACATCCAATTTGCCTTGGCCATCGATTCCATTTTCCCAGGGCTGCCGCCCCTACTTGACCATGCCCCGACCCGGTTAAAGACAGAGGGTAAGCGGCTAAGCTCACTATAAGCGGCCAGTTTAGTGGCCATTTCCTCGATCCGGTGGCGAGCCGCCCGAATTGGCGGCCCATCGAGCAGAAGTAAAGTCATGTTCCTCGAATTGATCCAGGTTATAGCCCCTACGTAAGCAGGGTTGATCAAAGCCCCCCGGTTGGCCCGCAGAAATTCGGGCAGTTGCTCATCAAACTGTTTCAGAGTTCGGCTGACCAGTAAGGGGGTCTTTTGCCCGCTTAGGTGGATACGGGTATAGTTGCCCTGTCCTTCCAGCCAGCAGATTTGGGCCACGGGTTGTGGGGTGCGATAGCCGGGAAGAGCTAAAAGACCCTTGTTACGTTGTATGGGTTTCATCACGTTCATCGAATGTACCAACTCGCAGAGCGCGGGTTGGCCGTGGTAGAAATTGCGGTCCCGTTGAGCAGGGGTCCTGAAGTCTGCACATCAACTCACAGAACGCCTGGTTCAGATGAACCAGGCGTTTTCAAACGTTCCCTATTGGTCTGGTGACGGTGTGGTCGTCTACAGTTTAGACGCCAATTCGGAGGAAAGGAACGACTACGAACTGATTTATTCGCTACCGGGTCAATTTGGCAAGCCTTTCGGTCCGCTCATCCAGTGGCGGTTTCGGGGCCATTGACTAGTGGCCCTGCCTGGATTGGCCCCGCCTGGATTGGCCCCCGACCGACCGCAACGGCTGCTTTCGTTACCCACTGGCCGTTTTCTGGCGAAAATGGCGCATAGCATTTCGGCTACGCTGCCAAAATCTCCGGCACATAGACTGCATATAACCGGTTGAGTCCATTTACGCCTTAAGCAGATGCTTTCAGCTCAATGAAGTAATGATTTATGAGTTAGGTCGGTTTCTTACGTAAAACACTTTCAGAGTTTATACGTATGCAACGGATAATCGTTGACAGTGATCATAATCAGCCGCTCCATTGAATGCCTTATTTGAGAAGCAGATATACGAGCGTTCCCCTGCCTCAAAAGTGACCTTTGCCGTGTTGCTTAACCTTAAAAGTGATCAAAATTAGTGACAAGGGGCTTCTTCAGGCATCGGTAAGGCAATGGCTATTTACTTGGTCCAAAACGGATATACCGATTATGGCGCGGCACGCAGAGAAAATAAATTACAGGCTTTGGTGAGTTACGGGGCGAGCTATGCCCACGGGCGAGGGAACGGGCGAGCGCTTGTCACTGAGCAACGATATTGTAACGAAGGGACACGGAGGAACGCTCATGGTGGAGAGTGAAGCGGGTGAGGGAAATGAGTTTGTTATTAACCTACCGATACGAGGCTAATCCGTCTGGTAATGAGTGGGTCGTAAACGTACTGATAGGCTGAAAATCATACGTTTTTGGCTAATCAGAAGAGGGGGCGTGGCTCAAATGCACACGCTTATGGCTGAAAATCAAATGCTGCTTCCGAGCCGGTGGAGGACCTTTGTTATGACCTTGTAATTAGGTCGTAATGATTTAATCCTCAAAGTATTACGCTCATGAAAACGGCATATGCCTTCCTTTTGACCATGCTATTGGCCAGCCCTATTCTCGCTCAAAAAACCGTGCAGGGGTCGCTGGTCGACAAGAACAATAAGCCACTTGCTTTCGCCAGTATTGCCTTACTAAATGCCAGCGACTCCAGTTTGATAAGTGGCAGCGTAGCCTCGGCCGAAGGTCATTACCAATTTGAGCAAGTGAAACCCGGTCAATACCGGATCAGCGTGTCGATGGTTGGCTTCCAGCCCACCAAAAGCGACGTGATTACCGTGGCCGATTCGCCGGTAACAGTGCCTGCCCTAACCCTGAACGAGACGAGCCAGCAACTGAAAGAAGTGGCGGTGTCGGCGCAAAAGCCCTTCTTCGAGCAGCAGATCGACCGCATGGTGATTAACGTACAGAGTAGCCTCATGGCCGCTGGAAGTACAGCACTGGATATTCTGGAACGCTCCCCCGGGGTCACGGTCGACCGGAACAATAATGTGCTGGCCATGAATGGCAAACAGGGCGTGATGGTTATGCTCAACGGCAAGCTCTCGCGTATACCGCTAGCGAGTCTGCTGCCCATGCTGGGCGGTATGAATGCAGGCAACATCGAGAAAATCGAACTGATTACTACGCCCCCGGCTCAGTACGATGCCGAAGGGAATGCGGGCCTGATCAACATTGTCACCAAACGCAACGCCAATCTGGGGACAAACGGCTCGTGGACAACGAACGTGGGGTATGGCCGGTGGGAGCGGGCTGGTTTGTCGGGTAATGTAAACCGCAAAACAGAGAAACTAAGCCTATTTGCCGATTATTCGGGGCAAATGAACCACCTGATCCGGTTGTACAAAACCAGCCGGACGCTGACTCAGCCCGTTCCGACGTACACGGCGGGTAGCATTCGCCGGGATGAACGCGATTGGCTACATAACGGGCAGGCCGGACTCGAATGGAGCCTAAGCCCACGAACTACGATTAGTAGTCTGGCTACTTTTCAGAACTTTTTATCCGACCAGATCGCGGACAATGCTACCCAAACCACCCGGTCGGGGCTTCCGTTAACGCAGGTCAATGTTCGGGACAACGAACTGAACAACACCTGGGTATATACAGGAAACGTGAACCTGCGCCATACTCCAGACAAAGGAACCATTAGTGCCGACCTAGACTACATCCACTTTTTCAATAATAATCCGCACCGGTATCAGTTCGATACCAACTATGAACAGGAGGGTAGACAGGAGCAGGAATCGGTCCGGAATGAAAAGCGAACGCCCATTCAACTTTGGGTTGCCAAACTGGACTACAGCCGAAATCTGACCAAAACTGTAAAGCTGGAAACGGGAGCCAAGAGTACATTTGCCCATTTCGACAACAACGTTGAATTTGAGACCTACCGGGACAACAACTGGCAGGTCGACTCCACCCTGAGCCAGCATGTGCAGATGAATGAAACCATTTGGGCGGGGTATGTTAACGTTAGCGGGCAGCTAACAGCCAAGAACCGCATCCAGGCCGGGCTTCGTTACGAACACACCCGAACCGATTTACGTACTATCGACGGGCCAGCACTCGTATACCGTAACTACGGCAACTGGTTTCCAACGGTGTTCTGGACGCATACGCTGAACCCATCCAGCAGCATTCAGGTATCGTATAGCCAGCGGATAGGCCGCCCGAGTTTTAATCAGCTTGCTCCCTTCCTGACCTACATCGACCCCAGTGCGGTTTTGGGTGGTAATGAACAGCTGTTACCCGCGCTGGCGAAGAACATTCAGGCCAGCTATCGGTTCCGAAAGAATTTTTTACTCACGCTGGACTACACCCGGACAACCAACCCCATTGCATTCAACCTGACGGTTATTCCTGCTGAGAACCGGCAGGTTACCCGCCCTGAGAATCTGGATCTAACTACTAATGTATCGCTTACGTTTAGCTTTCCCCTTGTGCTGACCCCGTGGTGGCAGATGCAGACTAGTTTGCTGGGTTATCGCCAGGCTACGGTGTTCACCCAGGAAGGGAACACCCGGCAACAACATCAGCTTGTTGGCCGTTTGACCCACAGCCAGACATTTACATTTCCACACAATTTTGCGGCTGAGCTATCGGGCTTTTACCAAAGCCGTGCCCTGATCGGCGTGATGGTCCGCCGTCCGTTCGGGGTGTTGAATGTGGCCGTAAAAAAACAACTTCCGGGTAATAAAGGCTCGTTGCGGTTGGCGGGCGAGGATCTGCTGTGGAGCAGCTTTCTGGCCTACGACCTGTCGAATCCGGCAGAGGGCTACTCGGCTACTTTTGGGGGCCGGGGGCAACCACACGCGGCTGGTGCGGCTGACCTACACGCGTTCATTCGGTAACCAGAAAGTGAACGTGAACACAACCCGTCCCACCGGCTCCGACGACGAACGCAAGCGCATCAATTAGACCAGTAAGCCTTCGCTGGTCGTCTGGGGCATTAATGACAGATTTGGCCTGAGGAGCCGGAAAATGGCGAATACTCAAACGTTTTTGTCCGGAAATCAAACGCCTGTTTGGCGACTAAAAACGATGTTTGTATTGCCCCTCAACGGTAAGTACGTTTATCGGTGTTGTGCGCGAACGCTGCATTGTCATGCGCTGGGAACCCTGTCTTTCTAACCTTTTTGCCTTTTGAACCATGCCCTTTAGCCCCCAAGCCCTCCTGACTATTCTGGAAACGAAAGATGGTATTTTTGAGAAGAAAGAGCTTTCTCCGGAACAAAACGTTATTCCGCTGTCCAGCCTGGAGGAGGCATTCGAGCGGGAGAAAACAAGAATTCGCAATTTCTCACGCAGGGATGTCGCCGAAAGCCAAACCATCGATAACGGGCAGATTGCCAAAATCAGAGACATCTCCTTTGATTTAAACCCCATACCGATCGATACGTTTAAAGACAATCTGATCGAACTGCAAAATGAATCTCCTGCATTGACGCATCTGGCTATTTATTACGGGCTTACACCCGCCCAGGAGATGATTTTGATCATGCAAGGTGTCCAACTGGATGGATCGGAGGGAGGGACAAAGCTCGATAAGAAACCGCTGCTGGCAACCCGGAGCCAGTTCACATCGGCTAATCTTTCGATGACTACGACTTCTTGCCAGGGGGCCCGGCAGTTGTTCAAATCAATCTTCGGGTTCATTCATGGAAGGGGTAAGTTTATCTGGGGGGCGTATATGCGGATAAATGTTCTGCTCGCCATACTGGCCGAGCTGAAAGAGGAGGGGTGTATGAACGTGCAAACGACCCTGGCCTATCTTGAACCCGCTCCTGAACCGACTACGGGAAATCAGGCTGATTTAAAATGTTTTCATCTTGTTTTCAGGGGCGTAAAGCCTGACGGCTTAACCAAATCTGCCAAGGTGTACTCGACATACGATCAGGTAGAAGGCTACAGTGGTCCCAAGCCCAGTTGCCCACCCTTCGGTGAAACTGCCCAATAACCTGATTCCAGACCCCAACGCCATGAAACTTACCGATGTGGCTATGTATCTTGTTTACATAGCCACTTATTGCATTGTCATTCCCATGGCAATGGGAATGTATCGGTATGCGCTGCTGCCCAAATCCCTGCGTCTGTTGCTGGCGGGGCAGTTTGTGGTGTTTGGCCTCGATCTGTTGCTGTTGCTGTTCGACCTGAAAGCCACGGTTACATTTCTATACCTCTTTTCGGCGGTGGATGCGGTGCTGATGGCCTGGGTTTTTTCTTCGCTGATTCCGAACCGGCAAGTGGCCAAAGGGGTCTGGCTGGGGGCGGGGCTGCTGGTGCTGTTGATCGGTGTGGATGCCTTTTTTCTATCGGGCCTGACCAACAATGGGTTCAGCCATGCCGTCGAGAAAGTGTACGTTCTTCTGCTTGCGCTCTACTACCTCACTCAACTGGTTGGCGATGATACGGAAGATGATCTGGCCCATCAGCCTATGTTTTGGGTGAGTGGTGGCGTGGTGGCGTATAACCTGGTGGGTTGGTTCGATGTATTCAGCGGCCCTATCGTCAACTATTCGCAAACGCTCTACCTTCAATACTACATGATTTGGTCGATCATCACGGTTTGGATGTATGCTGCATTTACTTACGCTTTTTGGCTAACTTACCGCTCGCAATGATTTGGTAATCAGTCAATAAGTCAATGGTTCGCTCTTTACGCTTACTCGGTATGCTTCTGGGTAGTCAGCTGGTGCTGGCTCAACAACGGCTGCCGTCTGCACGAATTGTGGCGGTGCAGGCCGGAAACAATCAAAAAGATTCATCCTTTGTGCACGTTTATCCTTCGACAAAAGACCCTGTTCGGTTGCGCTATGATCAGAACTACCTCATTTTTAGTTTTATCGATCCGAAACATCCTGCTGTAAAAACTTTCCACTACAAGCTGACGGGACTGGATTATTCCTGGATGACCTGCACCGATTGCACGCAGGCACTCTACGCTCATCTGGACGGAGGGGACTATACCTTTCAGGTAAAAACCACGGAAGACAACGCCCTTCCGGCCAGGTTTTCATTCACGATCGAAGGCAACAGCTGGCACAAATGGTGGTTTGTGCCCATGCTGTTTCTGTACGTTCTGGGGGTTTTGGGGGTAGGTATTTATTTCTTTGTGTTGTATCGATTTCGACAGAAGTTGCTGGAGCAACGGCACATCCATAAGGAGAAAATGGCCGCGATGGCTGAGTTGACAGCAGGCATTGCTCACGAGATTCAGAACCCACTGAACTTCGTCAACAACTTCGCTGAGGTGTCGGTAGAAATGATGGAAGAACTCAAAGAAGAAGCTCAGGCTGGGCGGCCTGCCGGCGTGCTGACTCTTGCCGACGAACTAAAAGAAAACCTGCAACGCATCACGGAGAACGGTCAGCGGGCCAGTAACATCGTACGGGGCATGCTCGAACATTCGCGGATCAGCACCGGCGAGCGCCAACCGACTAATCTTAACTCGCTGGTGGGGGAATCGCTGCATCGGGCCTATCTGGGGATAAAACAGGCTGGGGGTCTGGCTACTAGCTTTACCTGTCAGCTTGAAACCCACTTTGACGCCAATCTGCCGCTGATTTCGGTAGCGGCTCAGGACATTAGTCGGGTATTGATCAACTTGTACAACAACGCT
Organism: Spirosoma pulveris; assembly: GCF_054781875.1. Lineage (NCBI taxonomy): Bacteria > Pseudomonadati > Bacteroidota > Cytophagia > Cytophagales > Cytophagaceae > Spirosoma > Spirosoma pulveris. The sequence continues at coordinate 55,210 of NZ_BAAGTO010000008.1, forward strand.
TTCTATTCCATTCAGCAACGGCTGGCCGGCTTATCTGCCCAAACCCTAAAAAACGGCTTAGCGTATGTACCTACCGTTAGGGTTACGACTGTCTTACTCCTTAACCGAGTCGAAGTTCGAGTACAGGACAACGGAATGGGTATTCCGGAGGCCATACAGGGAAAAATCTTCCAGCCGTTCTTTACCACCAAGCCTGCTGGCGAAGGCACGGGGCTGGGGTTGAGTTTGAGCTACGATATTATTACCAGAGGGCACGGGGGAACACTAACGGTGCGGAGTGTAGAGGGCGAAGGCAGCGAGTTTGTTATTACGTTGCCTGTGCATTAGTAAAAAGTAATAACTAATCGAATACTAGTTGACGGAAGCGAAAGGCTGCTGTTTGTCCGGTGGTTTGTTCACTAATTTCAAGTGCTGTCCCAATGCCATACGTTTATGGCTGAAAAGCAAACGCTTAAGTCTATACAGAAGGCTTTCTTTATCGGGCAGATAAAAGCACCTGTTCAGCCTGCCGGACTATGAAACATATGCTGCTTGTTCTAATGCTGTTTGTTGCTTCCACGACGAATGCCCAAACTCCCGAAATCGATAGCCTCAGGCAACGCTTAACCCAGTCTATCCCGGATACCTCCCGCGTGAAGGTATGGGTGCAGTTGGGCGATTTAAACCAAAATTCATCCTTTACTGAAGCCCTTCAGTACGGACAACAAGCCCTGAATTTAGCTAGGCGAATAAATTATGCATCCGGCGAAATGAACGCGTTGATCTTAATTGGTCGGGTCTTGCGGAATCAAGGTGACTTGCCGAAGGCTTTGGCGTATACCACACAAGCAGCTCAACTGGCAAATGCACTACAGTCACCTCGTGGTAAAGCAACCTGTTTGTTTTTAAGAGGCATTATTTATCTTGACTTACTGGATTTAACCAAAGCGATTCAGTTCCTGAAACAGGCCCGAAGAAGTTTCAACGAACTTCAGGATGAGCCTGAGGAAATTAGAGCAGCGTTGAATCTTGAAGTAGCTTATCGACACAATAAACAGGTGGATTCTGCCTTAGCCGTCTTTAAGCCTATCTACAGTCGTATCAATTCGACTAATCCGCAAATAGATAAAGCCTTTATTTTTTCAGAACGAGGCTTCATTCACTATGAGTTAGGTAATTACCCCGAAGCCTTAACGGATGAACGTAAGGCTATTGTATTGTATGAAATCTCAGGGAATAAACGCAGGCAATGCGCAATACTGAATGGCATGGCGGATATTTTCATAAAAAACAATCAGCCTGATTCGGCGATTTACTATGCCCAGAAGTCGCTGGTTTCTGCTCAAACGTTGGGGTTTAAACGAGCTATCTTATATTCTTCGAGGATGTTATACGGCCTGTATAAAAGCAGAGACACCGCCAAGGCTCTGCACTACCTCAGCATGGCCATGACCACAAATGAGTCCATGTTTGGGGCAGCCCAAGTGCAATCTTTACAACGGATTGTTCTGGAAGAACAGGAACGTCAGCGGCAATTTGAGGCCCGGCAGGTAGCTTATCAGAACCAGGTGGAGCGCTACGCGCTCCTGGCGGGATTGGCGGTGGTACTACTAATTTCGATTATCCTGTACCGTAACAACCGTCAGCAGCAAAAAGCCAACCGGTTGCTCTCCCGGCAAAAAGAGGAAATTAGTCTCCAACGCCACAAAGCCGAAACTGTACTCACTAACCTTCACGCCACCCAGACTCAGCTGATCCAGCGGGAGAAGATGGCCTCGCTCGGCGAGTTGACGGCGGGTATCGCTCACGAAATTCAGAACCCGCTCAACTTTGTCAATAATTTCGCCGAGGTCTCCGTTGAGCTGGCCGAGGAACTTGACCAGAGTGTACGAGCCGATGATAAGACGGATGCCCTGGAACTAGCCACCGACCTACGGGCCAACATGTACCACATTGTTCAGAATGGCCAGCGGGCCAGCAACATCGTGCGAGGCATGTTGGAGCACTCCCGCACCAGCACCGGTGAGCGCCAGCCCACCGACCTCAACGCCCTGGCTGAGGAGTACCTGCGGCTGGCTTATCACGGTATCCGGGCCAAGGATAACCAATTCCAGTGTGAACTCATCACCGACTTTGCCGCCGACTTGCCCACCGTTGAAGTGGTGGCTCAGGATATGGGTCGGGTGTTATTGAACCTGTTCAACAATGCCTTTTACGCGTTGAGTCAGAAAGCCAAAGGGCAGTTGATCGCGATGGGCGATGAAGAAGCTTACCAGCCCACAGTTTGGGTTAGCACCCGAACAGTGTCTGATGAGTCGGGTCGCCGGGCGGTGGAGCTTCGCGTGCGCGACAATGGACCGGGTATTCCTGAGCCTATTCAGTCTAAAATCTTCCAGCCGTTCTTTACCACTAAGCCCGCGGGAGAAGGTACCGGATTGGGATTAAGTCTGAGCTATGATATTGTAAATAAGGTATATAGGGGCGAGATGCGCGTGGAAAGTCAATATGGACTTTTTGCGGAAATTACGATTACTTTACCAATAACTCAGTGAAATTATGAATATCTTGGTCGTAGATGATGAAGTCCAGATTCAACCCCTTTTTGAACAACGCTTACGACGCGAAATCAGCCAGGGACTCATTCACCTGACTTTTGCCCATTCTGGTGAAGAAGCACTGATGAAGCTGGCCGATTCTGAGCTTATTCTGATCCTGTCCGATATCAACATGCCTGGCATAAGCGGACTGGAACTCCTGCGTCGAATTCGACTCATTTATCCACAACGCCCACCCGCCGTCGTTATGATTACCGCTTATGGCGATACCCAAAATCGGCAGTTAGCTGCTCAATTTGGGGCCAACGATTTCCTGACCAAACCCCTTGATTTTGCCTATCTGAAACAGAAATTGATCGAATACGCCTAATCATAGTCCCTTCCTACTCCCTGATCCCATGAGTACTACCATCCTGGTCGTTGATGACGAAGTCAGTTTACAACCCCTGATGCAACAGCGTTTTCGTCGGAAAATCAAGGCTGGCGATTATACGTTCCGCTTTGCGTTAAGTGGACAACAAGCGCTGGCCATGCTGAGCAATGAACCGGAAATAGACGTACTCCTGTTGGATATTAACATGCCTGACATCAACGGGCTTACCCTACTCAGCCAACTTCCCGAACTGGTTCCCAATAGCCGGGCTGTGATGGTGTCGGCTTATGGCGATCTGACCAATGTCCGGACAGCCATGAACCGGGGCGCCTTCGATTTCGTGATGAAACCCATCGACTTCCACGATCTGGAACTGACTATCGATAAAACTGCCCAGTATGTGCGGCAATTGCGGAGTTCGATTCATGACAAGGCTGTCGCCGAACTCAAAGCCCGCTTTTTCGACAACATTACCCATGAATTTCGGACTCCGCTCTCATTGATTCTGGCTCCCGTGGACCACTTGTTGCAGAACCCCCGCTTCGATGAGTCGACCCGCCGGAGCCTGCTCACCGTTCGGCGCAACGCCTACCAACTGCTCACGCTGATTAATCAGCTGCTTGACCTGGCCAAACTGGAAGCAAACCGGTTGCCGGTAAATGAGTTACCGGGCGACATCATCACTTTTCTGGAAGAAATGGTCAACTCCTTTGGTGTAATGGCTGACCAGAAACAACTCGTGCTGAGTTTTAGCTGCAACGTTCGCCAGCAGGAAATCCTTTTCGACGCCGATAAATGGCAGAAAATCCTGAGTAATCTGGTCTCCAACGCCATCAAGTTTACACCCGCCAACGGGAAAATAGAAGTGACCTGCATGGTTGGCCAGCAACAGTTACTACTAACAGTCGCCGACACCGGTATTGGCATACCGGCCGAACACCAAAGTCGTATTTTCGATCGGTTTTACCAGGTAGATGCCTCCAATACCCGAGCTTACGAAGGGTCGGGTATTGGTCTGGCTCTGGCCTATGAGCTCACACGTCGGCTGGGAGGTCAGCTATCGGTCGAAAGCCAGTCTGGAAAGGGTACGACCTTCACGGTAGAACTGCCCATTCAGAAGGTAATCAGTACCAATCGGACTAAGCCGGCCCTTCAACCGCAGCCTAGTCTGCCTCCCTGGGAGGCTGTTTCGGTAACCACCTACGAGCACGACGATCTGACTCAGCCCCTGATTTTGTTGGTAGAAGACAATGTTGAATTAGTAACGTTCATCGCCGAATCACTTATGAGTCAATACCGGGTGCTGACGGCCGCGAATGGCCAACAGGGGCTGGAGATAGCCCTGCGTGAGTTGCCCGACATTGTGGTATCGGATGTGATGATGCCCGAAATGGATGGCTTCCAGCTTGCCCATGCCCTGAAGGCTAACATCGAAACCAACCATATCGCTGTGATTCTGCTGACCGCCCGGACGGCAGTTCAGCACCGCCAGGAAGGCTTGCGCGAAGGAGCCGACGATTACCTGACCAAGCCCTTCGACTTAACCGAATTGCAGTTGCGGCTGCGTAACCTGCTGCGACGACAGCAGAAGTTGCAGGGCTATTATCAGCGGCAGTTGAATAATCCTGACGAAAAAGCGACTCCTCTGGAAGCAGAATCGGCGGAACGGCTGGCTGGCCAGGATACTTTTCTGAAAAAGCTCTATGAGATTATCGAAGCGCACCTGGACGAATCTACTTTCCGGGCGGAGTCGCTGGCCGAAGAAGTGGCAATGAGCGTACGCACGCTGACGCGCAAACTGAGTACGCTGGTAGGGGTAAGCCCCGCCCGGCTGATTAGAACGTATAGGCTGAATCGTTCGAAAGAATTGCTGAAAGCAGGGCATGGTGTCTCTGAAACGGCCTACCTGGTCGGTTTTGAGCATCCAACCAACTTTGCCACGGCTTTTAAAGAAGTGTACGGGCAAACACCTACCTATTATGTGCTGAACGGGGTTTAAACCAAGTGATTTGTAAGGCGTTTTAGTTGCTGCCATCATACCTTTAACACCAATGGAGACGTGAGATTTTCTTCATGGATAGGTTGCAACGAAACTCATTGACAATCTGAACCGCTTCGTAAACAGCGACACCCACTCGGTTTTAAAGCCTAGCATGTCTAACTCAGCGACCATGAGCTTGTCTACGTTATGGACGCCTTCGAGGTTGAGCGTGCCGCTATCGATATTGACTACTTTTTCCAGCAAAGCCTCGGTTTAGGGCATTTGCCGGGTTACGGTTGTTCAGGATTGCTCAGCGATTGGGCTGAGACGGCGTAGCTGCAAGCATTGGGTCAATGATTGATATAAGCTTTTCTTTCCCGCTAACAGGAAAGGTTACACCCGAAGTTTTTGTGCGTTTTGAAAGCTAATGGCAATGGCTTCCAGTGGGGTGCCTTTGGTAACGGCATCCTGTTCGACAAAGTAGTGCTCAATACCAGCCAGTTTGCGGGCATCCAGGATGCGCTGAAAGTCAAGGGTGCCGGTTCCTATCTCGGCAAACTCCCGCTTCTGGGTCTTTGCCATATCTTTCAGGTGTACCAGCGGGAAACGACCCGGATTCTTTTTGAACAACTCCAGCGGGTCAATGCCAGCATGGGTAGCCCAGTACAGGTCCAGTTCCATTTTTACCAGCCTGGGGTCCGTTTCTTTCAGTAGCAAATCGTACGGCAACTGACCGTCCAGCGGTTGAAACTCAAAATCGTGGTTGTGGTAGCCAAACTGAATGCCTGCTTTCCGGCACACTTCTCCTGACTGGTTGAATAGCTCCCCCAATTTTTTGTAGTCATCGACGGTTTTGCGATCCTGGGGAAACAGAAACGCACACATCATGTATTTTTGACCGGCTTCGGCCGCATGGTCAACAACCATGCTCCAATCCTTTTTAAGGTTGTTGGGCATATAGTGACCACTGGGCGTCGAAAGACCCAGTCCACTCAAAAACGACTTGAATTCACCCGGCGTTTTGCCCAGGAATTTACCATTCGCGTAGCCAAACGTTTCTACTTCTTTGTAGCCAATTTCAGCTACTTTTTTTAGCGTCCCTTCGGGGTCTTTACTCAACTCGTTGCGGAGAGTATAGAGTTGCAGGCCCACTTTTTTCATCGGTTTAGCGGCAACATCGACCTTACTCAGGAACGGTAGGGAAAGGGCCAAGGCACTGGTACGGAGGAATTCGGTGCGGGATACGTTGCGGGAAAATGACATTTTTTTACGGGTTTACTGGTGAGTTGACCAGGCATTGGACGTGGGAAAGCAGGGCAACTTTCCGTTAGGGTTTGAGCCGTTTGGCCGTCGCGTCGAATGTAGATAAGGTACCTTTTAGGGTATCGTTATCTACTTTAGTGAGGTCAATAGGAATTTCCCCTCCCTGAGATGACTCAAAGTACATCACCATTTTATCGCCTTTCTCCTCGACCCGGATGAGGGGGCGTTTGGCCTGGCCAGGATCCGTCGTATTTGTTAATTCACCCGTCAGTTTACCCGCCTTGCGGACTAAGTCCGTCGTAAATTTTACATCGCCAACGGGGGTTCCGACGGCACTGATTTCCCATTTACCCGCAAAGAAATCAGCAGGGGGCGTCGTTTGCGAAAAACCAGCCTGAGCAATGCCAACGATCAGGAACAGAATAAGGATACTTACGTTTTTCATAGCAACTATTGGTTAGCGTGTAATAAGTTTTCTTAGATAGAAAAGTCTGGGTCTTATTCGACAATGACCCGGACGCGGTCCAGATTCTGGATGCGGGTAAAGCGGGTTTTTGCATCGCCCTCCCGTTGAGCCGCGACGCGAAGGGTTGGGAAGTAGGTGCCGGGTTTGGTAAAGGTGTACGTAGAGGTGACTTGCACAGAGGAACCGGTTTTGTCGGACGACTTGAGCCGGGCCGGTACGGGGAAGACATCCGAACTGTCGAAGTTCCAGCCATGAAGATCACTTATGGTGAAGCCACTTGGTAACCCCTCGAAATTCCAGACCGCTTTCACGACTTTACCCTTGTTTTTGGGCACGGCTATTTCGGCGGTGAAGCGAACCGCTTGCCCCACTTTCACCACAGCTCGTTTTCCGCCATTGGCCAACACGTTGACTACCGGCTGAATACCTCCGCGCTCGTCTGCCGTTGCCGGAATGACGACCTGTCCGTCAACGATCGTATAGCGGGTAGTAGAGGCCGGTTCGATGCCTTTCTCCACCCAGGCACTCAAATCCAGCAATGCCTGCTGAAGGACACCCAGATAACTAACCGTCCGGGTGGGGTCATCTTCAATGGCCACGTCCCCGTGCAGGGCGTGGTCGGTGTACCAGAGTCGGAAATTCTGATCGGTTTTGTCGCCTAAATTCTCCTTCACGCGGGCACGGTACCAATCCGCCTGCCACGCAAACGCTTCCCGATCCCAGCGGGATTCGAGTAAAATCATCTTTCCAGTGAACTTACCTGTTGGCAATACACCAGCCGCTCCCCGGGTAAAGATAGGGCCCAGGAGCATGGGGCGCTGGGGGTAAATCGGTTTCCCGGAAGCATCCCGAAACTGGTCGTATACGGAGTACGCTTTGTCGGGTACCTGATGCCGGTGATAAGTTTGTACCGCCAGGAAGTTCGAATTGTCTACCTGGACGCTGTCGCCCGGTTTCACCAGAGCCAGTATGGCCGGATCGACCGGGCCAAGAACGACCCGGTCGCCCGAAATTTTGGTTAGCTGCAGGCTCTTTCCAGCTGCGGCCCCGCTTTTAATGAGCAGGTCTCCTCCTAAAAAGTCAATATCGGGTAATTGGTTTTGTAGTTGAAAGCCAACGGGCATAGCGCCTTCGACCCCGCCCAGGCTTTTCCAGGCGGCATCGGCCGTGCCCCGGTCCTGCGCTGACATCGCCTTCGTTAAACCTAACGCTACCGCCTGGTCACTAGTGACACCGGCCTTTATGGTACTGACCTGCTGAATACGTGCTTTCAGGAGGGAGGCTGGTGCGGTGGCTCCCAAATAGCCGGGCGTATTCCAGAAATCCTTGTCGAAATAGGCCCGATCAATGCCGACAATACTTTTGTACAGCACCAGAAATCCATGGATACCCATCGTCTTATAGCCAAACCAGGACTGGGGTGGAAAGCCCATTTTGGTTACCTCCTGCAAGGCTTCTTTCTCTTCCTGATTCAGCCCCGCATACATGTCGCCACTGCCACCGGGTTCGAGAGCATCAATGATCTGAGGAAATTTATCGTGCAAGACCCGCATGGCATGCATCCGAGCCGTAAAGACGTTGGGGATGGCCATGGGTGAACCCAGCACATAGGGCACGACACCGTCCCAAACGCCCTCCGTATTTTCGATGCCACCCACCGTACGGTAAGCCCCGCCACTGCCTCCAAAGGCATAACCGAACGGACGCTTCCCCCCGTAGAGTTGGGCCGCGATCACCCGCGAATACTGAGCCGATGCCGCATTCGCCCGGTAGGCACCTATGCTCGCATCCCGGGCTTGTGGCTTGGCAAAGTCGATCTTGCCGCCTTCATTGGTTTCGATAAAATAGGCCCCGTGCGAGACCGAAAAGCCAATTTTGTCTTCCTCACCGGTGGCGCCCTGCGACAAATTTTCATCGTCGGGAAAGGGCGTGATGTACTGGAAAAAGTGGCCCTGGTAGGTTTCTTTCGGCGGGAAGTAAAATGAGAAACGGGCGTCCGTTCCGGTAAAACCACCGTGTACATAGCGATGTCGCACGGGTTTATCCCGCCACTCATCCTTATCCACGTAAGGCTTACTAAACAGCGTGTCTTTGGTGGTGTATTGTTTAGCGAGTGCCACACTTTGCTGGGGCAGGTTGTTTTGCGCCTGACCAAGGAAAGTGGTCATCGCCCCCAGTAAGACAAAAAAATGACGGAGCGAAAATAGATGGACTGATTTCATTGGTTTACCGTTGGGTTAAAGAGGCTATCCAGTAGGTTGGAAAAGGCTAGAGACCGGTTACTCATTCGGACAATGCCTTTACTCGGTGGCCAGCACCGCGACGGGCGTTGCCAGCACCGCCTGTATATGCTCGTCGACGGCCTGAAGCCCGCCGGGTGTGCAAAGACTCCGGATGTATTGGCCGGTCGTATGGATCATTAAGGACTGGGCCGATAAACCAAACCGGTTAAACCTCTCGCCCCGAACGGCAGCCTGATGAAGCACCAGCACACTTTGCAAAGCAACCTGGGGAAGAATGTCGGCTCGGAAGGCTCCCTCGTTCATAGCCTGGTGGATAACGACCAGGAAGTACTGCTCAAATTTTTGACTAATCACGGCATTCACCTTCTGTTCTAACTCGGGGTAGTAATTGTGCAGATCCTCGTAGAAGACTTTATTGATCTGGTACTCCTGGTCCATCGCAATTTGCCAGATCGTAAAAAAGAGACAGGCCGCGTTTTCCCCGGCCGGGAGGTTTTCCAGCATGTGGTACTGCTCGCCGTGGTAGCGATACAGCACCGCTTCCAGAAGCTCTTCTTTATTTTTAAAGTACTTATAAACCGTTTTCGTGGAAATGTTGAGCGACTCAACGAGCTTCTGAATGGACATCTGCCGGATGCCATGCTGTAAGCACAGGTTTAGCGAAGCTTGTAAAATTTCATCCTTCATAAGAGCGTATCATGGAAAATATTACTCTTGATTTATTTTCCATAGCAAATGAATAGGAAAATATTTTTACAAACAAATTTTCCTATTCATTTTTAAGAAGCTTACTGGCTACGGACAACGTATGGCCATAGGGCATCCGCACGCATCAAGCTAAAGGCGCTTCCATGTCGTCAATGCGACCGTTTATCGATGTTCTTTTAAAATGTAATGGTTAGTCCTCCATCTACCGTTAATACAGAACCGGTCATGTAACTGGCATCCGGACCGGCTAGAAACCAGGCAACACCGGCTATTTCCTCAGGTTTTGCGGCCCGTTTAAGCGGCAGGTGATCGTAGCGGATATAATTGTCGGTAAACCACTCACTTTCCAGTTCATTTTGCCCGTCAGCTTTTCTGGACATGGGGGTGTCGACAAAACCAGGTGCAATGGTATTGGCCAGTATTTGTCTGGGTGCCAGTTCGAGGGCCAGCGATCGGGTGAGTTGGGTAATCGCAGCTTTGGCCATGCCATAAGCCGAACTGCCAAAGGCCACTCGTTCATGGTGGATGGAGGTGATATGAATGATACGACCGCCGTCCTTAAGCAGGGGTACCAGGGATCGGCAAACGTGAACAACTCCATAAAGCATCACCTGTAGCGTAGTGTCCCAGGTAGTGAAATCGGATTCGATGAGAGGGATACTTTGTGAAATACCAATACTATTGACCAATGCATCAATTGGGCCAAACTCCTGCTCAAGATGCTGCCCCATTTGCTGGATGTCGGGTTGGCTCCGTACATCCAACACGTACGCCTGATGACCTTCTCCGGACAGGCTATCCAGTACAGCATCGCATTGATCAGACTCTGTACCCGTCAGGAACACCTGCCAGCCTTCTTTGGCGAATCGTTCGGCAATGGCTCTTCCAATCCCCGAGCTAGCCCCTAATACAAGAATTTTTTTTCTCATTTTGATGTAAGATCCCTGGTAAAAATGCCAATGACGTCTCGGTCCTACTCAAAATCGGCCCATTGAACGACAACATTTGGTATTTGTGAACGCGTTTACTCTTTGTAAATAAGCCGTAGACGATACGGTGCATTCAGTTAGCCATCTAGCTGGTTATCTGCTAACTACAATTCATCCCACCCCGCTTTCTGTGTTTTCTAAATCAGACGTTCATTTTGTTACGTTTTTTAATATTTAACCCCTAATTGTTACTATATTTAGAGAATATTTCTACTCTATCCGTACTCATACCGTTTCGATGTTTGTTCGTACGATCAGCCTACTGGTGGGCCTGTGCTGGTTTGCTCAGCGAAGTCAAGCGCAGCCATCAAACGCACGATTTACCTTCCTGACGACTAATGAGGGGCTTTCTCAGAACAATGTCACCTGCATTTTACGCGACCGGAAAGGGTTCATGTGGTTTGGTACCCGGGATGGGCTCAATAAGTTTGATGGCTATACGTTCACCGTATATCGAAATGACCCTTCTAAGCTCACAAGCCTGAGCGATAGTTATGTGCATGCGTTAGTAGAGGATAAACTGGGCCGTTTATGGGTAGGCACTGATAATGGGGGACTCAGTTTATTTGATCCGATTTCGGAAACGTTTACTAATTATACGCACATCGCTGATCAAACAACCAGTCTGGCGCATAATAAAGTAGTGGCCATTGCGCAGGATGCCAATGGAAACCTATGGGTGGGAACGGGTGGCGGGGGACTGGATCGGTTCGACATCCGGAAAAAAATATTTACGCATTATGTTCATCAGTCGAATCTAACCGGTAGTCTAAGCCATAATGAGGTAAGCTCGGTTTTGATCGATCGCAGCGGCATCGTTTGGGTGGGTACTTTAGGGGGTGGTTTAAATAAACTCAATCCGGGCAGCTCAACGTTTACGCACTACGTTCATCATCCGCAGGACGCTCACTCACTTAGTCAGAACCGGGTTAGCGCCTGCCTGGAAGACGCCAGCGGGCGTTTCTGGGTAGCTACCGAAGAGGGATTAAATTTGCTGGACCGGCAGAAGGGCCTGTTTACCCGCTATTTACAGGGTCCCGGTCGGCTAAGTCACAATGATGTCAAGGCGCTGGCCGAGGACAATAACCATACCCTTTGGATTGGTACCCAGAATGGGGGCATCAATCTGCTCCATGCGGATGGTACCTTTTCCCATTACGCCTATCAGGTTGATTCGAATTGGGGGCTTAACAGCGGCTCCATTTATTCCCTCTACCGGGATCCGCTGGGTACCATGTGGATTGGTACCTATTCCGGCGGAGTGAACAAACTGGATACAACACCGCTCAAATTTACCCTCTATCAACGTTCACCAGGTAACACCCATAAGCTCACGAATAATAATATCCTGACGGTTCTCCAGGATCAGCGGGGCGATTTGTGGCTGGGTACCGATGGGGGCGGGATTAACCGGCTTCGAAAAGGACAAGCGGTTTTCAAGGCCTATCAGGATACGAGCCGGCTAGCGGCATCGAATAGCGACAACTTCGTCCTTACGCTGTATGAAGACCGCCGAAAACGAATTTGGGCCGGTCATTATAAAGGTGGCCTCAGGCTCTATAATCCGGTAAGGGATGCCTTTGAGCCAAAAGGGAACTTTAGCCCGCTCAGTATCAGTACCATTTTAGAAGCCCGGTCAGGGATGATGTGGCTGGGCACTTACGAGGAGGGGTTGATTCGCTACGACCCAACGACGGGCTCGGTGGTCCGGTATCAGCCGCATCCGACCCAGGCCGGCCAGCTGACCTACCACACTATTACCAGTTTGTGGGAAGATCAGAAGGGTGATATCTGGGTGGGTACCGATGGCAGCGGAATCAATGTGTTCCACCCGGACCGGAATCAGTTTACTCAATTTAAGCGGGAGAGTCATCGGGTCACCAGTTTAAGTAATAACCAGGTGAACTGCCTGTTTGAAAGTACCACCGGCCAACTCTGGATTGGGACGAATGGCGGCCTTAACCGGTATGATGCCCGTACGCAGACGTTTCAGGCTTACGGGCAGAATCAGGGCCTGCCCAATGCGGTGATTCAGGCTATCCTGGAAGATGAGCGGGGCCGCTTGTGGCTAAGTACCAACAAAGGGATAAGCCGCTTTGACCCCAGAACGGGTTACTTTCGCCACTATGATGCCCGCGATGGCCTACAGGAAAGTCCCTTTAACCAGAGGGCTTGTTATAAAAGCTCAAAGGGCGAGATTTTCTTCGGAGGACAACGGGGGCTCAATCGGTTTCATCCCGATTCGGTAAAGGATAACATGGTCGTTCCGCCGGTTTATCTGACGGACTTTCAGCTATTCAACCGGTCGGTTCGGGTGGGGGATAGTCTTTCGGTGCTGACCAGACCCATCGGGGATACGCGCCAACTAACGCTATCGTACCAGCAATCGGTACTTAGCTTTCAGTTTACGGCCCTGAATTATACCATTTCGGAAAAGAATCAATATGCCTATAAACTGGACGGATTCGATCAGCACTGGATCCAGGCCGGAACCCAGCGCATAGCTACCTATACGAATCTGGACCCGGGTGATTATGTCTTCCGGGTCATCGCTTCGAATAATGATGGGGTGTGGAATCAGCGGGGCACCTACGTGAATTTACACATTAAGCCTCCTTTCTGGAAAACAGGCTGGTTTACCTGTCTGGTAAGCCTGTTGCTGATCGGCAGCTTGTCCTGGCTGTACCGGCTTCGGATGAAGCATATCCACGCCACCCAGCTCGCCCTTCAAGACCAGCTGGTCCAGCAAAGCCGTCAGGCTACTCAACAAACAGAGACGCAGCGCATCCTTCAGCAGTCGCTGAAGCGGGAGAAGGAGTTGAATCAGCTAAAGTCGCAATTTGTTTCCACGGCCTCCCATGAGTTCCGTACTCCCCTGACGGCCATTAGTTTGAGTGTCGAGTTGATTCAGCATTACCTCGGCCATGTTCCCCACAATCAGGTGACGCTTGTCATTGGCCGACATCTGCAAGCCATTACCAGTAAGGTGCAGTCGTTGGATGAGTTAATTGGCGATACGCTGGCCATCAGCAAAGTGGAGGCCGGAAAAGTGGAGGTCAACCCGGAAGAGACGGACCTGGTATCGTTTTGTGAAACGCTGGTAATGGCTTCTTTCGGGGAAAGACCCGATGGACGTCGGGTCGATCTAAGCGTGGAGGGTACGCCCGTTGGGGTTATGCTGGATAAAAAATTGCTGGGCCATATTTTATCGAATTTGTTGAGTAATGCCTTTAAGTTTTCCACCCGAAATCCGGCCTTAAGGATTCATTTCGGGGAACAAGACGTAAGACTGTTAGTTCAGGACGAAGGCATCGGTATTCCGGCTGATCAACTGGCCCAATTATTCGGAAAGTTCTTTCGAGCCCGCAACGCCACCGCTTATCAGGGTACGGGTTTGGGGCTGGTGATCTGTAAGGACTATGCGCAGCTGCTGGGAGGTTGTCTTGAAGTAGTTAGTGAGGAGGGCAAGGGGACCACCTTCACGCTGAGCCTACCGACGTAAAACCAGGCGTGGGGGAGCTAGCTTGAATTGATCAGAAGGGGAAACGGTCTCTCCGTGGGTCAGGTTGTAGCCGTAGTTATTGGTTGTGACCAGGCCCCATGCCTCTGTCCCATATACATAGTTGTTGCCTGGTACTGGCATGAATTCTTCGTTTGCCATTTAATTCAGCGGTCGATTTTAGGGACTTAGCCTTGAAAATTCGCCTTCTGCGCCAATTTTTTAGCTTATTACCTTGGTAGCCTGTCTCTTTGTGTCCAAGAATACAACCTGGAATAGAGAGCGCTATGCGACACCTGACTTATACGATACTCAGTTTATTACTGGCCGGTCAAGCGGCCGCCCAATCAGCGGCTCCCCCTGCCGATCAACTTAAAACGGTCGTCTCCGATGGAGCGCCGAAAGGTAACGCAAAAATTACGGGCTATGCTATTGATTCGACCATGACCAAAGCGGTTGAATTTGCCAATGTAGCGCTGTATGAAACGACGAGCGGTAAGTTAGTGGATGGAGCCGTGGCGGATGAAAAGGGAAAATTTTCGCTCACCAAATTAACCCCTGGCACCTACAAACTACTGATTTCATTTTTAGGGTACGCTGCCAGGTCCGTTGACAATATTGTTCTAAGCAAGGGCCAAACAAAAGACATTGGTGTTATTCGGCTGATTGCCAGTACGCGTACACTGGGTGAAGTTACCGTAGCGGGAAAAAAAGCGCTGGTTGAAGACAAAGTAGACCGGCTAATCTATAATGCCGATAATGATGTGGCGGCCAAAGGAGGTGACGCTATTGACATTTTAAGTACCGATGCTTTCGGTCGATCCGACAGGTAACGTTTCGTTGCAAGGTAGTAGCAGCGTGCGGGTACTGATCAATAATAAACCATCTTCTATTCTGGCCGGTAATTTGGCCGATGCCCTGCGGCAGATTCCGGCGGATTTGATTAAAACGGTGGAAGTTATTACCTCTCCATCCGCCAAGTACGATGCGGAAGGAAGTGGGGGAATTATCAATATCATCACCAAAAAGAACACACTCCAGGGGCTGCACCTCGACGTGGACGGCGGAACGGGTAATCGCAATTCAACGCTGGGAGTAAATGGGAGTTTCCGAAAAGGTAATCTGGGCCTTAATCTTAACGGCAATGGTCGACTCATTTATAACCCGTCAGCATCTGACCTCAATCAAACAACTTTTTTGGCATCCGGGGCAACACCGGTTCAGACCCGTCAGCGAATCGACGCATTCGACAAAGGCACCTTTGCGCAGTATGCCTTAGGATTGGATTATGATCTGGCGAAAAATCAATCGCTAACGGGCGGGGTCCGGTTGGGTATTCGTAATTTAAGTCAGGATCAACATCAACTAACCAACACACTCTCCAGCGAACGCGTCGCTGTCCCCTCTAAACGGGATGTCAACACGCAGAATTTATCCAATTCAATTGACGTGAATTTGGACTACCTGCATACCTATGAGGGGTCTTCGAAAGAGTTAAGCTTTTCAACTCAGTACAGCCGAAATAACTTGACCAATAACTTTGAGGCTAACAACCTGGATACCCTGGGGCTCATCCGCACCCGGCAACAAAACCTCAATGATGCCACCAACCAGGAATTTATCGTTCAGGCCGATTACCAAACCCCAGTCAGTAAAGCGCTCCAGTTGGAGTTCGGTGCAAAAAACACGCTTCGCCAGGTAACCAGTGACTACAACTACCTGCTGGCCGGGCCGGCAACCGACTTTGTCGTTGATCCCGGCCGCCCGTCGGGCTTGCTTAATTATGATCAGAACATTGCCGCTGCGTACTTGTCCACCACGTTTACCCTGCCCGGTGGGATCGTTCTGAAGCCTGGCTTACGCTATGAATACACCAGTATCCAGGCCCAGACAGGAGTGTCCCAGACAGGAGTGTCCCAGACGGGAGCATCATCTGGGAGTGAACCCACATCTATTTCAATTCCCGACTACGGGCGCTTATTGCCCAGTATCAATGTGGGCAAAAAAGTGGGGGAGAGCAGCAGCCTTAAATTTGGGTATACACGCCGTATCCGCCGACCGTTTATCGACGACCTGAACCCCAACTTCAATACGGCTAATCCCCTTAATATCCGTGTGGGCAACCCCTACCTGAAACCTGAAACAGTAGACCGGATCGAAATCGGTTACAGCACCCAGCTCAAGAAAACTTACCTGAACTTTTCGCTTTACACCCGACTGAACACCGATGATATTCAATCGATTAGTCAGCGTTCGGACACCTTAGTGGGGGCTGTCGTGACGCGGGTGACCAACCTGGGTAAAGAATACAATTATGGCACGAATCTGTTTGCCACGGTTAATCTGACTCCCCGCTGGAGCGTAAATGCTAACCTCGATATTATGTACCGCTATCTTCAGGGTCTGGCTTTGGATATTAATGGACTATCGACCAGTATCAGCAATCAGGGATTTCGTTGGGGTGGCCGTATGGATACCCAGATGCAATTCGATAAAGGGTGGGTGTTACAGGCCAATATTGGTTACCGGGGTAAGGACATTGCTTTGCAGGGCTATCGAATTGGCTTCGCTCAGTATTCGCTGGGCGCCCGAAAAAGTTTTACCAATAAACGGGGCAGCATCGGCCTCGTGGCGGAGAATTTTCTGACCCAGGGAATGGGCTTTACCTCTGTTCTAAATTCTGCCCAGTTTAACCAGGACTTTCGCCAGTACATTTATAACTCCAGCGTTCGAGCCACCTTCAGTTATAAATTCGGTAGCCTGAACGCAGCCAAGGTGAAGAAAAATAAATCCCTCAGCGAGGAAAATTGACGGCTTCCTACACCTTAACGGTCTACCCTTAGTTGCCCAGCTCATGGATTAATCCCTGGTGGTACGTGAAAAAAGCAGGTTTAGCAGTCTAGTCGTCTCGTAATAGCCCAAACTGATAAAATAAGTCGGGGATCACTATCAGCATCACGCATCGAGAAAAGCTCATATTGATTAATAGCCAATTCCGTTCAACAAGCGTAAATACCGCAGATTATCGTATCGAACACGTAGACTTGTCGTTCAGGGCTTCGGGTAGGCCCTGTGGGTATACCCTATTCTGTAATACGAGTAGGAATAGTTTTATCAAGGCCTGTCGTTTTTAGATTTACATCCCGCTGAAATGGTACTCCGCGATGTACAGGCGGATACGATTGAATTAGCACAGGCGTTGCTTAGACCCATTGAGCAGCGAACTACTTAGCTACTGAGTAATTTAAAAACCAAGGCGTTTGACACCATGTACAACCAGGTTACCGGGAAGCAGGCCGGTGAGTTGTAAACCTAGTTCAATAACATACAGGTTTGTTACCGTATAATTAATTGATAGCTTATATAATGGACTAATTATCTTATTAATGTAATATTAAGTTAAAATACTCTGCATAAATGCCTGGGTTTGTAATAGGGGAAGATAGGTAGGTAAACCCGAAGAAAGCACTCCGTCAGGTAAAGGTATCTATGTTGTCTGACGTCCTGGTATTTGAGTTATTTACAAATAGGTTAGTGATCGGTGACCAAGTCTGGCGGTGCCACTCACTCATAAAACGCCTGTTCACTCAGAATTCTATGGCGTTCGCCTGATATAAAACTATTTTTCCGTTCAGTATTTATTCCACACAGCCTATAGTTTACCTATGGCATCTCTAGCCCGTGCGACCTTACCTCTGGTTTCGGTTGTTATCCCCTGTTTTAATCAAGGCCAATTTCTTGCTCAGGCCGTCGAGAGCGTTCTCCAACAGACCTGGTTACGCTGCGAAATCATTGTCGTCGACGACGGCTCAACCGATAACACCCGCCAGGTGGCCAGTCAATTTCCTCAGGTGCAGTATGTCTATCAACCCAACCAGGGGCTATCGGCCGCCCGCAACACGGGCTTGCAGCGAAGTCAGGGCGAGTACCTGGCTTTTCTGGATGCCGACGACTGGTTGTTTGCCGATGGAATCGAGTTCAACGTGCGTCAACTTCAGAATAACCCCCAGGCTGTTTTTGTCTCGGGTGCCCATGACAAGGTCGACTCGTCCGGACACCTGCTTGCCCGGGAGCAAATACCGGTGGGACAGGATCACTATTGCCAGCTGCTGCAATGTAACTACATTGGGATGCACGCTACGGTGTTGTACCGACGCTCACTGTTCGATCAGTTTCGGTTTGACCCCTCCCTGAAAGCCTGCGAAGATTACGATCTGTATCTGCGTATTGCCCGCCATCATCCGGTGCTGCACCATACCCATCCCATTGCCGCCTACCGCATTCACGGGGGTAATATGTCGGCCAATGTGCCCATGATGTTAGATCGTGTGCTGCATGTGCTGGCCAGGCAGGTAAGCGCCTTGAGGAGTCGGCAGGAACGAAAGGCCTATCGACAGGGCGGAGCCAATTGGCGGGACTATTACGGGACACTGGTTTATGAAGCCCTCCTGGCTCAACCCGCCGGTGCAATTCCGAAACAAATGAAAAAGTCGGCGCTGGCTATGTTAAAACGGTACAACCTTAAACGCTATCTCAGTTATTGGATTCTTCAGCTACTGCCCCTGTCAAAGCGTTCGTAAAAAAGTACGGCCCTGCATGGCTGCACCAAAGCGACGTGCCGCATGTGCACCCTCACTATCCGGTTATTATCACCGCCAGAGCTATTAAATCATATGCTTGCTGAGCCCCACCCATTTGTATCTATTGTCATCTGTTTTCTGAATGAAGAGCGATTTCTTGCTGAAGCGATCACGAGTGTCATTCAGCAAACCTACATCCACTGGGAATTGATCCTGGTAGACGATGGCTCCCAGGATGAAAGTACCCAGATTGCCAGGACCTACAGCCTGGAGTTCCCTGACAAAATACAGTACTGCGCGCATGCGAACCAGGCCAATAAGGGATTAAGTGCCAGCCGAAATGCCGGTATTCGAAAAGCGACGGGTAACCTGATTGCCTTTCTGGATGCGGATGATGTATGGTTACCCGAAAAATTAGCCGCTCAGGTGGCTATCCACCAACAGTATCCCGGCGCTGGCCTGATTGCGGAAGCGTCCATTCAGTGGTCTTCCTGGCTAACACCACCCGGCAAAGACCAGCTTACCCCAATTGGTACAGACGCGGATCGGCTGTATCCTCCTCCTCAGCTGGCTTACCAGCTATATCCGCTGGGGAAGGGCGCTGCACCCGGTCCCTGCGCCTGGCTGTTGACCCGAGAGGCCATCCGGCGGGCCGGTGGCTTTGAAGAATCATTTACGGGCATGTATCAGCTCTACGAAGATCAGGCGTTTCTGAGTAAGATTTATCTTCGGGAAGCGATATACATCTCCTCATCTTGCCATAACTTATATCGGCAGCGGCCCGATTCGATCGTTAAAACGGTGATTCGACAGGGAAACTATGCACAGGTGCGCCGGTTTTTCCTGGAATGGTACTATGCCTACCTGAAAGCGAATGGCGTGGCCGACAAAAAGCTGCTTCGGCTGGTGCGCCGGAATCTGATGCCGTATCATCAACCCGTCGCTTACTTCCTCAGCCACACCCTGACGCATGAATTGACACACCGGGCCAAACAGCTGATGCCTGCCGTAGCCAAGCGGCTTATCCGGCGTACATTCAACCTTACCCGATAAAGCCTATGCCTGCTTTAACCGTGTTGATGCCCGTCTACAATGCCGAAAAGCATCTGGCGGAAGCGATTGATAGTATACTGGCCCAAACGTTTACGGACTTTGTTTTTTTGATTATTGACGATGGCTCAACCGACAACAGTCCATCCATTATACGGGCTTACAGTGACCCTCGGATCGTGTTTTGCCAGAACGAACACAATATGGGTATTTCCGCTACCCTCAACCGGGGCATAGCCGAAGCCCCAACGGAATTGATTGCCCGCATGGATGCCGATGATGTGAGCTATCCGGACCGGCTGCAAAAACAGTATGCGTACATGATCGCTCACCCAGACTGCGCGCTACTGTCGGCCTGGGTTCGGGTTGTCGACGAAGAGAAAGCCTTTGTTCGGCTCGATGTCTTCCCAAAGGCCTACTATTACTACAATCTGACGTTCATGTGCTGGATTTATCACCCCATCGTGATGTACCGGCGTAGTGCCGTCCTGGCCGTTGGCGGGTATAGCGAACGCTACTCGGAAGACTATGCTCTCTTCTGGGCCCTGTCAAGGGCCTACAAAATGGATACGATCGAGACGGTATTACTCGATTACCGGCTGAGTGCGCAGAGTCTGCATCAGGTAGTGCATAAACGGGAGTATGAAGAAGCGCAGCAGGCTCAGGTGATGCGCAGCATTCGATCCTACACGGGCGATGACTTTCACCTGTCGATGAGCCAACTGGAATGCCTGCGCCACAATTTCAATCCCCTCCTTGAGGAAAATAGCGTGAGCCGTATTGTTGAGTGTTTGGCGAAATTAGCCTACATCAGCCAGCGGATTTCAGCGACGCCCAATCTGAATCTGGACCCGCAGAAAGTTGAGGAAGCTGCCCGCGGCAAACGGGACTTTATCCTGCGCTATTTCACTCATCAGCTAAGGCTCGACAAAGGAATCTGGCTGCTCATACGAACCGGTTCGTGGCGGCTTGGCTACCGGTTCCTTAGAGAGCTATGGCGAAAGAAGCTGCTCGCTGCAACGGCTGCGGATTGAGTTCCGGGGTCATATTTCGGTTATTGCTGTAGCGGGACGGGTGATTAAAATAGCTCCTCCGTAAGCTCTTTATTAACCATAGCCCCGGTCATATTGCCGCTCGAAACGGCACTGGCCACCGACCGCATCATGGACGTGGAATCACCACAGGCATATACCCCGGCTAGCGTGGTTTTCTGGAAAGCATCTACGTTAATATAACCCTGTTCGGTCAGTGCACAGCCTAACGAAACTGGAATGTCCGAGTGCTGCACAAAGGGGATTGCCGCATAAGCAGCATCGAAGACGCGATTATGTCCGTTCTCGAAAAGGATCTTATTCAGATGACCGTTTTGGTGCTCAATTTCAACAACTTTAGCTTCTTCGATGCTGATTCCGTGTCGGGTCAGTTTCACCAGTTGCTCTGGGTTGAAGGCCGCTTTACCGGACGTCAAAATGGTCAGTTTTGGCGTCAGATTAGCGATCAGGGAAGCCAGGTGAAACGCCCGGTCACCATTGGCGATCAGGGCGGTGTGTTGACCTCGAAATTCGTAGCCGTGGCAGTAAGGGCAATGGATTACCGAGATTCCCCAGCAGGCTGCAAACCCGGTAATGTCGGGCATAATGTCTTTAATGCCGGATGCGAAAACCAGTTTCCTGGCCTGAAACGATCCATTCGATTGCGTGGTAATTGTGAAGCCGGATTGATCTTTCTGTCCGCTGATGGCCAGATCACTCAAAAAAGTTACGGTGCTGTAGCGTAAGACCTGCTCTTTTGCTTTTTGGGTAATCACGCTTGGCTTTTCCCCATCCTGGGTAATGAAGTTATGGGAAAGGGGTGTTTGGCGGTTGCAGGGCAATCCGCTGTCAATAATAAGTACAGTCCGCAGCGAACGGCCCAGGGCCATGGCAGCGGCAAGCCCGGCATAACTTCCACCGACGATAATTACCTCGTAACTCGTGTTCTCATTCATACACTTGGATTTTATAAAAGCGGGTAGAAGAGAAGCCGCGGTCGTGCCGTATTAATAAACTTACTTAGTTGACTGGCTTCCCGATAAGTTATTGATGTCAATAACGATTGACAAATATAGGTGAGAATTTCGTAAATGCAACAATGTTGCATTAAAGACATAGGTCTGCAGAATGGATTAAACTTTAAATAGTATTAAATCGAACATGCCTGGGTGACAATAGGGTAATGTAGGTCTGTCAGATTAAGTAATTGAGGAGACAATTCCTCTAAAAGTTGTTTGAACTATACGAATAAGTACTGCCGTGGCTAACATATTGCCACCTATATGGCTTATATAAAAATGACTTCAAGATTAATGACAATGTGCCTGCTCTTATTGGCATTTCAGCCTCTAAAAGCGCAATTCCGGTTAGATTTAGAAGGAGGCTTAGTGTTCAGTACCAATTATAATGACATCCGGATACCCGGTATTGGTGGGACGCTCATTGATGTAAGTGATCAGCTTACGGTAAAGCCTCAGGTTTTCTACCGGCTTCGGGCAGGTTACACGATTGCAAACAGGCACACAATTTCAGCATTATATGCACCTCTTACCGTAAATTATGACGGGTCATTCGACCAGGATGTCAACTTTAATAAGGTTATCTACCGCAGAAATGAAGATGTAAGCGTGAATTATACGTTCAATTCATATCGATTGACTTATCGGTATGATTTCATTGCAAATAAGCGTTGGCGAGTTGGTGCTGGTCTGACTGCTAAGATCCGTGACGCAGATGTCAGATACAGCAATGCATCAAATGACCAACATTTCAGTAATGTTGGTTTTGTCCCTCTGGTGAACTTTTATGTCGGTTACAAACCAAACGAGCGTTGGACAGCCATATTGGAAGGAGATGCCTTAGCTTCCAAATTTGGCAGGGCTGAAGATATTTTTGCTGGCATATCCTACCACATAAATCCGAATGTCGGTGTAAAGTTAGGCTACCGCGTTGTCGAGGGAGGGGCCAATAATGATCAGATCTATAACTTCACCTGGATTAATTACGCTTCAGGGGGGGTATTGATATCGTTTTAAAGTCTACCTCACTATCTAAACAGCCTGATCTGGGTAATAAAATCTACCCTACAATGTTTGAGGTATCGAGCGCTTTATTACTTTAAAAAGTAACCTGTAACCCGTATAGTAACGAGTTATACGGAAAGCTATGAATCATCGCGATTTCATCTTTGGTCAAGGGTAAGCACTCATTTTTTTTGCCCGGTGGAATCCCCAACCATTAGCTGACGAGATGCTTATCTCAGAAACGACCTGTCTGGTAGCATACTCTATTTCTACGATTTTACCGCCTTTCCCATCACTATTAGCAACCTGATATCCGGGACTGAACACGACATGATTACTCTGGGGAAGATACTGAACACTGCTGACAATGTTGGAGAAGGTTTCGACTCCCCGTTCTTTTCCGTACGTCCATGTCTGCTTGATCGTTTTGTTAATTGGGTCAATTTTATAAGCTACCACTCGGCTATATTTAGATGTCGCATTCTCATTAAATTCCCGTCTCGACCCATTATCAAACAGCAACAGATCACCATTTGGCATGTAGTTGGGATTATGCTGATACCAGGGCCATTCAAAATCAGGGGCTATTGATGTCCCTTCGATAACGGCCATTGATGAAATAGGATCATTATTGCTAGTAAGAGGCTGTAACAGGAACTGAGTTAAGTCTTCCGCCCTGCGATTCGTCGTCCATCCTTTATGGGCAGCCAGAATCCACTTCACATGGTTCGTATAATCTAATTTTACAACGCCCTGTGAACGGCCTGATACGACAATGGTATGATCGGTTGAATCATAAGTGACTGCGTTACCATGAAACCAGTCCGAAGGGCCCTGAAGCCCGTCATCTGATACGGCATATCGAGTCTCATCCAGCGATTCTTTTAAATCCCAGACGGTTGAGATAGTGCCGTCCTGACGATCGATTTCGATCACATAATCTTCAATAGCCGGATTCTCATTTGCATAGGTACTACTGGGTTTAGTGGTCGTAAGCAAGAAGTTTCCATCAGGCTTCTCGCTGACCTCATGATGAAAAAGGTAACCCGATGTCCCCCATTGGTTAATCACCTTCCCGAGTAAGTCAACTTCGTAAATCACGGACGTATTAATGTCGCCAAAAAAGAAATTACCGTTTCTTAGACGCCCAATGCCATCGTCAAAGTTCAAGGTCTTTAATTTTTCATGACTACGGTAATCTAATACCCAACGGATATCGCCATAGGCATCCATCAAATAAGGGGTGGAGGGACTGCCCGTTCCCAATGTACTGTAGTTGCTTACTAAAATCAGACCGGTTGCTACCTTGGTTTCATCAAAACGGGTAACTGTAATGGATTGAGGCATGTTGGGCGGTAGATCGCCTGTCAAAATCGTGATCGTACTTTGAGCAAGCGTATCGCCACCCTCATCGACAATCCTTATGTCAACTAGGTTGGCATAGTTGGGGTAGAGCCCAATTACAGGGACTGAGTGACTAGTGCCTGTGTCAGTAAATAGATGGTCAATTGTAGTCAAGTTGCCATGTTTTCCCCTAACTCGAATAAATGTTCTGCCCACGAGGGGAGTTGAGAAGTTAAGTAGAGCGGCTAGTGGGGTATATCCGTAGGGATTTAAATGAATCGAGTCGGCAGCCACGCTAAAAGTGACAGGAGTGACGGGCGCAGGTGTTTCAGTAAGAGGATGTTGACAACTGTTAAGCGTGAACATGGAAACTAACAGACACAGCCAACCTAGTATGTGTTTCATAAAGTAGTTTTGATTGTTTGCCTAGTCGTTACGTAGTGCAGAAGCAAATCTAAAGGCGTACGGTGAAGGACAAGTATATTTATGAAATTCTTTCTCAAGTGTACTTATACAATCTTAACCCGATCCCGGTTCAGGCGTTTGCAGCGTAGGTAGATTTTATAGTTAAAGGTAGTTCTTGTAAAGTCTGCAGGAAGTAAGATTCCACAAGCTGGACTAACATACAACATACCCAAAAGAAGCTGTTCAATGCAGCATTCCGTAATTATACGCGCCTAAACAGGCAGTTTTCCGCTTTCTTAAGTGGTGACCCTTTTGTTGTTTTACCATCGTGATTCTGCTTCACTAAAGGCAGACTAACAACCCCTTGGCAGGATCTGGTCCTAGGCCAGTTAATCCGAAAAGGGAATCCAATTGGTACCAGCAACTTTGGTCAGGCCATGACTATTATTCCCCTTAGCGAGCCGGCAGCCCTGGCCGTTGCCACAATAGCGATTCACCAGGGACCGATCTTGGTTCAACTGCCCCGGGTGTTCGCCCTGCTGGCAGCGCCTACCCGGAAGGGGGTTCAACAATTAGACGCGACCAAAGTCCGGCTATCGGGTAAGCATTACGGTACGGCTATTGGTAGCTTAGCCAAGTTTGTTGCTCAAGCCCAGACGGACCAGCTACCGGCTGAATTCAACCGGTTTGACCAGTTCAAGACCTTAACCGGTAGCTTTATTCGGGTACGCTTTCACCCCGAAACGATGCAGTCAAGCACCCTTAAAGACGGCACTCATCAGGGCTTGTTACTGGAGGAGGCCTGGCGATCGTTGTTCGAAGGCCTGGAATTATCCTTTGAATCCAATGCGGCCGAACCAATGTGGAATCATCGTAACTACAGCGCCCCTTTGTGTACGAGTTGTAACCTGAGTGGCGATGTTGGCGGATCCATTACTGAGTTTGAGAAAGCTTATCAATTTGGGAAAGCCAGAGCTGTTGGACTCTTCATAACGGCTCGTACAGCCGATGCAGATAAGGGATCGTACCCAGTTTTGGGGTTTTATCCCCATCAAGTGCTTATTCATCGAGAGGGACCTGGTTTGGCGAAAATCAAAGGGACGATTCCCTTAGAGCTTCGAAGTTGGTGACTACGTTTTCCCTAACGCGGCTCAATCTTGAGTAGCTTTGGTACGTGCCTCACCAGGCAACGGATCAAAGTGGACAACTCTTATCGGTGTCGTCGCCGGGCCGCTGTAGCGTCTGATCGGTCCTGCTACTCCCACAGAATTCTTAAAGGCGAAATTTCTTTATCTGGTCCGTTGGCCAAGTGGTAAGGCGCAGCTCTGCAAAAGCTATACCCCCGGTTCGAATCCGGGACGGACCTCTTTATGCACCTGTCGTCCAGTGGCTAGGATAGCGGTGGCTTGATTCCTGATCCGGCAATATACAAGTGGGTGGTTTTGCTATTCCGTAGACCCATTTAGCTCGGTGCAAAAATCTACAGCAGGCTGTAAAAGCAGCTTTTACGTTTCGACAACATTCTTTTACAGGTCATTGACAGGCGATAGAATAGCAGCTTTTAGCTTTATAGCCTAAACTAAAGGCGTAAATCACTTCGCTGGATCTGATTGATCAGGATGTACAACTGTTTTAATTCACCTTATAAAAAAATGAAAAAAATAATTTATGCGCTGATCTTACCGCTGGTTGTGGTAAGCGGACTCGTACTTGCTAATCGTGAAATTAAAAATGAGGTGTCTAAAAAGTCACCCTCAGCCCCCCCCTCCGTTGCTGAAAGGAAAGCGGCATTGAAAAGATGGGAGGCTACCCCTGATGGTATAAAGTACAAAAAATGGGAAGCGTCTCCCAATGGTAAAAAAGTGTTTGCCAGCGAAGCTAAAATAAGGAAGCATTTAAGTGCTTTTACTAATATGGAAGCTGTTGTAACCTCTCTTTCTCTACCACCAGGCTCGCGATTAGGTTTCGGAATGATGGTCAGGATTAATGGGGACGATTACATTCTCAGTTTTGGGTCGGAAAAGTCTGACGGGAATTCTTTGAATGTTAACAATGAATTTCAGCAATTGTGTAGCCTGAACGTTAACGACAAAATAAGTATAAGAAGCCATAGTGTAATGCACGCGCCTAAGTATTCATATCCAATAGTATCGGGCGACTATGTAGAGCGAGACAGTAAGATAATTTATAAGCGGGCTCCTCGAAAAGGCGGTTGCTAAGTAAATTACGAAATACATATAGACTTCAGTCTGAACAGTTGTTTTTTTCGCCTGTGGACAAAACCAAACAGGCGATAAAAAAGTAGTATAAAGTCTCAAAGCAAAGACGTATCCACTTCCGGATGGATTGACTCCAACTAGGAGTATACTGTTTCTATCGGGACATGCAATCCTATTTGGGTGAGTTCTATGGGTTACGCTCTGGTTGATTTGTATGACGACGGGACGGTGGAGAATACCTATGTGAACTAATAACGGGGATTTTAAGGAGATTAAAAGGATTTACAGGATTGAAAATCCTAGCTATTATCGATTAATCTTGTAAATCTTTTCAATCTTCTTGAAATTCCGGTTTTGGACAATATTAAAGACTTATTCAACGTATTTCCCCGCGCTGGTCGCGTGGAGTGGATCGGCATCCGGCCTGTACGACGCGAACCTGTAACGGTTGTCGAGGCAATAGACGTTACTGAAAAAAAAGGGATTCTCGGCGACCACTATAGCGGACAGAGCGGCAATCGTCATGTTACCCTGATTCAGGCGGAACACTTACCCGTGGTGGCCGCGTTGACCGGTCGTGATGTGCTCGATCCGGCTTTAGTCCGACGAAACATCGTCGTGTCGGGCTTGAATCTGCTGGCGCTTAAAGATCAGAAGATCCGGATTGGCGATGCGATTCTTCAGATAACGGGGCAGTGTCATCCCTGTTCTAAAATGGAAACGGCGCTGGGCCCCGGCGGGTACAATGCCATGCGTGGGCATGGTGGTATGACCGCCAAAGTACTGACGGGTGGAAAAATAAGCGTGGGGAAGGAGATTATTGTTGTCCAGCCTTAAGGCAGGCGCGTTGTTACAGACTTACGGTTGCCTGGGGACCCCTGCACCGGGGTCGGCTGATATCCGGCTGGGTCGGTTGAACCCTTTGCCATACCGATTGCGTAATTGCTGGATGGTATTGATCAGGTCGTAATCTTCGGCTTTGAGCAGAAATTCATCGTCTAAATCACAGAAGTCATAAAATCGGTCCACCTCGTCGGGTTTTAGGGTCGTCGACTGCTCAACCAGAAGCCGGAACCGCTCCACGGCTAATGCATGTCGGCGGTCTTGCTGCATAATGTAGTAAGCTTTCCGATCCGACTTGGGCCGTTTGGCGAATAGCTCATAGAGCAAGGTTACGCCCGCACCGTCGGCCAATCGGTCAAATGCCTGCTCGCCGGTAACTTTTTTGGAGGCTGTGGGCTCCTCAAGAACCTGCTGAATTTCCCGCTTTACTTCTTCGTAGCGCTTCCCCTTTACAGTTACCTCAGCCAGATCGACCACCCGGTACGGCATTGGCGGCAGGGCGCGGGCAATGATGGTCGGGTTGTCCGACCCATCATAGCGAATACCCGTGCGGCTATATAACTGGCTGGTTAAAATGAGCGAATCGCCCGGTTGAATAGTCAGAAAAAAACGTCCGTCTGTATTCGTCCGGGCGCGCTGACGGGTTCGCTGGTTGACAACAGTCACCTTATCAACGCCACTTTTTGTCGTCTGGTCGATTACTGTTCCAACCACGTATTTGCCTTGTGCCCGTGCGCCACCCGCCCAGCCTAAAAGACAGATTAGACAAAGGAATAGCTGGGGTTTGATAGGCATTTGGACTTAGACTAAAGTTTTCAGGTGGTAAATATAAAGCAGTAAGTTATAAGTAGCTGACGCCGGGAAAATGCCTTGGTATCACCATCCATTACAACTTGCCACTTATCAACTTACCACGCCAGCCAGTAAATACAAAAATACAGTTTGGCTGCATTTATTGCTGTTAAAAAACCTTAACCAGTTTTTCCAGCCGATCAACGGTCATGTCTGTAAAGTCATGTGCAACGTCGTCAACAAACGGCCACAGTTCGTCGGGCGATTGTGTCGTGGACATACCAACAACAGTGGCACCGGCTGCCTTAGCTGCCTGAATACCCGTCATGGAGTCCTCAAAAATGATGCTTTCCGTTGGTTCTACACCCAGCAGACTCATGGCTTTCTGGTAAATCTCGGGGTCGGGCTTTGGATGGCTTACCATACTTTCGTTCAGCAGGACATCAAAATAAGACCGGATGCCAAGTGCGTCCATCACAAAGTCGAGGTTTTCGACCGGGGCTGATGTGGCTACTGCCGTACGAATATTGGCAGCTTTCAGCGATTGCAGAAAGGGAATCAGGCCTGCAACAGGCGTAATATCGTGCTCGTACAATTCCCGGAATAGCGCTTCCTTTTCGTGCGCCAGCCGTTTCGCTTCGTCGGGGCTGAGGGCTTGTCCGGCGAAAAGATGACCTAAAATGTCATTGTTATGCTTACCCGATACATGTTGCACAAAATCTTCATCACTCAGCGTTTTGCCGTAGCGCTGGTAATATTCGCGCCAGGCGATGCGGTGATGCGGGTTTGTGTCAACAATAACCCCGTCCATGTCAAAAATTACTGCTTTCATCTAATAAAGGTTTTGGGTAAGCTTATTTCATTCTCACAATTGTAACCCCGGCACCACCCCGGTCGGCGTGTTCGTCTTCCATCTTACCCACCTGCTTATAGCCGCGTAGGTGATTGCGAACGAGGGTTCTCAGAATACCATCGCCTTTACCATGCACGATGCGCAGTTCCGGGTAGCCGAGCATCAGGGCGTCATCGAAAAAGCGGTCCACTTCACCAATGGCTTCTTCCCCGCGCTTCCCCCGGATGTCGAGATTGAAACTGAAGTTCTGCATCTTCTCGTTCATATCGACACCCTGGCTGCGCGGGCGATCATCCCGAACATCGGTTGCTTCTTTGAACGTCTTCTTGCTGACTTTTTCGAGCCGATTTAATTTTACATTCGATTTAAGATCGCCAATACGGATTTCAGCGTCTTTACCCCGCAAGGCCAGCACCTGGCCAATCGTATTCTGACCTGCTATCCGAACATAACTCCCAACCGAAATGGCTCCGCCGTCTTTCTCGAACTCTTCTTCGGGTTGTTTTGGTGTTTCCAGAACGATGGGTTCAGGTTTCAGTTCTTTTTGCTCGAACCGTTCCAGTTCCTGCCGAACCTGTTTTGTCGTTTCGCGTTCCGCCTTGTTCTCCTTGATTTCACGAATGGTGTTCTCAATACGCTGGTTGGCTTCCTGAACGAGAGTTTTCGCTTTCTGTTTAGCGTCGTTAACGATCTTTTTCTGGTCGTTATCTAGGCGTTCTTTCAGCGCTGTATATTCAGCGAGTTGCTGGGCCAGTTTACGCTGGTTGATACCGATCTCGATATTTTTCTCCGAAAAAACGCGCTTTTCAATGTCCAGCTCTTTCAGCAACTTTTCGAAATTGACCTGCTGCGTACCCAGTTTGTCCTTCGCCCGGTCTATTACACCTTTGGGCAGGCCAATTTTCTGCGCGATCTCAAAAGCAAATGATGAACCCGGCTGACCGATTTCCAGCTTATAAAGCGGTTCCAGATGCTCACCGTCGAAACGCATGGCTCCGTTGATCAGACCCGCCGTTTTATCGGCCATCACCTTTAGATTCGTGTAGTGCGTGTTAACGACTCCATACGCCCCCGATTTATTGAGGTCTTCCAGAATCGATTCGGCAATAGCCCCCCCAAGGCCCGGCTCCGTACCCGTTCCAAATTCATCGATCAGGAAGAGGGTGCGCTTATTGGCACCGATCAGGAACTGCTTCATCGCCGTTAAGTGCGAGGAGTACGTACTTAAGTCGTTCTCCAGCGATTGCTCATCACCGATGTCGATGAAGAGGTTCTGGAAAATGCCCATTTCCGAATAGTCGGCCATGGGCACCAGCAGGCCGCATTGAAGCATGTACTGAATGAGGCCAAGGGTTTTCAGCGATACCGACTTACCTCCGGCGTTCGGGCCTGATATAATGAGGATTCGGGCCTTTTCGTCCAGCTTTACGCTAAGTGGAATCACCGTCTTCCCCTGTTTCGAAAACGATAGGTAAAGCAACGGGTGGCGCGCAATGGTCCAGTTTATAAACGGGCGTTCGTGCAGTTTAGGCATGATAGCGTCCAGCTGAACCGCCAGTTTGGCCTTGGCGCGGATGAAGTCGATTTGGGCCAGAAAGTTAATAGCTTTCTTCAGATCGTCCAGGTGAGGGCGAATCTGGTCGGTGAGGGCGAGGAGAATCCGGTAAATTTCGCGTCGTTCTTCGTACTCCAGTTCGCGTATTTCGTTGTTGGCGTCGAATACTTCGGCCGGTTCCAGGAATACGGTTTGCCCGGTCTGGGATTCGTCGTGGACAAACCCTTTGATCTTTCGTTTGTGTTCGGCGGCAATCGGAATCACGAGCCGCCCTCCGCGCACTGTCAGCGACAGGTCGTCGGGAATCCAGCCGTTTTGCCGGGCCTGCCGCAGAATGCTGTCCAGCCGTTTGCGGAGGTTAGCCTGTTCGCCAATAATACGCCGACGGATGCTTGCCAGCTCCGGCGAGGCCGAATCCCGGATGTTGCCCCGGTCGTCGACAACGCGTTCGAGTGCATCCGTCAACTTTTTATCCACACCGATCGGGCCGGCCAGTTCGCGCAGAAAGGGGAAATTATTGTCTTCTTCCCGCTTGGATAAAAAGCGCAGACAGTCCTGAATGGTCCGCAACGCGAGTTTCAGGTCGAAAAATTCGGCTTCGGTCAGGGCTAGTCCCTCTACGCGTGCCCGGTTCAGGTGCGGACGAACATCGATGTAGTTGCTCGTCGGGAAGTCCGGTTCGTATTGAACGATCTGCTTGAATTCGGTCGTTTGCCGAAGCAGTTTATCAATGAGCTGGACGTTATCGGTAAAGCGAATCTTCTCGACGTAGTCCTGCCCCAGTGGACTGACACAGGCCTCTTTGAGTCGTTCGCGGATGGTATCGAAACCTAGCTTGTTTTCTAAGGTATTGGGATAAAGCATTAAGTAGTAAGCTCCGATATGCCGGAGCAGCAAAGAGTTCTATATAAGCAAGGTGTAAATGCTGTACATAGATAACAGTAGGGGAGGGCACTGGGTTCGTTCTATCCATGCAGATGCTCCAGTCGCTCCAGCATTTCAAGACAGGCACGGCTGTTGTGATAAGGACACTTCCACATACTGATTTTATCTTTCCCTACTACCTGATGATCGCCGGTAACGCCCATGTACCATTCGCCGTTCTGGCGATCGAGTAAGTACTTCCTGGTGAACTCCCAGCTTTTTACGGACTTATCCAGAAACGGCTTCTCGTGTGTGAGCTGGTAAGCATTCATGAATCCGACCATAGCTTCGGCCAGTACCCACCACGATCGTTCTTTATTCAGGTGGCCGTCGGGCTCCAGCTCGTAGTTCATACCGCCGTCGGTAGGGTCGTAGCCGGTGGATGCGGCTCGCGCCATTTTCACCCCAATGTGCTGAAAGGCTTTTTGCAACGGCTTGTCCGATGGATTTTTGGCGGCCAGCAGGTCAGCGGCTTCGGGGAGCAACCAGGAGGCTTCAATGTCGTGACCGTAGGAAACGGCCGTTCGCCGGACTTTCCAGTTCATGTCCATGAACAGATTCATCCGGTAGGTTGTCGGGTCGATGATATGGATTTGAAACATGTGCAGCATGCCGCGCATCTGCTCAGCCACGGATTTGTCCGGCCAGACGTGATACAAACACGTGAACGACTCCAGAATGTGGAGGTGCGTGTTCATCGTCTTTATCTCCTGGTTGTCGTACTTGCTGATGATATAGTCTTTAGCCGGCGACCAGTCGCGGGCGAGGGCTTCTACGTACCCGCCTTTTCTGGGGTCATAAGCATGCTTAACCATATGCTGGAATACGTCTTTAGCCAGGGCGAGCGCGGGCGCCGATTTAGTAGCACGAACATATTCGCTCAAGCCATATAGTGTGAAAGCCTGTCCATACAGGTGCTTAAGCGTGTTTTTTGGTTGCCCCAAGGCATCCACCGACCAGTAGATGCCGCCGTATTCGGGATCGACGAAGTATTTCTGAATATACTGAAAAGCTTTATCGGCAATGGGGCGATATTCTTCGTGCTGCGTATGCCGAAGGGCTGCCGAAAATGTCCACAAGATGCGGGCGTTCAGTACAATACCTTTTTCGGCATTGGGATCGGGTTGATTCTGGTAGTTAACCCGGCCGTAAAAACCGCCATGTTCAGGATCGGGGGCGTAGCGGGTCCAGTAAGCGAGTATGTCTTTGTGTTCCTGACGCAGTTCGGCGCGAAGTTGCTTTAAGTCCATTACGATCAATGATGAGTTATGAATGACGAAAGGTTGGTGGGTCTATCAATAGAATCCATTGTCCATCATCATCCATAATTCATCATTCATCCTTTTCTACTGTTATTTCCGGCTGCCATTCCGACTGCTGCTATGCCCTGAGTGGCCGTGGCCTCCGCGTTCTTCAGCAAGTTCGTTTACGCTCTTTGCGTCAATATCATGATTCTCTTCTTCGCGCTGTACACTCTTGTCTGAATCCGACATCGACCGTTCTCCATTCGGGCGGTCTTTTCCGGTGTCGTGCGCTTCGTAGTTACGGGTTCGATCGTGATTTGCCTGTAAATCCTTTGAACCCGGCTGGTCTGTGGTTTTGTGATTTGCCATGATAAATCTCTATTTGTTGAGTAGACTTTTAACGTGCGGGCGATAAAAATGTTTACGACAAAAAAGCCCGATCTACTGTGCAGATCGGGCTTTTCGTATTGGGATTAACTCAGTAAGCAATTGGCTTAGTAGCCTGGGTTCTGCTTCAGGATATCTTTACCCTGAATATCGATTTGCGCCTGAGGAATGGGCAGGTACTCATCTTTTCCGGCTGTAAATTTAGCTCCTCCCAAGGCTGTTGGAAGCCTGGCCGACGCGCCTTCATATTGAAGGTATGCGTTCAGCACAGGGGCAGCGACTCCCCAGCGTACGAGGTCGAAGAAACGGTGTCCTTCATCGCCTAGCTCTAAACGACGCTCGAACCGAAGTGCCGTTGTTGCGGATGTTTTCGACGCAAACACCGAGGCTGGATACTCCGAGATGACGTAGTTAGCCGCCGGTGTTCCATTAGCCCGCTTAACAAAGCCATCCGGATTGGCAGCCCGTTTCCGTACCATGTTTACGTAATCCCGTGCTTTTGCTAATGAACCCGCTTCGATTTCGGCTTCAGCCGCCATCAGCAATACGTCAGCAAAACGAATGATCGGGAAGTTAAGCGCCGTATAGCCTGGTGTCCAGGAACTGTTGTCTTGCAGCGAACCACGGTCCGACTTGTAGTAGGTGAACTTCTTAGGTGAGTAAGGGCCACCGCTGGTTTGCAGACGAATCCAGTCGGCACCTGGGTGATCCTGCCAGTCGAGGTACGGAATACCACGCCGACCCACAGCGTGGTCGAGTCGAGGATCGAGGTTACCTGCATCGGGTGTGAATGGATCTTTACTCAGGATATTCATATCGTTTTTCACCTGGTTGGCACCGGAGTTATACGAGTTGTCGAGCAAAGGCAGTCCAGTGGCATCGGTACGGAACGAGTTTACGTACTCGAAGCTTGGCTGGTTGAATCCGCAGCAGTTTCCTGGTCCGTTCGGTCCGGTGTTGTATGGGTAGTTCAGATCGAACTCCGGGTTAGCATTATTGACGTTGCCGGTATTTGCAGCCGCCTGAATCGCGAATACAGATTCTTCGTTGTTGTCATTCGTGGCTCTGTACAGATCAGCGTACTTGGCTACCAGACCATATTTTTTACCGTTAGACGTTTTACCATTGGCAATGATAAGATCATACAAGGTTTTGGCTTCCAAAAACTTTTTCTGATACATATATGTCTTAGCCAATTGCGCGGCAGCTGCCCATTTATTTACCCGGCCCACCGCCGATTGTGTTTCCGGAAGGTTTTCGTAGGCAAACTTAATGTCGGCTTCAATCTTCGGCCACAGGTCCGTATTGTTCGGTACTTTTTCGATCCCTGTGCCGTAGTCTACCGTTTCATCAATGTACGGGGCCATGTTATAAAGCCGCTTCAGATCGAAGTAGTAGAGGCCACGTAGGAAACGCGTTTCGGCAGTGATACGGATTTTATCGGCGGCAGATACATCGGAGCCAGCCGTAGCTAAAAGCCGCAGGGTTGAATTCGCGCGTGAAATACCTTCATATTTCCGGGCCCATGTACCGGCAACATCACCCGTTGGGATCGTCTCGAAGCGTTGTATGGGTACAAAGTTTGTACCGTCGCCAAAGTCGGTGCCTTTATTGGCATCGCCACCCCGTATGCCACCCCAAACCCAGTTGGCAAACGAAGCATTCCGGTCTCCCCGGCCATTGAGCAGTGAGTAAACAGAGACCAGAGAGCCTTCAATGGCTGCTTTGGTATTAAGCTGGGCAACACTCAATTGCCCCGTTACGGGTACCTCCAGGAAGGTATCCTTACAGGCAACTCCCACCAGCGATATCGCTGCGGTAGAGCCAAGAATGAGAACTTGTTTTTTAAGATTCATTTGATGTTTTTGATTAGAAGCCAATGCTCAAACCGCCTGTGAACTGCCGCGTTAAGGGATAGTTACCTACATCGATACCGAAGTTAGTATCGGCGTTACCACCTACACCCGGATCAATGCCCGAGTATTTGGTGATCGTTAACAAGTTATTGGTTGAAGCAAATACCCGAACGCGCTGCAGCTTCAGGCGATTTAGAAGCGATGCAGGGAAGTTGTACCCGATCGAGAAGTTTTGTAGCCGGAAGTACGAGCCGTCTTCTACGTAGTAGGAGTTCGACTGTCCATTGGTGCTAAAGTTAGCTGCCGATTCGAAAATGGGTACAGTTGCGTTTGGATTCGGGTTGGTTGGCAGCCACGAATCTTTTACGCGGGCACTGATAGCCGCACCGGCAAACGAGGGGTAGAAATCAGTGAACCACTTCGATACGTTGAAGATTTTGTTACCAATCGAGGTGTAGGCATAGGTTTCAACATCGAAGCCTTTGTAGGTAAATCGCAGGTTTAAGCCACCCGTGAATTTTGGAACAGGGCTACCCAGGAACGTCCGGTCATCAGCATCAATTTTGCCGTCGCCATTAATATCGGCAAAGCGGAAACGACCCGGAGCCGCTCCGTCCTGTTTGGGAGCCGCAGCAACTTCCTCTTTGCTCTGGAATAGACCTATCGTCTGGTATCCGTAGAAGGACGAGATGGAATAGCCCAACTGGTTTCGGATCGGGTTAATACCACGGAAACCTGGGTTTACGCTGGTCAGATACGTCAGGCCGGGAGCCAGGTAGACAATCTTATTGCTGAGAACACTGGCTGTTACGTTGGCTTCGTAGCCTACTTCACCGCCAATTTTTCCTCTGTTGATAATCTGAAGGTCAATCCCTTTGTTACGCATTTGCCCGATGTTTACGGATGGCGCAGCCGCGTAGTTACCAATTACGTCAGGAATTGGCACAGGAAAGAGCAAGTCTTTCGTGTCTTTTTGCCAAAGGTCTAAAATAACATCCAGCTTACCGTTGAAGAACGTACCATCTAAACCAATGTTGGTTGTAATGGAGCTTTCCCATTTGGCCGAGGGGTTACCGATACGTGACCGATAATAGCCGTCTACCGTACTGGAGTTGCTGCCGTTGATGTCGTAGGCTGAGTTACCCAGGTTGGCTGTGTACAGGTTGAACTGGTTGTTTGGGTCCACGTTGTTTGAGTTACCCATGATACCGTAACCACCCCGGATTTTCAGGTCGCTAACCCAAGGCAGGTTTTTCATGAACTCTTCACCCGAGATACGCCAGGCTACCGAACCAGCCGGGAACACACCATAGCGGTTTTGCGCACCAAAGCGGCTCGAACCATCTCTCCGTACAAGACCCGTTACAATATACTTATCGTTGAACGAGTAGTTGGCCCGGCTAAAGAGGGAGTAGAAGTTAACCCCCAGGCCATAACCACTACCCACTGTCCGGCCCGTTGAGGATACCGTGTTCAGGGTGATAAAGTTAGGGTCGAATGAGAATGGATTTTGTCCATTACCCGACATGTTACGACCTACACCTGTGTTAAGGGCTTCCTGACCGAGTAATACATCGAGTTTATGCAATCCAAACTGACGCTTGTAGTTCGCGGTATTGGTGAATACATACGAATAATTGTAGCTGGCATTTTCATTGTAACTCGTTGCCGAGTTATTTTCCGAGTTCTCGTACTGGATCCGGCCATAGCTCACACCATAGTTGTTGTTGATCTGACCACCGATGCTGGTACGCAACGTCAATCCATCAATCGGCTCATATTCGGCATAGACGTTACCAAAACCATTGATGCTGAAGTTGTTGTTGTTCGCCTGGCCCAAACGGCTGGCAACCGGGTTACGCGGGTTGTTAAACCCTTTTGCAGCTGTACCGGCATAGCCACCAAATTCGTCGTAGATCGGAATGATGGAAGGCATACGGTAGGCTAAGTTGAAGTCGTTTTCATCCGCAGCAACACCCTGTCCACCCGCAGCACCACCCTGACCCCGAATTGAGAGGTAGGTAAACTGAAGGTTTTCGCCGATCCGAACACGCTTGGAGAGGTTAAATTCGCTGTTAGCCCGGAAGGTGTACCGCTTGAAGTCGTTCTCAAGCAAAATACCCTGTTGGGTTTGTGCGCTCATACCAATGTAAAAACGGCTGTTCTCACTGCCACCTGAAAAACCCAGCGAATGACGTTGAAGAGCTGCCTGACGTGTAATGGCTTTGAACCAGTCGGTTCCTGCCTTGTTAGCACGCACTACCTGATAAATAGCACCTGCTGTTGGATCAACATTGTATTTGAGTCTTTCTGCCGCTAGATCAATGTTACCCGTAACACCAGCCTGGCCTCCAACATTGATATAATCGGGGATGACCGGAGTGCTGCCCGTGCCAAACTGCGGATGGCTATAAATAGGCGTAGTGCCGTTTTGATAGGCTGTGTTCCGGTACTGCTGCCAGGTCCAGTCGGCAAACTCAGTTGGATTCAGGTTGTTAGGTCCTTTACCCGGATCCGTTACACCATATTGACCATCGTAGGTAATGCTTAGCCGTTTAGCCGTTTTCGACCCTTTTTTCGTGGTATAAACAATTACACCATTGGCGGCACGCGCTCCATAAATAGACGCCGAAGCCGCATCTTTCAGTACCGTCGTGGTTTCAATGTCGTCGGGAGCCAGGAAGTTAGTAGAGCCAACGGGCACACCGTCAACGACATACAGAGGTTCGTTACCACCAAAGGCACCAAATCCACGAATACGCACCTGACTGGCGGTTCCGGGTTGTCCATTGGTAATTACTGTTAAACCAGAAACGCGGCCCTGAAGCTGTTGCTCAACGTTACCCGAGGGTACAGCCGTTAGCGCACGTGCCTTTACCGTCGAAACAGCACCGGTATTGTCGCGCTTACTGTCTGTGGTATAACCTGTCACGATTACCTCGTTCAGCGCCGTAGCATCGTCTTCGAGTTTGAGGTTAACAGCGGTACGGTTCCCCACTGCAATTTCTTGCGTTTTGAAGCCAATAGCCGATACGACCAGTACCGGGTTAGCACCCCGGATATTCAGCGAAAAGTCGCCGTTGGCATCCGTCGCAGTACCGGTTTGTGTTCCTTTCAGAACAACGTTGGCCCCTGGTACCGGGCCATCAGTACCCGTAATTTTACCCGTCACACGACGGTCTTGGGCAGAGGCTGATAAGCCCCAAAGCAGTAGTACTGCGCCCAGAAAAGCGGTCTGCAGGAACCTGTAGAGCGATGCTTTCATGAAGATTAGGTTGGTTAAAAATTTGGTTAAACGCATCAATATTAAGTAATGCAAATTGTATTTCAAAAAGAAATAGTAACAATAAACTCATCTTGCACTTGATATAGGAAAATAAAATAACAATAAATTTATATTTGATTTTTAAGTAAATAGCTGAATATTAATTGATTAACTTTTTTTGTCAATTTGTGCATCTAAAATTGCTTATATTTATTTTATTGAGTATTTATATTTTAATAAATGTGAAATTATACTCATTATGAGTATTAATACAGTTTATGTTAAGTATTTACCGGATATATAACTCTTAATATAATTTAATATATCTTCTAGATAGTTACAACTGTATGCTTTTATAAGGATACTATATTCCTACTTTTTTTGTACTAATTTTTGTGTATACGGGTAGTAATTCAGCTTTAAGTTAGGGTGTTGTTCACCCTGTAATCGAACTATACTTTTTCCATCGAACCTATAAAGGGTACTGTATCGGTAAACAGTGCAGGGTGTCCCGGCAAGGGTGTAATTTTGTTCGCTTCAGTAATGAAACTGGTCGGCGGCAATTCGGCATCATGGTCTTCGCTCGCAGTTTTTCTGTAAAGGTTCGGAGCGCGTCTGGAAAATAGTTCTATAACAGAAAAAGGCCGATCTGCTTAGCAGATCGGCCTTTTTCTGTTATAGAACCTAAGCAGTTGGCTTAGTATCCGGGATTTTGTTTGAAGACCCCTTTCTGCAAGTCCATCTGAACTTGTGGGATTGGGAAATACTCGTCTTTACCGGCAGTGAACTTGGCACCGGCATACCCTAATGGCAGCTTCTGGCTTTCATAGCTCAGGAAAGCATTCAGCACAGGTGCTGCCACTCCCCAACGCACAAGGTCATAGAAACGGTGACCTTCTCCCGACAATTCAAGCTTCCGTTCAAACCGAACAGCGGCTAAAGCTGCGTCCTTGCTTGCGAAGGGAGTTGTGTAGGTGCTGATCACATAGTTAGCCGCATTCTTGCCATCCGATGTTTTAACCCAGGTATCGGCGTTAGCCGCTCTGGTTCTGACCCGGTTGATGTAGCCACGGGCTACTTCCAGACTGCCTGCTTCGATTTCGGCTTCAGCCGCCATTAGCAATACATCGGCAAAACGAATGATGTTGTAGTTAATAGCCGAGTAACCATCCGTCCAGGAACTACCATCCGTCAGGGTTTTATCCTGAGACCGGTAAAAGACAAACTTCTTGGGAGAGAATGGACCTGCATAACTCTGATCGCGAATCCAGTCCAGACCTGGGTGAACCATCCAGTCGAGATAAGGAATGCCACGGCGTCCAATTGACCAGTCAAGGCGAGGATCGACAGGACCTGCATCGGGAGTGAAGGCGGCTTTCGAATCGATACCCTGATCATTTTTCAGTTGGTTAGCTCCGCTGTTGTAAGAGCCATCCAGTAAAGGTAGACCGTTGGCGTTAACCCGGAACGAGTTAGCTAACTCAAAGCTTGGTGCAAAGAAACCGCAGCAACCGGCGGGACCGTTCGACCCTGTATTGTAAGGGAAGTTCAAATCCAACTCCTGGGCCGAATTGGCTACATCGCCCGTGTTAACGGCCGCCTGAATCGCAAATACCGACTCTTCACTGTTATCTTTTGCCGCGTTGAAAACGTCCGTGTAGTTGGTTACCAAGCCGTATTTCTTACCATTCGTAGTTGTACCGTTGGCAATTACCTGATCGAACAGCGGTTTAGCCGCCGTATAGTTCTTTTCGTACAGGTATGTCTTGGCCAGATAAGCCATAGCAGCCCATTTGTTGGCCCGGCCGGCCGCAGCTTGGGTTTCGGGTAAATTGTCCTGAGCGAATTTGAAATCTGCCTCAATTTTTGGCCAGATGTCTACATCGTTTTTAACCAGCTCAATACCCGTTCCATAATCCAGCGTTTCATCTACATAGGGAACCATGTTGAACGATCGCTTCAGCTCAAAATAGTAATGTCCGCGCAGAAAGCGAGCCTCGGCAGCTAACCGTTTTTTGTCGGCGTCCGATACATCAGCGCTTGCTGAAGGCAACGTCCGCAGAACGGCATTGGCCCGGCTGATGCCTTCATACATGCCACGCCACTTATCGTTGATATCACCATTTGTAGGTAATATTTCGTAGCGCTGGAAGGTCGAGAAATTGGTGTTACCACCGCCATCGCCGGAGTTGGAGCCTTTGTTGGCTTCACCGCCCGAAACGCTGCCCCGTACCCAGTTATAAGAACTGGTAGCGCGGGAAAAGCCCCGGCCGTTCAATTGTGCATAAGAGGAGAGAAGGATACCTTCCAGTCCGGCTTTGGATGTTAACTGGTTGCTGGCCAACTGTCCGGTTGCCGGTACATCCAGGAATTTGTCTTTACAGGCAAACGCAACCATTGTTAGTACCAATGTTACGATTGTGCCCTTTAAAATGGTTTTTTTCATGATTTGACTTACCTACGATTAGATAATGTTTCATTAGAGCCGTGAGTTTGAGTGGTCAAACTCACGGCTGATCCGTTGTTTTAGAAACCGAAGCTCAAGCCTACGTTATAGCCACGGGTAACAGGATAGTTACCGATGTCGATACCGAAGTTCTGGTCAGCCGAGCCGCCAACGGCTGGGTCCAAACCGGAGTACTTCGTAATTGTAAACAGGTTAGTAGCAGACAGCGACAGTCTCAACCGGCTCAAATTTGCCCGGTTCAACAGGGTAGCCGGGAAGGTATACCCCAGCGTCAGATACTGCATCCGGCCGTACGAACCATTCTCTACATAGTAAGAGTTCGATTCGGTGTTGGTGCTGAAATTTGAGGTATTCTCAAAAATGGGGACTTTCGTATCCGTGTGTGTTGGCAACCACGAATCTTTCACCCGTGCGCTAACAGCTGCTCCAGGGAAGGAAGGATAGAAGTCGGTGTACCATTTCGAGTTGTTGAAGATCTTGTTGCCAAGAGAAGCATACACCTGGGTATTCAGGTCGAAACCTTTGTACTTCAATGTCAGCGTCAAGCTTCCTGTAAACTTAGGAATCGGACTTCCCAGGAATGTACGGTCGTTGTCGTCAATTTTACCATCACCGTTTATATCCTGATAACGGAAACGGCCCGGAGCTGCACCGCTTTGCGTGGGAGCGCCATCAACTTCTGCTTTGCTGTTGAAGAGACCAATTACGTTGTAGCCGTAGAAAGACGACAGATCATGACCAGGCTGGTTGCGAACAACCGGCGAGCTCAACCGCTGACCATTGGCCGTAAAGTAAGGTACGGATGGAGCAATTGCCGTGATCTTGTTGTCAAGAACACTACCAACCGCCGTAACTTCATAGCCCAGATCGCCAACGATGTTGCCCCGGTTCGTAATCAGCAGGTCAATTCCTTTGTTACGCATGCTGGCTACGTTCACATAAGGTGCGTTGGCACGAACACCAACTACTCCTGGGAGCGCAAGGGGATAGAGCAGGTCTTTGGTATCTTTCTGCCAGAAATCAAGCACTACTTCTAACTTATTGTTAAAGAAGGCACCATCGATACCAACGTTCGAGGTAATACTGGTTTCCCATTTGGCAGCAGCGTTACCAATCTGGCTACGGTAATAGCCAGCCTGTACCGATGTGTTGGCACCCGCAATGTCGTAGCTGTTACCGGCGTTGGAACCAAACAGGTTGTACTGGTTGGTCGAACTCAGGTAGTTCGAGTTACCCATCAGACCGTATCCACCACGCACTTTCAAGTCAGAGATCCAAGGCAGGTTCTTCATGAATTCTTCTGAAGAAAGACGCCAGGCTGCCGAAACAGCGGGGAATACCCCGTAGCGGTTCTGCGAACCAAACTGTGATGAACCATCCCGGCGAACAACACCTGTAAGGATATACTTGTCATTGAATGTATAACGTGCCTGGGCAAATAAGGAATAGAAATTGTTGCCCTTGCCATAGTAGCTGTTTACGCCACGGGTAGCACCCGGTGTGGTTGTGCCAATGGTTACATAGTTAGGGTCTGTCGTGAATGGATTCAGACCGGAACCATTAATGCCGCGACCACTTCCGGTGTTCAGCGCTTCGATACCCGCTAACACACTAACGTCATGAATGCCAAACTTTTGTTTGAACTGAGCCGTATTGGTAAATGTCCAGGCTAAACCAACGTTTGACGATTCGTTATACACGTAGTTCGTGTTGTTTTCCGAGTTCTCGTACTGAGCCCGGTTATACGAATTGTTATAGTTGCTGAAGTACGTTCCGCCCAGGCTACTGCGCAGCGTTAACGCCGGAATTACATCGTACTCCAGATAAGCGTTACCAAACGCAATCAGGTTGTAGTTGAGGTTATCCTTCGCTCCGATACGGTTAGCTACAGGGTTACGGGCGTTGTTGAAGCCCGAAGCTGCGGTACCGGCATAGCCACCAAATGAGTTGTATACCGGGATGATCGGTGCCTGACGGAACGCCAGGAGGATATCATTTTCATCGGCTGCAACGCTGGAGTTGTTGTTCGTTCCATTACCCAGCGTGCTTCCTGTACTACCCTGCAGACCTGTTGTAGACACATAGGCTAGCTGGATGTTCTCACCGAATCGCAGCTTCTTCGTAATATCAAATTCGGTATTTACGCGTAAGGTATAACGCGAGAAATCGTTGTAGGTAATGATACCAGCCTGTTTCTGCATACCCAAGCTAAGGTAAAACCGGCTCGACTCTGTACCACCGGAGAAGCCCAGTGTATGACGCATCAGGGGAGCTACCCGCGTAATGGCTCCGTACCAGTCTGTTCCTGCCTTATTGGCGGGAATGACATTGTAGATAGCGCCGTTGGCAGGGTTAATGTTGTACTTAGCCCGCTCTGCTTCCAAATCTACCGCCGATGCGGCTACGCCTGTCCGGCTGCCTACCAGCAGATAATCCGGCAGAACAGGGGTTTGTCCTGAGCCATACTGGCCATTGGCAATACCCGTGAAGCTTGTTGGACC
Source organism: Spirosoma pulveris (assembly GCF_054781875.1). Lineage (NCBI taxonomy): Bacteria > Pseudomonadati > Bacteroidota > Cytophagia > Cytophagales > Cytophagaceae > Spirosoma > Spirosoma pulveris. Next base: position 98,606 of record NZ_BAAGTO010000008.1, read on the forward strand.
GACCGTTCCGCCAGCCTGGAAGATGTCGTTTTTGCGAGCTTGCCAGGTCCAGTCAGCCTGTTCCTGCGGATTCAGAATTTTTTGACCATGACCTGGGTCAGTAACACCGAACAAGCCGTCGTAACTGATGCTCAGTTTTTGTGCACGACGCTGGCCTTTCTTGGTCGTCAGGACGATAACGCCCGATGCGGCACGTGCTCCATAAACGGATGCAGAGGCCGCATCTTTCAGAACCGTAGTCGACTCGATATCATCCGGAGCAATGTACTGGATGCTCTGGGTCGGTACACCATCAACAACGTACAAAGGCTGGTTACCGCCAAACGAACCAAAACCCCGTACCCGAACCTGGCTGGTCGTACCGGGCTGTCCGTTGGTAATAACGGTTACCCCGGCAACGCGACCCTGAAGCTGTTGTTCAACGTTTGTTGACGGTACAACTTTCAGCTGCGCTGGTTTGACGGTTGATACTGCACCAGTTACATCCCGACGATTTTCTGTCGAATAACCCGTTACAACTACTTCACTCAAGGCGGTAGCGTCGTCGGCCAACGTTACGTCGACAGACGTACGGTTACCTACACTTACTTCTTGAGTTTTGAAACCAATGGCCGAGATCACCAGCACCGGGTTAGCACCCCGAATGTTTAGTGCATAGTTTCCATCAGCATCAGTGGCAGTACCCGTTTGGGTACCCTTGAGTACAACGTTAGCCCCTGGAACGGCGCCATCAACGCCTGTGACTTTACCCGTTAGGCGACGGTCCTGGGCGGAAGCATTTAAGCTCCACAGTAATAATACTGTACCCAGAAAAGCGGTCTGCAGAAATCTGTAGAACGATGCTTTCATGAAAAATAGGTTGGTTAATTATTTAATAAAACGAATCAATATTAAGGATGATAAATTGTATTTCAAAAAGAAATAGTAACAATATAGTAGTGTTATATCTATTAAAATTAAATTAATTATCTTTATTGTTATATAAGCTTTTTTGCTAACTGACTATTAGACAATATGTTGTTCAGCTAATGGTACTTTGCTTTATTGAATTGTTTATATTTATTTATTTTGATATGTAATATAAATAAAAAAATATTATTCTATTACTTAAGTAGTTATGCAAAATATTTTGGGTATATATGGAATTAAATACTAGGTATTTTTTTAATAATTTTTACTTAAAAATTTCTGGCAGAATTGCAGATTATACTTAGTAACGTTTGCTCACTATTTATATTTATGTCATTCAAATACACTTTTATACCTAATATAAGTTGGTTCTTTATAGAGCAATGATTAATAACTGGAATAGGTGTCATTTTAAACGCATGGATGTTATAGTTCACTGTGTCATATCAACGTAAATGGTGTTCTTAATGGCTAGTAATCATTGCCATGTATGTGTAGCTATATACGTAAAAAAGTGTTTTTCCAGTGTTTTGAGTAATATTTTGCGTTGATACGTATTAGTACTGGAGAATAAAATTAAGTCAAATTGTAAAGCTCATATCAAACAGCTCGAATCATTAAACAAAAATTTTAACCTGTCTGAATTAATTTAATTTTTTCAGGTATTTTACCGTATGTATACTTAGAAAAAATTTGAGAATTTTAAGTATTATTCATGTATAAATTTAAGGGAATTACTCACTACAGGTTGAATTACGTACTATGGTATTGTTTTAATCAGTCGATATATAGCCGAGCTGAAATTAATTTTAACTACTTACAAAAAGTAAGAATTGTTAAATAGATAGGGCAATTAAAGAGATCCACATTTGATACCGTACAAATTTTAGGTCAGCCTGTTATCTCGATAAATTAATGATAGCTTACTGGCAATAAGGTAATCAGGTTATTTTGTTTACCAATATGATTTTAGTGAAAGATGCTTCATTAAAATCGGTAGAAATTAAACGAGGAAACTTCATTAATTGAACTTTAAGGTTATAAAAGTAATTTATTCTTATTTTAAATATACATAGTAACTAAGGAAGGGTATATAATTGTATTTTATTCTTTTATAAATAGGTCAGATTAGGTTCTTGCTGATTCGTATTTTATGACGCATAATTTTGCCATTCTATAGATACAAGGGGTGGCTGTCTCAGCTATTTTACTTACCTTTCTGAGTACTCATGCATACCAATTATTATTTCCTTAAGCAACTTGGACCCGCTCTTGAAAGACACCTTTTACTGCGCACGCTGGCTCCGGATTCCACTATTGAAGAATCGACAGGTGGTCTTCGCTTTATGGCCTGTTTCAGTCAGGACCGGGATGAGGTAGTTCTCGTGTTTGCTCAGGCTAAAGGAAAAATAAATTACTATAAACCCTTTTATATCAAGGCAAGTCTCCGTCCTGACTTCTCCGGATTGTTTTTCCCGGAGAGTGTACAGCGTGCTCGTACAAACAGCGTAGATCTGTTTGAATCCATTGTTGGCGAGACTGGTCAGGAGCGGGCTGTTGTGGGTGTGAGAACGTTTTTGAACGAGCGCTGTCTGGCAATCGAACTGGATGGCGATGTCACGTTAGTTTTTAAGTTTTTTGGTAATCGGCCCAATTTGCTGGCATTCCAGGGTAATGAGGTGGTTGATCTGTTCAACCGCCAGCTAGCAACCGATGCTCTGCTTCTGCTCGATGGCTTCGACCGCCCCATCGACCAATCGTATGCCGCTTTTGAATGGGCTGATTTCGATCATAGAAAGCTATTCCCAACGTTTGGTAAAGTCGTAAACAAGTGGATCGACGAGAAGCAAAAGGCTCAGGACGTTCCGGAAGGACCTGAAAAATGGCCAGTTATTCAGGAGGCTTTGTACCTCCTTGACCATCCGCATTACTACCTGATTCGGCTGGAACATAAGCCGACCCTTAGCTTACTGCCGTTTGGGGATCTCCCTGCCGATGTAGTTCAACGTGAGTTTACTGATCCTCTGGAAGCCGCCAACCGGTTCTATACCTCCTTCAATGGGTTGACTGTATTTGAACATGAGAAAGCAAATCTGCTGAAACTGCTCGAAAAACGTCGGAAAAGGGCTGAATCGCAAATAGACGTGTCTATGCAGCGTATGATATCGAAGGAGGAAGGCGCCAGTCATGAAGAGAAAGGACATATTCTGATGGCTAACTTACACGAGATACCATCAACCCCCAGTCTCAAATCGCCGGAACGTGTAACCCTATACGACTTTTATCGGGATCAGCCGCTGGTCATTAAACTCAAGCCTGATCTCACTCCGCAAAAGAATGCGGAGAACTATTACCGGAAAGCTAAAAATGAAAAGCTGGAAGAGCAGCATTTTGCTGATCAGATAGCGGCTCGGGAAGCTGAAATTATCCGCATAGACCAGCAAAAGATCGATTTGGAGGGTGTTAAAACCCTGAAAGACCTTCGTCGATATGTTAAACAGCACAATTTGCTGGTGGAAGCCAATTATGCCAATGCAGGTGAAGCTGCCTCACTTTTTAAAGAAGTTGTTTTTGAATCGTTTCGAATCCTGATCGGTCGTAACGCAAAGAATAACGACCTCCTTACCCAGCGATACACGTATAAGGATGACTTATGGCTTCACGCACGCGACGTTTCCGGATCACACGTAGTTATTAAATTTCAGGCCGGTAAAGTGTTTCCCAAACGGGTTATTGAACGGGCCGCTGAGTTGGCCGCCTGGTATTCCAAACGCCGGATGGATAGCTTATGCCCTGTTATAGTAACCCCTAAAAAGTTTGTTCGTAAGCCAAAAGGTTTAGCTGAAGGGCAGGTGATAGTCGAAAAAGAAGACGTTGTCCTGGTTGTGCCAAAAGGGGAATAATAAGCTGTAAATGACAAAGTGGCTGACGTAGGCGTATTCCGCACATACCAGCCACTTTGCCCTTTATAACTTATATTCTTTACTGATCAACGACAACACTTAACTGAGCTACCATTAGCCGATTCATTTCACTCCAAGTGTGATCCCATGAGTTTTCTTTCAGAAACGAGTCGATAGATTGCCAGTTAGACGACTTTTTAGTCAGCATATCCTCAATAGACTTCTCGAAAGCTTCGGCATTTGCTGCAATTTCGACCAATTCCTTACTACCATAAGTTCGGATCACATCCCGGATAGGCGTCGATACAACCGGTAGACCAGCTGCTAAATACTCAGGTGTTTTGGTAGGGCTGATGAACCGAGTTGATTCATTGAGTGCAAAAGGCAGTATGGCTACATCCCAGTTGCTGAAATACATCGGTAGATCCTTATAAGACTTCATGCCCAGATAATGAACATTCGGTTGATGGGGCAGAAGAGCCGGATCTATTTTAACGATAGGACCCAGAAGCACAAACTGCCAATCCGGGCGACGTTCGGCTAGTTCACCCATCAACTTATAGTCGAATCGTTCGTCAATGACGCCACTAAATCCAATTCGGGGAGTTGCCAACTGACGTTGATCGACGGGGTCAGGTTGTGGTTTACGGGCTGATGAGAAGTGAGCAAAGTCAATACTGCTTGGAAATGCAAACACATGCGGGTGTCTGTTCTGTTTGGCCTCGTACAGGCTGTAGCCACCGGTGAAAACAACGTCTGCCTGCTGCATCAGTAGTCTTTCCTGCTGCAACAGTTGAGGAGGAGCGCCCCAGAATGCGGATAATTCATCCATGCAGTCATATACCGTTAAGCTTGGCTGCAAATGGTCACTAAACAGCATCGCCATAGGTGTGTAGTACCAAGCAACAAACGAACGGATTGTTTCACTGGCAATAAATTCGTCGAGCAACTGGCGTTGTAAACGAATGGCTTCTTCAGGACTTGTACCATGCGGCAAGTGCGGTACCAGAACTGTTAGCCGATCCGTTTGCTTGCTCACACTCATGTGCAGCTTATCACTCCACATAGGCTCTTCCAGAAACCAGACCCGGTAGTTTTTGGCCGCCCGACTTAGCAAATGCTGAGGACGCTGATAAACGAAATTCCAGCGTAAGTGCGAGAAGCAAATAAGATCAGGGATACCCTGACCGATAGAACCTAAGAGAGAATTATTTGTAGATTTAGTTGATTGAACAAATAGGGTGGTGCTATTTGCCAAATCGTTCGTTGAGGATGATACTGTCATGTTTGCTCGTGTAGGGTATTGAGTTAAATAGTCTGCTCATCAATTGAATTGACCAGCCCATAGACGCCTATTTACCAAACCAAACCAGTCATGAAATGTTAATCCTCATTTCATTTAATTGAGGAAGCGGTTCCAGCCTTCGTAAACGCTTCTTTTTGTGCTTAAAATGTAGTCGAAACCTCAGTGGTTGTTATCGATTTTCGGTCTTTACCCGGTCGAGCAGCCGTTCGGGTCAGTTGACCAGGATTACCCGGCTTTGTCGACCGTCCGATGTTTCAATGGTTACCGTGTACCGCCCGGCTGGTAAGCTGCGAAGAGACAATGTTTTTGTATGCTTGCCGGATAGGAGCATTGGTTCGGTTAATGTCTGAACTCGTTGTCCCAGTAGATTAATGAGCGAAATCGTAGCAGCTCCGCGGGACGGCAGGTTAAAATCAACCAGTAGGGTTTCTGATGTTGGGTTTGGGTAGACCCGGAAGCTACCTGACTCAAGCTCGTCAGTTGCTGTGACTACAGAAGGCGTAAGCGAAGAAGCGATTGAGATACTTTCGACGGTTTTCAGGATCCAACTGGAAGGGTCGATCGCCAGTCCGTATACCGTTCCTTTAACGGGCAGTGTAAACGTTTGGTCGGCCAGATCATTGACTACTGTAACGGTTGTATCGCCCGCAGCCGATTTGATTTGGAGTTGTACCGGCATAGTGAAGAAAGCCGGATTCGTTGCAACGGCATTGCGCTGCTCCAGCCGTACAGTGACGGTCTTGGCCGTACTCCCCGGCGATACTGTTGCTTTATACGCCGGATAGCCTTCGCCATAAATCCATTCCTTGAAGAAGTAATCAAGCGACCGACCGGAAACTTGCTCGGCTACGGCCTGAAAGTCTTCGGTCACGGCCGTCTTATAAGCTAGCGTTGGCGATGCCACGTACGTTCGCATCGTACGGAAAAAGGCACTGTCGCCTAAAACGCCCCGCAGCATGTGAAGGACAGAAGCACCTTTGGCGTAACTCCGCGAACTGTTGAAAATATTATTGAAGTCAGAAATGTCCTGCACATAAATGGAGCCACGGGCATTTCGGGCACTGCTCATGAAACTGTTCATGTAGTTCTGGTAGCCAGTCTGCCCACTTACCGATTCGGTGTAAATGGCTTCGGTGTAGGAGGCAAATCCTTCGTTGAGCCAAATGTTCTGCCAGTCGCGGCAGGTGATTTTATCGCCGAACCATTGATGGCCCAGTTCGTGGGCAATAACCGTTGGCGTCAGTGACGATAAACCCATTGAACTAATGGTTTGGTGTTCCATACCGCCATTGTTGCGCGCAAACTGAGCATGGCCGTATTTTTCACGCAAAAAGGGATAGGGACCGAACTGGTTCGAAAACAGCTGAATCAGGCCCGGCGTCCTGTCGAGGCTGGCTTGCACTTGAGCCAGGTTTTCGGGGTAGATGTAATGCACGACGGGCATGGTCTGACTTCCGTTCGTGTAGGGGGTGTTGTATTCGCTGTAATTGGAGACGGCTATTGAAATCAGGTATTGGGCAATAGGGTAGCTATTGCGCCAGTAATAAGTACGGGTACTGTCGGCATTTTTTGTCATGCTGACGAGCGTACCATTGGAGACAGATACCAACCGGGCCGGAGCAGTGATACGAACTGATGACGAGTCGGCTTTATCAGCGGGGGTATCCCGACAGGGGAACCAGTCCGAAGCGCCGTAAGGCTCACTCAAACTCCAGATTACCGGATCGGACGTACTTTCATGCTTGTCAAACTTGAAACTGCCATTGGCCGCACCGTTTGGAATACCCTGATAAAACACCGTTACGGTTAATGCCTGTCCGGTTGTGAGCGGCTGCGGAGGGGCGATGGTCAGTTTGTTTTCCGCATGCTGAAAGGTTAGTCTCTGATTGCCCGCTTTTACTGAGTCAACCCGAAGGCCCTCGCCGGTAGTTGCCGTAGCCGAATTCAGGTCGAGGTAAAAGCTGGTCAGGGCGGCCACCGTACTTTTAAGCGTTACCGTCGTGGCGGCCCGCATGGAGTTGGGGGAGGTGGTCAGCCGTAAGTCGAGGCCATAATACGTTACATCGATGGATGCATCACCCGGATAGGCCAGTCTTGCCTTGGGGTTAGCGGCTAACTGTCCATAATAACGCACTTTCCCCATCTGGCAGAAAAGACCTCCGTCGGCAGCAGCCTGGGCCTGGACTAAACTGGGGAGAAAAAACAGAAACAGGTAGCAGATGCGCATGACGGATGAATAATTTCCCAGTTAACCAAAAAGATAATCAGTCCGTTAGAAAACGATTAGATTTCGGACGAATTGCCTGTGTTCAGTCGTTTTGTGGATTGTGCCTGACCTTCTGCCTGAGCCTTGAGCGCTTCCAGTTTTTGCTGTTCGGCTTCGGGTAACTGAAGCTGCCACCCCATTGAACTGGCCAGTTGGTACATCATGTACTGAATCTGATTATTGGCAATTTTAGGCAGATCGCTCTGCATGGCCCGCTCATTCATGGCTTGTTTGGCTTCTTCCAGAATCTGCGTATAGTCATCACCGCTGAAGTGATTAAGGATACCGGCTTGAATATCGTAAAACTTGTAATCCGTATCGATCGACAATACTTCAGGTTCGGGAAATGAGTCGATAATCAATTTCCTTTCACCATCGTCCGGGGCCCGTAACCGTACCTTGGCAAAATCGAAACCAACCAATACTTTGGAACGGGCGATGATCATCGCTTTCTTGGGATCATTGAGCAGGTACAAAATCTTTTTCTGATCCTGATAATTATAAATTTCCGAGAAGTACCCTTCCGCCATCACTACCTTAAAAACTTTCTCGATTCGTTCCAGCAGGATCACCGAGTCATGCCGAACGTTGGTAATGCCTGTACGTTTACGCAGCGCGTTTGACAGGGCAACACCCCCGCCAGCACCAACGAGCAGTAATAAAACAGTAGTTAGGAAATCCATAATTGGCTAAATGTAAAATGAGTAAGGACTAATGAACCGCATGGGCGGCCCCGAATGGGCAATGAATCTGGACGAAGCTGTCCATCTTACATTGCCCATTCGGGGCCGCCCATGCGGTTCATTAACCGGTACGGTTTATTTGGCGTAAGCCACTGCCCGCATTTCCCGAATAACCGTAACTTTTATCTGACCGGGATATTGCATTTCCTTCTCTATTTTCTGTGAGATTTCGTACGATAAGATACCAGCGCGTTCATCGGATACATGATCAGCGTCGACCATAATCCGCAGTTCGCGACCAGCCTGAATAGCGTAGCACTTGGTCACCCCGGGGAAGTTACCGGCCAGTTCTTCGAGTTCTTTGAGCCGTTTGATATACGATTCCATCATTTCACGACGCGCGCCCGGCCGTGAGCCCGACACGGCGTCACAAACCTGAACGATCGGCGAGATCATGCTGGTCATCTCAATCTCGTCGTGGTGAGCACCAATGGCATTGATAACTTCCGGGTTCTCCTTGTACTTCTTGGCCAGCTCCATACCCAGAATAGCGTGGGGTAGTTCGGCTTCTTCGGGCCACACTTTGCCAATATCGTGAAGGAGTCCGGCCCGTTTAGCCAGCTTGGCGTTCAGCCCCAGCTCTGCCGCCATGGTAGCGCAAAGTTTGGCGACTTCGCGGGAGTGCTGGAGCAGGTTCTGTCCATAACTCGATCGGAAACGCATCCGGCCAACCATCTTGATCAGTTCCGGGTGGAGGCCATGAATACCGAGGTCGATAACGGTACGCTCACCGATCTCGACGATTTCGTCTTCAATATTTTTGCGGGTTTTAGCAACGATCTCTTCGATCCGGGCGGGGTGAATACGGCCGTCCTGTACGAGCCGGTGCAACGAAAGCCGGGCAATCTCGCGTCGAACCGGATCGAAGCCCGAAATGATGATGGCTTCGGGTGTATCATCAACGATAATCTCAACGCCGGTAGCGGCTTCGAGGGCACGAATGTTACGACCTTCCCGGCCAATAACTTTACCCTTCACATCATCCGACTCGATGTTGAAAACAGACACACAGTTTTCAATGGCGTGCTCGGTAGCTGTCCGCTGAATGGTTTCGATAACCACCTTCTTCGCTTCTTTCGTAGCGGTCAGTTTCGCTTCTTCAATGATATTTTTGATGTAAGAAGAGGCCCGGCTTTCGGCTTCGGCTTTCAGTGTTTCTACGAGTTGCTCACGCGCCTGTTCGGCAGAGAGACCCGCAATTTTTTCAAGCTGCGCCACCTGGTCGGCCAGCATCCGGTCTGCTTCCTGTTGCCGGCGGTCGACGTCTTCCCGACGTTTGTTGAGGGCTTCGATCTGTTGAGCGAGCGTATTCTTTTGCTGACCCAGTTCATTGCGCTGCTGGTTCAATTCACCTTCGCGGGTACGCTGCTGATCGGCCTGCTGAGCGAGTTGCTGTTCGCGCTGCTTGAGCTTCGTTTCGTTTTGAAGAAGTAGATTTCGCTTCTGATTCGTTGTTTCTTCGAATTCGGTTTTCAGCTTCAGGTATTTCTCTTTTGCCTCCAGTATCCGATCTTTCTTTATCGTTTCGGCCTGTAATTCAGCATTTTTTAAAATAGCTGCTGCTTTCTCTTCTGCCTCTTTTTCGTGCTTTGCGCGAACGCCCGCCATGGTTTGGCGGCCAATTAATATGCCAATGCCACCCCCTGCAAGAGCGGCAAGAATCGTTAACCAAATTGGAATGTCCATTGGACTATATCGTTAGGATTGAACAAATAAATCATCAACCTGCTGCGATACGAGTGCCCTGAACGCTTACTCGCGGTATTGTGGGATGGAATCCCGCCGTTGTTTATGTCGTGACGACCGGCGTGATAACCTGGTCTAATTGAGTTATTTTGTCAAACACCATTTGTTGTAATCGCTGCATTTGTCTTTCTCCTCTGAGCTTGGTTACCAAGCAGTCGAAGGCTATCATTGCCAGGGCTTCCTGTGTATCATTGAGCCCCTTTTCCCGATATTGCTTCAGTTCTTCCTGAATCAGCTTGGCGGCTTCGCGTACAATAGCTTCCGAGTCCGGTTCTACGGCTAATTTGTAGAATCGATCGGCAATTTTTACGCGAATTGGCAATTCTTCCATCGCTGCAGTCGGCTCAGATGGGTCGTTACCCCGGAGCCAATTTGGGTTTATGACAAACTACTCAAATGAGCAATGCACCGTTCCAATTCCCGGATATACTCGTCGAGTTGTCGTTTTAATTCAGCATTCGTATCTGTCTCAGACAGATTGTCTTTTACAATTATACCAACATCTTTCGACTTTGGTGTATTTTTTTCCGAATTAACAGGTTTTTTCCGCAGTTGCCTGACCAGATCCTGTTGTTCTCTTAAGCTTTCCTGAAGCGTTGCGTTCTCCAGTTCCAACTGTTCAATCTGCTTCTGCGCATCACCATAACCCTCCCTAAGCTTTTTGAGTTTGTGCTCAAAGCGCTCAACCAGTGCAATAATTTGATGTTCGCTAACCACAGTTGTTTATAAAGTAATTGGTTAATTGGTGGAGTAGTTAATTGGTTAATTGGTGAAGTGGTTGAAAGTACTCCACCAGTTAACCAATTAACTATTATTTTCTAATTACCGCACCCAACTCCTGTTCAAAGGCAGTCATGAGTCGTTGCATCGTCTTGTCGATTGTTACATCAGTAAAGGTCTGAGCGGTGTCTTGCAGCATAAAGCTGACGGAATAAGCCTTTTTATCAGCTCCCAGATTTTCCCCTTCATACACGTCAAACACATTCAGCGACCGTAATAATTTCCGTTCGGTTTGATGGGCCAGCTTACTGATCTGCTCGAATGAAACCGCTTTGTCAAGTACCAGCGATAAGTCACGCCGAACCTCCGGGAATCTGGACACTTCCTCATAGCGTACTTTGCTGCTCGCAAGCTTGAGTAAGGCCTGCCAGTCAAAGTCGGCGTAGAATACGGGCTGCTTCAGGTCAACTAACTTCGTCAGTTTCGGATTTACCAGCCCCAGACTAACCAATGGTTTTTTATTGACGATGTACGTTAGACCATACTGGAAAAGAGCAGGGTCGGCTGGTTGGGTATCGTAGGCTTTGACGCGAAACAGATTCAGTATCCGCTGAACGGCCGTTGCCAGATCATGAAACGCCACTGGCTGACCTTTCTGAAGCCAGCTTTCGGGCTGCTGGTTGCCGATAATAGCCAGGCTTAAGCGCATCCGTTCAACGTACTTCGTGGTCGAATCTTCAAGTTTTACTTTATGATAAACCTTGCCAAATTCGAACGTTTTCAGGTCTTTCTGCCGCCGGTTCAGATTGTACAGCAGCGTTTCGAGTGCCGAGAACAGCAACGTTTGCCGCATAACGGACAACTCCTCACTGAGTGGATTGAGCAGCGTTACGTCTTCGCCGGGCAACGACGACCGGATGGCATCGTTATAGGCCGGACGGGTTAGCGACAGGGTCAGAATTTCGTAAAAACCGTTGGCGGCCATCAACTGGCCAACCCGGCTTTGCCATTGGTCAGGGTCTGTTTTGGGGAATTCGGACAGGGAGTCAGCGGCAAGGTTTACCGACAGCGGAACGTTATCGAGCCCATAGATTCGGAGTATCTCCTCAATGACATCGGCCTCACGCGTTACATCGACGCGGTAGGGCGGAACAATGGCCAGGAATCCCTCATCGGTCTTTTCTTCAGCCTGAATATCCAGTGCTTCGAGAATCCGGTGAATCTCGGAATGGTCGATTTTGATCCCGATAAGCCTGTCTATGTTTCGGTAGCGAACCGGCACCCGAAATGGCTCAATTGGATCGGGATAAATATCCGTAACCGCTGAACTGACCACTCCACCAGCCACTTGCTGAATAAGCAGAGCGGCCCGTTTTAAAGCAAAGACCGTGATGTTAGGGTCGATACCACGCTCGAACCGGAACGATGCATCCGTTTTTAACCCGTGATGCTGGGCCGTTTTACGGACAGACGTTGGCAAGAAGTAAGCAGATTCCAGAAAGATGCTGGTCGTTTGGGCCGATACGCCCGAATATTGACCGCCAAAAACACCGGCAATACACATCGGTTTTTCGGCATCGCAGATCATCAGATCGGTAGCCGTCAGTTTTCGTTCTACGCCATCCAGGGTTACAAACGGAGTACCCTCCGGTAGCGTTTTGACGATCACCTGACTCCCGGCAATCTTGTCGGCATCAAAGGCATGAAGTGGCTGCCCCAGATCGTGACAAACGTAGTTGGTTACGTCGACGATGTTGTTAATGGGGTTCAGTCCAATACTCACTAAGCGTTGTTTCAACCAGTCGGGCGATTCGCCAACCGTCAGTCCCGTTAAGGTAACCCCGGCGTAACGCGGGCAGGCTGTCATATCCTCTACGCGAACATCGAGCGTCAGGCTTGTGCTGGACACGGCAAATGCGTCTACATTGGGCAGGCGAAGCGGCCGTTTCAGTACGGCTTTCAAATCGCGGGCGGTTCCGTAGTGAGAAGCGGCATCAATGCGGTTGGGCGTTAACCCGATGGCAATCTGATAATCTGATTCGAGGTTGAAATAGCGGGCTGCGGGCGTTCCGTTCGGAAGCTGGGCCGCCGGGCCGTTCGGGTCCAGCACAATAATACCCGCGTGAGATGTACCCAGACCAATTTCGTCTTCAGCGCAAATCATTCCTTCGGACGCTGCGCCCCGGATTTTGGCTTTTTTGATCTGGAAGGGCTCACCGGAGCTAGGGTGCAGTGTAGCTCCCACAAGCGCCACGACTACTTTCTGACCAGCGGCTACATTGGGCGCACCGCAGACGATAGGCAAGGGCTGTTCGGCACCTACGTCGACCGTAGTGAGACTCAATTTATCGGCATCGGGGTGTTTCGTGCAGGTTAGCACCTGACCAATAACCACGCCTGCCAGTCCACCGGGTACGGCATCTATTTTTTCTATTCCTTCAACTTCAAGCCCCGTAGCGGTTAATAGTTTACCAACTTCTTCGGGCGATTCAGGTAATTCAATGAACTCTTGTAACCATTTATAGGAAACTTCCATACAGCGGCAAAGCAGATAATTAGCGCAAAGTTAGCCATTTGGTTGATTGGCTACTTGCTCATTCAGGTAATTGATATCAAAAAACTAACGGATCCTGCGCCGATTAGTCATGGGGTATGTATTTTTCGCCCGCTTTGATGGCTATTTTAAGGGTGTTTTCGGCTGGAGGTAACGGGCAGGCAAACCCAGCGTTGTAGGCACAGTATGGATTATAGGCAGTATTGAAATCCAGTATGGTGCGGGTATCTGTGATCGTAGCGGGGGCAAGCTCCAGATAACGCCCTCCTCCGTAGGTTTCTTTACCCGATGTAGCGTCCCGAAAAAGAATGGAGTAGGTGTTTTCCATCTTCACAATCAACAGCCGGTGGGCTTCCCCATCCAGGCTGAAAACTGCGTGAGCGAACTTTTCGTATACCTCTTCACTTCCGTCGCTCATCCTGACGACCAGTTTCTGAGTTTTATCGGCGAAGGGTTCGAGCCGGGCCGTAACTCGGTAAGACGGGTCGGGAGCAAAATAAGCCAGTCCCTTAAAAGTCGACTTATCCGTGAACGGCGACTCGGCACTAGTCTGCATAAACTTGTCTTTTTCAGTACGCTTGGCGGTCATCTGCTGACGGTACGAAGCCGGGTCAATCAGGGCATCTACGCCACTGGATGAGGTCATGTTCCCCCCGTCGAAAAAGGTGTAATACAAGACGATGAGGCCAAGTAGAAATAATCCGGTAAGGAAGAATTTGTTTTTAAGCATGATTTTTTGGATTAAAAGGGACTTCAACTCTGTGATATAATCTTTAATGGTCGAATTTTATAGATAATTGTAGGTGTTTCATTGAAAATTAGTTAATTGCTTTTTAATAAGATTAACTAGTGCAGTTGAATTCATACCCACCGATATAACTTACCAAATTAGTCAAACAGTTGCGCGGATGGCCAAACTTTACGAACTCACAACATACGAATCCGACACCGGAAACTTAACCGTTTTTGAAAAGATTATCCCGGGTGTTATTCAACGTGTCTTCTATATCTATGAAACTGGGACTGGCAGCCGAGCGGGTCATCGACATCACCGGACCTGGAATGCGCTCATTTGTTTACGGGGTAGTTGCCGGATTTATAACAATGACGGAATACTGGAAGAGGTAATTCGACTCGAAACCCCCCGTCAATGTCTGGTTCTTGAACCCAAAGACTGGCACAGCATGGATGAGTTCTCTGAAGATGCCATTCTGCTGGTGGTTTCAAATGAATTGTACGATAAAGACGATTACATCTACGAACCTTACTCGAACAGTCAAATGGCTCCCGGTTTATCGATGGCTGCTTCGTAATGATCCCATTTTTAGATTTAAGACAGATTAATGCGCCTTATTCACAGGTCATTAATTCGGCCATGAAGCGGGTCCTAGAATCAGGCTGGTATGTGCTGGGGAAAGAGGTCGAAACATTTGAAAATGAGTTTGCTGCCTATTGCCAGACAAAGCATTGTGTAGGCGTTGCCAATGGTCTGGAAGCATTAACACTGGTACTGAATGCCTGGGCATTTCCGGCTAAAAGCGAGGTCATCGTTGCGTCCAACGCTTATATTGCTTCGGTACTCAGTATTACACACGCCGGATTAACGCCTGTTTTTGTTGAGCCTGACCCACGCACGTACTTACTCGACCCGAGCTGCATAGAAGCGGCTATAACACCTGATACCAGAGCTATTCTGGCCGTACATCTGTATGGCCGTTGCTGCGATATGGAAGCCATTAATAAGCTGGCAAAACGGTATAACCTCCATGTTCTTGAAGATGCGGCTCAGGCGCACGGAGCTACCTATGCAGGCAGTCAAGCGGCTGTGCCTCATCGGAGGGCAGGTAACTTGAGTGATGCCGCCGGCTGGAGTTTTTATCCAACTAAAAATCTGGGTGCGCTGGGCGATGCAGGAGCTATTACAACCAATGATAGTGCACTGGCCGAGCGTTTACGCGCCCTGCGGAACTATGGGTCAGGGCATAAATACATAAACGACTACCTGGGGTTTAATAGCCGTCTGGATGAGATTCAGGCGGCCGTGCTATCCGCTAAACTGCCAATGTTACCCAAAGCACACGACCGCCGGAAGGCACTGGCAAAACGGTATCTCACCGGTATCAGGAACCCGGACGTTGTACTGCCACTGGCCGACCAGATCGAACTCGATGCCTGGCACTTGTTCGTTATTCAGCATCCCCGGCGCGACGAGTTCCGAGCGTATCTACTGGAGAAAGGCATTGGAACAGACATCCACTATCCTATTCCGCCCCATCATCAGCAGGCTTATGCAGCCTTCGCTCATCTGTCTCTGCCAATTGCCGAACAGTTGCATCGAAACAGCCTGAGTTTACCCCTTAACCCGGTACTGAAGGATTATGAGGCCGATTTTATAATTGAGACAATTAACTTAATGAGTGAAGAAGTGAAGGTTTAAACCGCTGTTAAAACTATTTGCTTTGCTTCTTAGCCCGTTTATCTTGTTGACTACATGTTTTTATCCGTCGTCATTCCCGTTTATAATAGCGAGCGTACCATTACCCTACTGACAGAGCGGCTGCAACAGTGGTTGTCTGAACTGGCGTTTGAAATTATTCTGGTTAACGATGGAAGCGCCGATCGTTCGGAACTGGTGTGTCAGCAATTGGAGCATCAGTATGACAATGTGACGGCTATCTCCCTTCGTCGTAATTTTGGCGAGTTCAATGCGGTATTGTGCGGCCTGAATCATACGGTGGGGCAGTACGTAGCCATTATTGACGACGATTTCCAGAATCCTCCCGAGGCTATCCTGGCGCTTGTTGAGGCTGCTGAGAGTGGGCAGTACGATGTTGTCTACAGCCGATATGCACAAAAACAGCATCACTGGTTTCGAAATGTGGGCAGCCGGGTCGTCAATAAGCTTACAACGTATTCCATTGGGAAGCCCAGCGATTTGTACCTGTCAAGCTTTAAGGTCATCCGTCGTGACGTGGTGGAAGAAATCTGCCGCTACAAAGGGCCTTACCCTTATATTGATGGACTGATCTTTCGAACTACCGCCACAGTTGGGAGCGTTGACGTGCCGCACAATGCCAGGGCTGAAGGACGTTCAAATTACACGGCTCGTAAACTCATATCCCTGTTTATGAACGTGTTTATTGGCTACTCACTTTGGCCCATCCGCCTGTTCACTGTTTTAGGAGTGGTGCTGGTTAGTCTGAGCTTATTGAGTGGTCTATCGCTCATCGTGGGCTGGCTGACTAATCGAATTGAATTAGCTGGCTGGCTAATCGTTACCTGGGCACTGATGACTGGTTTAGGTGTTCAACTGCTTTTTCTGGGCATATTAGGTGAGTACATCGGCAAGTTATTTATGGCCCACAGCGGATTGCCGCCCTATGTTATCAAGCGTGGCGGTTCGCGAAAGGAGCAGGTCGTACGGCAATAATGGGGGTCAACGGTATTGCCTAATCTCCCACCATAAACCTCTGCACACGTTCTTACACATGATTGGTCGTTCGGGAGAATATGAAAAAATGTTCAGGCTGGAGGGCCAGTTGTGGTGGTACCGCCATCTACATGAACGGGTAGGGCAGAGGCTCCTGCGTCAGTTTGGTGAAAACCGGGATGTCGCCATCCTCGACGCTGGCTGCGGAACGGGTGGGCTGATGCACTTCCTGCGCCAGTTGGGTTACAGTCGTCTGCGAGGGATTGACGGGTCTGTCGATGCCGTTGCATGCTGTCATGAGCGAGGGCTTCCCGTCTCGCTCGTCAATTTGAACGACCTGGCTGATTTCGAACCGACGGTCACCTACGATGTTATCGTTTGTAACGATGTATTCTGTTACTTTTCGGACGTTGACCTGCTGCCGCTGATAGCAGCATTGGCTAATCGGTTAAAGCCGGGGGGCATCCTGATCAGCAATAACAACGCTTTCAACGCCTTTCGGGGAGAGCATGATCTGGCGGTTGGTATTGCTCGGCGATTTGTTTTACGTGATTTCGAACGACTAATGCCTCCATACGGACTGCAAATCCAGTCATCCACCTATTGGAGCTTCGTCCTTTCACTGCCAATCATACTGATTAGACAATGGCAGCAGCTTCAGTTAAAATTGGGTTGGCATACACCTGAAGAAGCTAAGTCGGATGTTTATTTGCCAAGTCGATGGCTCAATAAATTGTTGCTTGGTATTGTTCGGGCTGAGCAAAAACTACTGGTACGAACCCCCTTTGGCAGTTCGCTGTTCATCGTGTGTGGCAAATGAGTAAGCGGACTTACTCATTTATCGACTTACCAACTTATATCTATTTATGTTTACTGGAATTGTTGAAACAACCGGTCTTGTAGAGGCTATTGAAGCAGAAGGTACTAATCTGACATTTCGGATCGGGTCGTCGTTAACCCCTGAACTGAAAATTGACCAGAGTGTGAGTCATAACGGCGTTTGCCTGACGGTTACCAGCCTGGACGACCGAAGCTACACCGTAACAGCCGTCGACGAAACGCTGAAAAAAACCAATCTGGGGAAGCTCAATGTTGGCGACCGGGTCAACATTGAACGGTGCATGCCTGCCAATGGCCGATTTGACGGGCACATTGTACAGGGACACGTCGACCAGCCGGGGATATGTACCAGCATACAGGACGTTAACGGCAGCTGGCTCTTTGATTTCGAATACGAGCTGGGGAATGACCCCGCCAATCGCAACATAACCGTCGAAAAAGGATCAATATGTATTAATGGAGTCAGTTTGACCGTTTTCAACTCAGAAGACAATCGATTCAGGGTGACCATCATTCCGTACACTTACAATCACACGACGTTTCGGGATTTAAAGGTGGGTGATATGGTGAATCTTGAGTTCGATATTGTTGGTAAGTACCTCAAAAAAATGTTTGCGGGCTATCGATAGGCGGTGGCGGATTCTGCTACTTTTGTGAATTAAGTAAACAAATTAACGTAGTGAGCCGATAGCGCTCCACCAATCACCACACCCGAATGGCTAAAATCAGCACCCGCTCCTTTTTTGACCTGCTGATCCATATTGGCATTATTCTGGCCCTGATAGCTGCTTTGTTTCTGGTATTCTTCTTTGTCTACCTGCCCTATACAACGAATCATGGCCAAACGATCACTGTTCCGGATGTAACGCGTTTGAGTCTGGATGAGATGGAAAACCTGCTTGACGACCGGGATCTTCGTTATGAAGTCAGTGACTGTACTTTCGTTGCCGGCGCGCAGCCATTGATGGTTATTCAACAATATCCACGGGCAAATGCAAAAGTTAAAGAGGGGCGTAAGATCTACCTTACGATCACCAAACGGGTAGCCCCGATGGTGCAGATGCCCAACCTGGTCAATTTAACACTCCGTAGCGCTGAGCTTAATCTCAAGTCACTGGATTTACTAAGTGGCCCGCCTATTTATGTGCCCGATGTGGCCAAAAACGCGGTACTTCGGCAATTGTATAACGGTAAAGAAATTGCGGCCGGAACGCCCATTCCCAAAGGTGCTCAGATAGATCTTGAAGTAGGTGATGGGTTAGGAAGTACGATGTTTGAGATTCCGAACGTTGTAGGATTACCAGTCGACGAAGCCGAAGCCGCTATTCGCGGATCGAATTTGAAAGTTGGCACGAAAATTTCCGTTGATGATCCCGAGAAGGAGGTTGGCACTGTAGTCAGGCAGCGGCCCGAAGCCCGGTCTGGCGAGCGTATCCGCGTTGGCGAGTCAATGGATTTGTGGATCGTGGGGCCAATTGAACCGGACCAATAAACACTACTTCCGGCCTTTATTACCAGATGAGAATCGATTTCCTTTATCAGCCGCCTTTGTCGTTTGCCGGACGCTGTCTGCGCGGTTTTTTGCTTGTGCTATTGATCTTTTCTTATTCGACGGGTCGGGGACAAGGATCGCTCAGTATTCCATTTTTTGAGGATTTTTCAACGGCAACCGGTCGCCCCGGTATCGACCGGCCCGACCCTGCCCGTTGGCAGCCGGGCAGTGGCGTGTATATCAATAACACGATGGCCATCAATCAGCCAACTATAAACGTTGCTTCATTTGATGGCCTGGCCGCCAACGGTCGGCCCTATGTGCAGAATAACGCGTTGGCACAGGGATATACGGATACCCTGACATCGCGGCCGATCAATCTTGCCGGGCTGACGGCTGCCGATTCCGTTTATCTGAGTTTTTTCTGGCAGGCTAAAGGTGAAGGCGAGTTGCCCGATCCCGGCGATTCGCTGAGCCGACAAGCGGGCGATTCATTGACCGTTCAGTTTCTGGATAATACGAATAAATGGCGAACGGTCTGGGCGAAAGTAGGCGGTGTCATCAACAATAATTTTCTTCAGGTGTTCATCCCTGTTCGGAGTCTGATTTACTTTCACGCCGGATTTGCCTTTCGCTTCCGAACCTTCGGTCGAGAATCTGGCCCTTTCGATACTTGGCATATTGATTACATCTACCTGAATAAAGGCAGGTCCGTTAACGATCGGTTCGTAAAAGATGTAGCCGTGCGACAGGCATTGTCGCCACTACTGAAACGGTATACAGCCATGCCGCTTTCGCAGTATGTTGTCAATCCGGCTGCCGAAATGGCGGATACCGTTACAACGGATATTAACAATCTGTTCAATAATTTCAACTTTACGACTTTCCGTTTTACCGTTCGCGATGAGGTATCGGGGCGACTGGTGCAGGATGACCCACAGACGAGCTCAACCCTGATCCCTTCCCTCAGTTCGCAGCGTAAATTAATAAAACCCGCTCCGGTGGCAGGATTTGGCCAGGCCACCAGAGCCATGTTGCGGTACAAAGTCGATTTGTTAACCAGCGACGATCAAAATCCGTCTATCCCCGGCGTTAACCTTCGGATCAACGATACTATATCGGCGGTGGCCGCCCTTGACGATTACTATGCGTACGACGATGGATCGTGGGAGTATGCTCAACAAATAAGACAGCGCGAACAGATTGCCGTGCGGTTTATTCTGAACAAACCCGATGCCATTGGGGGTGTTCGGGCGTGCATTGTGCCCTTTATGAACAATCAGACGGGTCAATCCTTTGTTATCAATGTGTACAATAACCGGGGCGGGCGGCCAGGGAATACCATTTACCAGCAATCATTTTCGACGCAGTACCCGGCGTCGCGAAATGGGTTTGTTGATTACAAATTCGCCAAGAGTGTCTCGGTTAAAGATACGTTTTACGTCGGCTATCAGCAGATCAGTAGTAGCGATACGGCGTTGCTGCGCCTGGGATTCGATAAGAACAGCCCATTTGGCTCACAAATATTCTACAACAGCGGGTCGAGCTGGGATCAGAACGGGAGTTCGGCTTCACTGAATGTGCGGGGTGCCTTTATGCTCCGGCCTGTAATGGGGGCCAAACCCGATACGGTCGTAACGGCTATTCCGGAACCAGAACCCTTTTTGCCATTACAAACATACCCTAACCCGACCGCCGGGCTTATTCGGTGGGATGAGCCCAAACTGAACCGGCTTGAGGTGATGAGCAGCAGTGGCCGTTTACTAAGTAGTTTCGAACCAAGTCGTGGTCAGCAAACGTTAGATTTAAGTTATCTGCCCAATGGTTTTTATATAATCCGGCTATTTGCCGAAAAACGAACAGCGGTGCATAAATTGATTATTCAACATTAAAAAAGTTATGAGGAATAAGCGATTAAGTAGTAATCGGCTGGCGCATCAGGACTACCTGCCTTAACTACTTAAACGCGTATTATTTCAGCTTATCAACCAAAATCATGGATATCACAGTACAGGAGTTAAAGGAGCGACTTGATAAAGGGGAAGAAATGAATTTGTTCGACGTTCGCGAGCCGGACGAATACGAAGCAGACAATATTGGCGCCACCCTTATTCCCCTTGGCGAATTGTCGTACCGTTTGGACGAGCTCGATGGCTTACAGGATGAAGAGGTTATTGTCCATTGCCGGTCGGGTAAACGCAGCGGCATGGCCCAGCAGATTCTGGAAGAAAATGGCTTCAATAATGTCCGTAATGTCATTGGCGGAATGCTTGCCTACCGCGCCCAATAAGAAGCGGTCTGAATGATGTATGATACAGGGCACTACATTATACATCATTCAGACCGCTAATGATTTTTTCGTCTTCGTCCGGGGCAAACCATTGATAGTCTGCCTGGTTCCGGAACCAGGTGAGTTGCCGTTTGGCGTACCGGCGGGAGTTTCGTTTTAGTAAACGAACCATTTCATCATAGTCATACGCACCATCCAGGTAAGGAAATACCTCCTGATAGCCAACTGTTTGTAAAGCCGATAAATGCCTGTAGGGTACAAGCGATTTTACTTCGTCGATAAGCCCTGCCTCAAGCATTGCATCCATTCGGCTATCTATCCGGGAATAAAGTTCTTCACGCGGGCGTCCGAGAGCAATCAACACAGATTTGAATGGACGCCCGGTCGTTTGCCGACGCCTGAATGACGAGTAAGGCTGGCCGGTTGACAAACACACCTCCAGTGCCCGGGTTACCCGGATTGGATTCTGCAAGTCGGCAGTTTGTGCGTAAACAGGGTCCAATTCCCGTAACTCGTCCTGTAATTTGCTCAGGCCTTCCTGCTGAAAACGAGCCAGTAACAGTGCCCGCAAAGCCGGGTCAACTGGCGGCATGTCGTCGAGGCCAGCGCAAACGGCGTTTATATATAAGCCAGTCCCTCCTGATAAAATAACAATATCGGTTTTGGCAAACAGAGCGTTTAGTACACGAAGGCATTCCTGTTCATAACGTCCTGCATTGACAGGGTCCAGAATAGAATGCGAATCAATAAAGTGATGGGGCACACCGTCCATTTCAGCCAAAGTCGGTTTAGCCGTCCCAATGGATAGCTCCCGATAGAGTTGACGGGAGTCTGCTGAAACAACATCGGTGTGAAGTCGTTTGGCCAGACGGACAC
The DNA here is from genome assembly GCF_054781875.1 of Spirosoma pulveris. Lineage (NCBI taxonomy): Bacteria > Pseudomonadati > Bacteroidota > Cytophagia > Cytophagales > Cytophagaceae > Spirosoma > Spirosoma pulveris. Next base: position 120,681 of record NZ_BAAGTO010000008.1, read on the forward strand.
ATAAGCTGGTTTTACCAACGGCGGTCGGGCCAGCAATAACAAGCAGCGTTTTCAATAAAAATGGTTGACGTTGAAACAAACAAAATAAAGCTATTCTTCCCGGACTTAGATGATTAGCTCATAAAGTACACCCCCATTACCTAACTATTCTACTTCTGTAAGTTCTCTTTATACTCTCAACTGGTTGTAACGTACATCAAGGCAGTTACCTGTTAAGCCTCTGACCTAGATTTTTATATCGTAGTTGTCTATTCCCTCTTCTTCAAAAGTGGAATAAATAGTTTGGGTAAAAATTTTTGGTCTTGATTAATAGCGAGTTATCAGCCGTAAAATTGTTTCTATAGTCTTCACTTTAAAAGCTATGCTATAGATTTAATACAAATATCTATATTTGCTCATGTTACTGTAACTCTCTTTTAATCAGTATGTTACGCACCAAAAGGTTAGTGATATTTTCCTCATGAACGATCAAGTAAGTAAACAACACCCTATTGACCCCAAGCATTTAGCTCTTCAAAAAACATTAGATATAATATGTGGAAAATGGCGACTGTATATTATATATCAGCTAGGCACCGAAGCCAGACGATACGGAGAGCTTCGTCGCATGATTCCAGCTGTCAGTGAAAAGGTTTTAATTCAGGAACTTAAGGCGCTGGTTAGTCTGGGTGTCGTTGAAAAAAAGTCGTACAGTGAAGTGCCGCCCCGAGTTGATTACAGTTTAACCGAGAAAGGACTACAGGTGTTACCTACCTTACTAAAGTTGACCGCAATTGGTGAATTGTTTATGGAACCTTAGATTGATTTACTCATTTTGTCCCTTTGCCGTTCCGGATCAAGAGGAGCAGACGGGACAACGAGTAATAAAGTAGGCTGTTTTTGTTGAGTCTGGTATGGCTTGCCCAACCAGCTCAAAGCAGTAGTTGGCGTACCCTTAGACCTGCATCTGTTCACCGGACTTCTTCCGTAAGCAGACTCCCATTCGTTCCTGCTGAACTCAGCTATACTAAATTAGTACGATTCAGTATATATGCATTTGCCGCTGCGGCTGCAGATCACAAGCGCACGCGTAATTTGCGGGCTTCTCGGTACACGGTGAAGGCAATGCTAACGTAGCCCTATCTGGAGCTATTAATTAACGCGCTATCAACTTATTGTCGCTGGTTCGCGAGCATCATATTCCCGACATGCGAACTTAGATAGTGATAGTGCTTTTGCCAGCACAATTCGTTCAGGAAGGCTGTCAATAGTAAGGGCTACTTCTATTGTATAATCTCTGTGGCTATTGCAAAAGTCGCTATGCCACTTTCTACGCTTCGCTGATCCGGACTTTTTAGCCATCTTGTGGCAGGTATTTAACGGGTAAGCCTGGTCCTCCGGCATCCAACCAGACTTTTGCAATAGCCACCTCTTGTACGGTAAGTACTACAGGGTGTAGGATAAAAGCGAGCTTTGTCCTACACCCTGTAGTACAGCTTGCTGATCACTCGATCGGTGCAGTAACTAAAGCATGCGTAGTTACTGCACTACGTTCATCATGGAGGTGATAAGGGGCTCTTCGTCAGGGACGGTAAACGAGTGCGCCTGTTGGCTAATTGGTCTGATCAACCAACTTTCCTGATTTCGGTCGCACTTAGGGTGATGGTAAATTCGCGCCGTTGACTGTTCCAGCAGTGCACACGCTGCCCATACTGACTGATTACCGGCACGGGCCAGTCAATGTCAGGATTGGCCGCTTCTAACTCTTGAGCCGCCTTTGGGTTACTCAAAATAACTAAATCGTTGAGCTTGAATTCATGGGTTGTCTTCATGCAATACGCGATTGACTATTTTTGTTCTCTCATTAACGTCTCAAAACCAACTGCATGAAACCCCTGACAATTCATTTCTTCTTACCTACGGATAACCAACCACCAAAGGCTAAAGCCGAAAAAGCGGCCAAAGCGGCTAACGTAACGTTAACCGGTTATATTTCGGCCGCTGGCAAACTCGTTTTACCCGCCAGAACCGTGGCTTATTTAGGGATTGATCTGGGGAAAACGTTCTTTAAGGTAGGCATGGACGAGGGCAAGCGGAAAGCTAAATCGCTGTACTTAGTGCCAACCAGTACCCAGGAGGAAGCCTTCACCTTTGAGCAAGCAGCCAAAAGCTATACCCTGGCCCTGCCTTTTCTCTTAAAGAAGAGCGGCATTGATTTTGCGAACACGAAACATGACTTTACGATTCGCCTTTTCGAGTATGAGGGCACAACTGCCTTTGAGCTCCGCATAGCTCCGCAGACAGCGGTAGACAAAGTCCCTTACGCGGGTAAGCCAAGGGGCCGCAAGTCTAAACAGGCCTCTGTTGCCGAGTAGGCAGGTAAGAAGCCCTGATCACTCAGGGCTTCTTTGTCTTTCGTCGATTCAGGGCAAGGCCGTTTTTCAACCCGGTCTTTCCTAGGTAAGCCATCTTCTTTTTCGGACGACACTTCGTCGGTGGATTCGCTGCCGTTTTCCACTAGCTTTGGTTTGTCACAAGACTAGAACGGACCTTCCTGGTTTGTAACTCCTACCAGTTCTTGAGTCGAGGTATTGCGTCTGAGGATTACCTTTTATTATTTTCCTTCCAATCAGACGTCTTTCGTTGACCGATAGTTGTCCACTTAAAGCAAACTTGAGAGCAAAATCGTAAACTCGTAGGATGAACGGTTTGATTGGAATTCAGGAAAGCAGTTTTGTGGATCTGACCGCCTACCCAATCACCATTCAGAATAACGTCCGTATAAATTCAGGACAGGACAGCCATATTAGTTGATTTGAACTGGTACCTCATAGTAGTCAATCGTTGGGGAGCCCGCAAAGTGGGGCTTCATGTTCTCCAGCACACTTTGAAGAAACCCATTCGTTTCGGCTCCCGTCCGGGCTTCGGCCGACTCCCAATAGGTCAGCATGACACAGCGGTGGGTCTGTTCAGAGACCAGGAAACTGCCATTGACAAAACCAGCCTGCTCTTGGAGGACTGGAACGACTTGGGTACGAAAATAATCCGTTGCTTCAGCAAGGGCTTGAGGTTGAAGGGACACTTGAACCAGTCGGGTGTACATAATCGTCAGAGTTGAGTATGAGTGAAATGAAGTAACCTAGGACAGATAGTAAACCAAAGTATGGGCATATCCTACTGGATAAACTTTAAACACCTGAATGATTTCTGGACGAGGCACAGCTAGTCGTTGTATACCATGGCTACATAAGGGCCAACTTACTTTAGGAAGAGCACCCAGTTAACCGATAAACAGATACCTCGATAGTATACGGTGACACGCAGCTTAGTTCGAACAGAAACTTTGCTTTACCTACGAAAAATTCCATCTAACTATTACTCGGCTTATGGGTAGAGAATAGCATCTTGTTTAATTATTCGGCTTGTGGGCTTCAGTACAGTTGACCTCCGAATAAAATCAGGAGAAGATAAGGGGGAGTTGCCCATTGTAAGATGACCCCGTCTTGCTGTTTTGATCGATTTGCAGGCATTCGGTGCCTGGTCATGGCCCAACTACAAGCGTATGGTTCAGTTTGTTGAAACCAGTCTGCTCTTCCCAAAGACCCGTGTTAGCCAGTCGGATGCTGTAAGCCGGATTCTGAGCCAGCGAGGGGTAGCCGTCCGGTAGATTCAGCAGCAGTTCGTACCGACCCGCTTTTACCGCGGTCGGGAGCTGTAGCACGTGGCGTAGCTGGTGCCGGCCAGGTGATAAGCGACGCGTGTCTTGTTCCAGGGTTACACGGTGAAGCGTCCCATCAGCCACATTGCGCAGGACAAGTTGAAGGGGCCTCGGATTGAAAAGTGCCGAATAGCCCACATTCGTCAGCGCCAGCTCGACCCGTAACGGCTGCCCCGCCTTGATGTGCCCGGGGATAGTGGCCGACTGTAACACGAACCGGTAGCCCAGCCGGCGACGGATGTTGTCCATGCACCCCTGCGTTTGCCAGTCATTGTTGACCTCATTATTGTAGCTGGCATTCAGGTAACTGTAGTGCATCAGGGCCATCTCCTGCTCGGCCCGCCCCATAGGAGCACAGTCATTCTGCGGACTGAACGCATCATCACAGGTTTCACCCCCCACTGCTGTATAACGACTATCCTGCGCCATATACCGGCGGAGGGGAGCGGTAGCCGGGCCTCGTTTGGCTGACGAGTGGCCGACATCATAAAAGGTCCCATAATCGTCCGCGCTGGCCAGGAAGCAATCGTTATGAAACCCGATCCGGGCGCGATCCGTATCCCGGTAGGCATCCCGAACATCCATGGCGGCTGAAGTAACCGGTGCTTTGGGGCCGTAGATGAACCGCTGCTTGATCTGGGGGGTACGTACCTGCACCATGCGGTCCTTGGGCAGGGCATTCAGCAGAGCAGCCAGCACCTGGTGGCGGTCCTGCCAGCTGCTGTCCGGCACCACGCCAAGACCATTGGTGGAGGCATCGCCGAAATAATCGGTAAAGTAGTTCTCACCCCAGATGCCGATAAACCCCATTTGCAGCACGGCGATCACATCGGCATGCTGTTGCAGCAAGGGCCTTAGCTGGTTGATATGGGCCAACACAACGGCTTTGGAAGCGTCGCCATAGGGCGGACATATTTTGTATTGATCCGGGCAGTTGCCTGAGTTGGCCTGGTCGGTATAGGCGAACCGGAGAATAAGCTTGACACCCGCCTGGCGGGCAATGGCAAAGTCCTTATTGAGCTTCTGGAGGAAGTCGTCGCTTAAGGGGCTGTTTTTGAAGGTTTCCAGCCGATAACTGCGATAGATCAGTGAACAATGAATTGTGTAGCTGGCTTTACCCATGCGCTGATCCTGTGTACGATAGGTGATCAGCTTGGCAAGATCGAGAGGAACGAAACGAGCCGAGGAGGTGCTGATAGGGATGTAAAAGCCCCGTTCGGGATTGGGGAAATCCTGCTGGCTCTGCGCATACGTGAGGTGACGGTTCTGCGCCTGAAGCGTTGGCTGACCCATTAGCAGGAATAGGCATATTCCCAGCAACCGGTATGTTGAGTAAATCATGGGGGAAGAAAAAACGGGATTCACGCTAAAGTTAAGCAAAAGTATAAGCGTGCACGGCAACGAGTTGCTGGTGAAATTTATTCGAGGGATTGACGGGTGAATCGTTAATTGAGGCAGTACCAGAACAAACACACGATTCATTCAGCTATTGATGAGCAATCTACTCGGGGAACTGGTTGTACTGGAGAAAGCAGAACATTACCTTGAGAGCTTTTCTTTTGATTGCTTCTGAACCGCTTCATCGACTTAATGCTGCTAACCGGCCTGTTTCTTTCGACGAGCTTATTCACCCTAACGTTTGGTTGGAACCGAGACACGCACATGGTGACCGGTGCGATTGCGTACCGTGAGTTGCAAACGACTTCCCCACTTATAGCTGCTCGCTTGGTGGCCATCCTGCGCCTGGTATAAAAAAAGCCCCGGCAGACAGACTACCGGGGCTCAACAAACTTGATGATTGATAAACGCTGGTTTTGCCTCCCTTATTGTGCAGTGTGCAAGGGAAAGAGAGCTATTTTGCATTTTATTTCCGAAAGGTTAGCTTCCTGGTTTTCGGCTCTCTGGGATGACTTGTTCATTTCGTACTTGGTTGCTTCAGCTTGATTTTACGGAAATGTATGGCACTTGCACGGTACGCCGTAAAAGAGTCAGGTGATTTGTTGTTTGCAGCTGCTGTGTTTAAAGCCGTTTCACGAATGAGCGTTTAGTGAGATTAGGTAACCCATGGCTTCAAATCAGGGAAACGCCAACATTCAGCTTAAGTCGTAATTGGCCTGATTATCAATGTCGTTGAGGGGCATCTTCCAGCCGCCGAACTAATGAAGTAAGGCCGTATCTGCGTTCTTGCTAACCTCTACTTGAGTGGTTATCCGCCTTCGGCCCGTCACCAATACCAGCAGCGCAATAATTGACGAGCCTGCCATACCCAGCACCATTGGAAGAGCCGAAGGCGTCTCAAACACACTGATAAACACTGATATGAGTGTGCCCATTCCCATTTGAAGGGCCCCCATCAATGCCGAGGCACTTCCGGCATTTTTGGCAAACGGTGACAACGATAAGGCAGCGGCATTCGGGTTGGTAAAACCGATACAGCACAGAAACAGGAATAGAAAAATTATCGTGATCGGAAGCGTCAGCCAACCCATTAACGCCACGGCCAGAAAAGTTAATCCGATGAGTACCTGGCCAATTAACGCGGTGTTGACAATCTGCTCGCTCTTGTAGCGGCCCAGTAGTAAGGTATTCACTTGACTCGATCCGATGAAACCAACCGAAAGAAAGGCAAATATCCATCCGTATACTTTTTCATCGGTATGGAATACGTCCATAAACAAAATCGGTGAGCCCGCAACATAGGCAAACAGGCCGGAAAAGGCAATGGCGCTGGTGAAGGCATAGGTGTAAAACTTAGGTTCACTTAATACCTGCCAGAAATTGCGCAAAATCGGTCTTGGCTTCAACGAGATAGTCTCATCGGGTTTATAAGTAGCGGGTAACCCGAAGTAAACGGCTATCAGAATAGCGATGCCGAGTCCCGTCAGGATACAAAATACCGATTGCCAGCCCAAGGCGGAGGTCACATAGCCCCCGATAGTTGGGGCGATCATTGGCGAAGCGCCCACCACGAGAAGTAAGAGTGAAAATACTTTAGCATTATCCTTTACCGGAAATAAATCCCGTACCATAGCCACCGAAGCAACCGCTGCGGCACAACTTCCAATCGCCTGAATGACACGCATACCGATTAGTCCGTTGATGCTCGTTGTTAACGCGCAGCCCGCCGAAGCCAGGATGTAAACGATAAGCCCGATGTATAACGGTTTCTTTCGGCCAAACCGATCAAGCAGTGGTCCGTACAGAAGCTGACCTACCGAAATACCAATGAAAAATCCGGATAAGGACAGGGAGACTTTAGCTGAGGTAGTGTGCAGATCTTTAGCAATGGCGGGGAAGCCCGGCAGATACATATCAATAGAAAATGGCCCCAGAGCGGTTAAACTGCCTAATATTAGAATTAATAAGAAATAAGTCTTTTTGGGCATTGGAAATTAATCAAGTGATAGCAAGCAGGATCTAGACCGAATGAGCTAAAACCCGCACCAGCCAAATGGAGAAGCAGCCGAATTCCAGTCGATTCACCGCTAGTATAGATACAGGAAATCAGGCTGAATAATTTCAGGAACGGCCAGGGGTTATATCAAAAAAAGTCTTCGTGGCCAGAAAAGTTGATCGGGTCTCTTTTTCTCTTACCTCTTTTTGAATCACTATACCAAGTCAGTTCTGGTTGTAAGGCTGGCCCTTTACCCCGATTGGTTGGTTCACGCTGGTTAGTTGACCGTTGCCTTAAACGCCCAATGAGAAGCTGGCCATGAAACCTTTATCGTCTCACTGAAGAGCCTTTGGTGAGAAATCTCTTTGCATTAGGAGCCTTGATAGCAGTTACGCTAAGGCAATGATTGGCTTTCAGGCCGTACGCTTTGAATCAGTATAACGATGCCTACGAGTAGAGCTGCCGCCCCCAGGATGGTCAACAGAATAGCCAAAACCATTGGATAGGTTGGCTTATAGGCCCGGATCTCAAGGGCGTAAGCTCGCTCTGGACCAGGGTCCGGCAGTTCGAGCTGGTAGTCTCCGGGCCCGGCCCAGAAAGTAAACAACTGGAAACGGGTTTCGCCCACACCACTGACCATCACATTGGAGTAGGCTTTGTGAATCAACAATCGTTTACCCGTTGGCACTGAGGTAACGATTGGCATGGGCATCTCCACCGATGCCTGCCCATACGTTTTACGGCTCTGCCAGATGGCAAACTTGCCGGCTTTAGTCACCACAAAGTGGGTGCTCGATTGATGAGGGAGCAGTTTGCCTACAGGGGGACTAGCTGTCCAGTTGATCAGTCGCCGAATCCCCGCTCGGAGCCAAAAGCTCCCAGCCAGCACCAGCGTGATCGCGACAACCCATAAGGGGAGATACATAGAGATGTTTCGAATAGGAGCATTTTAAGATACGACTAATTCGTAAGTAGTAAACCTCGAGTTCTGTACTTTAGCTAACAGATAAGAGATTATACATCAGATATGCTGAGTCCTTCCTCTTCATGAAGCTTACAACGAATATCCGCCTTCTATTAGCCTCGATAACTGCATTCATCGGGCTGGTGATGATTGGATTAGGTTATGGCACCTCATTAGGTAGCCGCCTGACGAATATAATTGCCTCTTACTCGGGCTTCTTAACTTTTTATCTTGGATTGCGCTGGATCATTAGGATAGTCAAGTCAAGAGGTTAACCTATTGGCAGCAGCTTCTACTGACTGCTGGGTATTGTTTTCCGAAATTACAGGGGCCAGTACAATTGTTCTGCATTAATGCTCCAAATTGAGACGTATATGCATTTCAGATTGGAGCCTTTTTTAATACAATGCTTTTTTTAATACTTGTCAACCACTGCACGTAAGTACGGTTGAGCGTAAGGATATAGCGGGCAATTACCCCCTTACTTTGTCGTAATAGAACCCCCTCAAATACGCGAACGGCTCATAGATTTGTGCAGATTTATAAACAAATACACGACCTCTACCAAGCAGTATGCAAAAACAAGTTCTACTTGACATGTTAGCCCAAAACCAAACGACTTGTTCGTTTGCCTTCGATCAGATTACACCCCACAATGCCACACTTCGACTCAATCCCGAAGCGGCTTCGGTTGGCTTTATCTACCGCCACACGGGCGAAATGATGAATCTGTTTGGCTTATTTTTTGACCTTCCCGTAGCGGTGCAAAATACGACCATGGGGCACACCGATACAGGCCAAGGGCAGGATACCGAGCTTAGTAAGCGATTGATCGAAGAGGGGTATCAACTCTTTCAAGCCTATATTGAGACAACTGCTGACGATGCCTGGCAGGACTTGATTGAAACGCCTTTTTTCGGTACAGTCTCGCGAACCAGACTGTTGGGCCATGTGCTGTTTCACACGGCGCATCATGCGGGGCAGATCTCCCTAACCTTACGCAGAGGGCACGAATTTGACTAAGGCTTACCGTAGGGGAAGCTGGATCACACTTTGCCCTTAAGCGACTTAATCCTTAAATACTATCACTGGCTCGGGGCCGCCCTCTAGATTAAGTACTCCATTTGACAGTCAAAAACAAGACCTGCTTTACAACTGTAAGGTAGAAGAAGTCGTGAGCCCTCCGAAAAAAGCGTATTTTCAGCCGGCTCTTTATGGCCAAAACTGGTGAATCACCGTCCAGTTTCCGGGCAAATTTTTTGGGGATACAATCTCTATGAAATAATCGCTAAATTCAGTATGTTCCCTTTGAACCTGTTTTGCACACTGACAAGAAGTTTTGAGCTCGACTTTTAGAACAGTACGTATGTCACGGAAAGCGCTTGCCTATTATTTAGACTCTTATGGCTCGTAGAAGGCACAGACAACTGGGCGTTTAGGAAAAAGGAGTTCAACTGTTACTTTGCTTCATCGGGCTAAGTAGTTTCGTGAGCACTTCCACCAGCTGGTTTAAATCAACCGGTTTGACTAGGTGCTCATCAAAGCCGGCCGCTTGCGTTCGAATTCTATCAGACTCCTGGCCATAGCCGGACAAGGCCACAATCACCCCCTGCTTACCCCAGGCCATACCCCGTAACCGACGACATGTCTCATAACCGTCCAGGTCCGGCATACTCAAGTCCAGTAACACGGCTCCAGGTGCGAAACCTTCGATGGCCTCTAGCGCTGCGGCACCGCTGAGGCAGGTTTGAACCTCATACTGATTATGACGCAACCACATCGCCGTCGTCAGGGCCAGATCGGCGTTGTCATCCACTACCAGGATGCGTTGAGGGGCTGGGCAGGAAGTAGCCGAACGTCCAGCTTGATTCTCGGCTAGGTGGCTGTCAGCCAGGCTGGGTAATGTGACGATAAACTCACTGCCCTGGCCTAAGCCTGGACTCTTGACCGCAACCCGGCCACCATGTTGTTCGACCAGTTGTTTGACCACTGTAAGGCCCAGTCCCAGTCCGCCCTCAGTGCGAGCCAGCGAGGTGCTGACTTGCACGAACACCTCAAAGATGGCCGCCAGTTGATCGGCCGCCAGGCCAATGCCTGTATCGCGTACCCGCAGTACAGCTTGCCGGTTTTCCTGGGCTAACCGGACCTCGATCCGTCCCCCGTTGGGCGTGTACTTAGCCGCATTGGTCAATAGATTACGCACCACCTGAGTGAGTCGGGTCGCATCAGCCTCCACCCAGAAAGGGCCACTGGCAAGGCTGGTGACTAAAACCTGATGGCGATGCGTAAACTCAGGCATGGATGCCTCCAGGGCATCACCCACCAGTGTCGTCAGGTCAATACGTGTTTTACGGAGTTGAATCAGGCCCTGGCTGATGCGGCTTACATCCAAAAGGTCATCCACCATTCGATTCAAGTGGCCGGACTCCCGGCTCATAATAGCCAGGGCCTTCTCCAGGGGCAAGCTCTGGTCTTGTCCCTGAGTCAGCTTCAGCAATGCTAACGTGTTGTGCAGGGTAGCCATGGGATTGCGCAACTCATGGGAGAGCATGGCTAAAAACTCGTCTTTGCGTCGGTCGGCTAGCCGCAGGGCAGCTTCGGCTTTGGCCCGTTCCACCGCCGACCAGGTGCGTTCACTCACCTCTTCGATCAACTGGATCTCACCCGGTGTCCAGGCCCGGGGACGGGCTGACATGGCGAGGATGACCCATCCGTGCTGGTGCGCTCCCGGCCGCAGGGGTGCCACCACCAAGGCCGAAAAGCCCCAGGCGCCCAGATGCTGCCGATCCAGCTCGGTCAGCCCTTTCGTTTGGCCCACCTCGTCGATGACCAGCGTCTCCGCCAGGACCATCGGAAAGGCGTCGGGGAAATCCGACCGACGAAGGTGCTGGGGCAAAGGGGGCAACCGGTCGTTTCCCACTTGGTGGGTGATCTCGGCTCGATCGTCGGCCAGTTGGTAAACGGCCAGACAACAGCGATCCAGCTGCAGCTGCTCGGCCAGTAGTTGCAAGGCTCGGTTGGCCAGGGCATCCGTCTCGGACTCCAGGCGCAAACTATCCGAAAACCGCAGCAGGAAGGCTTGCTGCTCCTCGCGCAGTTTGCGTTCGGTGATGTCATCGAAGAGAACGGCGAAGTAGTCACTCCCGTGAGAGTAGGCCGAAATGGCATACCAACGCCCGGTGTTGTCCAGCAGATGCTCAAAATGCACCGGTTGGTTGGTGTCAACTACGCGCGCATAGGTGTCAATCCACCAACCGTCGTAGCCCGGAAAGACCTCGCGGGCGGTACGTCCCAGACAGTCGGCGCGCTGGATGCCGATTTGTTGCTCAAAAGCGGGGTTCAATTCCAGAATCCGGTAATCCGTGACCTGCCCTGTCGGGTCGCGCACGAGTTGACAGAAAGCGTAGCCTTCGTCGATGGTTTCGAACAGGGTGCGATATTTTTCCTGCGATTGGCGCAGGGCATTCTGGGCGCGGGTATGTTCGAGGGTTTGGGTATCCTGGGAAAGGATGATGGCCGCGGCCTGGGTGATAGCCCTGGCCAGGGCCGATTCCTGGGCCGTGGCCTGATGGATGTCCGGAAAGTAGAGGGCCAAACTACCGATGGCTTTGCCCTGCCGGTTCAGGATCGGGTAGGAGCTGGCGGCACGAAACTGATGGGCGGTGGCCAAATGCAGAAAGGGCTGCCAGGTTGGGACCTTGAACACATCTGGGGTGTGGACGGGGCGTGCGGTAGCCATGGCATAGCCGCTGCAAAACGAGTCTTCGCTAACGGGAAAGCCATTCAGGGGGGCCGTGTAGGTGGGGGGCATGTCGCCCGCCCCTTCGATGGCATGCAAGCGTTTGCCGTCGGGATAGGCCAGATAAAAGGCCGTGCGTACCCGGTTGCCCAACTCGAGCTTGACCATTCGGGCGAGTATGTTCAAGGCGTTGACCAGTGGCTCGCCGTTGACGGCCGCCTGAAAGGCCTGGTTCTGGATTAGAGTGCGCTGTTGAGCGGCCGTATGCAGTGGATCGGGTTGTAGTAGGCTGTTCATGGCGGGGCAAAGGCACTTTGGCAAGCCATTAAATTACGATGCGTTTTTAGTCCACTAAGTTAGTCGATTATTGTCCTTATTCAAAAGTATACTAGAGGTTAGAAGACCGTAGACCACTAACGTCTTGCGAAACGTCCTTTTATCGGTCCACTAACTTGGCAGGCAAAAAATGGTGGACAGGGCAGAACCACAGCGGCTTGAGATGATCACTCGCGCTCCTAACCGGGCACATGTCATTGATTAATTTGTAATGGCTGCACTACAACCCTCAACCCTCGTCGAAGAGATTCCTGACTGGTTAGCCTTGCTGAGTGAAAAGCGAATTTCGTTGCGTATGCTTCTTGCGGAAGGTTTGCCGATCAACCCCTGGTCGCCATCGGGGTAGAACGTTAACAGGTCCGCTGTTGGCTTTTTCATTTTTTACCTGGAGCGACTACCTTTACCGCTAGAGATCACCTCGCGCCACCGGCTTGTCAGCGTTTACGGTGGAAAACCGCAATATCCCCCTCTGAAATGAGCAATCGAAGTCTTGGTTTTATTGAGCGGCTAGGATTCGCCGTTTTGCTAATGGGCCTAGGAATTGGTGCGATCCGAGTACCGGCTCAGGCTCAGAAGCCCACAGCGTATACCTCTTTTAAGCCCGGTGCCGTGTGGCTGGCCGATGATGGGCTGCCCATTGACTGTCACGGGGGCAATATTATTTACAGTGATTCGCTGAAAACGTTTTACTGGTACGGTGAACATCGGGGAGAGCCACGGGGAGCCGCTTGTTACTCATCGAAAGATCTCTATAACTGGAAAAATGAAGGCGTCGTCCTCAAGAAAGGAACGATTGAAGTCTTTGAACGACCAAAAGTCATCTACGATGCTACCCGCCATCGGTACGTGATGTGGTTTCATTACGATGGTAGCCGCTATACGGTGGCTGAACTAGGCGTCGCCATCAGCGATAAACCCACCGGACCCTTTGTGGTCCAGCACCATGCCCGTCCTAATGGCCATGAATCACGGGATATTGGGTTATATATTGACCCCGACACTCAAAAAGCTTATCTTGGCTATGCCGCTGATCATGTTAACCGCACGATTCGGATGGTCGAATTGTCGGACGATTACCTGAGCACCACGGCCCAGGATACCGATATTGAAGCCCACTGCGAAGGACCGGGTATTCTCAAGCAAAAAGGTGTTTACTACCTGCTCACCAGCGGATGCAGCGGCTGGACCCCTAATCCGGCTACCTATTACACGGCTTCCAGCATTATGGGACCATACACCAGCCAGGGCAACCCGTTTATTGGGGATGTGGGAAACAACTCGTTTAATTCTCAGCCCTGTTATATTTTTAAGATTCCGGGCTATAAAAACGCTTACCTCTACATGGGCGACCGTTGGAACGGGGGCGGTCATGCTGACTCGCAGTATGTTTTCCTGCCTATTACCATTACCCCGGCGGGTAAGATGGAGCTTCACTGGCATTCGGAGTGGAATTTGAACCTGTTTACCCCGGAGAAGACTGCTCGGTAAGTTATAGTGAACCAAGGCAAACAGTGTGGTTGTCAATGGCGAGTCAACTCATCTGCTGTGTTGTAAAATGTTTCAATTAATGTAGCTGCCCGACCACCTCTCCTCCTTGTCACTTTGAGGAGCTTTTGTGAGCCTTCGTCTACCCCAAGCATAGAGCATACGCTAAACCGGTCAAGTATCAAGTATGTACAAGGGCAGGATTAGAAGTTTCAGAGTCATTAGGCAGATAGTTGGGGGCCAAATTGGTTATGAATAAATTTTTAGAATATTAACGGGATCAATAGGTTATCCCTAAAGTAGAACGGTCAATTAGGAGCCAAAAGATTTAGCGGTGCATTCCGAAATTCTCAACAAACTAGCTCACAAATCAATAGGTAATAAAAGTCCGCTGACAAGATTTAATTACGATTATAAAAACCCGTAAAAAGACCCTTTTTTTAGTTTTCTCTTTTTAAGATAATTACAGTTAATATTCATTTTAGTGCTGAAGAAAGCACAACGCTGGCTGCTCCATCAGGGGCGGGTGTCCGAGCGAACCAAACTCCACAAACAACTGATTGTTCAGGGCATGGCCCTGCCTGATAAGTACCTTGCTGCCAACGACCCGCTGAGGGGCTGATGGGGCGGCATGTTGGGATCTGATCACTACATGCTACTGGCCGTGGGACAGCCATTAAACAAGCTTGGCCGCTACTGCGAGGTTAGGCTGCGCATAAAAGCTAAGTATCTGTCTTTCCACCAACTAATGGACGAGGATGTGTTTTTATTCACCCGACGTTCAACGGCGTATAGTGGCTGGTGAAAGTGCAGTCCAACGGCTTCACTACGTTGATTTGTATGTCTACGGTGTGTTCGCAGGCGGTGCTGTTATCGACACCGCCGAGATGATGGAATTTGACCTTGTCGACGTAGTGGCCAACGGCCGGACTAGTTTAAGAACAGTTGAGCGTTTAATCATCTAACCGTTAAAAACATGAATACCGAAGTTTCCGCTAATGGCCTTACTGCTGTGGCGCCCAAGCTTTTAAGCGGGAGAGTTTGGGTTGCAATGTTTCCAACATCGAAGAGTTTAGAGACTCTTTCTCCTCCTTTTCGAGAGAATATAAAGGCATTTATAAGTGCCTTAAAAACGGCTGGGGCCACTGTAAAGGTCTCTGCAACCTTACGCCCTCCTCAAAGAGCGTATCTTATGCACTTTAGTTTTTTAATAGCACGTTCACGGCAAGATCCAAGAAACGTCCCTTTAATGAATGACGTAAATATTGAATGGTTTCATGGAAACATGGCGGACTCAATAAAAGCAGCCAAAGAAATGGTTACTGCTTACGGTATAGCAACCAATACGACTCCGCCTGCCCTGATGTCTAATCATATTTCAGGGAATGCAGTTGATATGACAATTTCTGAATTTGTCGGTAAAAAAATCGAGAAGCGGAATGGATCATTAGTAACAGTGAATGTATTTAATGATTTGAGGACAATTGGAGCGTCCTACAATGTTTTTAATAAAATTGCCGATGACTTACCTCATTGGTCCACTACAGGAAAATAGCTAACCCCGTTCAAATACCAACGCCCGGCCAAATTTGGCCGGGCGTTGCGCAACTCACGAATCAATTTAACTACTAGCCAGGGCTTTGGCACAGCCACCTGTTGGATGTAATTTTGTAGAGAAAATCCAGGCACTAGCCAGTCAGAGATTGACTTTTAACCAATAACCATCAGGACGAAATTAGAACACGCGAAAACCGAGTGATACGGTTGCTATACCCAGGAAACCCGTTATATTCGAGTCTTTGTACACACCACCTACAGGAGCAGCATAACGAACATCAACATCCAGAAATGGAAGGGGGGTATAACCGACGCCTAATTCCAGCGCGTAGGTAAAATCTTTTACTTCCAGGTTCAAGGCTTCGTATTTATTGAGCAGGTTCGTACTCGCACTTGTTGCCGGAATATCCGTTTGCGGGAAGCTCACCGAGGAGTTGGCGTTGATAACGCCCGTCGTAGTTCGGTCAAGCTGCGCTTTTTGCACAAAGATGAAGTTCGGGCCGGCATAGCCACGTAACTTACCGCCCATCCAGCGCTTTCCAAATAAAATGGGTACGTCGACGGCTTCCAGAATCGATTCTGACGTTGCATTAAGGGTAGCGTTCAATAAACCCGGCTGAACACTTATGGGCAGTGCATTCGCCAGCGTCGCATTGGCGTTTACATCGAGTGTAACGTTCGTTTTCTGCTTCAGCACGAAACGATTATAGGTAACTTCTGCCTGGATGAAAAAGCTGTTGAAGTTCTTTCTGGCCCACAATCCGCCTGAATAGCCATAACCAATCCCGTTATTCTTGTTTTCTAAATCAGGTACCTGAACGTTGCCGATCGTTTGAGCGGGTACTTTGGTGAAGCCATGTGTGAATGTACCTCCTCCTTTGATACCAAATTCAAACGGTTTGACTTGGGCGAAGGAGGTCGATACACTTGCCAGCAGCAGAGCCGCTATTGAAAGTTGTTTTAGTTGCATGAATACGTAATTATTGTTGCAGTAATACACGGCGATAGCTGGCAGGGTTGACCGCCGGAATAGTTGAGCCGTATTTTGCATTGATTCCTTTAATAATTTCATTAGCGATCAGGGCGTATCCGGCGGGCGTAAGGTGGATACCGTCGAGGCTGAATACCCCTCCCTGAATAAAAGCGGACGTGTAGGTAATGCCGTTCTGAATCAGGCCATTGCCAGATCCAACCTGGTTCAGGATTGTGTTGGGGTCAACATAGGCAATGCCTTTAGCATCAGCCTGAGCCTTCATAATGCCGTTATAGGTGGCAATGGCTGCATTCAATGCGGTTACCTCGCTGGTATCTAAAACGATACGGTTCGGCAATGGATTAGTGCTGCTAAGGCCATAAGGGCCCACTTTGGTTCCTACCGATGTACTGCCAATGTTTGCGTAGTCGAGGGCATTCGACAGCATGAGCAAATCGCCCGTCTGGGTGTTGCGAATACCATTGGCCGTCTGGATAAATAGCGAAGTAATGGGCGTTGCTGGCCTTAGTAGCAGATTTAACTGCGCCAGCACCAGCGGTAGGGGCAGGGTTGTAAAATAAGGAGCCGTGGTAATTGTTGGAATGCCCATGACAACACCCTTGCGACCACCTTCGGTCAGTTTGTTCATGGCTGCCGTAAAGTTCGTTGTGAACAAAGCTGTTGGGGTTAAAGGCGTCTCTCCACCCGAAGTAGCATAGCCTAGTGCATCGTTGTTGCCTAGCCAGCACGAAAAGAATGTAGCCCCATTCAGGTTATCGCTCATGTACTGGAAATAGGTGGTGAGTGGATTCGTGACTAACCGCTCAAAGTACTGGTTTCCCTGGGTAGAGCCATAACCGGGAGTCAGTATGTCCGCTATACGAATGCCCGGAACGCCCAAATTCTGGTTGGCATCGGTAAACTTGGTTAACAAGGGAGCCCCACCGGAGGTGAGTCCACCCCGTGACGCGCCGGGAGCCACCTGACCGATGGAAGAAATCAGGCTGGATGGGTCGGTTAATGACGGTACTTTTATCAGTTTCAGGTAACCTGATCCGGCAGCCTGGGCTTCTGTAAATAGCGGCTGCACAAAACTACCGCCACCTACCAGAGCAAACTGGCCCGCCAGGATGTTTGGGTAAGAGTTGAGCTGACTTTCGCGGTAAAGACCGCCATCGGCATAGCCAGCTGTGAGGGAATTGCCTACCGCCACATATTTTGTAAAGTCGGCACTCCCTTTCGTGGGCGTAGTGACAACACCTCCTGTTGGATCAATGTCATTGTTCGTGCAGGCACTTAAACCGACCAGAACGGTTAGCGTTAGACCCCACCGAAACCTATTTTTAACTAGCATTCGTATACGCGTGTTGATTGTGGAAATGTGAAAAAACTTGCAGAAAAAGAACGCAAAAGTAGAGCCTTTATGCGTACCCGATGGGTGTTAATTACTAAATGCCTTTTCGTTAAGTATATGCTTTTAAACAAACATTAGACCATGGCCGTTGTTTGTCAGGTATGAGTTGGCGTAATTGCTGGCTGTAAACAAATGTTCAATTAAAATTTACTAAACCAATGGGTATATTATCATTCTTTAAAGGGGTGGGTGAAAAAATCTTTCATAAGGATCAGGTCGCACCAGCCCCGGCGCAAGCTGAAACTGTTGAGCCGGTACGTGCTCAGGCGTTACTTGACCATGTGAAGCAGTTAGGCCTGGCATACAATAGCCTGACCGTTAAGACAAAAGGGGATACGGTTACCATAACTGGCTCTGTAAAATCGCAGGAGGACGCCGAAAAAATCGCACTGGCGGTTGGTAACGTTGAAGGGGTATCGGCCGTTGATAATCAACTGTCTGTCGATCAGCCTACGCCCGAAGGTAAATTTTATACCGTGAAATCAGGAGACTCACTGTCCAAAATCGCGAAAGAAGTCTATGGTGACCCAATGAAATACGGCGTCATCTTTGAAGCAAACAAGCCAATGCTGAAAGACCCCGATCTGATTTATCCGGATCAGGTGCTCCGGATACCTCAGTTATAAATAGAAGTTAACAAGTAAAAAAGTCGGTAAGTGACCGACGCGGGCGTATTGCTTTCGCGTCGGTCACTTACCGACTTTTTTACTTAGGGGCCTGGTTACTCACTTAGCAACTTAAAATAGAACATTCGGCCAGATGACCGGTTTTATGTATCTCAACTCAACGAAATGTCATGGCCGTTCATCTATTATCTTATCTTAAAGAACAGTTTACACCAGGTGTAATTGATAAATTAAGTGCTACCCTGAATGAATCGCCGGCTACTACGCTGAAAGCTGTTAATGGCGTTCTGCCAACGTTACTGGGAGCATTGACTCGCCGAGTACAGAAGTCAGGTGGATCAACATTGATCGTTAATTTTCTGGATAAAGGAGATTATGGTAAAACACCGCTGGATGTAAGTCAGGTTATGGGCACGCCCCAAGCTTTAACTGAGGCCACCAACGCTGATGCGGAGTTTCTGGACCATATTTTTGGCGACAAACTTGTTCGTTCTACGGAGTTGATTGGCGTGCATAGTGGTACAAAGCCCGAGTCGGTCATGACTATTCTTGGGTTGGCTGGTTCGGTACTGATGGGGGTTCTGGGACGCCAGGAACAGGAGAAAGGATTGACCGCGGAGAGTTTGAAAACGCTTTTACTCGGTCAGGCAACCGAGTTCAGGAAGGCCGTTCCATCGGGCTTGGACGGCGTATCGAGCTTGTTGGAATTTGATGAACTGGTAACACCAACCGGTCCGCAAACTGAAGTTCAGGGGACAGATAATTTTAGCGGAACCGCTGTTAATCCGAATATCCCCAAAAGCCCTGAAGGCGACCGACGGCATGAAAATGTGCGTTGGCTGCGCTGGGCTATGATTGCCATTGCCGTGCTGGTCATGGCGTTACTCATTCAGAAATGCAGTGAGAATCAGAATGGTACTGACGGTATCAGTACCGACTCCACGGCCCGCGCTGAACCCAATGCCGTTGAGGACACATCGGCAGCTACGAAAAGAAACATTCAGGATGCTCATGGGCAGGTAAGCGATTCAACGGCCCCCGGACCCCTTGGCATTCGCGATTCGTCTGCTACTAAAAAATAAGCCAGGCTGGTAAGAACCATCTGACAGACAAACATAAACACCGCCCATAGATAGAGGCTATTGGTTTTAGTGCCTATAATTTACGCTAACGTTTGAAAGCCATGATTCATAATCGCATACGACCGCTTCGGTCCTGGTTATTGGCGGCCTGTCTCGTCGGGTCCAGCCTGACTGTCTGGAATTGTTCCGGGAAGAAGAATGAGAATGCCGCAGAAAACAGTACCGAAACTACCATGACCGATACCACGGCTGCCAGCGACAGTTCGGTGTTTGGTCGTCAGGGGGATACAACCAACAATGCACTGAATGCCCCTCAGCAGGCTCCGCCCGATAGTGGCGATCGAGGTGCCATTGTGCCGGCAGAGGTGAAAGTAACACCAAAGAAATAAGGGTATTTTTCGACAGGATCGCAGGATAAACAGGATAGCATAACCGCCGGTTTATCCTGTGGTCATGTCAAATAATCGGCCATTGGCAGTCGTCAACGTTCCTTTGGCCGCTAAGTGATTCTGGATTCGTTAACTTGCAGGCTCACTTATTGACACCCTTTTATGTTTGTTGACGCCATTGAACGCGTTAATCCGTTTACCCAGCCAATGCATTCCATTGTTCGGCTATACGGCCACAGTGAAATTGTACCCGGCACGGCTACGCTTTTCTTTATAAATGAGGAAGGATGCGCCATTACCTGTAAGCATGTTGCCGAACTTATCCGTCAGAGCGATCCTATTTACCATAAGTACCGGGAGTTTCAGGGAGCACGTCGGGAAGCATTACGGGAAAAGAATGCTGCTCACTTAATTAGCCAGCTGGAAGCTAAATTCCAACTTACGGCCGACACCATCATTCGGGTAAGGAACAACTTTATCAGTTGCGTGGATCAGTTTCAAAAACTGAGTATTGATCACCATCCTACGCAGGATCTGGCTTTGCTGCGTTTTGAGGGATACAATCGGCTTTTATACCGGTCTCATGCTGTTTTTCTGGGCGATACCAGTCGCGTTAAGCCGGGCCGGAGTTTATGCCGGTTGGGTTATCCGTTTCCTGAATTCAATAATTTCCGGTATAACCCGGGCACCGATGATATCGAGTGGACAACAACGGGTCGCCTGACCTCACCTAGTTTCCCGATTGACGGCATTGTAACCCGGTTAACGGGAGATAGCGGCCTGATAACGGGTATTGAGCTTAGTACACCCGGCCTCCGGGGGCAGAGTGGCGGGCCATTGTTCGATACAAACGGACTTATCTATGGGATGCAGTCTGCAACACGCCATTTGCACCTTGGCTTCGACATTGAAGATCAGGAAGTACTGGTCAATGGCCGCAAAAGCCGCGTATCAAACTACCCGTTTCTAAACGTTGGCCAATGCGTTCATGTAGACGTCATCAAGGCCTTCCTGCGGGAAAAAAAGGTGAAGTTTTACGAAGCCTAGGCGGTTCATGCCAACTGACCCTCTAATCCCGGATTTACAGTATTCGACGAAACCGGAACCAGAGAAACTTCGGTTCGTTGGCCTTATATTTGAGCGGTCAATGCTTCTCTTATGACTCAACCCGACATATCAAACCAGAAAGTAACGCTTATCAATGACGCTCGTTCCTTGCTTAAACGTCTGATAGCGACGCCGTCGTTCAGCCGGGAGGAAATGAATACGGCGGCTGAAATCGAAGCGTTTTTTCGAGATAAGCAAATCCCCTGTCAGCGGCTTAAGAATAACGTCTGGGCACAGAATCTGCACTTCGATGCTGCCAAACCAACGATTCTGCTGAATTCACACCACGACACGGTAAAGCCGAACAAATCCTGGACACTCGACCCGTTCGAGCCACTGGAACGTGATGAGAAGTTATTCGGTCTGGGTAGTAATGATGCTGGTGGCTGTTTGGTTTCTCTGCTGGCGACCTTCGTCTACTTTTACGATCGCCCGGCCATGAAATTCAATATGGTGATGGCCGCCACCGCCGAAGAAGAGATTTCGGGCCGGGACGGACTGGAGCTGTTACTGCCCGAATTGCTTCCTATCAGTTTTGCCATCGTTGGCGAGCCAACCGAAATGCAACTGGCCATTGCCGAAAAAGGCTTGCTGGTACTTGATTGTACGGCCAAGGGTAGCAGTGGGCATGCTGCCCGGGATGAAGGAGATAATGCGATTTATAAAGCTATTCAGGATATAAACTGGCTCACAACCTATCAATTTCCCAAGGTTTCGCCAACACTGGGTCCCATAAAGCTATCCGTAACGATTATCAATGCGGGTACACAGCATAACGTTGTTCCCGATACCTGCACATTTACTGTAGATGTACGCGTTACCGAACAGTATACCCTCGAAGAAGTGATCGAAACAATTCGGGCAAACGTACAGGCTGATGTAAAGCCTCGGTCAATTCGGCTCAAACCGTCGTCAATTCCTGATAATCATCCAATTATCCTGGCTGGTCTGGCCTTGGGTCGACATACATATGGCTCACCAACTACATCGGATCAGGCCGTGTTAGACTGTCCATCCCTCAAATGCGGACCCGGACACTCGGGGCGTTCGCACTCGGCCGATGAATTTATCTATCTGCGAGAGCTGGATGAAGGCGTCAACGGGTATATCAATATGCTGGAACAGGTAGTTTAACCCATAAAAATGCCCGCAACAGTGGAATATCGCGGGCATTTCTTGTTAATCGGGAGTTAAGCGTATAAGTCGTTGCAGAGGCTTTGAAGTTTATCCCGCGTTCGTTTCAGTCGCATTTTTACGGCGCTTTCGGATAATTGGTACTGCTCGCTAATGGCTTTGACACTTAATCCCTGCTCGTGTTTGAGTCGCAGCATAGTTACCTCCTGAGCGGGTAGCTCTTTCAGGAGAACTTCCAGAATTTGCATTTGGATAACACCCGGTTCGTGTTGGTCATTTTCGGGCAGTTCACCCATCAGGTCATCTGACAGCGATTCTTTACTATATCGTTTGCGGAGTCGAATTTGATCCAGACAGTAGTTGTGAGCAATAGCATATATCCAGGTTGCGAAAGAGGCCCGGTTCTGAAATGTGTGAAGCTTGGTAAATACTTTAAGGAAAATATCCTGCGTGAAATCTTTGGCGGTTTCGTCGTCATTGATCATCATCAGGCATTTTTGATGAATTTTACTTGCGTAGTTACTATAAAGGGTTTCGAAGCTGTCCAAAGAACAGTTAGTGTGGTAGTCAGTCGTGGTGGTTACGGTTGTTGCAGGTACTGTTTTTCTTTTCATTTGATAAAGGGAACATTAAGAGTTTAACAAGTTTAGACGGTGGTAAGCGGAATTTTCACATACAAGATCGAGCAATGACTATAAAGCAGAATAGCTGCTCAAGGCTGTTGAAAAACGGGGAGAGTTTAGGTGCCGAACAGATAAGGTATGCTTTGGAAAAGTGAAAAGCGTATATCGGTTGTCAATGGATAGGCTTATGGGGGGACATAATGAATGGATGTACGACGATATGGCCGGGTATAACACACTTTTTGTAGTTTACTTTTCATCGCACTTACACAAGCGGAAAGAACCGTACCGACTACGGTTTAAATGAGTAAATTGATTTAAGTGATTTATAGAAATAAGGCTGAGTTTCTAATCAAAATGCATTGAACTTCAAGTTGTTTACTAATGAAGTATCTTAAATTCAGCATAAGATAAACTAGGTTTTCGGTACAAGTATCTTGTTTTAATAAAAATGCATATTGTACTATCAAATAGTATAATTAATGATATGAGTTGTTTTTTATGCACGAGGTTATTTACAATATCACTTCAAAGTATATCAGTAGGTTACGCACTAAAAAAGGTTGGCGTACATCTGTCCGCTCATTGCCGACTTGCCTGGAGTCCGTTAAAGACAGCGCCTTCACTCCGTTTATGGCCAACACATTTATGGCCACTGACTGGACTGATGACACTAACTGGATATGGTTGTTTAACGCGAACGCTAGTGGGCCGGTACATACAGCCGGGGTAGGTGTTTACAACGCTTCGGCAGCCGGGTAATCAACAATTGTCGAAAACCGACAGTTACTAAAATGGCTGTATGCCAGCCACTCATCCTTGTCAATATTTACAAATCAATATGCTGTATCCGCTTACATTCGAAACCATTTTCAAAGACAAGATCTGGGGAGGCCAGAAAATCAACACCATTCTGGGAAAAGATTTTTCGCCTTTATCTAACTGTGGCGAAACCTGGGAAGTATCCGACGTTGAGGGAAATGTGTCTGTAGTACAAGAGGGGGCACTGAAAGGGAAATCCCTGCACGAACTGGTTGAACACTATAAAGGCGAACTGGTTGGAGAGCATGTATATGCCACCTATGGTAACCGGTTTCCGCTGCTGGTCAAATTTATCGACGCCAATGATGACCTCTCGATTCAGGTACACCCCGACGATAAACTGGCTGCTGAACGTAAAAGTGGGTTTGGTAAAACCGAGATGTGGTACATTATGCAGGCCGACGAAGGCGCAAAGCTTAACTCAGGTTTTAATCGGGAAGTTACCAAAGACGAGTACGTTAAAGCCGTAGCCGACAACACCATTCAGGACTTGCTCAACATCGAAACGGCAAAACCGGGCGATGTTTTTTTCCTGCCTGCCGGTCGCGTTCATTACATTGGCAAGGGTTTGTTGCTGGCCGAAATCCAGCAGACATCCGACACTACCTACCGCATTTATGACTTCGACCGGGTTGATGCCACAACCGGGCAAAAGCGGGAACTCCACACGGATCTGGCCGTTGATGCGATCAATTATCATCATTTCGATGAGTACAAAACGCAGTACGAGACCAAAGTAAATGAGAGTGTGAATGCCGTTACGAGCGATTATTTCGTAACGAACGTCCTGAACTTTAACCAAGAAGTCGAGCATGATTACACGCACATCGACTGCTTTGTCATCCTGATCTGTGTAGCCGGGGCACTTACCATCGAAGCGCCGGGAGGCTATTCGGTACCTTTGAAGATGGGCCAGTGTGCCCTCATTCCGGCCTCGGTCGATACAGTTACGCTGGTGCCCGATGGTGATATGACGGTACTGGAAACGTATGTACCCTAACACAGAGATGTATTGAATTGCTTGCTGGAGACGAAAGGAGAAATGACAGGGAAACGTCTTTCTTTATTCGTCTCCGGTGTTTTTTGATCCCATAAATTAATAACCATGAATTTAAACCTGCAGGACAAAGTCATTATAGTTACCGGTGGTGCCAAAGGTATTGGCGAAGGAATTTCAAAAGTACTGGCAGCAGAAGGAGCCATTCCTGTAATTATTGGGCGTAATGAAGTCGATAATATGCATACGGTGAATGCCATTCAGGCTACGGGCGGGCAGGCGCATCAATTTGTAGCGGAGCTAACAGAGCCATCAGCCTGCCAGCAGGCGGTTGAACAGACGCTTGCTCAGTTCGGCCGTATTGATGGGCTAGTGAATAACGCCGGGGTGAATGATGGGGTTGGCCTTGAAAATGGTTCTTATGAAGGCTTTATCGCGTCGTTGCATAAAAATCTGGTGCATTATTACCTCATGGCCCACTATGCTTTGCCTGCCTTGAAAGAGTCGAAAGGGGCCATCGTGAATATTGGATCAAAAGTGGCTGAAACGGGTCAGGGAAACACCTCGGCTTATGCGGCATCTAACGGGGGGCGTAATGCGCTGACCCGCGAGTGGGCTGTCGAGCTGCTGCCCTATGATATCCGGGTCAACTGCGTAGTCGTGGCCGAAAGCTGGACACCCTTGTACGCCAACTGGATTAAAACGCTGCCAAATCCGGAAGAGAAACTAAAACAGATTGTCTCCAAAATTCCGCTTGAGCACCGCATGACCACACCGGAAGAATTGGGCAATGCCGTAGCGTTCTTACTGTCTGATAAATCGAGCCATACAACGGGTCAGCTCGTACACGTCGACGGCGGCTATACGCATCTGGATCGGTCCATTACCGATTAACCGAAACCGACTTTTATTACCTTCTATCAACCCTTGTGTATGCGCCATTGCTTTGCCCTTGACCTAATCGATGACCCCGCCCGAATTGCTGAATATGAAGAGTATCATAAACAGATCCGGCCCGAAATTGAAGCCAGCATCCGCGAGTCGGGCATTACCGAGATGGAAATCTACCGCATCGGTAACCGGCTGTTTATGATCATGGAAACGAACGAAACCTTCTCGTTCGAAGCCAAAGCTGCCGCCGATGCGGCCAACCCAAAGGTGCAGGAGTGGGAAAATCTGATGTGGACGTATCAGCAGGCTCTCCCCATGGCTAAACCCGGTGAAAAGTGGGTTCTGATGAAAGAGATATTTAAAATGTAACTACGGGCTTAGACATTTTATTCTGACATGGATTTTACATACTGGCGCGGGTTACAACCCGCGCCCTTTTTGTTTGTTCAGGCTAGCCTGGGTATGCATGCTGGCGCGGGTATTGACCCGTGCCTTTCATTTGGTCAGCATTCGCTGACGCATATATAACTCATAAACTGTCAGCGAATGCTGACCAAATAAGAAAGCGCGGGTCAATACCCGCGCCAGCTTGAGACTGATTAATACCCGCGCCAGCCTAATGGTAGCCTATGTGATGCATATCGCTATATTTACAACCATCAACTCCCTTACTACTGGTCAACAACTATGAGATACTGGCTCTACGCACTGCTTTTGATAGCGTGTGTCCTTCCCACCCAGGCACAACAAACCTCGACTGGTAACTTCGTCCGCGATAATTACCAGAAATTCGAGTACAAGATTCCCATGCGCGACGGCACCAAGCTGCATACGGCCGTGTACGTTCCTAAGGATGCATCGGCTACGACGAAGTACCCGTTCATGATGCAGCGCACATGCTATAGCGTGGCTCCTTATGGGGCTGATGCCTATCCGGCACAGGTAGGACCGTCGGCTACGCTCATGCGCGAGAAATTCATCTTTGTGTATCAGGATGTGCGGGGTCGCTGGGCGTCGGAAGGCACCTGGACCAACATGACGCCCAACCTGCCCGACCCACCGGCACCCGCTAAAAAAGGCGGTAAAAAAGGGAAGACAAGCGTTTCAACGGCGGGCTCTCCCGACGAAAGTTCCGATACGTACGACACTATCGAGTGGCTGCTGAAAAACGTACCCAACCACAACGGTCGGGTAGGGCAGTGGGGCATCAGCTATCCGGGATTCTACACGGCTGCGTCGTTGCCCGATGCTCACCCCGCGCTCAAAGCCGCATCGCCACAAGCTCCCGTTTCCGACTTTTTTTTCGACGATTTTCACCACAACGGTGCCTTCATTCAGGCTTACCTGTTCACGTTTCCGGTCTTTGGCGTGCAGCATCCCGAGCCAACAACAAAAGCTTGGTACAACGACCAGATGATTCAGACGGGGACAAAAGACGGTTTCCAATGGCAATATGACTTGGGGCCGCTGAAAAACGCCGACAAATATTACAAGGATAACTTCTACTGGCAGGAAACCGTCAATCACCCCAACTACGACGAGTTCTGGCAGAAACGGAGCATTCTGCCCCATCTGAAAAATGTTCGGCCGGCCGTCATGACGGTGGGTGGCTGGTTCGATGCCGAAGATTTATACGGTCCGCTGAATGTCTATAAAACAATTGAGAAGAACAGTCCCGGTGCCTACAATACGCTGGTTATGGGGCCATTCGGACATGGTCGATGGTCGCGCGAGACGGGTCATACGCTGCACAGTAACGTCTACTTCGGCGACAGCATCGCTACATTTTACCAGCGAAATATCGAAGCAAAATTCTTCACGCATTTTCTGAAAGGGGAGGGCGATGGCAAAAGCGGTCTTCCCGAAGCGTACCTGTTCAACACCGGCCGGAATGAGTGGAAAACATTCGACAAATGGCCCGTTGCCGATACGCCCAAAAAGCAGTTCTTCCTGATGTCGGATGGTAATCTGGCTACTAACCGGACTATGGAAGTTGGGAATAACCGGTTCTCGGAGTTCGTCAGCGACCCTGCAAAGCCCGTTCCGTATACTGAAGACATTACTACCACGCAGGGTTTTACGCCGTTTAATTATATGTCCGAAGATCAGCGGTTTGCGGGCCGTCGGCCGGACGTGCTTACCTTCCAAACGGAGGTGCTGACCGAAGATCTGACCCTGGGGGGGGAGATTATGGCGAAGCTCAAAGTGAGCACGACGGGCACCGACGCCGACTGGGTAGTGAAGCTGATTGACGTGTATCCGCCCGATGAGCCGAACCATCCGTATATGCCTAATCGGAACATCACCCTGGGTAATTACCAGCAGATGGTACGCTCAGAGGCCATGCGCGGGCGATTCCGCAATTCCTTCGAGAAGCCGGAACCGTTCAAGTCCGGCGAGGTAACGGATGTGAATTTCCGGTTACAGGATGTGCTGCATACGTTCAAAAAAGGGCACCGGGTCATGATTCAGGTGCAGAGTACCTGGTTCCCGCTCATTGACCGAAATCCACAGAAATATGTGGAGAATATCTACAAAGCCGATGCCGCCGATTTTCAAAAAGCTACGCATCGGGTGTACGATAATTCGGTCATTGAAGTACAGGTACTGAAGTAAAGACAAAACCGACATTATTCCGTTATATACAAGCGCCGGTTCACGCAGAACCGACGGTATACCCTGTCAAACCTTACTGACTCATGAAAGCTATCTGGAACGGCGAAACTATTGCCGAAAGCGACGATACCGTCGTTGTTGAAAACAACCATTACTTTCCGAAAGACTCGGTCAAAGCGAAATTTCTGGTCGATAGTGACACGCATACCACCTGCCCCTGGAAAGGCCTGGCCTCGTATTACAGCCTGACGGTCGATGGTAAAACCAACCCGGATGCGGCCTGGTATTATCCCGAGCCAAAGCCAGCCGCCAGCCAGATTCAAAACCGGGTTGCGTTCTGGAAAGGCGTTCAGATCGTCGAATGATCGACGTTCGGCAATTAACCAAGCGCTTTGAGTCGCACACGGCGGTTGACGACGTATCGCTGACGGTGGCACCGGGCGAAACGCTCGTGTTGCTCGGAACCAGCGGCTGTGGTAAAACGACAACGCTCAAGATGATCAACCGCCTGATCGAACCGACCAGCGGGTTCATCAGCGTCGATGGGGTTGATGTACGCCAGCAGCCGGGGCCGGCACTGCGTCGGCGTATTGGGTACGTTATCCAGGATGGTGGCCTGTTTCCCCATTATACCGTTGCCGATGCCATTGCCACCGTCCCTAAACTGCTGGACTGGGAAACAGCCCGAATTCAGACCCGTACCCGCGAGCTAATGGATAAGCTCCAACTACCCGATTCGTTGCTGCATCGTTATCCGGCTGAGTTGAGCGGTGGACAACGCCAGCGGGTTGGTCTGGCTCGGGCTCTGGCCGTGAATCCACCCGTGGTGTTAATGGATGAACCCTTCGGCGCTCTTGACCCCTTTACCCGAAAGCATGTTCGGCGGGAGTTGTTTGGGTTGAACGAACTGCGCGAAACAACGGTGGTACTGGTGACGCATGATGTTAGCGAAGCCCTCGAACTTGCCGACCGGATTGCCCTGATGGATAAAGGGCGTATTGTCCAGATTGGTCCGCCGAACGAACTGCTCATTAATCCCGCCACCGATTTTGTGCGGGATTTTCTGGACGATAAACCCCACCGGCTGAATGACTGACTTCTTTGCTTTTGTCCGCGACCATGCTGATAAGCTACTGGAGCAAACACTAACCCACATCGGGCTAACATTCGTTTCACTGTTGCTGGCGTTGTTGATCGGGGTGCCGCTTGGAATTCTTATCGCCCGAAAAACCCGCTTGGCGAACAGTGTGCTGGGCGTTGCGGGGGTATTGCAGACGGTGCCGAGTGTAGCTTTGCTGGGCTTCCTGATTCCGTTGCTGGGTATTGGGGTTGGCCCGGCGCTGGTGGCATTGTTTCTATATGCGTTGCTGCCCATCATTCGCAATACCTATGTTGGTATCACAGAAGTAAGTGCGCTAACAAAAGAAGCGGCCCGTGGCGTGGGGATGACCGATAACCAGATCCTGACGAAAGTGGAGTTGCCGCTGGCCCTGCCGGTCATCTTTGCCGGTATCCGCACCGCAACCGTCATCAACGTAGGCGTGGCAACACTAGCGGCCTATGTGGCGGCTGGTGGATTGGGTGAGTTTATTTTTAGTGGTATTGCCCTTAGTAACGTCAACATGATGCTGTCCGGGGCCATCCCGGCTGCGTTACTGGCCATTGGTTTCGATTTTGGCTTGGCGCGACTGCAACACTTATCGGGGAAAAAGCTACGGGTGGGTGCATTGGTATTCGTTGTGCTGGTTCCCTTCTTATCCGCGTTTTATCTGGTGCCGGGCCGTCAGGATAAGCTCGTGGCGGGTTTTGCGCACGAATTTTACGGGCGTGCTGATGGCTATCCGGGTTTACAGAAAACCTATGGGCTGCAATTGCGTCCCCGGCTCATCGACCAGAATCTGATGTACGAAGCTATCCATCGGGAGCAGGTCGATATCATCAGTGGTTACTCGACCGATGGGCGCATCAAGGCCTTCAACCTGCTGGTTCTTGCCGATCCCAAACACGCATTTCCTCCCTACGATGCGGCCCCGGTTGTTCGACAAACCGCCCTCGAGCGGCATCCTGCCCTGGAGCCGACGCTGAATTTATTGGCGGGTAAACTAACCGACTCAGTGATGACGGCTCTAAACTACCGGGTCGATTTCAGGAAAGAGTCGCCGGAGCGTGTGGCGCAGGATTTTCTACGACAAGAAGGTTTATATAAAGTTCCCACGCCCGGAAATCGGACGGAGACCGTTGTGATGGGGTCAAAAGTATTTACCGAACAGTACATTCTGGCGGAGATCTACCGGCAGTTGATCGAAGGCCAGACGCAACTCCGGCTGGTAACGAAAACGGGGCTGGGCGGTACGCAAATCTGTTTCGACGCCCTCCGCACGGGCACCATTGATTTCTACCCTGAATACACCGGAACGGGTTTGCTGGTTGTTCTACAGCCAACAGTGGCCATCCTGAAAACATTACCGATGCAGCCCGATTCGGTGTAC
Organism: Spirosoma pulveris; assembly: GCF_054781875.1. NCBI lineage: Bacteria > Pseudomonadati > Bacteroidota > Cytophagia > Cytophagales > Cytophagaceae > Spirosoma > Spirosoma pulveris. The sequence continues at coordinate 151,016 of NZ_BAAGTO010000008.1, forward strand.
CAGTTTTGTCGGACGCAGTTTCAGCAGAAATACCAGCTCAGCTGGCTGAAGCCGCTTGGATTTAACAATAGTTATTGCCTGATGATGCGCCGGGAACAGGCTCAAAAAACAGGCATTCAATCAATTGGCGATTTAGTGACCTACCTTAACAAAAACTGACATGATACAATCGCGTCCTGAACGGGTATGTACAGTAAGAAGAGCACTACTCGTCCTTGCCTTACTATGTAGTCTTTTTGCCTGCCTAGGCAGTGGTTATTCTACGGTAAATCGATTCAAACAAACGACGCGAACGGAGTTATGCGGTGCGTACAAACAGGAAGTCAGCCATCGTAGTAAACGTGAAAGCATCTGTTTAAAATCGCCGGTGTGTACCAGCCAGTTTTTCCTGCGCAAAAATTTGTCGGTTTATAATAAGTTGATTAACAGTAGGTTGGTAAGTGCTTGCCGTCGGAATGTTCCTGTTTTACAAGCCAGCAAATTCATCCAGCGCAAAACTATTCCCGCTGACTCTTCAGATGCTGATGCCTCTTGCCCCTTGGTAAGTTAATTCTCCCCGCCTTTTGGCTGTCTTCAAGATTATCCTTCATCATGCTACACTGGCGTAGCAACCAAAACCTCGTATCCGCTTATGAAACGAGTTAAAAAGCTTTTCAAGCTAATGGGGCTGGTATGTCTCATTATACTGGCCCTGTGCGGAATTGGCATCAATGGGGCCGGTCCTTTATTTCATCAAAGCAGAGAACGTTATCCAGACAATGGCATTAGAACGGAACTGGTTCAGTCGAAGGAAGAAGAGGGTGATTCGACGGAAATGAGCGAGGTTAAGTTATAAGACGTGCCTTCCTTTAGTCACTTTTTACTCACGAACTTACTCCCTTTTATGTAGTACCGATACGGTAGATCGGCACCGTGGGTCAGGCCAATGCGCGTGGTCGTGACCATGTCGAAATCGTGCAGAACAGGGCCGCGAATATAAATACCGCCGGTTGTCAGGGACGATCCATTGTGTTCGTTTTTGGAAATGCCCAGCGCAATGGTCAGCTTGGCGGGGCCGTTGGCGAGGTTACGCTGCCCATCGGCAGTTGTGGCGTCGATAGTGTTGTTGCGGTAACGTTCGAAGCCGGTTTTAAAGGCTTCGTTTCGGCGGAGGGCCATTAGATCGATGCCCTCGGTGGGTTCGAGGGCCCGAATCAGTACGGCTTCGCCTACACCTTCGGGCCCGGTCACGACGTTGATGCAGTTGTAATGATTATAAATCTGGTACACGTATAACGTACCTGCGGGGCCAAACATGGCGGCATTACGGGTCGTCTGCCGTCGATAGGCGTGGCAGGCCGGGTCGTCGGTCAGGTAGCCTTCCGTTTCAACAATTATTCCGGTTGTAGTGCCTTCTGCCGATTCATGAACGAGTTCACAACCTAAGAGCAGTTGAGCCAGGGTAAGGGTATCGTGGGATTGGTAAAAAGAAGTATCAAGCGTTGCCAAGGGTGGTAAGAAGAGGTCAAGGGTTGAGTGGTGTTGTCGGGTTTTCAGGGAGTTTGACGGCCGATGGAGTTGATGTAACGATTCACTTTCACGCTCAGCGTATTCAACTGCTGAAAGAAGCTGGTATACTCATCGTCGGTGATTAATCTTCTTCTGTTTGCTTTTGTTAACCACGTTTTGGTTTACTGAAGGAAGCTGTGGGAGTAGTAGCAGAAGTTGATGTTTTCCTTAAAGTGAAAGTGTCCGTTCCCTTCGCTGAGGTTTGCCGAAATAGAATCTGTAGAGCGAACCAGTTGTTTTTCGATTGTGTGATTGTGTCTTTGACAGAATAGTCCCAGGTAACTACCCGATCCCATATTTGGTCAGAGAGTACCATCGATAATTGATAAACCTGCAATTCTTCAGGAATCATAGGATGATGAAAAAAGTAGGTTGAACAGCCCTTGACAAAGCCTGACCAATCTTAACTAGCCTCTAACCAGTTCGCCACTAAATCACATTCATCGTCTGCTCCTTAATCTTTTCCAGCTCGTCTTTCATCTGCACCACAAACCGCTGGATAGAGGAGTCATTGGCTTTGGAACCGATGGTATTGATTTCACGGCCAATCTCCTGAGAGATAAAATTGAGTTTTTTACCATTGGCTTCTTCGGTTGCCAGTACTTCCAGAAAATAGCTGAGGTGGTTTTTGAGCCTGACTTTCTCTTCTGAGATGTCGAATTTCTCCACGTAATAGACCAGTTCCTGTTCAAACCGATTATTGTCGAACGATTCATTTTCGATCAACTCACGCACCGAATTCCGCATCCGGTCACGCACGGCGGGCATTCGTTTCACATCCTGCTCTTCAATGTCTGTGAGCCGGTCTGTGATGATCTGTATATACTCCTGGAATTTGCTTTCCAGCACGGCTCCGTCCTGCTTACGGAAACCATCGCACCGGCGAACGGCTTCTTTAACGGCCTCAAGTACTGTTTCCCAATCCGACACATCGGCCGAATGGTCCGGCGATTCGGTGAGGTAGGCATTGGGTTGTTGAAGGGCCAGTTGGAGCACATCGCCGTCCGAAATGCTCATAAGCATCGTATTGGCGGTTTCCTTCAAATCGGCTACGTAAGCCGCCACCAGCGGGCGATTGATAGAAACCCCGGGTCGAATGGCGTTTGTACGGGTCAGGTTCAACGAAAGCTCCACTTTACCGCGCTCCAGTTGCTGGGTTAGTAAAGCCCGAAGTTCAATTTCCTTGTCGGAAAACTGGCGTGGCATCCGGCAATAAATATCCAGAAATTTAGAGTTCAGGGTTTTAACTTCTGCAGTTACTGACAGGCCACCAGCCTCCACCGTTGCGTTGCCGAAGCCGGTCATTGATTTAAGCATTCGTTGAATTAGTTAGTAGTTATTAAGTTGTCGGTTATTCGCTTTTAGGTATGACGTTGCCGGAATATGAAGGCAGGAACCTGCTAACCAACAACTCACTTTAAAGCGCCTTCTTCCAGTTCGACGAACTCTTTGCGGTTGCGGGCTACATCAATAGCGGTGTAGATCGCCTGCAACATGGAGGTTTCGTCGGCAAGATCTTTTCCCGCAATGTCATAAGCGGTACCATGATCGGGCGAAGTTCGTACAGCAGGCATACCCGCTGTAAAGTTGACGCCCTCTTCAAATGCGATGGCTTTGAACGGAATCAGCCCCTGGTCGTGATACATCGCCAGCACTGCATCAAATTTCGTATAGGCCCGTGTGCCAAAGAAACCATCGGCAGGGTAGGGACCAAAAACCAACTGCCCTTTATTACGCCAGTCGGCGATGAGCGGCTTGATGATGTCATTCTCCTCTGTTCCCAGCAAGCCTTCTTCACCCGCGTGTGGGTTAAGGCCCAGAACGGCAATTTTGGGTTTTTCGATACCAAAGTCCTGCTTCAGCGAATGCATCATGAGGGTTAACTTCTGCGCAATTCGTTCACGGGTTATGTTTTGCCGAACGCGTCCCAGCGGCACGTGTCCCGTTACAACGCCCACCCGCAGGGTTTGACTGACGAGGAACATCAGGTTATCCTGAACCCCGAACTCCTGAGCCAGATACTCCGTATGCCCAGGAAATTTAAACTCGTCGGACTGGATGTTGTTTTTATTGATCGGTGCCGTAACGAGGGCATCGATCTTGCCGTCCTTTAAGTCGTCGACTGCCCGCTGCAAACACGCCAGCGCGGCCTGACCGGCATCCGTCGTTACCTGCCCCGGCTGGATATCCTGATTCTGGTCGGGCCAGCACGTGATGACATTCGTCAGCTTATGGCTGATCTGCCCCACCGTTTGCGCACCGTTAAGATTCCAGTCTTTCAGATTGAGCAGATTGCGGTAGCGGTTCAGAATTCGCATGGAGCCGTAAATGACGGGGGTGCAGATTTTCTGTAACCGGTTGTATTGCAATGCTTTCAGAATAACTTCCGGACCAATGCCGTTGTAGTCACCCAGCGAAATCCCGATAACCAGCCGTTCGCCCCGGCTATTCGTTTCAGCAGCCAGAGTAGATTGACTGCCATCTTCCCGTAGTGCCAGGCCAGGCTCTGGCACTACGGAGTTCCGCTGCCCGTTCCGGTTATCGTTAGCCGGACGGCTGCGATCGTTCTGATTTTCATCGCGCTGCCGGTTCTCTGCTTGCCGCTGACCATTGGCGGGCTGCCCTTGTCCGTCGCGTTGATTTTTAGGTCGTTGCTGGTTGGGCTGGCCGGGCCGTTGGCCGCGCTCGGGCTTCTCGGTCATGTTAGCTCCGGTTGCAGCAGCGGCCTTATCATCAAGACCATTTTTGGGTTGCTGTTGTCGGTTATCGCGTTGATTTCGGCCCCCTTCCCGTGGTCCGCCATCGCGTGGTCCGCCATCGCGGTTTCGCTCGTTACGGCTTTCGCCGTTGCGCGGTTCGCCGTTGCGCGGTTCGCCGTTGCGCGGTTCGCCGTTGCGATTGGTCCGTTGCGGATTATCTTGTCGATTGCCAGTGGGTTGATTGCCCGTTTGCGGTGGCGTAGGCTCTGGTTCATTCGCCTGTTTGGCACGCGGTTGAACGTCTGGAGCGGACGCATCAGATGGATTTGTACGAGTTGGATTCGAATCGTCGGATTGGCGTTGTTCCATGCACTTTTTGTAGTTTCGCCAAGAGTTAGCAAATAATGAAAAATGAAGAATGAAAAGTGACGAACAAACGGAATAAACCAAATACGTGTTTACTCCTCACTTTTCATTCTTCATTTTTCACTGTATTTGCTGCAAGTTACGAAAACCCAACGGATGTCCCAGAATCAACTGTCTATTCTCATTGCCGACGAGATGCACCCGTCGCTCTTTGCCATGCTCGATCAGGCTGGCTATCGCTATGATTATCAGCCGAAAATTACACGTGCTGACTTATTAACCACTCTTTCGCCGTTCGATGGGCTAATCATCCGGAGCAAAACTTTCGTAGATGAAGAGTTATTGGCCCAAGCACCCAGGCTTCGTTTTATTGGCCGGGCCGGTGCGGGTCTGGATTTAATTGACCTGGCTGCAACGGAGCAGCGGCAAATTCGCGTTTTTCATGCGGGCGAAGGAAACCGCGATGCCGTTGGTGAGCACGCGGTTGGTATGCTGCTTGCCCTTCTTGCCAATATTCTGAAAGCCGACCGCGAAGTACGGCAGGGTATTTGGGACCGGGAAGGTAACCGGGGCTATGAGCTCGGAAGCTTAACCGTTGGTCTTATCGGCTATGGCAATAATGGACAGGCGACAGCCCGCAGATTGAGTGGCTTCGGCTGTCGCGTACTGGCGTACGATAAATTCCGGACCAACTATGGCAATGCCTATGCCGAAGAAGCTTCTCTGGAGCAGATCAAAGCCGAAGCGGATGTGCTCAGCCTGCATATTCCGCTGACCGATGAAACGCGTATGCTGGTCAACGACGACTTTATAGCTCAGTTTAGCAAGCCGTTTTATCTCATCAATATTGCACGGGGGGAAATCGCTTCGCTGGCTGCCATTGTTCGTGGGCTGGAGAGCGGGAAAATTCGCGGAGCCTGTCTGGATGTACTGGAAAATGAGAAGCTGGCCAAACTCACGCCCGAACAGCAACAGGCATTCGACTACCTCCGCCAGTCGGACCGAGTGGTATTAACCCCACACGTTGCCGGCTGGACACATGAGAGTTACGTGCGGATCAACGAGGTACTGGTGAGGCAAATGCAGATGCAGTAGAGACAACGCATGCGTTGTCTCTACCTATCGGGTAATAGTGAAATTAGCGCTGCTGCAACTCGTTCCGGCGTCGTTGGTCAGGCAGATTTGTCCAGTAGTGGCTCCGGCAGGAATGGTGACCCGGATGTTGGTACCTTCCAGGGCAAAAGCGGCCGGTGCGGACGTTCCGTTACTGAATCGAATCTCCTGAACAGTGGCCAGATTCTGACCAGTCAGCACGATCTGGTCGCCAGCCTTACCCGATTTGGGCGTAAAGTCGATGTTGCTAATAAGCCGCAGAACAGTAAACGGGGCTGTTGTGATCACATCATTTGTTTCGTTCGTGACCCGCAATGGCCCCGTCTGGGCGTCGTTCGGTACCAGCACCCATCTTTCTTTATCCTCTTTTTTACCCCCATCGGCGGCAGGCGTCGTGGATCCCGTGAATAAAATTGAAGCATTTAATAAAAAGTCGCCCCGGATAACTACCCGCTCGCCGGGGCGGGCTTTTAACGGGAGGAGGTCCGAAACCACCGCTTTCTGAACGATCACCAACGGCGCTGATGTGGTGCCCGCCCTACTGGTTACCGTAATGGGGCCGCTAACGGCAATCTCGGGGATGCCGATCAGCAGATCGACGCCTTCGTTGCGGCTGGTGATTGGTACAGGAATACCACTGACGCTGACACTGGTGATCCGGTATAAATTGCTGCCTGACACCGTTAACGGACGTTCGCGCAATTGCCGGGCGGGGGTGAATGTCAGATTTGAGGGGGGCAGGAAGAAGAAGAACGGGTCCGTTGCCGTCGTTGTGCCGCCGATACCAGTGGCCGTTACCGTTACGCGCCCGGATGCAGGTAGGACCGGAACGGTAGCTTCCAGTTGGGTTGCGTTGATTACTCGAAACGGCACAGACACATTACCAATCGACACGGTCGAAATTTCCTGAAAATTCCGGCCTTCAATAACCAGTTTTTCGCCTGCTGCGCCGTCCTGAGCCTGCAGGTGCGTAATAAAGGGAGGCTGGAAGAGTTTCAGCGTGTCGGTACTGGTGGCTATCAATGACTCGAAAACCTGCACCCGTACCAGTCCCGACGTGGCCGATTGGGGAATAATGGTACGGATTTCGGTATCTTTTACTGTCGTTAGCGCTTTGTCGGGAGCCAGTCCGTTGATGCTGACTGTTCCATCGGTAAAGTTCTTGCCAAGAATGACCAACTCCGCCCCCGGTTTGGCTTTGGTGGGGCTTATGCTGGTAATCTGGGGTGTTCCGGCAATAACAAATCGATTGATAACAGTACCTGCGGATGTTTCAATGATAAACGCCAGCGGTCCTCTGGGTACAGTTGGAGGAATCGTAATCGTCAGTTTCCGGTCTGTACTGTCATTGATCAGGGCATCGATATCGTTGAATCGAATTTGCCGAATTTGGTTTAGGTAGTCGCCCGTAACAACCACCTGCGTGCCGGGGAGCCCGTTTGTTGGCGTGATGGTGGTAACAATAGGGGCTGGCTGAAGCACCGTAAAAGGGAGCGGATCGGAGCTGCCCTCCTTCGTTTGAACACGAATCTGGGTTTTACCCGGCGCAACTCTGGGCACCTGAAGCCGAATAGACGTTTCGTCGTGGCTGCCAATGGGCGCGTTAACAGCAGAGGTCGCTGCCCCAAACGTAACGGTGGGGTCGGTACCAAACTGATAGCCTGACAGGGTAATGGATTGATCTACGTAAGCCTGATTGACAGAGATCTTAACCAACTCCGGCGGGCTACGCTGAACGCGGCAACTGAAAAACCCAAGAAGGATGCTAAACGAAAAGAAAACTCGTACTGTTGATTTCATAAACGACAACCGGTGTTGGCATTCCGGTGCATGATCGGTAAAATTAGTCAATTTGACCATCCAAAAACCATTTCTCCCGAAAGCCTGTTAGACCTAATGAAGGGTGATCCGTGCAGAGACCATCAAGATGGAGAAATAGACAGACCATTAAGTTAAGCGCTATTCCTTGATCTACACGTATCGTTCCACATTCTTCACTAAGAATCATCGAATGAACTACCGCAGCCTGAAAGCATCAAAATTACTGACAATCTCAACGCTTGGCGAACTTAAAGCCGCTGGCTATACAACCCGCTCAATTAAACAGGAACTGCGGGATAACCTGATTGACCGAATTAAGGAAAAAGAAATCGTTTTTCCGGGAATATGGGGGTACGAAGACACGGTTATCCCCGATGTCGAGCGCGCCATCCTGTCCATGCACCATATCAATCTGCTGGGCCTTCGGGGACAGGCAAAAACCCGTATTGCCCGACTGATGATTAACCTGCTGGATGAGTACATTCCTGTTGTGGCCGGGTCGGAATTAAATGATGATCCAATGCAACCACTGTCCCGGTTTGCCATTGACATCATTGCCGAAAAAGGAGATCAGACGCCTATTTCCTGGATGCACCGCAGCGAGCGATACACCGAGAAACTGGCTACACCAGATGTATCGGTCGCCGATTTGATTGGCGATGTCGACCCTATCAAAGCGGCCACGCTTAAACTGCCTTACTCGGATGAGCGAACCATTCACTACGGCCTGATTCCGCGTTCGCATCGGTGTATTTTCGTAATCAACGAATTACCCGATTTGCAGGCACGTATTCAGGTGTCGCTGTTCAACATTTTGCAGGAGGGCGACATTCAAATTCGAGGCTTTAAGCTACGTCTGCCGCTCGATATTCAGTTTGTATTTACCGCCAACCCGGAAGATTATACCAACCGGGGCAGCATTGTCACCCCACTTAAAGACCGGATCGACTCCCAGATCGTGACGCACTATCCGAAATCCATTGAAATCGGGAAGAAGATTACGTTGCAGGAAGCCGTTGTAAAAACCGAGCAGAAAGGCATGGTTAAAACCAATGATCTGGTTGCCGATTTGATCGAACAGGTGGCACTCGAAGCCCGCGAAAGCGAATACGTCGACTCAAAAAGTGGCGTATCGGCCCGGATGACCATCTCGGCCTATGAGAACCTCCTGTCTTCGGCCGAACGCCGGGCACTGATCAACGGGGAGAAAGAAACGTATGTGCGCGTGTCTGACCTGTATGGCGTCGTTCCCGCTATTTGCGGTAAAGTTGAGCTGGTTTACGAAGGTGAAGTGGAAGGGCCGGTCATTGTGGCCCAAAACCTGATTGGTAAAGCGATCCGTAACCAGTTTCTGGCCTATTTCCCCAATCCCGAGAAAGCCAAAAAAGACAAGCGGGGCAATCCGTACAAGAAAGTTACGGACTGGTTTGGTGATGGCAACACAATGGAGTTCCTCAACGATCTATCGAACCGCGATTACGAAGCCCGGCTCCGTACCATCGACGGCCTCGACGATCTGGTCGACGGTTTCCACCCGCGTCTGGGCAAAACCGAGAAGCTGTTTATGATGGAGTTCGCTCTGCACGGTCTGGCTGAGCATTCGCTGGTTGGCAAAAAAGCAATGGATACAGGCCTTTCGTTTAAAGACCTGCTCGGGTCGATGTTCAACCCCGGCACCAGCTTCGGCGAAGAGGAAGAAGACGAAGACGATGACCGGTTCTAGTCAATAAACGAACATATAGTGAAACAGGAAAGGCGAGCCACGTGGCTCGCCTTTCCTGTTTCACTTCGCACGTAAACAAGTATTCGGACAAGGACCCGAAGAAGGGTAACGGATGTGATGGTACAGGAATGGGCAACCTGGCATCGCTGTTTTCGTTAATTGTGTGAATTAATTCATCGGCAAAGCCTTTACCTTTGTTCCGGTAAACATGCGTCCAGAGCGCAGAAGAACAAACACCCGCTTCGGGGTTATTCTGGCGGGCACCCTATTCGACAAACTCATGAAAACAACTCGCTTTACGTTTGCTGCGCTCGGCTTATTCATCGTTTCCCTGACTGCTTTAGCGCAGACAACCACTCCGGCGCTAAGTGCCTACTACAGGGTTAAAGATGCTCTGGTGGCTACCGATGCCGCTAAAGCCAAAATGGCGGCAACGGCTTTGGTTGCCGCGTTGGGCAAGGTCGATGCGGCCAGGCTGTCGGCGATGGATAAAAAGGCCCTTGCTACTGCGAAAGCCAAAGCGGCTTCCATTAGCGGGACAGCTAATGTTGATGTACAACGTACGCAGTTCGAGGCCCTTTCGACCAGCATGATTGCGCTGGCCAAGGCGACTAAACCAGCTAAAACCTATGTGCAGTACTGCCCGATGGCTGCTGAGGGGAAGGGCGCTTTCTGGCTCAGCGATAAGCGTGAGGTACGGAATCCATACTACGGCGATAAGATGCTGAAGTGTGGGTCTGTAAAAGAAGAGATTTAGTGTGGCAGGACCCCGAAGCAGCCCAGGCGATTCGTTTTCGGGGTCCTCGTAAACGCTTATGCCAAGGGCATAAAAAAAAAGGCCATTCGGCCCTTCATGGTTCGTAGTGCCGGTAACTTATTCCACCACAACGGCAGTACCGTTGGCACTAACCATAAGCATGGAGCCATTGCCGCCAATGGTCTGGTAATCCAGGTCGACGCCTATTACGGCTGTTGCGCCCAGCCGGGTCGCCTGATCGATCATTTCCCGGAGTGCAATGCTCTTTGCTTCGCGCAACGCCTGCACGTAAGCGCCCGAATGGCCACCAACTACATCCTTAATGCTGGTGAAGAAATCCTTAACCAGGTTGGCTCCAATAATGGCCTCTCCGTTGACCAGACCTACGTATTTTATGATGGTTTTTCCCTCTATGTTTGAGGTAGTAGTTACAAGCATGGGACGACGTGCTAAAGTTATGAAGGCAGATTTCTATACCGGATCGCTGCCTGTGTCTCGTAAAGTTAGGCAGTTGTTCGTTTGAACGAACATCCGGTATAAGTTTAACCCCACCTGACTCATCGATAATGGTCCGAAATATATCATTAGGTAGCCAGACTAGCCAAACTTATTGATTTTTCGAAACACGTACACGTTCGTTGATACTAAAGCCAGCGGGAAATAAACTGGCTGAATACGTCTTTGTATTGATCGCTGACCGGTATAACCACCGACCCAATCTGTACGGAGTTGCGGGTAAACGCGCTGATTCGCTGTAGGGAAACAATAAATGACCGGTGTACCCGCATGAACTGATTCGCTGGTAATTTTTCTTCCAGAATCTTCAAACTCGTCAGCGATAATAAGGGCTTGTCCGGCTCACTTTGCCGATATACTTTCACGTAATCTTTCAGCCCTTCAATGTATAGAATGTCGTTGTAGGCGATGCGAACCAACTGGTACTCTACTTTGAGGAACAGGTAATCGTCGACTATTTCGCTGGGTGCGGCCAGTATCTGAGCCGCCGGGGTTGGCTCCGGTCGTTGAACCAGGTCGAAATACTGACGGGCTTTACTCGCTGCCCGTAAAAACTCTTCGTAGTTGAACGGCTTGAGCAGGTAATCCAGCGCATCGACCCGAAAACCATCCAGCGCAAATTGATCGAAAGCCGTTGTAAAGACAATTCGTGTCGTATGCGACCCCCGGTTGCTGCGTTCCAGAACGCGCGCCAACTCCAGACCGGTCAGATCCGGCATTTGAATGTCCAGGAAAATGACATTTACGGGAGGGCCGGACAGCAAGCTCTGCAAGGATTCGACTGCGCTGCTGTATCGGCCTACCAGATGCAGGAAAGGCGTTTTTTCAATAAAGGCACACACAAGTCCCAGCGCCAGAGGTTCATCATCAACGGCAATGCAGGTAAGGGTCATGATAGGTCGAGGGTTAGTTGTACCTGATATTCGCCGTCGGGCGTTTGCTCATTGATCTGTAGCGCATAACGGCCCGGATAGAGCAGGTCGAGTCGTCGGCGGGTGTTGGTCAGGCCAATGCCGTTGCCCGTTTCGAGCGACGGCGACTTATCCAGAAACAGGGTGTTGCGAACATCGAGCAGCAACTGATTCTGCTGTTGTTGGATAGTAATGTGGATTTGGCTCGAATGCAGGGCACTGACCCCATGTTTAAACGCATTTTCGACGAAGGGAAGCAAGAGCATGGGGGCAATGGGCCGGTCATTCAGGGGATTGGGAGGGGTAAGAGTAACGGTTACTTTATCCGTTAACCGAAGTTGCATGAGCTGAATATAATCGCCCACAAATGCAAGTTCTTTACTCAGCAGTGTTGTGCCGGACTGGGTATCATACAGTACGTATCGCATCATGCGTGAAAGCCGGTGCAAGGCTTCACGGGCCGTTTCTACATCGAGCAGGGTGAGCGCGTAAATGTTGTTGAGCGTGTTGAAGAAAAAGTGCGGGTTGATCTGTGCCTTCAGAAAAGAAAGTTCAGAAGTTGTTTTGGCCTGTTCCAGGGCCAGTCTCAGGTTCGCATCGGCCTGCCATTTCTGGAGCAGCGACAGGCTGGTACTCATGCCCAGCATCAGTAAGATCGTGAACATGTTCGGCTGAATCCAGCCGTATATTTTGGGTTGTCCTTTGCCATCGGGATGAAATGCCCTGTGCACCAGAATCGGCAGGTTGAACCAGCTCTCGACGGCCCATAAAATGAGCAGTATGCAAATGATAACACCGGTAAGCGTTAATGTATAGCGGCTTCGCTGGTCCTGCAGCAGCAATCGGGGTACCAACACCTGCAGATTCAGGTAGAACATCCCTACCATGAGGCAGAAGAAAATGCCCTGCCGGATCCAGAACACGGTAGGGAGCCGTATTTCTGAACCAAAAGACTGGGAAAAGAAAAGCAGATAGCCCAGTAATCCCCAGCCTAATACATGACTCAGGAGCGGAACATACCGGCGTGAAAACAGGGTAGCAGCCATAATCGCTTGATAAGCCACAAGTTTACATGAAATTCCAGTCTTCCCATCGGTCAATCGCCGGTTACCCCGAATTTACCGATAGGGCCGGTATTTCGACCGATAGATGGCTGTTCGGAGCTGCCGGTGTCCGGTGTTTCGGTTCTATCGGTTAAAACCGGGTCTCTGTCGACGTTTATACCCCAGCGGTCTATTGCATTTTTACGGTTGCGGGAATAGATGTTGTTTTGGTCTGTTAATGATCAATACAACTGACAATGAAAAAACAATTCCTTCTTCTGCTGCACCTGGCCATGTTGACGAGTCTGCTTCTGCCCGGACTTACCTACGCTCAGTTCGGCCCGCCGGGTGGTGGCCCCGGTGGCCCCGGCGGGTTTGGTGGACAAGACAATCGCCGTAAAAAAGAATTTACGGGTGTGGCGGAAGAAACGCCAAAAGGGAACGGTAAGATAGCCGGGATTTTAGTTGATTCGACGTCGGGCAAACCCGTTGAATTTGCCACCGTTGCCCTCATCAATATTGTCACAAACAAGCCCATCGACGGAACCACGTCGGATGCCAAAGGTCAATTTTCATTGACTAAACTGGCACCGGGCGATTACCGGCTTCAGTACTCCTTTATCGGCTACAAAACCCGTGACTCGCAGAAGGTCACCGTCGTAAAAGGAACAGACCTTAATCTGGGAGCCGTTAAGCTCCCCGCCGATGTGCGTACACTGGGCGAAGTGGTGGTAACAGGGCAGGCCGCACTCATTGAAGAAAAAGTTGACCGGCTCGTGTTCAACGCCGATAAAGATATCACCGCCAAAGGGGGCGACGCGTCGGATGTGCTGAAGCGGGTACCGATGCTGTCGGTTGATCTGGATGGAAACGTCAGCTTGCGGGGTAGCCAGAACATCCGGGTACTGATCAATAACAAACCATCGACGATTGTTGCCGCCAACGTAGCCGATGCCCTCAAGCAACTCCCCGCCGATATGATCAAGTCGGTAGAGGTGATCACGAGTCCGTCGGCCAAATACGATGCCGAGGGAGCCGCCGGTATTATTAATATCGTCACGAAAAAGAATACCCTCCACGGGCTGACGCTGAACGTAGACGCCGGGGCTGGACTTCGCGCATCGAACCTGGGCCTGAACGGATCTTACCGGCAGGGAAAACTGGGCCTTACATTGGGTGGATTTGGCCGCGCCGGCTACAACGGGGCTTCGTCAACACTGGACCAGACGACACAGGTAAGTGGAAGGACATTGCGAACCAGCCAGCAGGGTACGGCTTTCGACAAACCGATCTTCGGTCAGTATACGCTGGGTATAGATTACGATCTGGCTAAGGATCAGTCGTTGTCGGCCAATGTTCGGTTCGGTACCCGAAATTTCATTCAGCAGCAAACGCAGTTGACGAATACCTACGTCAATGAAGCACTGCTGAACATGACCAACCGCGATGTGAACCGGAAAGACCTGTCTAACTCGGTAGATATGAACCTGGATTACATTCGCACCTTCAAGCCGCAACAGGAATGGTCGATCTCCACTCAATATAGCCGCACGGGATTGACCAATAACTTCTACGCCGATATTCTGGGACAAACGGGCGAGCTGACCAGTCGGCAGCGCAACCTCAATAACAACACCAACCAGGAGTTTACCTTCCAGACCGATTACCAAACGCCCATCCGCAAAAATCAGTTGCTGGAGTTTGGGGCAAAAGCCATCATGCGCCAGGTCGACAGCCGGTTTCAGTACCAGCTTGGCGGCAGCACGGGCGAACTGGTTTTCGACCCAACGAATCCATCCGGTTCCTTGCTCTACAACCAGAATATTGGTGCGGGTTATATTTCGTACACCTACGTAACCCCCAGCAAATACACGTTTAAAGTGGGTACCCGTTACGAACACACGGGTATTGCGGCTAAGGCAAACGAAAATACGAACCTGAATATCCCCGATTACAGCAATCTGGTTCCCAGTATCAACGTGTCGAAAAGTCTGAAGGGTGGAACGACCGTAAAGGCCGCCTATAACCGCCGGATTCAGCGGCCGGGTTTACAACAGCTGAACCCGAACGTGAACACGGCCAACCCCCAGATGATTATGGTGGGTAACCCGAACCTGAGCCCCGAACTAACCGACAATGTGGAGCTGAGCCTAAGTTCAACTGTCAAGAAAACGTACATCAATGCATCGGTCTTCGGACGGTTGACCAACAATGGCATCTCCCAAATCCGGATACCCTCCGACACGCTGGCCGGGGCGATCATCACGACGTTTCAAAACATTGGCGTACAGCGCACCGTTGGCACCAACGTCTTTTTCAATACCAGCATCACGCCTAAATGGACAGTCAACGGCGGGATTGATGCGTACTATGTATACATGCAGGGCCTGACGCCGGGTGCCGACGGCAAGTCGATCACGATCAGCAATACAGGCGTGAGCCTTGGCGGACGACTGATGAGCCAGCTCCAACTCGACAAAGGATGGAGCGCACAGGCGTTCAGCTTTTTCCGGGGACCAAGCCCTCAACTGCAGGGTACTATGGGCAGCTTCTACATGTACTCGGTGGGCGTTCGGAAAGATGTGGCCAACAAGCGGGGCAGCATTGGGCTGGCCGCTGAAAACTTTGGTGGTGGGGTAACCATGCGTACCACCCTGAACACCCCAACGCTGTCGTCGGTGAGCGTTACCAACCTGTACAATTCAAATATAAAAGTGACCTTCTCCTACCGGATCGGTAAAATGACCTTCGAAGCTCCCCGCAAAAAAGGGCGTTCGGTTAGCAATGACGACGTAAAAGGTGACGGCGACGGTGGTGGTCAACCACAGGCGGCCCCTGCAGCGGCCCCAGCGGGCGGTCGGCCCCGCTAACGTTGCTTGCTCGATTAACGTAGTCTTCACATAGTTTACTGATTTTTCACAAACCAATTCCAAAACCCATGAAATCATTACTATTCTCCGTTGCTGCTCTGCTTAGTCTGTCTACTGCTTACGCGCAAACCTGGGCTGTTGATAAATCTCACTCTCGGGTAGGGTTTACGCTCACGCACAACCTGCTGTCTGACGTAGACGGTAATTTCAAAGCGTTCGATGCTAAAATCACTTCAGCAAAAGCTGATTTGTCTGATGCCACGTTCGAACTAACGGCCGATGTAAACAGCATCAATACCGACAACGAGCGCCGGGACGGTCACCTCAAAAGCCCCGACTTTTTCGATGCCGCCAAATTTCCAGCTCTGTCCTTCAAGAGCACGTCGTTCAAAAAAGTAGAAGGAAAGCAATACAAACTGACGGGTGATCTAACGATGCACGGCGTGACAAAACCCGTGACCCTCAATGTGATCATGGTGGGTCCTGTTGCGATGAAAGGCATGGGTGGTAAAGAGCAGGAGAAAGCGGGCTTTAAGGCGAGCGGTACCATAAAGCGGTCTGATTTCGGCATAGGTACCATTCCGGTCGTCGTTGTGAGTGATGAAATTGAACTGAAAGTGAACGGTGAGTTCACTAAACAAGATGCCGCCATTGCAGAAAAGAAGTAATTTTAAAAGTTAATGGCGCGAATAAAATTCGTCTATCCACTTAAAGCGTTGCCCCAACGGGTACCCGTTGGGGCAACGCTTTTGCTTACTGAGTAACACAAATCCTTTTTGCTAAACCAACTAATTCTCTATCTTTTTTACTTGATTTTATGACAACGAGACGGAATTTTTTACGTGATGCCGGCGCCCTGACACTTGGTGGCCTCGCTCTGCCAACGTTTGCCGGAGCAACTAATCTTTTTAATGCCGCGCCAAAATACCCGATTGGTATTCAGTTGTTTACGCTGTTCAAGCCAATGAATGAGGACCCTAAGGGAACATTGGAAAAAGTAGCGGCTGCAGGGTACAATGAGATAGAATCGGCGTTCAATACGCGTGGAGGTTATTATGGGTATTCGGCTAAAGAGTTCCGGAAACTGGTTAGCGACCTGGGCATGACCTGGCGGGCACACCATGCCGGTGGTGCACCATTTCGGCCACGTCCGGCGGCACCCGCTGCTGCCGGAGCCGCTGGAGCACCCTCTCGTCCGGCTATGGATTTCTCGAAAATGCCGCCCATGCTCAACCTGCGCGATAATTACCAGCAACTGATTGATGAGGCTAACGAAGGCGGATTGTCGTACCTGGTTTGTTCCAGCACACCCGTTGGCACCATTGACGATATCAACAAGTCCATTGAGGTATTTCAAAAAACGGGCGAAGCGGCTAAAAAAGGCGGTATCGGCTTTGCATATCACAACCACGCGACCGAATTCGATCCCGTCGAGGGCGGTAAGACACCCTATGAACTAATCCTGTCGCAGACGGATAAAGATCTGGTGAAAATGGAGCTGGACCTTGCCTGGGCCACCAAAGCGGGTAAAGACCCCGTTGCACTGTTCAAAGAGCAGCCAGGCCGATTCCCGCTCTGGCACATCAAGGACATTAAAGACGACAACAAAACAATTACCGAAGTGGGTAACGGGATGGTCGATTTCAAAAAGGCTTTTTCGGCGGCTAAAACAGCGGGTCTGAAATACTTCTTCGTGGAGCAGGACATGGCCCCTCAGGGTATTGAAAGCATTACGACCAGCATTACCAATCTGAAAAAGATACTGGCTTAACCAGCCCTTCCAATGAAAAAAACGATAATTAAAACAGGCAGATGGAGCCCCCGCGTTCCGGGTCTGTTGGGTCTGTCCCTTCATGCGGCATTGTTCATGGGGCTGGCCTCTTTCGTGATGCAGGACGGACCGGCTAAGCCCGACGAAACCCGTTTTACACCCGTCGTGCTGGCCGAGGACCTCGATGAGCCAATGGTGTTTGAGGTAGCTAAAGATGGTACAGCGTTCATCATCGAACGAAAAGGGGCATTGAAAAAATACGATCCTGTTACCAAAACGGTCGATCTGGTCGCGACTATTCCGGTGAACACGAAGTACACCTCGGCGCAGGGTCGTGTATCGGAAGCGGAGGAAGGCCTTCTGGGTATGTCGCTTGACCCGAATTTTGACCAGAATCACTGGATGTACCTCTATTACGCACATCCGACCGAAAAGAAACACATTCTGACCCGCTGGGAGTACCGCAACGAGAAACTGGTTGAGAACTCGCAGAAGGTCATGCTGGAAGTAACTACCCAGCGCGAAGTGTGTTGCCATACCGGTGGTGGAATGACCTGGGACCGGGCGGGTAATCTATACCTCACGGTGGGTAACAACACGGGAAACCAGCAGGCCGCCCAGACCGACGAACGCCCCGACCGCAGCAGTTGGGACGATCAGGGCCATGCCGGCAATACCAACGACCTACGGGGCAAGATCCTGCGTATTCACCCCGAAGCAGATGGTACGTATTCTATCCCGGAGGGAAACCTGTTTCCGAAAGGAACCGCCAAAACCCGCCCCGAAATTTATTCAATGGGGCATCGTAACGCCTGGCGCATTTCTGTTGACAGTAAGACGGGCTACGTGTATTGGGGCGAAATCGGTCCCGATGCTACGAAGGATTCTGAAATCGGTCCGCGCGGATACGATGAGATGAACCAGGCCCGGAAGCCGGGTAACTTCGGCTGGCCGTGGTTCGTGGGGAATAATCAGGCATTCCCGGTGTACGACTACGCCAACAAGAAGCCCCTGGAGAAAAAAGACCCGAAAAATCCGGTCAATAACTCGCCTAACAATACCGGACTGACGAATCTGCCGCCAACGGCTCCGTCGTTCATTTACTACCCATACGCGGTTTCGGAGGAGTTCCCGCTGGTAGGTACAGGGTCGCGTTCGGCAACAGGCGGACCGGTGTATCACCAGGCTGACTTTAAAGGAGCCAAGCGGCCCTGGCCCGCGTATTACGAAGGAAAGTGGCTTATCACCGATTTTTCCAGAGGCTGGATCATGGCCGTTTCCATGGATGCCGAGAGCAATTACAAGTCGATGGAGCGGGTGCTGCCTAGCTATCACCCGGTAGAACCCATCGACATGAAGTTTGGCCCCGACGGCGACCTGTACGTACTTGAATACGGCAGCAACTGGTTCCGCAAGAGTGACAACGCCCGTCTGGTTCGGATTGAGTACAACAGCGGAAACCGCAAGCCAATTGTGCAGGCATCTGCCAGTAAGCCAGGCGGTACTATCCCGTTGCAACTGACGTTGTCTGCCGATGGAAGTAAAGATAACGACGGCGACGCGCTTAGTTACCAGTGGAAAGTGACCTCGCCGGGTATGGCGCCAAAAGTGTTTGCAACCGCTACCCCGTCGGTTACCTTCGATAAAGCCGGTGTATATACCGCTACACTGACGGTTACGGATACGCATGGGGCCGCCAACAGCCAGTCGGTACGCATCATTGCCGGAAACGAAGCACCCGTTGTTGCCGTAAATCTAACCGGAAATAAAACGTTCTTCTTCCCCGATCAGCCTATCCAATATACGGTCAATGTGTCGGATAAGGAAGACGGTACCCTCGCCAAATCGGGCACTGCTCCGGGTAAAATAAGTCCGGCCCGGGTAGCCATGAGCATCGACTACACTTCAGAAGGGTTCGATTATGCCGAGGTCATGCAGGGCCAGCGCAGTGTCGATGCGTCTACGCAATACGCAGTGGCACAAGCCTTAATCAGCCAGAGTGATTGTAAAGTGTGCCATCAGATCGACACAAAGTCGGTTGGTCCGGCTTTCACCGCCGTTGCCACCAAATACAAAGGGGATGCCGCAGCGCCTGGGCGGCTGGTTGCCAAAATTCGGCAGGGTGGCGTAGGTGTCTGGGGCGATGTGGCTATGCCGGGTCACCCCGCCATGTCAGTTGCCGATGCGGGGATTCTGGTGAACTACATTCTGCATATCAACGAGAAAACCCTCAGCAGCCTACCCATGGAGGGCACGTATAACCTGAAAATTCCGGAGGGCGACAAGGGCACCGGGTCCGTACTGATCCGGGCGGCTTACACCGACCAGGGTAAATCGGCAGTAAAAGGGGGCAAGCCTGTACCGGCCCAGACCAGCGAGCAACTGCTCGTGCTGCGGAGCCCACAACTCGATGCCGCTACCGCTGCGGTCATTCGCGGAGCCGACGTAAAGGCCAGAGGTATGGGAAAAGGAGAGAATGTCATTCCGTATGCAAACAGCTACATCGGTTTCCGAAAGCTGGATTTAACGGGCATCAAACAGCTTGAACTGACGGCGTCGGCGCAGCGACGCGAAGGCAGTTCGGGCGGTACCATTGAGATCCACCTCGACTCACCCACCGGCCCCATCGCTGGCGAAACGGTTGTTGAACTGGCTCCTGAAGTGGATATGGAAAAGCTGATGGCGCAGATGGAAGCTGGACCCCGACCCGCTGGTGGCGGAAACGGTCCTGCCGCTGCCGGAGGCCCCGCTGCTGCTGGTCCGGCCACACCCGGCGAACCCGCTAAACCCCGGCCCAACCCCTTTGCCCGTCCGCCCGTGTTCATGACGCTTAAAAATGCCGAAGGTGTTCATGACGTGTATTTCGTTTTCAAAAACGATGAGGCAAAGAAACTCCAGCCCCTGATGTCGCTGTCGAGTATCAAGTTTATGAATAAAGAGAAGTAATAGTCTGGTTACGGAAGATTGGCTAGTGTGATCATCACGCTAGCCAATTTTGTTAGGATGCCGGTAGACTAAATTATGACTGGCGATGATAATCGGCGTTTTGCCCGGTAATTCATTAGTAGCCAGCTGAACTTTCTTACTTTGTGATAAGTATACGTTATCAGCATCTATGGAATTACGCCAGCTTCGTTATTTCGTTGAAGTAGCGCAGGAACTGCATTACAGACGGGCCGCCGGTCGGTTATTTATTTCCCAGCCAGCCTTAAGCCAGCAAATACAACTGCTGGAAAACGAATTGGGGGTGGAGCTGTTTGTGCGGAGCCGACGAACTATCCAGCGGAAAGTGGAATTGACAGACGCGGGCCGGGTACTGTTAAAAGAGGCTCGCCAGTTGCTCCAGTTGAGCCAGCAGGCCATAGAAGCTACCCGGCGGGCGGGGTTGCAGCAACCCATTCGGATGGGCGTTTTCAAGACGTTGCTTCGGAGCCGTATTATCGATGTGATGAACCTGTTGTCGGAGCGGGTTCCGCAGGCGACCGTCAAACTGGTTGAACTACCCTCTTTTCTAGCCGTACAGCAGGCGCTGATTGATAATACGATCGATTTGGGCCTAACGATTCTGCCATTGCAGTTCGCCAGTCTATCGGCCATTCCCTTCACCAAAGGTGCTACCTCTGTACTACTGGCGAAGCATCATGCGCTGGCTCAACAGAGTCTCATTTCGCTGGCTCAGTTACAGCACGAAGTATGGGTTGAAATTCCGCCCCCGCTTAATCCGGTCTTCGAATCGGTTGAGTGGCTTTGCCGGCAGGCGGGTTACCAGCGGCACATTGTGCAGGAAGTAACCTCGCTCGAATTGCTGGCCGAACTGGTGCAGCTTGGCAAGGGAGTAGCCCTGATTCCATCTCATTTCAACGTAAGCCAGTTGGCGGGTGTGGTCGCCATCCCTCTGGTTAATCCGCAAAATAATCCCTATCCGGAGCTGGAGATCCAGCATGTGGTAGCGTATTTATCCAGCAATTCGTCTCCGGCAGTGGTAGCCCTGGGGCAGCAGATACAACTTAATAAGTGATACCTTCATGGCTACGGCTAATTAGGTATCTCAGCCGCTTAAGGAGGGAGGTTTTCAGTTATCTGTTGCATCAAATCATGAAATAGGGTTCTTCTAATAAATTAACGGGACGATTTTCGGGCTTAATTCAGGAACCGTTTTTATTTGTACGCGAAAGCAATCGCTTCCGCTGGATTTTACGTCTTACAACCAGAAAAATGAAAAACATAATCCCATCCCGACTACTGACTTATGCTGTAGTACTGGCGCTTCCGATGTGGTTTGGCAGCTGCTCAAAAAATGATACTCCTGACACGGTCTCATCAACGGTGGAAGGCAGCTACAAAATCAGTGCTCTTACAGCGAGCCCAAAAGTTGCCGGCGTGTACGAAGACTTGCTGGCCGCTGCGCCATTGCTGTTAACGACCACTTGCCTGAACGATATTACATTGACTTTCAAGTCAGGCGGGGCTATTGCCAACGACAATCCCGTTACCTGTCAGAAAAGCGCCATACCGCCCAGTACAATTACAGGTATCGATGCCACGAGCACCTGGAAATATGACGCCAATGTGTTGACGCTCACAAAAAGCGATGGCACCAAAACGGCCTATACGGTATTGAGTACGGGCTCGATCCTCAAATTGCAGTGGAAGGACAGCCAGGACTTTTTAGGTACGGGTACTAAAACGGCCTATACCTATACAATGGATCTCAAAAAACAGTAATCCCCGGCAGAGACTATCGTTTGGCAAACCGGCTCGTTAACGAGCCGGTTTTTTGTTTGTTGGCCGGAATCTGGTTGTGGCAGGTGTCGGCCAACAAACGCTTCATTCACTTCCTGCACCAGTTCATCCAGTCTAAACGACAAGTCAGGCAGACTGCCCCTAACGAGGCTTCTTTGGCTCTCTACATTTGTATAGAACCAAATAAAACTCAAACAAATACTTTACGAACATGATGCATGTAAGTCGTTTACTCGCTTGGGCATTCGTTATAACGATGCCATTATGGTTTGGCAGTTGCAAAAAGAGCGAGAGCAATGGCGGAGATCCGGTGACGCCAAACTCAGTAGAAGGAAGTTGGAAGATTTCGGGTATGAAGCTGTCTGACGGGAAGACAACGCAGGACTATCTGGCCCTGATGAAAGCCTATGCCGGTGAAGATGTGGTTGCCTGCCTGACCGATATAACGTTCACCCTGAAAGGCAATGGTACCGTAACGGGTACCGATTCGCCAAAGTGCAAGTCCAATGGCGCCGACGACTACAACCCCGTTGGGAAGCAGGCTACCTGGAAAACAGCGGGAAACAAGCTGACGATCACCGGTGAGGATGGGCCTTCTACCTACGATTATACCGTAAATGGAAACGTAATGACCTGGAGCATTCTGGAAAAGGATGACATTGATGGCGATGGTGTTGAGGAAACCTACACAACCACGGTCGAATTCAAACGGGTATAAACCACCCATCAGGTACACGCTATTTCCACACCCCGACTAAGCAGCCAAAAGACCCGCACAGATGTGCGGGTCTTTTGGCTGCTTAGTCGGTACATTCATGCAGGGTAGCAATGTAGCTCTCCAGGTATGCAGGCATAGCCTTGCTTTTGTACTGAAGAATATAACGTGGATGGTCGAGGGTAACGATCCGCTCGAAAAAGCCTTGCTGATCGTTCAGTCGACGTAAATACGTTTCGTTTTTACGCCCCAGACAAACGGCCACGCGCCTGTTGCCGCCGAACTCGAGTTGCGTGCGAACGGTGTCGGTGATGGCTGGCCAAAGGGATTCGGTGGTGGCCCGGTCATCGTAAAAGTTATAGTTTTTGGGGCCGGTGCCCGGCGCGGCTTTGGTGAGTGCCAGCGGAAACAGAGAGGTCAGGAAAAAGCGTTCATAGAATGCCTTCGCACCACCAAACGCATCGACAACCTGATAGATGAACCGGCTCGACAACTCAGGTGTATCAGGTAGGTCGTTTTCGATACCACAATACCGGCGCAGGTTTTGGGGTGTCGTGAAGGAAATTCCCGTTACGCCCGCACCAAATCGCCCCGGATTGATGCCCATTACAAATACACGCGGGGTGTTATCGGTAAAGAATTTCGTGTAAAACTCCGCCACGATTGCCTTTACATTCGGCTGTTGATAGGGATTCATGACACCTATGTCGGGCGGCAGATTGGTCGGAGCCGCCAGCGAGTTGTAATATGAAATGGCTTTGTCGGCGAAAGTTGTCATTGTTTTTTGTCATGCTGACGAAGGAAGCATCTTCGGGGTTAGCAAACAATACCTTGTGTATCCGAAGATGCTTCCTTCGTCAGCATGACAAAAAACGCATTAGGTACTTACTTGATATTTTTCCGGCGGTTGCGCTGGAAATCTTCGAACATCATATTGCCTAATCCCTGCAAACCGCTGTAATAAGCCCGGCCATTGTTAACCTTGGTAAATTCCTGCACAAACTGTTTCAGGTAGGGGTCCGAAGCAATCATGAACGTCGTGATGGGAATCTCCAGCCGACGGCATTGAGCAGCCAGTGTCAGGGTTTTAGTAACAACTTTGCGGTCGAGACCGAATGAGTTCTTGTAGTATTTGATGCCTTCTTTCAAACAGGTCGGTTTCCCGTCCGTAATCATGAAGATCTGCTTGTTCTTATTCTTCCGCCGACGCAGCAGGTCCATGGCCAGTTCGAGCCCGGCTACGGTATTGGTGTGGTAAGGACCAACTTCCAGATAGGGAAGCTCTTTGGCCTGAATTTGCCAGGCATCGTTACCGAACACCACAATATCGAGGGTGTCTTTCGGGTACTTCTGCTTGATGAGTTCTACCAGCGCAAGAGCAACCTTTTTAGCGGGCGTAATCCGGTCTTCGCCGTACAGGATCATCGAGTGGCTAATGTCGATCATCAGCACCGTCGATGTTTGCGTCTTCTGCTCCTTTTCCGTCACTTCCAGATCGCGTTCCATAAGTCTGAACTCGTCAACACCGCTGTTGATCTGCGCGTTTTTGATGGATTCGGTCATGGAGATCTGTTCCAGTGTATCACCGAACTGGTAAGTACGGAGATCACTGCTCAACTCATCCCCCGTTCCGGTATAAGGGGTGTTATGGTTCCCGCCCGATTTAGACCGTTTAAGTTTGCCGAAAATCTCTTCCAGCGCGCTGCGTCGAATCGTCTGTTCGCTTTTGGGCGTCATCACGAGCTTGCCTTCCTGGTTCTCTTCGGTCAAATAGCCTTTTTCTTTGAGGTCGTCGAAGAAGTTGCCGATACCGTATTTGTCATCGGTAAGGCCATACTGCCGGTCGAGCTGGCTCATCCAGGACATTGCCTGCTCTACGTCGCCGGAAGTAAGGAGCAGCAACTGCTGGAAGATATTCAGCAACTGGTCGAATTTGCTGCCTTCCTTTTGTTCGGGCGGTATGTAATCAGAAAATTGAAAGCCTTTCATAAGAATCGTCGTTTGTAGAGCCGCAATACCTTGCGGCTTTGGTAGGTGTCAGCAATACAGTTGCCCATAGAAAGGATGATACCAACGTATTGTCTGAACAGTGTGGTCAGCAGATTTGTTCGGTCTGCCACAACTCAATCGTGTTTATCAAATATAACGATAAAATGTGTGATAGCGATCAGGGATTATTGGCAGAAAGGTGCTTTCAAACGCCTTCTCTGCGAGATATGACGTTTAAAAGCACCCTTCTGTTCACAGCCTTACCGACCGTTTGTTTACCTATAATTGCGCCAGCAGATACAATACTGCCATGCGAACGGCCACACCGTTTTCGACCTGATCGAGAATAATGGAATGCGATGAATCGGCCGCGTCGGAGGTTAGTTCGACGCCCCGGTTGATGGGGCCGGGGTGCATCAGCACAATGGGCCGGTCCAGCTCATCGAGCATCTGTTTCGAAATGCCGAAATACAGTGAATATTCCCGAAGTGAAGGGAAATATTTGATCTGCTGCCGCTCCAGCTGGATGCGGAGTACGTTGGCGACATCGCACCAGGCCAAAGCGGCCCGAACGTCGTGCCCTACTTTCACACCCAGGGCTTCAATGTGTTTCGGAATCAGTGTTTTGGGGCCGCAAACCATCACTTCGGCGCCCTGTTTCTGCAGGCAGAAAATGTTGGACAGCGCCACCCGTGAGTGCGTAATATCGCCAATGATCGCAATGCGTTTTCCCGCCACATCCCCCAGCTTCTCACGGATGGAGAAGGAGTCGAGCAGGGCCTGGGTTGGGTGTTCGTGGGTGCCGTCGCCCGCGTTGACAACATTGGCTTTTATGTGTTTGGTCAGGTAGTGAGGAGCACCGGGGCTGCTGTGGCGCATCACGACCATATCGACCTTCATGGCCAGAATATTATTGACCGTATCCAGCAGTGTTTCCCCTTTCTTGACCGAACTGCCCGAGGCCGAAAAATTGACAACATCGGCCGACAAACGTTTCTCCGCCAATTCGAACGAGAGCCGGGTTCGGGTCGAATTTTCGAAAAAAACGTTGGCAATGGTCACGTCACGCAGGGAAGGAACCTTCTTTATGGGACGATTGATGACTTCTTTAAATTGACTGGCCGTGTCCAGAATAAGTTGAATGTCGGACTCGGTCAGGTCTTTGATACCCACCAAGTGTCGGACACTGAGGGAAGTTCGATGGGTCGATTGGGCCATGAGAGCAGTATAACTATAAATTGGGCAAAGATAGACCGGAACCCGTTAAAGAAAAACGGCTCTGGAGGGTTCGCTATGGAATGAGGGCTCCCGGCAGGTGAATTCTGGCTGTTTAGTCAGGGAGGAGGTACGGTTAATTACCGCTTGGCAAAGGGAAAAATGGTGGATTCCATATGCGATTCGTTCATCAGCTTGATGAGGTAGCGGGCTTTGTCAGGAAATTTATTCGCCAGATTGTGGCTCTCGAACGGATCTTTGGCGAGATCGTACAGTTCAATGGGGCCATTTGGATTACCCGCGGCCTGCAACCGAACAGCTTTCCAGTCACCCTGGCGGATGGCCTGTTTGCCGCCACCTTCGTGAAATTCCCAATAGAGGTAATCGTGTTTTCGCTGAACACCTTTACCGGTTAAGGCCGGTACAAACGAAATACCATCGATTCGGGTCGGTAGTTTAGCCCCGGCCAGTTCGGCAAAGGTGGGTAGCAAATCCCAGAAGGCACCCACAAAATCACTTTGGGTCTTGGGTTTGATCATACCGGGCCAACGAGCGACAAACGGCTCTCGGATGCCGCCTTCGTACAAATCCCGCTTTACACCACGAAACCCGCCATTGCTATTGAAAAACGTAGGGTCGCCACCGCCTTCAACGTGCGGCCCGTTGTCGCTGGTGAAGATGACGAGTGTATTTTTGTCGAGTCCTTTTGCTTTCAGTTTGGCGAGCACCTGCCCTACATAGAGATCGAGTCGGGCCACCATGGCGGCATAAGCTGCGTGCGGGTAGGCCTGTGAAGCATAGCCGCCCGTTTTGGCATTCGGCCCGTAATCGGCTCCGGTATAGGGTTTTTCGGTGAACTTTCCTTTGTAACTGGCAAACAGGCTGTCATCCGGCGGAACAAGTTCGGCATGGGGCAGGGTATAGGGCAGGAACAGGAAAAAGGGCTGCCTTCCGGTGCGTTTGTCCAGGAAACGCAGGGCCTGTTTCTGGATAAGATCGGGAGCAAATTCATTGGTCTGATTGAGGTTCTTGTTGGCTGCCAAGACCACTTTCTTATCATTGTCCCAGAGGTGATTCGGGTAGTAGCGGTGCGCTAGCCCCTGACAATTGTACCCATAAAACCGATCGAATCCCTGCTTTAACGGGTCGCCTTCGGAGCCCACCGGTCCAAGGCCCCACTTGCCAAAAGCCGCAGTCGTGTAGCCTGCCCGCTTCAGAATTTCGGCCATTGTCAGCACCGAGTCGGCAATAGGCTGCTGGCCTTCGGGCTGAACTTCCCGATTGCCCCGAATGTAAGTGTGCCCCGTATGCTGGCCCGTCATCAGCGCAGAACGTGAAGGAGCACAGACCGTAGTGCCTGCATAAAACTGACGGAACTGAACACCTTCTGCTGCCATCCGGTCGATATTGGGGGTCTTGATTAAGTTCTGCCCATTTATACCTACATCGCCAAAGCCCAGGTCATCGGCCAGAATAAAAACAATATTGGGTCGACTGGCTTTCTGGGTTTGTGCCTGCAACCCGCCCGACACGATTAGCAGCAGCCCTATTAAAAATTTAGTCATTATGAAGTGGTGTTATTGGACCAGCGTAAACAATACGCTGACTTGATGTATGGTGTGTCAATAATCCGTCAAGAGCCGGTTCGGCAAAACGGCTTCCCAGGTAATAAAGGCTGCAAACAGGAAGTTATACGGCTTTTTTTGCCTTTTTTTAAAAAAATCGATGCGTCTGTTTCGGGCATACCGTCACAGTAGCTGCCGATCCGGGTCGAACAACTGAGTCTACTAACCTAAATGCCAGCGGGTTTACTCGATAATGGTACAGCCATAACCCGGAATGGTTACGCGGTCGCCAACGAACGAACTACCGGGAATCGTTTCAAAAACTACACATCGGCACCAGTCCTCATTGGGCGAGAAGACGACCTCAATGGGTTTACGCGTCAGGTTATGGATAACCAGAACGCAGGGACCACCACCCGGTCGCTGCCGACTGAAGGCAATGATGCCCTTCTGACGAATACCCGTTGCTACCAGCCGACTTAGGTTGTCATTCAAAATCGGGTGACTATTTCGAAAGTGAATCAGTCGTTTGTAGTGATTAAACAGCGAGTCGGGGTCGCTCTGCTGTTGGGCCAGTGGCCGCACGGTCTGGCTGGTGCTGTACTTGCCCCGACGCCAGCGGGTGCGCTGCGTGTCATTGGCCCGAACATCCCATAAAAAGGGTTCCCGGATACTTTCGTCGGGTTTCATGCCCAGCATACCAATTTCTTCCCCGTAATAAAGATAGGGGAGGCCCGGAAGCGTGAGTAACAGGTTAGCCGCCACTTTCAGGTGTGTCAGGTTGCCTTTGAGCAAACTGCCAATGCGATTTTGATCGTGATTCGACAGGAGCAGTGCATCGATAAACTCCGGATTGACCGTCGCGAAAGTATTGTGAACATACGTCAGGTACTCGACCAGGTCCTCTGTATCGTTCTCCCGCCGAACGATTTCGGCAATCATCAGCTGCAGGTCGAAGTTGAAGTTGGCTTTCAACCCCCGGAAATACGGTGCAATGTGTTCCGGTCGGGTCCAGACTTCGCCGACGGTGTAGGCACCGGGTTTGGCGGCTTCTACAATGCGCCCGAACTCCTGCCAGAATTCATGGTTTTTAGGCTCTTCTGCTTCCCGGTACAAATGCCGGGCGGCATCAAGCCGGAATCCATCGACTCCGATCTCGTTGAGCCAGTAACGGGCAATGGTAAAGACCTCTTCCCGAACGGGCCGGTAGTCGAAATTAAGGTCGGGCATACCGCTCCAGAACATACCGTAATATCTTTCCGGATAGGTGGCCCCAGCTACTGCATGCCATGGGTTTTTCTCGCCCGAATCGGCTGTAATGTCGCGGGTGGCCAGTCTGCGCCGTTTGATCTCCTCCGGCCGCAGCCATTTATAATACTGCCAATAGGGGTTGTCGGGGCCTTTGGCCGCTTCCTGAAACCACGTATGCCGGAGGCTGGTATGGTGCAGAACGAGGTCGATAATAACCGCAATGCCGCGTTGGTGGGCTTCGGCAATGAGTCGTTTAAAATCGTCGAGGGTACCGTATTCAGGGTCGATGCCGTAATAGTCCGTAACGTCGTATTTGTGATAGGTTGGCGATGGACTGACGGGCATGAGCCAAATGGCCGAGACACCCAGGTCTTTCAGGTAATCGAGTTTACCGGTTACACCGTTCAGGTCGCCGATGCCATCACCGTTGGAATCGGCGAAGGAACGAACGAAAATTTCATAATGGACACCCGAAACGCCTGTGCGTATCTGGCTGACGGGTAGTTGATTAGCCAGCGTGCCGGCCTGCATTTTTATTACTTCGGTACGATCAGCGTGCATTCAATGGGAAATTGCTATGTAGTAGCAAACCGAGAAAAACGCCGATGAGT
This sequence comes from Spirosoma pulveris, assembly GCF_054781875.1. NCBI lineage: Bacteria > Pseudomonadati > Bacteroidota > Cytophagia > Cytophagales > Cytophagaceae > Spirosoma > Spirosoma pulveris. The sequence goes on from NZ_BAAGTO010000008.1 coordinate 180,243, forward strand.
TTAAAAAGCAACCGGTCAACTACCATTGCGGTCAGTCCGGAAGCAGAGGTAAATTGTCAGCTGATTCAGCTATTAACCTTTTTGTAGTCGCTGAGGAATTTCTCAAGACCACTATCGGTCAGCGGGTGTTTCAGCAGGGCTTTGATGGCGCTTAGCGGCCCGGTAATGACATCGGCTCCAATCTCGGCGCATTTGACAATGTGCATCGGATGCCGGACGGAGGCCGCCAGAATCTGCGTATCGAAGCTGTAATAGTTCCTGTAAATAGTCCGGATCTGGGCAATGAGCGCCAGTCCATCCGTCGATATATCGTCCAGACGACCGACAAAGGGGGAAACGTACGTAGCGCCTGCTTTGGCCGCCAGCAGCGCCTGCCCGGCCGAAAAGACTAATGTGCAGTTGGTTCGTATATCTCTTTGACTGAAGTATTTGATGGCTTTGATGCCTTCTTCAATCATCGGAATTTTTACAATAATGTTAGGGTGTAGGTCGGCTAGTGCTTCACCTTCGCGCACCATTCCCGCAAAGTCAGTAGCAATCACTTCGGCCGAGATAGGGCCGTCCACCAGTTTACAGATGTCTACGTAATGTTTCAGGACACGATCCTGCCCCATGATGCCTTCTTTAGCCATCAAGGATGGATTCGTCGTTACACCGTCGAGGATACCCAGTTCAACGGCTTCCTGAATTTCAGCCAGATTGGCTGTATCGATGAAAAATTTCATGGCTAATACCGGTAAGAGTCAGGGTGGAAGAGTAAACTGATCTGACTGCTACCTATCCGCGGATAGGTAGCAGTCAGAATTAAGCGGAACGATACTTAGATGTACTGATTGATAATGCTTTCGAGCCATTCCTGCTTACCGCTGCGGAGTTGTGGTTCGCCATTTTCCATGGTATAGCTGCGGAGGTCTTCGAGCGTTAGTTTGCCTTCCTCAAACGCTTTACCGTGGCCGCCATCAAACGAGGCATAACGCTCACTGCGGAATTTGAGGTAATCCGACTCTTTCAGGATCGTATCGGCTACAATGAACGAGCGGGCAAAGGCATCCATACCGCTGATGTGTGCTACGAACATATCTTCCAGATCGGTCGAATTGCGACGTACTTTGGCGTCGAAGTTGATGCCGCCGGGCTTGATGCCGCCTGCCTGGTGAATGACAAGGGCCGCTTCGACCAGTTCGTACAGATTGATCGGAAACTGGTCGGTATCCCAGCCATTCTGGTTGTCGCCCCGGTTGGCGTCGATGCTGCCCAGCATACCCGCGTCAGCGGCTACCTGTAGTTCATGATCGAAGGTATGGCCCGCCAGGGTGGCGTGGTTCACCTCGATATTCAGTTGAAAATCTTTGTCCAGACCGTACTGGCGCAGGAAGCCGATAACGGTAGCGGCATCATAGTCATACTGGTGCTTGGTAGGCTCCATAGGCTTTGGCTCAATGAAAAACGTGCCTTTAAAGCCTTGCTTACGTGCATAATCGCGCGCCATGGTCAGGAACTTCGCCAGGTGCTCCACTTCGCGCTTCATGTTGGTATTGAGCAGCGACATATAGCCTTCGCGACCACCCCAGAATACGTAGTTTTCGCCACCCAGTGCAATCGTTGCGTCAATGGAGTTCTTCACTTGTGTACCCGCGTAGGCCAGCACCGCAAAGTCGGGGTTGGTCGATGCGCCGTTCATGTAACGGGGATTGGAAAATACGTTGGCCGTACCCCAAAGCAGCTTTACACCACTTTCTTTTTGCTTCTGCTGCCCGTACTCGACAATAGCCTGCAGGCGTTTCTCGTATTCGGTTGCTGTAGGCGCTTCATCGACCAGGTCGACATCGTGGAAACAATAGTAAGGTGCACCTATTTTGGTGATGAATTCGAAGGCGGCATCCATCTTCAACTTAGCCCGAACAACGGCGTCGTTATCCTGATCCCAGGCAAAAACGCGTGTACCGGGTCCAAATGGGTCACCACCGGTTCCGGTGAATGTATGCCAGTAGCTAATGGCAAACCGTAGCTGCTCGCGCAGGGTTTTTCCACCAACGATTAAATCCGGATTGTACCATTTGAACGCAAGTGGATTTTTAGAGGCACGGCCTTCGTAAGCGATGGCATCAATACCGGGGAAGAATTCCTGGTTGCCCAGCGTGATCGTTGACATGAGTTGAAAGAGTTTTACCACTTCTGTTTAGTAGTGTAAAGTTGACACTTATTATTTAAATGTCAAATTGACACCTACTATTTTTTTCAAAATAATAGCTTGATGGCCGGCGCCGTGTCGTGTGTGTCGTGTTTGTGGTTTTCCGAGCGTGTGGGTCCTCAAACCCGACACGCTCGCGTTAGTTAGTTATAGCAGTTCTAAGAACCCAATACCACAGCTAAGAGCAATACGATGGCGGTAAGTAAATGATGCAATGATCTGTAACTTGTTGACCCATAATTAGTTACCCAATGGCTTCCGAGTTAGGTATGAAGTTCAGGAAGGAGGAGGTAAGCTGCTGGTATTTAGCCAGATCGACCTGGTAATAATAGGCTCCTTTTCTGGAAAACCCTTTCTGTTTCTCGTCTAGTTTGATGAGCAGATTCGTAGACAGGATCTTCCGGCTAAAGTTGCGCTTATCGAAGTCGGTGTTGTAGATCGCATCATACAACTTCTTAAGCTGGGGGAGGGTAAACTTTTCGGGCAGTAGTTCAAAGCCGATGGGGTGCTGGGCAGCTTTGTAGCGTAATCGTTTGATGGCCAGGTCAACCATGTCGCCGTGGTCGAACAGCAAAGGCGGTAAATCGTAAATGGAGAACCAGCGAGCCTGGAAACGCTCGGAAATCTTCGACTCATAATCCGCTACTTTGACCAGCGAAAAGTAAGCCACGGAGATGGTTCGGACAATGGGATCGCGGTGGGGTTCTCCGAATGCATAGAGCTGTTCCAGGTATACATTGGTGAGGCCGGTCAGGTCAAACAGAATCCGGGCGGCTGCCTGCTCCAGACTTTCATTGGGTTGGAGCCACCCGCCCATTAACGACCAGGTCTGTTCTTCAAGACCCCGTTTAACCAGCAACACTTTTAAACTCTCTCCATCGAAACCAAAAATGATGGAATCCAAAGCCAGCAAATACGGCTGCTGTTGTTTGTACTGTTCAACCATTGACAACTACCTGCAAGATACGATGATACAATCGTCTGCAAGCTACATAATTCAGGTTCTTTGTCCGTTAATCGGGGAGCGGATTTTCGTTCTGTACCGGCAATCCGACCGATTAGCCAGGTGAACAAGATGAATGGCCGCGTAGCAGACGAATGTTTGCAGCGCTGGGTTGTTGTGAACTCGATAGGCGTTCCGTAGGTACGCAACCCGTACCAATGGTTGCGTGCCTATGGAACGCCCGGTAAATCAAAAGCCCACTTCGGTTGCTGCAAATAGTTCTTACTTACGATACTTAACCGGTTGGTAATCAAATTCAAATGCCCGTTGTTCGCGTCGGCTGGACTCCGGTTTGATGTTCAGGGCTCCGGAGAGTGGCTGGTTTCCCCTACTCCTGAACGCAACGTCAGCAGATAGTCTAGAATTTAACGACGCTCCAAAATGCTTTCTTAGGCTGGTAATTCTGGTCGAACAGAAGAGGGTAATCTTTGCGGCCCGGAACGGGAAAATTATCGAGCCAGGAAGTTTTGTCGGATACATTCCAGAAGGTAACGTTCGTAATTGTCTTCTTATGTTTCCGGAACACATCGAACAGCATTTTATAGTGAGCTGCCTGCTTTTCGTTCATTTCGGGCGTAAACTCACTGGTATCCGTCGGTCTTTTTTCCCGGCGTTCGTGCTCTTTCGGATAAACCGATACGTCTAATTCGGTTATCTGTACGGCTAGTCCCAGGCTGGCAAACTGCTTAATGGATGTTTCCAGTTCCTGAATAGTAGGCTCGTATATAGACCAGTGCCCTTGTAAGCCAACGCCGTGAATGGGAACCCCTTTGCTGGTCAGCTTTTTGACCAACTGGTAGATTTTGGCTCGCTTTGCCGCATTCTCAGTATTATAGTCGTTGTAGTACAAACGGGCCTCCGGGTCGGCCTGGTGCGCGTATTCGAAGGCTTTCTCGATGTACTCATCCCCTAGAATTTCATAGAATTTGGATTTACGATATACACCGGTACCCGTGTCGGGTACGGCTTCGTTAACCACATCCCAGGCGTATATCTTTCCTTTGTACCGGGTTACCACATCCGTGATGTGTCGTTTCATCCGACTTAAGAGCAGCTCTTTGCTCACTTGCTTACCGAGCGAATCCGTGAAAAACCAGCGGGGCGCCTGGCTGTGCCAGCATAGATTGTGCCCACGGACTTTGATGCCATTTTTCTGCGCAAACTCAACAATAGCATCGGCATCCCGCCAGGCATAGCGATTTTCTTCGGGGTGGATAGGCCCCATTTTCATAGCATTTTCGGGCGTAACACTGTTGAACTGCTGGATAATCAGATCCGCTTCCGGTCCTGTCAGGTTGCGCGGTGCTACGGCCACACCGATTGGGAAGTATTTTTTATAGACTTCTTTTAACGTAGGTTCGGCGGTTGGCCCGGGATTAAGCCCCATTGCGAGCAACCCCATGCCGCCCAGCAGCAATGTAACGCCAAGCTGATTTTTAACGTAACGTAGTTTTTTCATACGAGCATTTGCAGAGTATGTAATTCGTGTAAGTGATCTTCCTTTTTTTTGGGGCATCGGGTCAAAAAACAGACCTCCTATCAAGAGACAGGAGGCTGTAGGCCTATACCTATGATGAGAAAGAGAAGTGCTACTTATAAAAGGTTACCTAGCCTGGTGTCCTTTTATTGTCTTATTTTCAGTATAAAGTTCCTGCTAATTTTTATAATTGCAACCGATTGCACTAATTTTTTGAGAAAAAAATATAGATTTACATTCGGATTGACAGCCTCTGTTAGCCATTTCGCTTCATACGGAGACTGGCGGATTGATTGTGGAGCGTGGGGTTAGGTGAAAAACTTGTTAATTGATAGTCTCACTAAGTTGATTTGAAGCGCATCTACGAAAAGAATCAGAAAACTTACTGTCTAATCTGTTGTCTTTTAGCTGGTTGTTTTATTTTTATTGGTTTGTTTATTTTTGACTTCAACCGATTGCATTAAAAGTCGTGTGGTATACACACAGGTTTGTACTGTAGTCGGCTTATACCCATTGTAACGATCTTATGGAGAAAGAAACGACTATTTATGACATAGCCAGGTTACTGAATCTGTCTCCTGCAACCGTAAGTAGAGCGCTTAATGACCACCCGGCCATTAACAGTAATACAAAGCAGTTGATCAGCAATAAAGCGCTGGAGATGGGCTATCGATCAAATACGTTTGCGAGTAACCTGCGACGGCAGCAAACCAAAACGATTGGTGTTATTGTACCAAGACTGGATAGTTCCTTTATGTCGACTGTGCTTTCGGGCATGGAGAAAGTGGCCAACGAGGCCAATTATAACCTGATTATTAGCCAGTCGCTGGAGTCGAGCCGGAAGGAGATGGCTAATGCAAAAACCATGTTTAACAGTCGGGTAGACGGTTTGCTCGTCTCGCTGGCGGCCGATACCGATAATCTGGAGCATTTCAGTACATTTTTTCGCAAGGGTATTCCCATGATTCTGTTCGATCGGGTGATGCCGCAGAAAAACTGTACCAACATCGTGATTGATAACCTGAAGGCAGGTTATGAAGCCACTGCCCACTTACTGGATCAGGGTTGCCGACGAATTATGCACGTAACCGGCAGTATTAAGCGAAACGTTTATCTGGATCGACTTAAAGGGTATAAAATGGCCTTGCTGGAACATGGGCTCCCGGTTGAGGATGACCTGATTCGGTTAACAAATTTTACCCGGCAGGATGGTCTTGAGGTAGCCGATGAGATTTCCCGGATGGCCTCACCACCCGACGGTCTGTTTGTTGCCAGTGATTTATGTGCCGCCAGTTGTATCGGCAGATTAAGAAGAAACGGCTTTTCGGTGCCAAACGATATCGCCGTCGTTGGGTTCAACGATGACCCGATTGCGCAGTTGGTAGAGCCTAACCTGACAACCATTCATTATCCCGGTCAGGAAATGGGAGAAATTGCTGCCCAGAGCCTGATCAACCACCTCAACGGCCTTCTGCGCATAAGTACCACAAATACCATCCTCCTAAACTATGAACTGATCGTTCGGGAATCTTCCCAACGAAACTGATTTTCAGGTAAGAAGAATTTAAATAACCTGTTTTTTATGTTTATCTCAACTAAAATTACCCTTGTTGTCGTAGCGCTGGCTGGTATTGGTCTCCAGGCTGGTTTTTGCCAGCGTGCAAAAACTCCCGCCAGCCCCAAACCCCTGGTTACCGATCTGTACACGGCTGACCCGTCGGCGCACGTATTTAACGGGAAGATTTACATCTACCCATCCCACGATATTGAAGCCAACGTGCCGGAAGATGACGAGGGCGGGCACTTCAACATGCGCGACTACCACGTTTATTCGATGGATAACATCAATGGCAAGGTAACGGATCACGGCGTGGCGCTGGATATTAAGGATGTTCCCTGGGCGGGTCGGCAAATGTGGGCCCCCGATGCGGCTTATAAGAATGGAACGTACTATCTGTACTTCCCCGTGAAGGATAAAGAAGATGTTTTCCGTATGGGCGTCGCCACCAGCAAATCGCCGACCGGTCCCTTTAAAGCCGAACCAGCCCCCATACCGGGCAGCTACAGCATAGATCCGGCGGTTTTTACGGATACGGACGGTACAACGTACATGTATTTTGGCGGAATCTGGGGCGGACAGCTTCAGCGTTGGGCAACTGGTACGTATGATAAAACACTGAAGACGGATTTAGGCAAAGACAATGAGCCTGCGTTAAGTGCTAAAGTCGTTCGGATGAACAAGAATATGCTCACCTTCGACGAGCCGGTCAAGGATGTGCAAATTGTCGACAAAGACGGTAAACCACTGTTGGCGGGTGACCACGATCGGCGCTTCTTTGAAGGTGCCTGGATGCACAAGTACAAAGGGAAATATTATTTTTCTTATTCAACCGGCGATACGCATTTTCTGGCCTATGCCACCAGTAACTCGCCCTATGGCCCTTTTACCTATCAGGGCACATTCATGAAGCCCGTTACCGGCTGGACAACGCACCACTCCATTGTTGAATTCAAAGGGAAATGGTACATATTTTACCATGATGTTGAGTTGACGGGCAAAACGCACCTGCGCAACATTAAAGTGCGCGAATTGATGCGCAAACCCGATGGGTCAATAGAATTGATCACGCCGTAAAGGCTAATATTCTTTATTAAACAAAAAGCTCCTTCAGAACTGAGGGAGCTTTTTGTTTAATAACGGGTCTATCAAGTTTTATGGTATCGAGCCGATTGTGATGTCGGATCCTTAGACCCGACACGAGTAGGTTTCTCAAAACCTACTCATATTGGCATGATACCCTTTAGGTTTTGAGAAACCTGTCGTGTCAGGTCTGAGGACCTGACATCACGGGAAACGCGGGAAAGGACCTGACGCCACGGGAACGGACCCGTCACCACGAAAATAGTGCAATGAGAAACCTGAAATTCATTACTTGTTCAGTGTTGGTCGGGAATTTTCGGCCACTTCAATGTCCTTTACTACCTCAGGGCGAAGCTTTTCCCAGTGGAAGCGGAGTTTGTTGTTTTCTGCCCAGGTATGTTCTTTCTGCTCTGTCAGATGCACCAGGGGCATGTCGTTATAAAGGGGCCGGGTGATTGATATAACGTTGTCCCAATACCGGAGAGCTGCTTTCAGATGCTGAATAGCCAGCTGCTTCTGCGCTTCCTCCCCGGTAGTACGGTACGTTTGCAACGAAACAGCCGCCTTTAGCTTTTCGGCCAGATGCAGCCCCAAATTGGCCCAGACCTGTATATCGGAGACCTCATAAAGCAGGGAGCGACTGGCTTTCACATGGATCGGCTGCACGAGTTGCAGGGCTTTTCGGCAATCGGTTTCCAGCATACGAGCCAATACCGGGGGTGTAACTTTCTCGGTGCCAAACGAACCCCCGGCGGCTATTGCCTTTACATAGTCCGTGACCGACACGTAGTTAGGGTCCAGCGTTGGCTGTGTGATCTGCTGGTTGACTGATATGTAGGCGACATTCTTCCGGGCATCGAAGGCCATCATTCCTTCACTGTACAATGAAAAATCCCAGGTGAAGTCAAATGCCGATGCCAGCCGCAGGGGTGTGGCCGATGCCAGTGCGTAAGCCTCCAGCAACGGAGCCGCCGGGGCGCCGTACCGACGAACAAATTCGGCCGTGAACACCGCATCGGGTGTGGCGGGATTGTATAGCAAACGACCCCAGAGTTTGTAAAATAGCCACTGCCGCTCAAAGGCATAGTGCCAGTCGACCGGTCTGCCGGGTTTCGTAAAGTAGTCTTTTGCGGGAATATAGGTCTCCGAACCCAGAAAATACCCTCCTACATACGACTGATTGTTAGCCGCGATATGCGCGCGGACAAAATCGGGGACGCCCCACCGCAGGCAAAAGAAATCTTCGTTGCGAACCGTCCAGGTGATTTTATAGGCCGTTGGGTCTGGCTTAAAATACGTGTCGTACAATTTACCACCGTGTACTTTAACCAGCGTAGGCGTGGAGTGTGCGTGCGACCAGTTGTATTTTAGATCGGCCCAGATTGGCCCTTCTATGAAGTCCAACGCCCCTTCGCTTTCGATCGACTTCCGGGTCAGCTTCTCGGTTTCAATGCTGGTAACGCCCAACGAGCCGGTTGTGCTGGAAAACGGGATTCGGTGAATGAGTTTCGTTTTTCGTCCGGCCTGCCGCATCCCATCAATAATGGTGGCTTTCATCCAGTCTTCGCGTTGCTGGGGACTCATACCGCCCATAGCCTCGCCCAGGGTAAGACCGAAGCCGGTGAGTTCGGGGTATTCCTGAAGCACCTGCGTAACGCATTCCCGCGTGTAGCGTTTCACAATGGCCGATGTGTCGCCGTCTATAAAGTGGAAATGCTCCAGGTTGTTCAGTTTCGGGTTAACGTTATAGGCTTTCGAAAATTCCGGGCTGGTGAAAATATTGAAAGGCACCAGATAGGTGTCAATTGCCCGCTCCTTAGCCATTCGGAAAATAGCATGGAACAACGACTGCCATTCGGCCAGCTGCTTATTGTTAAAGGGCGTAGCTGCGGGGAAGTTAACCGGCCGGATCATGTACGTATACGGGTGCAGGTTCCACAGACTCAACGCATTGAACCGATTTGCCACCATCATATCCAGAAATGCTTTCCAGTAGAGGGTATCCCGGCAGGTTTCGTAATGCAGATCGAGGGCGTCACTGTGCCGGTACGTGTCCCAGGGCAAATCGAACTTAATGGCACGCAGCGGCAAATGGGGCTTTTCGCTCCGGGCTGTGAGGCTTTGCAGGGAAGCGCCGTTCTGTAGAGCCTCTACTACCGAAAGACAGCCATAAATAAGCCCCCGGGCATCGCCCCCCGTAATGGTCAGTTGGTTACCCTGTCGGTCAATGGTATAGGCTTCGCTTCCTACTTGCTGATTATCAGGAGATAGCCGGATGAGGAAATCAGGCTTGCCCTTGCCGGCGCTCAGGGTGTAATGCCGGGCGGTAAGCGCTCTTGCCAGCTGTTTGGCTGCGTAACTGGTTTGTGGGGTAGGCTTGACCTGCTCAACAACCACGCGCTGGGCGTTGAGACCGGACGCCAGGCCGAAGAAGACAGCGGGGAGAATAAGGAGCTTCCGTTTCATCGGTAAACCTATTTTTGTTTCGGTTGGTGAGCCTTTGCGTATTGAACTACCTCGATAAACGGCGCTACCCAGATATCGGATTGGTTCTGCTTCAGATACCGAATCAGCTTATTATGTTCCGGCAGCGCAACATTCAGCGAGTGGCCGCCACCTACGCCGTGGAATAGAAAGACCAGTACCGAATTACTTGCCTGTGCCTGCTTGACCAGGGCAATCAGTTGCTCGCCCGATTCTCCGTTAATGGCGTATGAACCAATCTCGGCAAAGTTGAGGTCGGTAATTTTCTTCATTTCGCTTTTGGTGCCACGGGCGGCTACAAAATCGCCATCCGCCGTTCTGTAGTAGTCAACACCACCGATTTTAGTATCGCCACAGGGATAGGCAAATGTACGGGCCGACTGGCCATCGAGGGTTTTGAGCAGAACATTGGTCATCCTCATTTCGTCCGTCATCCGCTGAACGGTATACTTGCTCAAATCCATTTCTGGTTTTACCCATTCGCGCCCTGGTGTATTACCGGTGCAGGGGTGGAATAACGTATGATTGGCCAGCTCGTGCCCGTTAACAGCGGCTGATTTCCAGCGGGTAATGTTATTGACAAAGCCGGGAAAGTAGCCCGACAGATAGAATGTTCCTTTCAATCCTGCCGAATCCAGGACCGGGATAACATTGTTTAGATGCACATCCAGTGCATCATCGTAGGTGAGAACAACCGCGCATTTTTTACCATTCCAGATGGTAGCGTTCTGCGCGAGCGTTAGGGTGTAGGTTAAGAGGAATAAGCTGAGTAAGACTGCCTTTTTCATGCGGGTTGATGGTTATTGAGCTATTGAAAGGTTGACTGTCAAAAATAACGATCAACCAATAACCCTATTACAACAATGACACCGGAATACTCCGGTGTCATTGTTCATTAACTAGTAATCTGATTTGCTTAGTAACCCGGGTTCTGACCTTTCAGGCCAACGTTGGGGTTGTTGTCAATTTCCTGTTGTGGAATAGGCAGCAATTCGTGTTTGCCTTTCTGGAAATAAGCAAGGGGCTCGGTTTTTAGCTTGCCCAGCTTACGCCAGCGCAGAATGTCCCGGTTACGGATCTCTTCGCCGTTCAGTTCAATTCGCCGTTCGTGTACAATAGCCGCAAACACCTGATCTTTCGTCGAAACGGGGTAGTTAGCCGTTGGGTACGGAGGCATGGCTACACTGGGGCGGGCCCGGACCATGTTCAGGTAATTGATCGCACTCGCTGTATTGCCTAACTCGTTTTCGCACTCAGCCATCGCCAGCAGTGTTTCAGCATAGCGCATGATACGCTGGTTGATACCGCCCGTTGTCGAAACCCCATTTTTGTACATCAGGGTAAACTTCCGCCAGCTGATCTTTTGCTCCTTGCCATCAACAATGGAGCTAAAGCCGTTCTGTTGACCATCGGTCAATACACTCTGACCGTTGTTGTATTTGTCGCCCGTAGTATACACCGATTTGGCATACCGCGGATCGGTTTTCGCATCGCCCTTGCTGGTTTTTTCAAATTCGGCCAGTAAACTGTTGGATGGAATGATGTTGCGCCAGCCAATGCCCGAATACTCCTGTGTACGAACGGTTTCCTCACCGGCCGATGCGCCGTCAGCATCGCCATTCCAGTTAAAAGAACCACCCGACGGCAGGAAGTTGACCTCCCAGATCGACTCTTTGTTAAATTCCGTTTCTTCAATAAAATTGTCGGAATACTCATCAACCAACTGATAGGTGCCTGAGCTGATTATCTTTTGAAGTTCAGTTTTGGCATTGGCATAATCGCCCTGTTGCAGATAGACCCGCGCCAGCAGCATCTGGGCAGCCCCTTTCGTTGCCCGGCCCTGGTTGGCCGCATCGTAGGATACGGGAAGTGCCTCCTGAGCCGCTTTCAGATCAGCGATGATAAACGTATATACTTCCGCTTCCGACGAACGGGGCGCTGAAGCCGCCAGCGAGGTAACGTAGTTTTTGTACAAGGGTACACCACCCCACAGGCTAACCAGTTCAAAGTAAGACCAGGCACGCAGGAACTTCGACTCACCAACCGCCTGGTTGGCTACGCTGGCAGTAAGCGTGGCTGTGGAGGCAGCCGCCTTGTCGATAACAACATTGGCCCGGTGAATGACCCGATAAGCGCCGGTCCAGACGGAACTCACCAGCGAGTTGCCCGTATCATGGACACCGTTCAGCAACTGGTTACGAGGTGTTTCGAGCTGACCACCACCCGCCGACACATCGTCGGAACGTACATCGTGGGTGAAAAACCACTCTCGCGACACCAGGTTGGTCGATTGAAGGGCTCCATAAACACCATTGGTGGCACTGCGTATCTGAACATCCGTTTTAAAGTAACTATCGGTTGTAACGGCGTTGGGGTTCAGCTGATCCAATCGCTTATCATCACACCCAATGGCGACACCAATAACCAGGGCACCAATTATGAGATACTGTTTTTTCATGGTAAGAATAAGGTTTTTAGCTTGTGAAAAACTAATTAGAACGTAAGCTGAAGACCAGCCATTAACGTACGCGACTGCGGATAAATGGCGTAGTCAATACCATTGCGCAGCAGTGTACCATTGCGAGAACCTACCTCGGGATCATAGCCGGTGTATTTGGTGAATGTCAACAGGTTCTGCGTCGAGATGTACACCCGAACTTTGCTGACCGTACCCTTCGTGAGGCTGCTGAGTGCTGTACCCGGAATAGAATACCCGATGGTCAGGTTTTTGAGCCGCAGATAAGAACCATCTTCAATGAAGCGGTCTGAAGTCCGGCTGTTGTTGTTGGGGTCACCACTCACGGCGCGCGGAATGTTGGTGTTGGTATTCGTTGGTGTCCAGGCGTTTAGCACGTCGGTGCCCGCATTGAACAGGCGCAGCATCCCCTGTGTAACGACTTTCGTACCGTTATAAATCTTGTTGCCCTGAACGCCCTGGATATACAGCGTAAAGTCAAAATTCTTGTACGTACCCGTGAAATTGGCCCCGTAGTTGAATTTCGGCAGGTAGCTTCCCAGATAAGTCCGGTCGTTGGCGTCAATTTTACCATCGCCGTTAAGGTCTTTGAACCGGATATCGCCGGGAGCCGCTTTGTCCTGGTAAAGCGTCTTGTCATTGCCATCGATGGCGTTGGCCGTATTGATCTCCGATTGATTCTGGAAAATGCCATCCACCTGCCAGCCGTAGAACGACTGAATTGGCTGACCGACTTCGGTCTTGGTAATGTCAAATCCACCGTAATCGGCATTCTGTCCGGCATAGATCGAAGCCGTTGGAGTAGCCAGGCTAAGCACCCGGTTGCGGGTAATACCGACGTTGGCCGATACATTCCCCCGGAAATCACCTTTGGCGATGTTATAGCCTGCCTGGAATTCATAGCCCCAGTTTTTCATACTGCCGATATTGGCAACGGGCGCAGCCGAGTAACCAATTGAGTTTGGGATGGGGACGCCCAGAATAAGGCCGTCGGTAAACCGGTTGTAAACTTCGCCCGTAAACGTGACCTTGTTATTGAACAGACCCACATCAACGCCTACGTTAACCATGTCGGTCGTTTCCCACTTCAGCTCGGTATTGCCCAGGGCATTGAAATACGAACCTAAGCTGTTGGCACTGCCAAAAGGATAAGCCGTTGCATCGGCCTGTACCAGCGACTGCCAGGCGTAGTTGTTAATGCCATTGAAGCCGGTACGACCGTAGCTGGCCCGTAGTTTCAATTCGGAGAGTTGGTTCATGTCTTTCATGAAATTCTCCTGATTAATCCGCCAGCCGACAGAAGCCGAAGGGAAGTTACCCCATTTGTTGCCGGGAGCGAACAACGAAGAGCCATCCCGGCGAATCGACGCGCTCAGCAGGTATTTGCCGGCATAGTCGTAGTTGATACGGCCTACATACGAAATCAGGTTGATTTCACTGCGGGTGCTGGTAATAGCCGGGTTGCTAACGCCCTGAATGACGTCGAGGTCGTTATTGGGTCGGTTACCGGAGCCATTCAGGCCGGTGCCCAGTATTTTTTGGGTTTCGGCAACGGCCAGGGCACTCAGGTTATGTTTGCCAAACGTTTTATCGAACGACAACTGATTGGTGATTACCTGAGAGATGTTCGTATTACGTGACTGCGAAACCGTAGCCGAAGCCCGCTGACCGTATCCGTCATTATAAATAGGGTTGAAAGTACTGCCGTTACTGAAGCCTAGATCGACACCATAGTTAAAGCGGTATTTCAGGTAGCTGGTCAATTTAATATCCGCATAAACGGTAGCAAACGCCTTCAGGAATTTGGTCCGGCTTATGTCCATTGTCAGGGCACGGAGCGGGTTTTCCGGGTCAGAACCGTCCAACGCCGTAGGAGCACTGAAGCCACCCACTTTGGTTGGGTCCGAGGTAGGCCAGTAAGGCATCATCCGAATGGCGTGCATCAACTGCGAACGATCTGCCGATGGCTCGGAACGCTGGTTGCTATACGCGGCCGTCAGGGTCTGGCCAATAGATAAAAACTTGTACACCTGATGGTCGGAGTTAAGCCGTAAGGAACCCCGCTCAAAATCGGTACCCCGCATGATACCATCCTGTTTGAAATAGCTGCCCGATGCAAAGAAGCGGGAAGCACTATTACCGCCGGACAGGGAAATCTGGTGCTGCGCAATAGGCGCATTGCGGAAAAGCTCGTTCTGCCAGTTGGTCTGGGTCTGGGCAAACGTTTGTGTGGCACCGGCATACACAGGCTGGTTCAGGTCATTTAGCCGACCTGGAACGGGAATACCGGCATTGGTTGTGAGGGCTCTGGCGTATTGGACATATTGGTCCCGATCGAGCACATCCACTTTACGCCAGGCACTTTGCGTACCCACGTACGAATCCAGTGTAACGCGAATTTTGCTGTCCCGTCCGCCCTTTTTTGTCGTAATCAGGATAACACCGTTCGAGGCTCTTGATCCATAAATAGCGGCCGAGCTGGCGTCTTTCAGGACTTCCAACGATTCGATGTCATTGGTATTGAAGCTGTTAAGGTCGCCGGTGGGTACACCGTCGATAACATACAGGGGGCCGGATGCGTAGTTGATTGAGCCAATCCCCCGGATCTGTACGATAGGAGCGGCACCCGGTCCACCGTTATTAACAACGGATACGCCCGGCACCCGACCTTGTAAGGCAGCCGCTACGTTTGGTACAGGTAAAGCCGTAAGTTCTTTGGGCGTTACGGTCGAAACGGCTCCTGTTAGAGAAGAGCGCTTTTGCGTACCATAACCAACCACAACGACCTCTTCCAGCGCACCGGCATCGGCCTCCATCGATACGTTGATGATCGACTTGTTATTGACTGTTATCTCTTGCTTTTTATAGCCGATGTAGCTGAAAACCAGGATCGTATTTCCGTTGGGTACGTCAATCCGGTAGTTGCCACCTGCATCACTGGCAGTGCCTCTCGTTGTTCCTCTGATTTGAACGTTAACCCCAACCAGTGGCGTTCCTCGCTCGTCAAGAACGGTACCCGAAACTGGCTGGTCGGCCAGTGCGCTATGCGTAAAAGCTATTGTTGTAAAGGCCGCAATGAGCACAAATTGGTAGAACCCATGGCGCAAAAAAGTACGTAGTAAGCTACGCAACTGTAGTTGTTTTGACATAATTTTGACTGTTTGTCGGTTTGAAAACGGCAAAAGAATCCCCTCATCCGATTTCGGATGTTTTTCGCAGGAGAAATAGGGATGTGTTTGTAAGTCAGTGATGTTGGCCCATCACTGACTTTTTTTATAAGGATACGTTTTTGGGCATAGGCTTGGTGCGACGATAGAGGGTGGAAAAAAGGTTGGTTTATGTGTTGATAGTATGTTGATTAAGCGAGTAAACACAGCCGGTTCACCAATAAATTGGGCTTATATATTCTTGATTCATCCCTCGTACCAGAATCAGCGGAAGTTAGAAACGGTGGCTGTAAACGATAGGAAGATTGATTAGGACCTCTATAGTCCCATCTCTGATTGATACTAAAAATACTTATCTTAGTGCAAATATGATAATAACATTTTAATTTGCAATCGGTTGCATAATTTTTATGTAAATTAGATAAGCGAATAGTGAAAGTAAAATCCGGATAGGGTAACAAGTTCGTTCCATAGCTGATTTAGCTGCCATACGAACACCTGTTACGTTACCCGGATCCATGACCCGGACTACCTGCTCCGAATGGCCGCTGGTAGCGATATAGCGTTAACTTTTGACTACCATACTCTCCTGTTGGTATACGGATATGACGCCCCGGTGTGCCACCAGCAGGGCTGTAAGCTGGCTCAGGATCGAGTAGCTATGGGCAATCGACAATGGGCTTGCCGGTAAGTTTGCCGTCGATCCAATGGAAAAAGGGGAGAAGCCCATAGCCTCCTAATAAACGTGTAGCGCGGCCGGGAAGCCGCGCTACAAATCTATTTAACCTGTCTTTGAAGACTGTGTATTATTTCGGAATCAGGCAAGTGAAGGTATGCCGGCGATTTTCCCCGGCCGCGACCTTGTGTTCATGACTGACTTAACAAATTCCTATTTGATGCGCAATGCCGTGGTGTCGAACATACTCATGAGTTGCCCTTTCAAATGGTCGTCGTCTACCTTTTTCAATTCAATGGGGATTTCGCCCGCCTGTGCCGTATCAATGTAGATCGTCATTTTGTCGGTTCCTTCCTCAACTTTCGTAATTGGCGTGACCTCCGTTCGCTTTCCCGTCGGGTCTTTCATTTCACCCGTTAGCTTACCGTCTTTGCGAACCAGCTCCGTGACCATTTTAGCATCACCGTCCGGCGTACCCGTGATTGTGATCTCCCACTTACCCGCGAAAAAGTCTGCGGGTGCAGCGGCCTGAGAATACCCTTTTACGCAAATGCCGAGGAGAAAAACGAACAGAAATAGACTTACTTTTTTCATTGTTGAACTTGATTTAAACGTGAAATTTTAGGGTTTGTACTTTTCATCAAAAGCTTGGTCGTTGACTACTGATTCAAAAAATTGAGTCAACTTTGTATTGTATTATTCGAGGTAAAATCTTACCTTTTCTCAAAAATGTAAGATTTACGGATTAAAGGTAAGCCAATTATTTTATTCTGTAAAATATACAGAATAGATTTTTTTATCTTTGCCGTATGATTTCGCGAGAAGAAGTAACAGACTTTGTCAAAAACGGCCACCAGCACTATTTGCCACACATTAGCATCGACTCGGTTATTTTTGGGTATCACGATCAGCAACTGAAAATTTTACTTCTGAACTGGGTAGGCTACAATGGCTGGGGATTACCGGGTGGTTTTATTCAGCGGAGAGAGCCGCTGGGTCAGGCAGCCAATCGTATTGTTCGGGAGCGTACGGGCCTTGACGATTTATTCCTTCAGCAGTTTTACGTCTTTGGTGATTCTCCGTATCGGCTCACCGAGCGCAGTATTCGCGAGTTTACCGAAAAGTTTGACCTTGCCGCCGACGTTGAGGAAGGTAACTGGCTCTTCGAACGAACCTTGTCGATCGGTTATTTTGCCCTGGTCGACTACTCGAAAGTTACCGTAACGAGCGACTTTTTTACCGACGCCCACCAGTGGTGTGATGTAAGTAACATTCCCGACCTGTTATTCGACCATAATGATGTGGTAGAAAAGGCGCTGACAACGCTTCGGCAGCAGATTTATCACCAGCCGATTGGCTACAATCTGCTTCCCGAAAAATTCACGCTCCCCGAAATACACCGGCTGTACGAGACTATTTTGGGGAAAGAACTGGATCCGCGCAACTTCTCCAAAAAGCTCCTGACCCTCGGATTAATCAGAAAGCTGGACGAACAGCGGTCTATTGGTCCTCACCGATCTCCGTATTTATATCAATTCGAGAAGGAAGCCTACGACGTTGCGCTCAGGCAGGGGATTGTGCATACCTATTAGGTAATAAAGTTCAATTGACCCCAAACGGGCAGCCCCATTTCGTATCTAACGATATCTTTAAATAACTGCGTTGTTTGTATAAAGCGAAAGCCCGGTTCAATACCGGGCTTTCAATATTTTTCAGTTTGTCGTAACGTTGAGCGAAACGGAAGGCGATCTATAGCCGGGCCACTACGAAGAGCAGCGAATACCTGAAGATAGGCGTCCGTTCGAGTTTAATACTGCCTAAATCGTGCCAGAAATGGGTCGGTCTTATAGGTAGTTGGTAGACAGATTCTTAGCGGTACTGCTATCGGTATGCTTTCAAGAAAGGCGGGATTATTTTACCCAACTTCGTGTGAACAGACCCCGGCTTTTACCCAACTCTGCGTAAATAAATAGCAACATGGCAAAGCGATAGCCATGAGGTTATGGGTCAGGCTACAGCAGCTTGCCCTCTATGAGCATAATACGCTCAACCGATTTGTCCTTCAACGTCATGTGTTGTTGTCGCTCCGGATCATCCCGATAGGACTCAAAGTCAGTTCGGTCCTGAAAGCTGACCAGGTGGATTTCATAAGGATGGCCCAATGTTGTTGTCAGAACAGAAGCGGCCTCGGGGCGGACCCGGTAAAGTAATGTGCCCTTGTGCCGTTCGAGCAGGGGTAACACCTGATCTTCAAACGCATGAAAGACGGCTTCCTGGCCTTCCTTTATAAAAACGATTTGTGTGTAATAGAGCATACTAGATAAGCCAAAGTTAGAAGAAGATTTGCTTGAAGAGGTTAAGCTACTTTTACTGATGGAGCTAATCCAGAAGCAAAGACAATAGGACGGTACCGGGCGGGCTGAAGGAGCCAGACGATAATCATAACAATAAAGGGTACAGAACGTTTACGTGAAACTGAACCGTGAAAAGCACCCTTCCTGGCTAAACAGCGCTAAGCGAATAGAGCCACAACGAACTGCACAATGGACGTGAACGAAATCCCCGACCTGTCGGACGACGAAAAGAAACTGTTCGAAGATCTAATGCCGGAAGATCTGGACGAGATTCTTGATACGGGCGTCAACCGGCGTCATTTTTTGAAGCTCGTAACCCTGGCTGGCGGGGGCATCCTGGCGGCTCAGTCTGCCGTTGCCGAGCAACTGTTTACCCGGCCACTCAACGTACCGGCGGCTGCGGAACTATCGTCGGCAACGATCGAAAATGGCGTTAACGTATCGCTAAATGTAAACGGAGCGGCTCGTAAACTGCTGGTCGATTCCCGAATGACCCTGCTGGATACACTGCGCGAGCGGCTGGAGCTGACAGGCTCCAAAAAAGGCTGCGACCACGGCCAGTGCGGTGCCTGTACGGTTATTGTCGATGGACAGCGGGTGTTGTCCTGCCTGACCCTGGCGGCCAGCTGCGAAGGAAAAAGCGTGAAAACGATTGAAGGTCTCGCGAAGGGCACTGTGTTACATCCGATGCAGGAAGCGTTTTTAAAACACGATGGCTTTCAATGCGGCTTCTGTACACCCGGCCAGATATGTTCGGCGGTGGCTTTGATGGATGAAGCGAAGCGGGGCGATGCCAGCTACGTCACCGAGAACGTACGCAAAAAAACAAGCCCGGTTCAACTGTCGACCGAGGAAATTAGGGAGCGGATGTCCGGGAACCTGTGCCGATGCGGTGCCTATCCTAATATTGTCGCTGCCATTCAGGAGGTTCACAGCGGAAAGCCCGTTGAACAGACGTTTCGGTTCTCTGCCTAACCAGTTACTACATCATGAGACCATTCACCTACAGCCGGGCCAACGATCCTGCGTCAGCCACGAAGGAACTGGCAGGAAACCCGAGTGCAAAATTCCTGGCGGGGGGCACCAACCTGATCGACCTGATGAAGGAAGATGTTGAGCGCCCCAGTGCTATTGTTGATATTTCGGGCCTGCGCCTGACGGAGATCAAACCCATTGCCGCCGGGTCTGCCAAAGGAGGCCTGTCTATTGGGGGGCTGGGCAAAAACACCGATGCCGCCAATCACCCAATGATCCGCCAAAACTACCCGCTCCTGGCCCAGGCTATTCTGGCGGGCGCGTCGGGCCAGATTCGGAACATGGCAACCAATGGCGGTAACCTGCTGCAACGCACGCGCTGCCCGTACTTTTACGAGGTATCGATGCCCTGCAACAAACGCGAGCCGGGCAGTGGGTGTGGGGCACTGGAAGGCGTCAATCGGCTGCACGCCATCTTCGGATGGTCCGAGAAATGCGTAGCGGTGTACCCATCCGATATGGCGATTGCGCTGGCAGCACTGGACGCCGTCGTAAAAATTAAAAACGCCGGTGGTCAGGAACGGAGCATACCCTTTGCGGAATTTCACCGGCTACCCGGCGATACCCCCGAACGGGACACGAACCTGGCGCATGGCGAACTAATTACGGCCATTGAGCTGCCCCCCAACAAGTTTGCCGACAAATCGTACTATCTCAAAGTGCGCGATCGGGCGTCGTACGCTTTTGCGCTCATTTCCGTAGCTGCTGGTCTGGAGATGGATCGGTCCGGCGGGTCGGGCAATAAAATCATACAGGCACGAATTGCGATGGGTGGCGTAGCGCACAAACCTTGGCGGGCACTAAAAGCAGAGCAGTTTTTGGCCGGTAAAGAAGCGACAGCCGAGAATTTTAAGCGGGCCGCCGACGCTGAAATGGCCGATGCAAAACCGCTGGAGCATAATAAATTCAAAGTAGAACTGGGCAGCCGCAGCATTGTGCTGGCACTGCAAATGGCCATGAACGGTGGTAAAGCCTGATCTCAACGTCACTACTTCCATGCAAGACAAAAACAAACTGACCGGCACACCCATCAGCCGTATCGACGGGATCGCCAAGGTGACGGGCAAAGCGACTTACTCGACCGATTTTCCGGTCAAGAACCTGGCCTATGCCGTGCTGTTCAAAAGCACAATTGCCGCCGGAACGATTCGAACCATCGACACCACTGCGGCCGAAAAAGCGCCCGGTGTGCTGGCGGTTATCACCCATACCAATGCCCCAAAGCTCAATGTAAACGGGGGAATTCGCGGAGGTGCGTTGCTGCAAAGCCCCGAGATCGAGTTTTACGGACAGCATATTGGTCTGGTCGTAGCTGAAACCTTCGAGCAGGCCCGCCATGCCACGCACCTGATCAACGTTACCTACGATAAGAAGGAGCCGAAAGTCGATTTCGAGAAACTGGCCAAAGGGGCAACACTTCCCAAGGATAAAGAAAAAGCGGATGCCAAACGGGGCGATGCCAAAGCCGCGCTTCGTGATGCCGAGTACAAAGTCGAGGAAGTGTACGAAACGCCCATCGAGCACCACCATCCGCTGGAACCCCACGCCACCATTGCCGAATGGAACGGGGATCGTGTAACGCTCTATAACAGTTCGCAGATCGTTAACGGGGCGCAAAGTGCTGCGGCCAATACGTTGAATATCAAACCGGAGCAGGTGCGTATCATTACGCCTTACATTGGGGGAGGGTTTGGCTCGAAAGGTGGCCAGTGGGCTAATCTGGTATTAACGGCGGTGGCCGCTAAGGCGGTGAACCGCCCCGTAAAGCTGGCACTGACCCGTCAGCAGATGGTGAACTCAGTGGGATTACGCCAGCGTAATCACCAGAAAGTGAGTCTGGCCGCTACCAAAGACGGGAAGCTGACGGCTCTGGCGCACGAAATCACGACGCATGGTGCCATAAAAGAAGAGTTCGTCGAGCCCTGTGGCGATTGCTCGAAAGTCATGTACGCCGTACCGAACTCGCTCATAACGTATCGGGCGGTGCCCATGAACGTGATTTTGCCGACCTACACACGTGGCCCTGGCAAATCGACCGGCAGTTTCGCCCTCGAATCGGCGATGGATGAACTGGCCTACGCGCTGAAGATGGACCCGATAGAGCTGCGCATCAAAAACGAGCCGGAACGCGATCCGTCCAACGGTAAACCCTGGTCGTCGCGGAAAGCGGTCGACTGTTTACAAGTGGGGGCCAAGGCCTTCGGCTGGGAAAAACGAAAAGCCGAACCGCGCCAGAATCAACAGGGCAATTACCTGATTGGCTACGGTGTTGCATCCGGCACGTACCCCGCCCATCAACGCCCTACGTCGGCTATCGTGAAGCTGAAACGCACCGCTAACGACGTGATGGCCACGGTTGAGCTGGCCGCTGCCGACCTCGGGACCGGTACCTACACGATCCTGACGCAAACGGCCGCCGATGCCCTCGGTCTGCCCCTTCGTAACGTCAAGGTGGTCATTGGCGATTCTGACCTCCCGCCAGCCGCCGGGTCGGTGGGTTCGGTAGGTGCGTCCAGCTATGCCAACGCCGTGAACGACGCCTGCCAGAAAATTACGGATGAACTACTAACGCGTTCCGGCAAGCAGTTTTTCGCCCGCCCAACGGCCTCACAACTGATGCTGTCCGAAAAATTAACCGATTTTCAGACCCGTATCGATGCCAAACCGCTGGAGAGCGCCGAGGACTATTCTGCGCACAGCTTCAATGCCAATTTTGCGGAGGTAGCTGTGAACCGGTTTACGGGCATGGTGCGGGTAAACCGGTTTCTGGCGGTGACGGGTGCCGGCACCATCCTGAACCCCAAAACAGCCCGTTCGCAGATCATTGGCGGCAACATCTGGGGCATCGGTATGGCGCTGACAGAGGAATCTGTTCTCGATCCCCGCTGGGGCAACTTCGTTACCCGCTCCTTCGCCGATTACCACGTCCCGGCCAACCTCGACATTGGCGATATGGAAGCTATTTTTATTCGTGAAGACGATCAGAAAGCCAACACACTCGGCGTAAAAGGGATTGGCGAAGTAGGCATTGTTGGCGTAGCAGCCGCTGTTGCCAACGCTATCTTCAATGCCACCGGAAAGCGGGTTCGGGAGTTGCCGATTACACCCGACAAGCTGTTATAAGATGGAGTACCGACCGGCCTGACGCATCGACGGTCGGTCGGTACTCCGGATTTTCTAAGTCGTTAGCTTCTTCAATCCATTCGTCTGAAGATACGCCATCAGGGCTACCCATAGGGCAACAGCGGCAATGGCGGCCTGTCCCAATCCGGTCAACTCCACCGAGGGCCATACCAACAGAATAACACTGGCCACCACCCACAGCAAATCCAGAGCAACGATGGATCGAACGGCACTCACCGACAGGCTATTCCGGCGGCTCTGATAAAAGACAAACCCGGCGAAGGCGACCAGAAAAATGCCCACTTCGGTGAAAACACCCGTCGAGGATTGCCCGAAAAGCTGGGCGATTGGGTTAGTGAATGCCAATAACAAAAGGCCGGTTGCTCCCGAACTAACAGCATTGATGATCAAAACAGTTTGCAGCGATTTCATGACGGAAATGGTTTTTGATGAACTGATTTTTTTAATATTGAACAGGACAAAAATCGGGTTCCGAAACGAGGTTGAATTGATATTTTGCGCCAAATTTTGGCTATTTTGCGTCAACTCAACGACCCCGCCCCGATGCGTAATACCCTCTCCAGCCAGCACCTCATCAACCTTCTTGACTATGCCGTCTGCAAAGGTTTAGACAGGCGGCTTCTCCTGAGCCAACTGGATGTTCCTGAAGCTGATTTGACGGATGAACAGGGCTGGGTAAGTCTGGCAGATTATACCAGGCTTTGGGCGTGTATGCTCGATCATGGCCGGGACCCATTCCTGGGTCTGCATTATGGTTACTACCTGAATTTACGGGCGCTGGGGCTGGTCTATCAAATCTCGCTGGCGGCTTCCAGCATTGAGCAGGCCTTAGGTTTACTGGCCGACTATCTGGCAAGCACCTTTCCCGTGGTTAATCTGGTAACGACGCAGCATCAGGACCACCTGATCATTGAGCTGCAAAGTCCCCAACTCCAGAATCCTGTGAAAAATCAGGTACTCGACTCGGTACTGTTCCTCATGTATCGGGAAATCGGTCTGATGATCGAAGGCGACATTGCTGGCGTAGAGTTGCCGTATCGCCAGTTGGATGAGTACCGACGGCTCTGTGCAAGCGCTGTTACATCATCTGATGCTCACCGACTGTTGGTAGAACTGCGGTTGGTTGGTGGTTCGATCAATCGTCGGCGGCTTAAGAATCTGGACGTGTTATTGCCTGTTTTTCTGCAATTGCTGGGTCAGTCTCCGATCCGGCGCAGCCCGTTTGCCGATCAGGTCCGCACCATGATCCTCAATCTCTGTTCGCCCGAGTTACCGTGTCTGGATGAGGTGGTGAGTCAGTTTGCCATGAGTCACCGAACCTTTCAGCGCAAGCTGACTGAGGAGGGCACTTCGTTCCGGTCCATTGCGGACGACATCAAACGCCAGATGGCGACTCATCTGGAACGGGGCCGAACATTAGGAACGCAGGACATTGCTTATTTGCTGGGTTATTCGGCTTCGAGTGCTTACCTCCATGCCGCTCGAAAATGGCGTCAGCAATTGGCGGGTTAGGGAAGTGGTGGGTATGTGTAGGAAAGTGCAGTGTGATTATTGTGCTAAATTTGCTATAAATTATCCTATAAACCGCTCTGTTCATGAAGCACCTTGCCTCTCTTTGCCTAACCTTACCGCTTATTATTCAGACCAGTTTTGGTCAGACGAAAAAACAAAATCTACCGGCAACAGGTGGCGATGCCGCACTCCAGCAGCAGTTTATTACGCCCCCCGCTGCCGCTAAACCGCGTGTCTGGTGGCACTGGATGAATGGCAATATCACCAAAGAAGGTATTCAGAAAGATCTCGAATGGATGAAGCGCGTGGGTATTGGCGGGTTTCAGAACTTCGACGCCAGCCTGATGACGCCCAACGTGGTGCCTAAAAAGCTGGTGTTCATGACGCCCGAGTGGAAAGATGCCTTTAAGTTCACAACCGAACTGGCCAGGAAACTGCAGCTCGAAATGGCCATTGCCGGTTCGCCGGGTTGGAGCGTGACGGGTGGTCCGTGGGTGCCCCCCGGCGATGCCATGAAGAAATACGTCTGGACAGAAACGCGGGTAGCGGGCGGCAACGCATTTGTCGGGAAACTACCCCAGCCAGCAGCTACAACGGGTAATTTTCAGCACATACCCCTGCCCGCCGGAGGTGGAGGGTTCGGCGGGACAGTCGGGGTATTGCCCACCTTCTATCAGGATGCGGCCGTAATTGCCTATCGTGTCCCTGAAAGTGAAACACTTCTGTCGGCGCTTAACCCTAAAGTTACGTCCAGCGGAGGCTCCTTTAGTCTAAGCGACCTGACCGATGGCGACCTGACCAATGCCAAAACCCTGCCACCTATGGAGGTTGGTCAGGAGATGTGGATTCAGTACGAGTTCGACCGGCCGCAGATGTTCAAAGCACTCTCCATTGTGGGAGCGGCCAGTGGGGGAGTCTTGGCCGAATTTGAGGGTTCCCCTAACAACCGGGCGTTAAAAGTGAGCGACGACGGCGTTAATTTCCGGGAGGTTAGCGTCATTCCGGGCAGTACCGTAGCGCAGACTACGCTCAGTTTTTCACCTACAACGGCTAGATATTTCCGGGTTACCTTCAAAACCTTACCCCCCGCCGGAAATCGTTTTGCTGCTTTGATGGGCGGAGAGGACAAGCCGGGGAAACCGGAGGGAGTCAATGTGGCTGAACTGATATTGCACAACACCGACCGTATCGACAAGGTTGAAGAAAAAGCCGGGTTCAGCCCTTGGTGGGAAGATAAACTACCTGCCGCATCAACGTCTGCGGATGCCATTCCAATGGAGGACGTGGTGGATTTGACGGGTAAAATGAATCCCGATGGCAGCCTGAACTGGACCGCTCCGGCCGGTACCTGGGTCGTTATGCGAATGGGTTATTCACTCACGGGTCGGCAAAATCACCCCGCATCGCCCGAAGCAACGGGGCTGGAAGTTGACAAACTGGATAAGGTGGCCGTTCGGAAATATATCGATACCTACCTCGATATGTACAAGGATGCAACGGGTGGCCTGCTGGGTAAGCAGGGACTGGAATACATGGTGCTCGACAGCTACGAAGCCGGCGCCATGACCTGGACCAAAGCCATGCCCGACGAGTTTGCCAAACGGCGCGGCTACAGCCTTACCCCCTGGCTTCCGGTGCTGGCAGGTCGCGTGGTGAAAAGCGCCGAAGCAAGTGAGAGATTTCTGTGGGACTACCGCCGGACCATTGGCGAACTGATTTCCGATAACCATTACGATGTCATTGGCGACGCCCTGCACCAACGGGGTATGAAACGCTACACAGAGTCGCACGAAAACAAACGGATCTATCTGGCCGATGGCATGGATGTGAAGCGGAACGCCGATATTCCGATGTCGGCTATGTGGACCCCCGGAAGTCTGGGTCAGGGCAGCAACGAAGAACCCCGTAGCCAGGCCGATATTCGCGAGTCGGCGTCGGTGGCGCATATTTACGGGCAGAATCTGGTGGCGGCCGAGTCGATGACATCGGTGGGCAACGCGTTCAGTTTCCACCCCGAGAAACTGAAGCGCACCGCCGATCTGGAAATGGCCTCGGGCCTGAACCGTTTTGTCGTGCATACGTCCGTTCACCAGCCGCTGGACGATAAAATACCCGGTTTTTCGCTGGGGCCATTCGGCCAGTATTTTACCCGTCATGAAACCTGGGCCGAACAGGCCAAAGCCTGGACCGGCTACCTGGCCCGGAGCTGCTACCTGCTGCAGCAGGGCAAACCGGTTGTCGATGTGTTGTACTATTACGGAGAGAATAACAACATCACCCAGCTTTGCGCTACCAAACTGCCTGACTTCCCGGCGGGCTATGAATATGATTTTGTGAATGCAACGGCACTCAAAACGGCCATACATGTAGCGGGCGGGAAGATCGTGGCGAAGAGCGGCCAGCCGTACCACCTGCTGGTACTGGATGCATCGGCGCGTTACATGACCCTGCCGACGCTGAAAAAACTGGGCGAACTGGTGAAAGCCGGTATGCATGTTACGGGTGCCAAACCTGAGCGGTCGCCAAGCCTGAGCGATAACCCTGCCGAGTTTACCACCCTGGTCAATCAGATATGGAGCCAGCCAACCGTGTCGACCAAACCGATTGACGCCGTATTGAGCGAGATGGGTGTTGCCAGAGATGTGGCCATATCGGGGGCTTCTGCCGAAATCCTCTACGTCCATCGCCAAACGGCCGGGCAGGACATCTACTGGCTCAATAACCGGAGCGACAAGACGAACGAAGCGCAGATCAGCTTCCGGGTAACGGGTAAAGTGCCCCAGTTGTGGAATCCGCAAACGGGCAAAACGGAAACGGTTTCGTATCAGATAAAAGATGGACGAACGATCATTCCGCTTCGGTTCGAGTCGTGGGATGCCTATTTCATTGTGTTCGGCGATAAGGCTCCTGTAATGGCTTACACAAAACCATCCGTTACGGAGTCGGCGGTGGCGCGGCTGGATGGTGCCTGGACGGTAAGCTTTCAGGAAGGTCGTGGCGCTCCGCAAGGGGGCACTACGTTGGCTAAGCTGGCGTCGTGGACTGACAATACCGATGCCGGGATCAAGTACTTCTCGGGTACGGCTACCTACGTCAATTCAATTGAGCTACCAATGGTAACTAAAGGAGCTTCGTACATCCTCGATCTGGGCGACGTAAAGAACCTGGCCGAAGTGATTGTGAACGGCAAAAACATGGGAATTGTCTGGAAGAAACCCTTCCGCCTGCCCATCACCGACGCACTGAAAGCCGGTGCCAACACGGTGCAGATCAAGGTAACGAACCTCTGGGTAAATCGGTTGGTGGGCGATGCACAGCCGGGCGTGACCAACAAAATTACGTTTACGACCATCCCGTTCTACCGCGCCAATTCGCCCTTGCTGCCGTCGGGCCTGATGGGCCCCGTTCGGGTGCTGGCGGCTACGTCGAACTAAACTAATGCCTAGGCTGGCGCGAGCATTTGCTCGTGCCAGCATTCCGAAACCCTGCTGCGTTTCCAGCTCAGTACGTTTTAAACGACCTCTGGATATGATAAGGCGTTTATCCTTGGATAGTACATACGGTAATGCGACCTTTCGAAAGCCCACTTCCGGGCTTTCGTTCTTTATCAGGTATCTTCACTATGCAAGGATTGTTTATAGAATACATCTTTCTTATCCTGATTATTCTGGGGTTGGTCATGCTGGCCAATAAGCTCCGGCTGGCCTATCCGATTGTGCTGGTGCTGGGTGGGCTGGCGCTCAGCTTTACGGATGAGTTCTCTTCGATCATCATCGATCCGGACCTGGTTTTCTTTATTTTCCTGCCTCCTCTGTTGTTCGAAGCATCCTGGCAAACGTCCTGGAAAGAATTCTGGAAATGGCGACGGGTCATCACCAGCTTTGCCTTTCCCATCGTTATCCTCACCTCCTGCGTCATTGCCCTGGTATCGCAAGCCCTTATTCCGGGCTTTACGCTGGCGCTGGGGTTCCTGCTGGGCGGCATCATCTCGCCACCCGATGCCATTTCGGCAACAACCATTATGCGGCAGGTCAACGTACCCAAGTCGCTGGTGAGCATTGCCGAGGGCGAAAGTTTACTGAACGACGCGTCGTCCCTGATCGTGTTTCGGTTTGCACTGGCGGCCGTTATAACGGGGCATTTTCGCTTTCAGGAAGCCGCCACCAGCTTTGGTCTGGTGGTGTTTATGGGCATAGGCGTTGGACTGCTGATCGGCGTCATCTTCTACGCCATCATCCGTTGGTTACCAACTACGCCCAGTATCGAAATCGTACTTACGCTGGTAACGCCTTATTGCATGTATTACGGGGCCGAGCATCTTCACTATTCGGGTGTACTGGCGGTCGTGAGTGGGGGGCTGCTCCTGTCCAACAAGCGGCAAAGTATGCTGACCTATCAGAGCCGGATACAGGGCGTAAATGTGTGGACTAACATTGTGTTCGTCATGAATGGGCTGGTCTTTCTGCTCATTGGTCTTCAACTGCCGCCCGTTGTTGCGCAGCTTGGCTCGGTTAGTATCAGCAGCGCCATTGGGTATGGGCTGGCGATCTCGGGAGTGCTGATGATAAGCCGGTTGCTCTGTACGTATGGCGCGGCCCTTTTCACCCGCTTCGCCAGCCGGTTCATCACGGTGGCCGACCCGAATCCCGACTGGCGCGGCCCCCTCATTTTAGGCTGGGCGGGTATGCGCGGTGTGGTTTCGCTGGCCGCGGCCCTGTCAATTCCTTTGCTGATTGGAGCCGGTCAGCCTTTCCCGTATCGTAACCTGATTTTGTTCATCACCTTCATTGTCATACTGGTCACGCTGGTTTTTCAGGGGTTAACATTGCCTTTGTTAATTAAAAAAGTGGAGTTCAAGGGCATGGTAAACGCTATTCCGGAACAACAGCAGGAGTTGCTCATCCAAAAAGCCATTACCCAAACCTCCCTTGCTTTTCTGGAAAAAAACCAGTTGACCAATGAACACATCGCCAACCTGCGCGAACGGCTAAACATTGATCTGCGCCTGCTCAACAAGGAGTTAAACGAAACGAATAACACCCGTGCCAACGCTATGATAGACTACCAACGCACCTACCTGAACCTGTTGCAGCAGCAGCGAAATACGCTGATCGAGATGAATCACAGCATGGAGTTTGACGAAGAACTAATCCGGAAATACCTCTCTTTTGTTGATCTGGAAGAATTTAAAGTTCGGGAAAAGCTGGTTCAGGAGGCTGCTGGTAACTAACGGAGTACAAAGGCATAAGCGGTCTGGTTTGGGTAAGTGTACGGCTAAGAAATCGCACATCGGTTCACACAAAGACCGGCCTGAAAAAAACTTGTCTGCGTGAGCACCGTTTAGTCTGTAGTCAATCACGCCGGATAGCACTACCTACGCGTTGACAAGACCAGACAAATGTATGCGTACACGTAAAATTGCCTTAGTTGTTGGTGCCAGTGGAATTACCGGCAGCAATCTTGCTCACGAATTAATTAACCAGGGGTGGCTAACCTACGGATTGGCCCGTAATCCCAATGCCGAACTAGCCAATTTGCAGCCCGTAGCTGCCGATCTGATGAGTCCGGATAGCCTGCAAACGGCGCTGTCGACAATCGAGCCCACTCACGTGTTCTTTACGAGCTGGATGCGGAACGAGACAGAAGCCGAAAATATCCGGGTAAATGGGGCCATGGTCCGCAATCTGCTTAATGTTCTGGCCCCCAAAAAATCGGTCCAACATGTTGCGCTGGTGACGGGGCTTAAACACTATCTCGGGCCATTCGATGCCTACGCCAAGGATGGTTTTTTGCCGGAAACTCCCTTACGGGAAGAGCACCCGCGCCTTGACATCGAGAACTTTTACTACGCCCAGGAGGATGAAGTGTATGCTGCTGCCGCCCGGGATGGATTCACCTGGAGTATCCACCGGCCGCATACCGTTATCGGGAAAGCCGTGGGGAATATGATGAATATGGGAAGCACCCTGGCCGCTTATGCTACCCTGTGCCAGGCCAGCGGGCGACCTTTTCGGTGGCCGGGGTCCAAAGCCCAGTGGCAAGGCCTGTCGGATGTGACCGACGCCCGCGTGCTGGCCAAACACCTCATTTGGGCCTCCACCACCGAAGCCGCGCAGAATGAAGCGTTCAACGTCGTGAATGGAGATGTGTTCCGGTGGAGCTGGCTGTGGCAGCGAATTGCCGACTGGTTCGGTATTGAAGCCGTTGGTTTCGACGGCACCGTTCATCCATTGGAAGACGAACTGGCAAATGATGGCCCACTTTGGCAGGAAATTGCCGAAAAGCAGCACTTGGTCGAGCCTAAGCTAAACCGCGTGGCGTCTCCCTGGCATACGGATCTTGATTTGGGAAGGCCTATTGAGGTAATGACCGACATGTCGAAGAGTCGTAAACTTGGTTTTCTGGTTTTTCAGCCAACTGATGAGTCGTTCTTCGACCTTTTCAAGCAACTACAGGCCGACCGCGTAATTCCCGCCAATGGCGAAACCCGGCGGGCTGAACCCGTTTAGAAAAAACACACTTAGCAAACTGAAATCGTATGATTAACACAAAAAGTTATGCCGCTCAGACCAAAGAATCTGCACTGGCACCCTGGAATTTTGACCGACGCGATGTTGGCCCGCACGATGTGCAATTCGATATTACCTTTTGTGGCGTTTGCCACTCCGACCTTCACCAGATCAGAGACGAATGGGGTGGGGGTATTTTTCCCATGGTGCCCGGACACGAGATCGTTGGTCGGGTTGTCGCCGTCGGTAGTGAGGTTAAGAATTTTAAAGTCGGTGATCTGGCCGGAACCGGATGCATGGTCGATTCGTGCCGCGTGTGTGAGAACTGCCAGCATGGTCTGGAGCAGTATTGCACCAACGGCAACACACTTACCTACAACAGTCTGGAACAGGACAGGAAAACGCCTACTTACGGCGGCTACTCCAATACCATTGTGGTGAATGAAGATTTCGTACTCCATATTCCCGAAACGCTCGATCTGGCTGCTACGGCCCCGTTGCTTTGTGCGGGCATTACGACCTATTCGCCCCTTAAACACTGGAAGGTAGGCAAAGGCCATAAAATGGCCGTTCTGGGACTGGGTGGCCTTGGCCATATGGGCGTTAAATTCGGTGTGGCATTTGGTGCGGAGGTAACCGTTTTAAGCACGTCGCCGAAGAAAGAAGAAGACGCCCGGAAGCTCGGTGCGCACAAGTTCGTCGTTACCAGCGACCCGGCCCAGCTTGAGTCAATTGCCGGTTATTTTGATTTTATTCTGGATACAGTTTCCGCCGAGCATGATTACAACCAGTACCTGAGTCTGTTGAAAACGGATGGCGTGCATATCTGCGTGGGCGCACCTCCAACACCTTCGGCCCTGCTGGCGTTTAGTCTGATTCCCGGCCGTAAAAGCATTGCCGGTTCTACGATTGGCGGTATTGCCGAAACGCAGGAAATGCTGGATTTCTGCGCCGAACACAACATTGTTTCGGATATTGAGATGATCGACATCAAGGACATTCAACCAGCTTACGAACGGATGCTGAAAGGCGATGTGCGGTATCGGTTTGTGATCGATATGGCTACGCTGTAAAATACGTCTGTCAGGTAAAATAGGAGTCATCCTGATGTAATCGTGAAGTCAGGTTCTCAACCCTGACTCAGGTAGGTTTCTCAAAACCTATTTGAAGCCGGGTTCTTCAACCCGGCTTCACGGTATACAGGATGGTTGTTACTACCTGTTATCCGTTTTTAATCGTGTGCTAAACGGCGGCTACCGCTTCAATACCTTCAAGATGCTGTGCTGATCTCCCTGCTGAATTTGAAGGTAGTAAATCCCGGTTGGCAGCTGTTGCAGATCGATTGGCTGGTGGAATCGGTCGCTGGTTTTGGGTGCGTTCCAGGACCGGACCGACCGACCACCCGATTCGCGCAGGTTGAATGCTACGCCACCCCGGTAACGGCTGTTGATCTCCACAACCGTCTGCTCCCCTGCGGGATTTGGCGAAATGAGCAACTGGCTGTCGGCTTCCTGTTCAACCGCCGTTACGACACCCGGTACCAGCGCGAAGGGGACAAGGCCCGCTTCGGGTGTTGGGAGTTTGGTGGTCGAATACAGGTGAAACGCGCCCGGCTCCAGCGTAACCGATTGGTTGGCGTCGGTAAGCTGCACCTCCTGCCCGGTAAAGAAATGATACAATTTGCCGTTCGATGGGAAGCCCGCCGATACTGTCTGGGCCTTGGTGTCGAAATTGCCAATCAGGAAAACGGTTCCTGATGCACTGCGCAAGGTTAGCCGTTTCACCACACCGGTAAAATCGGTCGTAAAATCCGTGGTGGCAAAAGCCGGCACCGTTGTTTTGAGGTTAATCAGGGCACTGTATACTTTATACAATTTCTGCCGGTCGGCGTCCTGATAATACGTCCACCGGATGGGTTTAGCCGCCGTTCGGCAGTCGTCTTTGATGGTCGTGCCATCGGAGCAGGTGTTTATGGAGAGGTCGTACCCCAGTTCGCCGAATTGCCAGATCATTTTTGGCCCGGGCACTGCCAGCAGGAAAGCCGCCGTTAGTTTGGCCCGATCAAGGGCTGTTGGCAAGGACTTAATGCTGTACGAACCCGTGGCGGCCCCATTCTGGCGGAAATCAAAAACGAGCCGTTCTTCATCGTGACTTTCGGCGTAACCGATCAGATTTGGCTTTTGGAAGTTGCGTTTCTGGTACGATATGCCCGAGAAATCGCCCTGAGCGGAGCGGGCAGCCCCCCGGAAATCGCCGTTATGATTTCCCCAGAGCAGCATACCATAATTCGCCAGCTCCGTTTCTTCGGCATTATCGGCGAAGTGTTCGAGAATGACGTAGGCCGTTGGATCGACCGTGCGGATCTGGTCGTAAATGCGTTTCCAGATCGCAATCCGGCTGGCATCGTAGTTTCCCCAGGCGGCTACATCATTTCCCGAAATTTTCTGGGTAAATCCCTTCGAGAGGTCAAATCGAAAGCCATCTACCCTATATTCCTGCAACCAGTATTTACAGACGCGATCCACAAAGGCTTTGGTATCCGGGCTCTCGTGGTTGAAGTCGAAAAAGACGCTGTACGGGTGCGTAGCCTGCTGGTTAAAATAGGGGCTGTCTGTCGAGGGGCGATCGCCTGCCCAGTACATTTTTACGTACGGAAACTCGTAGTCGGCCTGGTTCAGCACCATGTCCAGTACTACGGCAATTCCCTGCTTGTGAGCCGCGTCGATAAATTGCCGGAGAGCCGTCTTGGTCCCGTAGGCTTTGTCGGGGGCGAAATAGAACGTCGGGTTATATCCCCACGAATCATTACCCGAAAACTCCGTAACGGGCATCAGCTCAATGGTGTTAATGCCGAGCCGTTTCAGGTACGCCAGACTATCGGTGAGGGTCTGGTAGCTGCGATTCTGGACAAAATCACGAACCAGCAACTCGTATATGACCATCGTGTTGACGGCGGGCCGCTGGAAACCGGTTGTCTGAAACACGTAAGGCGTTTGGCCGGGCTGAAGGACAGAAACCGTGTTACCCTGTGCTTTTTCGGGAAAAGCTTTCAGATTAGGGTAGGTTGTTGCCGGAATAAATTTATCGTTGTTCCGGTCGAGAATCTTGTCTGCGTAGGGATCGGCCACGCCGATAGTTCCATCGACTAGGTACTGGAAGGCCGTTTCGCCGGTGGGCAGGTTGGGGAGTTCGAGCCAGTAGCGGGTACCGTCGGGTGTCCGGTTCATCAGGTAGGCCGGGTCCAGGGTCCAGTTGTTGAACTCGCCGAGCAGGTACACAAAGCTTTTCTTCGGTGCGTATAACACCAGCGTTGCCTTGTTGGGACCAGTGTAATTGATCCCATCCTGTAAGCCTGCGGGTAACGCAGCTGTGGCGGGCAAGGGCTTCACGGTAAAGTAGAACGTGTCGGCAAGGGCGGTAATGCCGGTCGTTGCGCTTAATGAAGTTGCCCGGACAATAACTGTTCGTAGTAGACCTGATTGTCGGCCGGTGTTCAGCGTGGTATTTAGTGAATCGGTACCGGAAGCATTGGCCGTCGGTTGTCCATCCAGCGTCAGGCTGAATGTTGCCGACTGTGAGCTTTTGTAGCGTACCGGCAAAGGCGTATCGGCATCGACATAAAACTGTTTTTGGCTCGGTGCTAACCGGCTCAGGTTAAAACTCGCATCGTAAATGGTGATGAACAAGTCTTCCGTTTGTGCTTTTCCGTCCCCACTTTTCAGCAATAGGCCAAGTTTTCGAATGGGCGTACCGGTCGGCACACCGTAGTAAGTGCGTGGTACGAGCTTGATCTGCCATTTATCCCCGCCCAGAGCGGTCATTTTACCCGGTGCAAAGGGTTTACTAAAATCACTTTGTCCGGTGGGTTGGTACTCAAACGCGTTCCCGCTTGCCGTCGACCCGGCACCCGACCATAAATAAACGTCATCCTGTTTGCCCAGCAGGCTCTTTGCCCGACTATCGGTTGACTTCGTCAGGTCGAAAATAAGGGTGATTTCGGCGTCGGCCGTGGGAAATGTTGGCTGGGTAGTAACGACCTGGCCAAAGGCCGGAACCAGCAGAATAATGAAAAGAAAAAATGTGTAGTAATGTGACCTCATAGCGTTGTTGATGAAATAGGCCACAAACATACAGGTTTATTCCTATTTTATGTAGGCTTTCAGGGCCTGGTAGACCCGGTGCGTGGGCAGGCCCATGACGGTATAGAACGAGCCTTCCAGCCGCTCGATACCTACCAGACCGATGAAGTCCTGTGCGCCATATGACCCGGCTTTGTCGAACGGTTTGCATTCCCGGATGTAATAGCTGATCTCATCGTCGGTCAGGGGTGCAAACTGAACGATAGTTTCGTCGGTAAACGAATTCATTTCAGGTTTACCTTCCATTGAGGGTGCCAGAATAGCCACACCTGTGCGCACCCGGTGCGTTCGGCCGGAGAGCAGTCGGAGCATACGGCGGGCATCGGCTTCGTCCTGCGGTTTATTCATGATCTGGTTATCCAGAATGACAACCGTATCCGCACACAGGACAATGCGGTTTGGGGCTTCGGGATCGTTCAGAAACTGCTCGGCTTTCTGACGGGCGAGGTATTCGGCCACCTCATCGACGGGCATGGTGTCGGGAAAAAGCTCATCGGTGGGGCGTGTTTCGATGGTGAACGAAAAGCCCGCATCGGTCATAAGCTGTTTTCGGCGGGGCGAGCCGGAGGCCAGTAATAAAGGATAACGTAATGATAACACGAGGAAAAGATATAAGATGTATGGTATATGATGTGTGAGGTAGATCGTTAGGCTGCCTGGTAAATCAATGGGCTTGTCTTCTAATGGTGCTGGTAAATTTCGACTTATATTCGTAAATCATCACCTTACAGGGCTATTTTAGCTATCATACAGCTTATATCATACAGTTTACATCTTGTGACTATCCGACCTGCTACCCCTGCCGACGCAGCTTTGTTGACCGAATTGTCGGCGGTGACGATGCGCGAAGCTTTCGGGCCACCGCACAATTCGGCTGACCTTGTCGAAGAATACATTCAGTCGGCCATTACGCAGCCCATACTGGAAGCTGAACTGGCCGATCCCCGTTCCACTTTCTTTTTGATGGTTTCGTCGGACGGTGTGCCGATTGGTTTCGCAAAATTAAGGAGGCACACGCCACCCAGACGCATGAAATTACGTACTGCCATAGAAATCCAGCGTATTTATCTGCTGGCCTCGCAAATAGGTAAGGGACAGGGCCGGGCGTTACTGACGCATTGCCTCGACTGGGCTAAAGAACAGGGGTATCGGGCGGTGTGGCTTGGAGTTTGGGAGCGTAATGAACGGGCCCAGGCTTTTTATAAAACGATGGGCTTCGAGCGGTTCGGCTTTCATTATTTTCAATTCGGTTCAGAACGACAGCGGGACTATTGGCTTCAAAAGCAGTTAATTGATTGACCTGTTTATCGTTATTGGTGATTAGTTAATGGGTTAATGATCTTGACTACTGAGGCAATCACCATGACCGATTAAACTATTTGCATCGGCAGTATTCTAATTGTCGTTTATATAGAAATGAAAAAAGTTTATCCGGCATTGTATCGGTTTGTTCTGCACCATGTTCTGGTGTGGCTCGTGGTCGTTGCCGGATGTGCAGGTAAAGTTTCGGCCCAGCCTGGCCTCCAGCCACCAAAAACAGAGCAGAAAACGACTGAGTTGCCCCCGCCAACCCTGTACCAGATCGATACCCTCCGGGATAAAGTCATTAAGCCCATGAGTGTGGATTCGATGGCGCTGATAAACTCGTTGAATACGATCAAGGAAAATTCGCTGCCCGATAGTGTACTGCAACAGCGGGATAGCGTATTCTACAGCCGTCTGAAAACAAAAATGTATAAGCATCGGCTCACCCGGCAGTTTTATGATGCGGTGTTTCAGGATGTGTACAACAGCCGGGATCGAACGGGTGAAATCAGTCAGCTCGAAGCCAATCCGTTCAAGATGTACGAGGGAAAAATCATCGGCGACATTTATATCCGGCGACTGGGCGTTTTTGGGCAGACTGTTTACGATACGCTGCGTAAGCCGGGCAACTGGTTCGAGCGTACCGGCAACCGGATACATTTTAACACCCGAGAGCACGTAATTCGTAACTCATACCTGTTGTTTCAGCAGGGGGATGCCCTTGAGCCGAACGTACTGCGCGACAATGAGCGCTTACTGCGCACCACGTCGATCTTTCACGATGCCCGGATTCTGGTTTTGCCCAGGCCGGGCAGCAAGCAGTTTGTGGACGTTTACGTGATCACGCAGGATGTATGGTCGCTCTTGCCCAATGGCGGCTTCGGCGGCTTCAATAACTTTAGTGTTGGTTTCGACCAGGTCAATTTCAGAGGACTGGGTCATCACTTGTTTGCACAGGTAGCTTATGCGGCCAATGACCCCCGGCAAAAGCTGGAATATCAGGCCCGGTATACGGTTCCGTTCATTGGTAAAACCTTCATGACTGCCGAAGCTTCGATGCTGTACCTGCGCGATCTGAAACAGGCATCCATTCGGTTATACCGCCCTTTTCTGACGCCTGACATGAAGTATGCCGGGGCCATCGAGTTGAACCATACCCAAATTAATAACCGGCTGATCACCCGAAATGACAGCATTTTGCTGGTGCCGCTCAGCTACAATTACTCCGATATCTGGATTGGCCGCTCGTTTCGGCTATTCTACAAGCAGAACGATACCGAGGAAAAGGGACGTTCCCGGCTGGTGGTTGCGCTTCGCTACACCAGCTACGCCTACAACACACGTCCCAACGTAACGGCCGATACCAACCAGATTTACCAGGATAGCCACACGACCCTGTTTAGTGTGGGGTTCTCCCGCCGGAAGTACGTTCGGGATGTGCTGATTTATGGCTTTGGACGCACCGAAGACGTGCCCATCGGAGAGACGATAGCTGCCATTGCCGGATTCGATAACGCTGAACTGGGCCAACGGCTGTATACCGGTTTTAATTTTTCGCAGGGTAAATACGTTCGCCACCTTGGCTACCTCTACGGACTGCTCAGCGTGGGTGGATATGTACGGAATAACCGGATCGAACAGGGCGTTTTCTCGCTGGAATCCAACTATTTCAGTCGGCTCATGAAAACCAAATGGGGCAACATGCGTCATTTTTTCAACACCCGGTTCACGACCGGCATCAATCGGTTCGACAATGAATACGTTACCCTGAGCAGCAATGGAAGCGGGATTAATACAGACGGCATTGGGATTACCAGCGATGCGCTGATTGGTACCAAGCGCTGGTTTATCAATTACGAGAATGTGCTGTTCTCCAAACTCAACCTGATCGGGTTTCGGGTTGCGTTTGTCACATTCGCCAACTTGGGTCTGGCTAGTTTTCCCGACCGACCGCTCTTAAGTGGTCCGCTGTATCAGGGCTATGGCATTGGCTTCCGGCTCCGCAATGAGAACCTCACGTTCAATAGTTTCCAGATTCGGCTGGCGTATTACCCGAACATTCCGGGCAACACAATGCCGTTCCGGCAGGCGTTTGAAGGCATCTCTACGCTGCGGTTACGGGACTTTGATCTATCCGCTCCACAAATTATTCCATATCGATAAAAATAGTTGAATTAAATGTAGGAACATTAAATACAATTGCACTATCTTTGTTGCATGTCTATAGAAACTGACATCAAGCAAAGCACACCGTTCCGATCGCCGTACCAGCGAGTGATCGTTAATTTGATGTACACCAGTAACTGGATAGCTGGCAGCCAGACACATTTGCTGAAACCGTTCAAACTCACCTTGCAGCAGTACAATGTGTTGCGGATTTTGCGTGGTCAGCATCCAAACCCGATCAAGGTATCGGATATTACGGAGCGAATGCTCGATAAAATGTCGAATGCATCGCGGTTGGTGGACAAACTGGTTGCCAAGAAACTGGTGCTGCGTACCGAATGCCCCAGCGACCGCCGGGCTGTCGATGTGATCATTACCGAAAAAGGTCTGGCACTGCTCAAACAACTGGATACGCATCAGGATGCCTTAAACAAGTCGTTTGAAGATAAATTAACCGCTGAGGAAGCTGAAGCATTGAGCCACCTGCTCGACAGACTGCGGGCCTGAACGAGTTACGATTTTAATTTTTATACGCATTTACTAACCATTTATCTATTACAAACCAATGAAAAAAGCTACGATGATCGCTGCCCTGTTGTTCTCTACAGTAGGCGCTTTCGCTCAAAACTGGACGCTCGACAAGTCGCACTCTAACTTAGGGTTCACCGTAACGCACATGATGCTATCTGAAGTGGACGGTAAATTCCAGAACTTCGATGTGAAAATGACCTCGTCGAAACCTGATTTCACCGATGCTCAGATCGACCTGACCGCCGATGTCAGCAGCATCAACACGAACCAGGAGAAGCGTGATGGCCACCTGAAAAGCCCTGACTTTTTCGATGCCGCCAAATACCCAACGCTTGAGTTCAAGAGCAAGTCGATTACCAAAGTATCGGGTAACAAATACAAACTGATGGGCGACCTGACGATGCACGGTGTAACCAAGCCTGTAACGCTCGACGCTGTTATCACAGGTCCTGTTACAAACCCACAGAACAAGAAAACGCTGGCTGGTTTTAAAGTAACGGGTGAAGTGAAACGTGCTGACTTCACTTTAGGGACGATTCCTGCTGCCGTTGTTAGCGATGAAATTGCTATTCGGGCCGCTGGTGAGCTTGTGAAAGCGAACTAAAGTATCATTGCCCTACACAAATCCCTGCTACCCAACGGTGGCAGGGATTTTTTTTTCCGCAGCCCGAGCCCGGTGGGAGGGCAGTTCCGTAGAAGCCGTTTTCTAAACGAAGGCCGGAAAGTCATCCAGAAACCGGACGTCGGCAGTCTCATGATCAATGCCGCAGCAGTAGTGGGTCAGGCCGTTGGAGATGACCACATACGGTGCCTTATGAACGGAATTATAACGGGCTATCTGATCAAATACCGATTGGGTAAGCGGAATATGCGGGGCTTTGCATTCTACAACCAGAAAAGGATTGCCCTGCCGGTCAAACACGACTACATCCGTACGTTTTTGGGTTTGGTTCAAGATTAACCCGCCCTCTGTTCGAATGAGTGCTTTCGGGTAAGCGTAATGGGTTAATAGTAAATTGACAATATGCTGCCGCACCCACTCTTCTGGCGACAGCCGCACGTACTTCCGGCGTAATGAATCGAAAATGTAAGGTTTCCCTTCGACTTGCTTAATTTTACAATCGAAAACAGGGAGGTTCAGCGCAACCATACCTCGAAGATAAGAAATTAGTAGTTAGGAGCGAGGAGTGAGGAGGGTGGATACATCCCTTTTTGTTGATGCTGGTCGGCAGACCGGCGAAAGCAATACAGGCGTCAGTCCTCCTCACTCCTCGTTTCTCCTCACTAACTCCTCCCACAAAAAACATGAAGACAAAAGAAGAAATCGTTCAGAACTGGCTGCCCCGCTACACCGGCACCCCTATTGAGGTATTCGGCGAATACATTTTGCTGACCAATTTTATCAACTATGTCGAGCTCTTCGCCAAAAAATTCGATGTCGAGATTTTCGGAATGGGACGGGCCATGCAGACTGCAACGGCTAATAACATCACCATCATAAACTTTGGTATGGGCAGTGCCATGGCGGCTACGGTTATGGATCTGCTCTCGGCAGTCAACCCTAAAGCTGTCTTGTTTTTAGGTAAATGTGGCGGGCTGAAAAAGACGCAGGTTGGCGACCTTATATTACCTATTGCGGCCATTCGGGGGGAGGGTACCAGCAACGATTACATGCGTCCCGAAATTCCAGCCTTGCCGTCATTCCGGCTGCAGCGGGCCGTATCGTCGACCATCAAACGCTACGAGCTGGACTATTGGACCGGCACCGTATACACAACGAACCGACGTATATGGGAGCACGACGAGGTATTCAAAGATTACCTGCGTGAACTCCGGGCAATGGCCATCGACATGGAAACGGCTACCATTTTCACGGTTGGCTTTGTCAATTCCATTCCACACGGTGCTTTGTTACTCGTATCGGATAACCCGCTCGTGCCGGAAGGCGTCAAAACGGAAGAAAGCGACAAACGCGTAACGGGTCAGTTTGTGAACGTCCACCTGGAAATCGGTATCGACGCCCTGCTGGAACTGGAATCCTCCGGCGACTCCGTAAAGCACCTGAAGTTTGAATGATTAGTATTGTAATGAGTATTAGTATCAGGAGTGAGGAGGCTGACGCATGTATTTTGCTGACGCGTCAGCCTCCTCACTCCTAATACTAATTACAATACTCACTAATCACCTTATACGCTGGCGTATAGCCTAGTTCGCCCGATTTGGACAGGTCGAGACAGCCACTATTTTCATCGCCGAGACTGTGTTTAATGAGACCCCGCACGTAGAACACTTCGGCATAACCGGGCTTAAGTTTGATCGCGCTATTGCAATCGGTGAGGGCTGCCTTCTGGTCACCCTGAGCCGACTTGATCAAAGCCCGGCTGAAATACGCTTCGGCGCGTTCGAGACTTAAGTCGTTGATTTTGTCGCGCTCCTGAACCAGGTTGCGCAGATTGTCGAGAATCGCATGGGTGATCCGGCCGTTATAAACAACTTTCGCGTCGACATTCACATTATTAATCTCAATAGCCTGGTTAAAATCCTGAACGGCTCCTTTTTGATCACCTAATTTACTTCGACAAAAGCCTCGCCCGTAATAAGCCCGGTAATGATCCGGCTTTAACGCCAGTGCCCGTTCGTAATCAGGCAACGCACTCTTATAATCGTCGAGCTTTCCTTTGGCGTAGGCCCGGTGAAAATAAGATTCACTATCCTCCGGACTTAGCTCGATCGCTTTATTAAGGTCGGTGATAGCACCGGCAAAGTCTTTCAGCTCCACTTTAGACAGACCCCGACCAGCGTAGGCCTGTGCCCGTTTTGGGGTAATGTCAATAACTTTTACAAAGTCAGGTATGCTGCCGGCGAAGTCATTTAATTTCTGCTTCGTGACCGCGCGGGCATAATAGGAATGGGCATTTGTTGGCTCAAGTTCGATGGACTTAGAGAAGTCGGTCAGCGCACTCTGGTATTGGTCAATGCGGCTGCGGCTGATTCCGCGGTTATAATACGCCTGGGGATCATCCGGGTTAAGTTCAATGGAACGGCTAAAGTCGAGCAGAGCGCCCCGGTGATCTTCCTGCCGGCTTTTACTCACACCCCGGCTGAGATAGGCCATCGCATCTTTGCCATTGAGTTCGATGGCCTTGTCATAATCGAGAATGGCACCCCGATGGTCTTTTAAGTTGGCTTTGGCCAGGCCCCGGTTGTAATAGCTGGGTGCGTTTTCGGGGTTCATGGAGATGGCCATGCTGAAGGCCTGAAGAGCACCCGTAAAATCACTTGATTTGCTGCGGTTAATTCCATTTTCGAAGAACTCAACCGCAGTCTGTTGAGCGGTAACGGGAACAGAAAAGGTGACT
This sequence comes from Spirosoma pulveris, assembly GCF_054781875.1. Taxonomy (NCBI): domain Bacteria; kingdom Pseudomonadati; phylum Bacteroidota; class Cytophagia; order Cytophagales; family Cytophagaceae; genus Spirosoma; species Spirosoma pulveris. Next base: position 222,412 of record NZ_BAAGTO010000008.1, read on the forward strand.
CCCAAAAACAGGGAGACAATCGGCAATAAAAGTCGCTTCATTCTTGTAGTAAAAGTTATAGTAAGTTTTTACTGAATGAGCAGTAATATGTTTTTGGTTTTTGTAACCTAAGTACTTCAAAGTGTGTGTAATCGAGAAAATTACAGTGTTCTGGCGCAGTTATAGTTACGAAAAACTGTCAAAGGAGAGGATGAGGTATCTTATTATGGGCTAATCTTACAAAGAAAACACGACAAAACGTCTGTATTTAGCGTGGATTAGTATGGAAAAGCGACAAAATGTCCTGAATGAGTTAAAAATTTGCTTTGGTATAAGATTTGATTTAGAAAGGATGTAACTGAAAGTGAACAACACAATAAACTACATAAGACAATGGCAACTTTAGTTCGATATAATAACTTTCCCACGTTCTTCAATCCATTCTACAGCCGTCCCGTTATCAACCGGTACCAAAACACAACTCCGAACGTTCCTGCTGTAAACGTTAAAGAAAATGAAGCTGGATTCCTGCTTGAACTGGCCGCACCCGGTTTGAAAAAAGAAAATCTGAAAATTAACGTAGAAAACAACAAACTGACGATCGGATATCAGTCGGAAACGAAAACCGAAGAAGCCGCTGATAAATTTACCCGGCATGAATTTGGGTTCACCTCGTTTGAACGTAGCTTCCGCCTTCCAAAATCAGTAAATGCCGATGCCATCAAAGCGGCTTATACCGACGGTATCCTGACGGTTGAATTACCCAAAGTTGAAGTTAAAGAAGAGAAATTAGTGAAAGAGATCGCCGTTGCCTAATGGACAACTGGCCGACTAATCGGGGCATAAAAAAAGTGGTGACATACGATGTCACCACTTTTTTTATGCCCCGATTAGTCGGTTAGCGTATCCGGTTTATTCCTTACCGGACTAATTTCATAAACGCTTCCAGTTTCTGCGCGTCCAGTTGCCCGTCCGTTCGTACACCACTACAAATGTCCAGCCCAAATGGCCGAACAGTCTCAAGTGCTTCCCGGACGTTGGTCGCGTTCAATCCACCCGCCAGAAATACCGGCACCGACGACTGCTCCACTATTCGTCTGCTCACACTCCAGTTGTGAACCCGTCCAGTGCCTCCCAGCTCTTTAATAGCCAGATTAGGGTTTCCTGAGTCTAGCAGTAAGGCATCGGCACCCAGTTGAACGGCCAGAAGGGCCTCGTCAATCGTTCGTTCGTCAATGACATGAATCACCTGCACCAGCTTTACTGCCGGGAGCAGCACTTTGAGTTCCGCATACGTTCCGGCCGGAACGGCGTCGACAAGTTGAATGGTGTTAGCGCCCACCCGACGCTGATGAGCCACGATAGCAGCTACGGTCGTTTCACTGGTGAGCATAAACGTAGCCATGGGCGGGGGCGTAGCCTGAACCACCTGGGCCGCCAGTTCATCGGCTACCACACCGGGACCGCTGGGCATCCGACCCACCAGACCAAGGGCATCGGCTCCCAGTTGAATAGCCGTTTTTGCTTCGGTTACACTACTGATGCAGCAAATTTTAACCCTCGTTCGGAACGGAGATTGCATGATTTTAGGTTGATTAATGAAACACTTGAGCGGCAAAGATAGGTTAGGCCGACAAATTTATGGTTCAACAACCTCCAGTCGATACGTACGCATCCCTTCGGATTCCCGAATTCCGCTATTTCGTCATGAACAGCTTTTTGATCACAGCTACGCTGCTGATTCAGGAGGTTACTCTGGGTTATGAACTGTATAAAATCACGCACGACCCGCTGATGCTGGGCCTGGTTGGATTGGCCGAAGCCATACCCTTCATTGCCCTGTCGCTCTTTGGAGGTCACCTCGCCGACCGCCAGGATAAGAAAAAGATTTTGCAGTGGAGCTTACTGGTTATTCTCCTTGGCTCGGTCATACTATACCTTGTTTTTCAACCGTCGGTTGCCGATGGCTTGTCACAAACGGCGCGTCTGGCTACGATTTACGGCGTCCTTATGTTAATTGGTACTGCCAAAGGGTTTTACTCGCCAGCTAGTTCTTCATTAAAGCCCTTTCTGGTTCCCCGTGAGTTGTACGCCAACTCGGCCACCTGGAGTAGTGCGTTTTGGCAGGCCGGGGCCATTGTTGGACCGGGTCTGGCTGGATTTCTGTATAGCTGGGTAGGTTTCGACAATTCGCTGATTGTGGTCATTGGTCTTCTGGCTGTTTGCTTTGTCCTGATCTCGCTCATTGAGCGGAAGCCAACGCCAGTCAGCGATTCGCCGGTGCTTGGCCTTCGCGACAGTTTGAAAGAAGGGTTTCGGTTTGTCTTTAAAACGCAGATTGTCCTCTACGCGATATCCCTCGACTTGTTTTCGGTACTGTTTGGGGGCGTGGTGGCCATTTTGCCGGTCTTCGCCGAAGACATTTTAAAAGTAGGGGCCGAAGGGTTAGGTTTTCTTCGGGCTGCGCCCTCGGTAGGGGCCTTGCTAACGATGGCTTATATGACCAAACACCCGCCTACTCATAATGCCTGGCGCAATATGTTATTGTCGGTAGCCGGATTTGGTATAGCCACGATCATCTTCTCGCTGTCAACCAATTTCTATTTATCCCTCATCATGCTTGGGCTGACGGGTGCTTTCGATAGTGTAAGCGTTATCATCCGTCAGACAATCCTGCAAATTTTCCCGCCCGACCATATGCGGGGACGGGTAGCAGCTGTAAACGGAATCTTTGTCAGCTCATCGAACGAGATTGGCGCGTTTGAATCCGGCCTGCTGGCCCGTCTGCTGGGTACAGTTCCCTCCGTTATGCTGGGTGGCGTTGTCACGCTGATAGTGGTTACGTATGTATACGCCAAATCGAAGGCACTGCTGGCCGTGCGATTAAGCTAAACCAACAAACAACCGCCCGGCTGCCATCGGTTAGTGGGTAGTCGGGCGGTTGTTGGCGTTAACAGAAATTCTGTTAGGCGTAGGCTGGTGCCAGGTACAGGTTACAGATAAAATCGTCGATGTCTATCTGCTCATTGAGCAGAACGCGGGCGTTAAAAATTTCCCAGAATAATTCATCCGAGATCTGGTAATCACGTTGCAGCCGAATCATATCCCGGATGCTTTCTTTTAATTGATTCACAGGTGTTTGCGCTTCGTACGAGTGGAATTGGGAGTTTTCCATAGCGGTTGTTAGTTAGCGTGCGAGTTTTTTAAACACCTTGGTTTTTCTATTGTTTTGAAAAATAAAGGGGTTAAGAAAGGCTGGTTAGAAAAATTATATTCTGTCTTTTGTCTGTGCACCCGAAAGCAATAATGAACCCGGTATCATCCAACAAAAAAATAAAACTTTTTTTTAATCAACTGATAATCAATCAAGATATGAAGAAATTTAACATGTACCTGCTTCTGGCCATTACCGGCGCCAGCTTCACTGCGCTAACGCCACCCGTTCGTCCTAAGCCATTAAAACTAGTTAAAGCGTGGGAAACCGACAGCACGTTGCGGACACCCGAATCGGTGCTGTATGATGGAAAAAATACGCTGTATGTTGCCAATATTGACGGTAAGCCCGATGGACTCGATGGCAGCGGATTTATTTCGAAAGTGACGCTGGACGGTAAGATTGAGAACCTGCACTGGACCTCGGGTCTGAATGCGCCAAAAGGCATGGGTTTGCATAAGGACCGGCTGTACGTAACCGATATTTATCGGCTGGTGTGCATCAATACCGCAACCGGTCAGGCCGAAAAAACCTGGGATGCTGTAGGTAAAGATGCTTTTCTAAACGACGTGACCGTTGCCAAAGATGGAACCGTATATGTATCGGACAACCGGAACGATAAAATTTATCGGTTAAAAGACGACAAGTGGGAGGTATGGCTGGAAAGCGAGCAGCTTAACAAACCGAATGGTGTACTGGCCGTCGGTAAAAACAAATTGATGATCGGCAGCACCAAGATTGGTGCTTTGCGCACGGTAGATGTAGACACCAAAGAAATTACTACGCTGGCCGATGGCATGGCGGCTACGGATGGCATTGTGCCGGAGGGAAAAGGTAACTATTTCGTTTCGGACTGGAATGGGCAATTATTCCATGTCAACGCCGATGGTACCAAAAAACAACTTATGGATACCCGCGAGCAGAAAATCAATTCGGCGGATATCGACTATGTGGCCAAAAAGAAATTACTGGTTGTCCCGACCTTTTACCGGAATACCCTGGTTGCGTATCGGGTAGAGCAATAGCGTAGAGCCGCACTACCTTGCGGTTCAGTCGCGTCGGCCGGAAGCACAATCCGGGCTGTAAACACCTCACGTTTACAGCCCGGATTTTTTATTTGGATAGCAATTGCTGAACAGCGGCTTGTGCCTTACTGGCCCCGAAACCAGTCATTGCCTGATCCATAGCCTTGGTGATGAGGTTGTTTTCCAAATTTCCGATGCTGCCTTCGTGCGTGTGGTGCAGGTTACGGGGGGGTACGTACGTATGTTCCGCTATCTCCTTCCCAACAGTCCGGTAAGCTTCCCGAAAGGGCACACCCTGTAATACCAGTTCATTGACGCGCTCAACGCTAAAGAGCAGGTCATATTTGGGCTCGTCCAGCAAATTTGCCTTTACCTGAAGGTGTTCCAGCATGAAATCGGTGATTTCCAGGCAGTCGAGAATTTCGTCGAAGGCGGGCATCAGGATTTCTTTCAGCAACTGCATGTCGCGGTGGTAGCCGGAGGGGAGGTTGCTCATCACCAGCGTTACTTCCATGGGCAGGGCTTTCAGCCGGTTGGTTTTGGCGCGCAGCAACTCGGCAACATCGGGATTTTTCTTGTGTGGCATGATGCTGCTGCCCGTTGTGAGTGCATCAGGAAGAACCAGAAAGCTAAAGTTCTGGCTGTTGTACAGGCAAATGTCCATTGCCATTCTGGACAGGGTAGCGGCCACCGCTGCCAGTGCTGTTAGGGCGGTTTGTTCGGTTTTGCCCCGGCTCATCTGCGCGTACACTACATTGACGTGCATACCCTCAAAGCCCAGTAATTCGGTCGTTAGGGTACGGTTCAGCGGAAAGGACGAGCCATAGCCCGCTCCAGAGCCAAGCGGATTGCGGTTCGCCAGCCGGTAAGCGGTTTGCAGTGTCAGCATATCATCGGCAAGGGCTTCGGCGTAGGCGCCAAACCATAGACCAAACGAGGAGGGCATGGCGATCTGCAAGTGTGTATAGCCCGGCAGCAGGTCATCTTTGTGCTGCTCCGAGCGGCTTACCAACCGGTCGAATACCGTTCGGACGGCTTCGGCAACGCGCCAGAGCCGGTCGCGGGTGAAGAGCTTTAAATCGACCAGCACCTGGTCATTGCGCGAACGGCCGGAATGGATTTTCTTGCCAACGTCGCCCAGTACGCGGGTCAGCATCAGTTCAACCTGCGAGTGTACATCTTCAACGCCTTCTTCAATCTCGAACTTTCCAGCCTGAATTGTCTGATAAATGATTTTTAGCTCCTTGTTCAGCATTGTCAATTCATCACCCGAAAGCAGGCCGATGGTTTCGAGCATGTGGGCGTGGGCTAAATTGCCCAGTACATCGAAAGGAGCTAGGTAGAGGTCCATTTCACGGTCCCGACCCACGGTAAAGCGTTCAATTTGTTCGGCGGTGCTGACGCCTTCTTTTTGCCAGAGTTTCAAGGCTTACGGAGTAAAAGAGTGAAAGAGTGAAAGAGTGAAAGAGTGGAAGCAGCAGAGTGGAAGGGTGAACGACTCATCCCTGCGCTCTTTCGCTTGTTTATTCGTTCACTCTTTCCTTTCTGCAAAGGTCGTAAAGAAAGTTGGGGAGACAATTTGTTAGGCACGGGTATCTGCGTCGGGCAGGGGGATGGCTGCCAACCTACGCCCCAGCCACCAAAACCCGCTTGCCGATAGCAGGCTGATTCCGGCAATAACCAGCCAATGGATAGAGAAGCCGAAATGCGCTACGACTTGTGATCCGATTGCCGGGGAGAGGGTTTGTGCCAGCGCCCCGCTCATACCCGCCAGTGCCAGGTACTGCCCGCGCGTGGCCGGACTGGCGCGTTCGACGGTGAAGGATTGAATAAACGGAATAGCCAGCATTTCGCTGAAGGTGCCGACCACGATAAAAATCAGTGCGATGGTCATAGCGGGCAGGGCAAGCTTGTTGGTCGATGCCAGTAGCAGATACGAGAAAGTTGTGAGGAGAACACCGGTAACGATGAGACTGGTTTTGGCTCGCTTCTTCTGCTCAATACTATAGACCAGCGCCATTTCCAGGCACACGATAATCAGGCCGTTCAGCGCCATCAGGCTGCCAATGGTGCTTTCGGTCATGTGCATCACCTCCTTGAAAAATAGCGGGACAATGGAAAATAACTGCATAAACGTGATCAGGTACAGGCAGGAGCAAACGACAAAGGCAACAAACCAGCCGTCGCGATAGGGAGACGTCATGCCAACAGCCGCCGGCTGCATGTCGTCCGGACTGATCTTCGGGGCGGGGATTTGTTCTGGTACCGGCAGGTTGATCCACAGGACAACCCCGGCGGCCAGACACGTAAGTCCGTCAGTCCAGAAGAGGAGATTGTAGCTGATTCCCGCTATCCAGCCGCCCAGGCCACCGCCAACCGCCCAGCCCAGATTGATAGCTAGCCGATTGAGCGAGAAGGCGCGGGTGCGGTTCCCAACTTCCGAATAATAGGCGATAGCTGCCTGATTAGCGGGCCGAAACGCATCGCTAAGCAGCGTGAAAACAAATACACTGCCACAGAGCATGTAGAAGTTAGTGACGAACTGCAAGCCCAGCAAGGCGACACCGCCGAACAGTAAACTAAACAGCTGGATGTAATAGAACCCGAATCGGTCGGTGAGTCGTCCGCCAAGGAAAGTACCTACAAACGCGCCCAGGCCGTAAATGGCCATCACAACACCAGCTCGTTCAACGGAGTAGTGCAAATGCTGCGTTAGGTAAAGCGTCATAAACGGCAACACCATGGTACCGCATCGGTTGATGAGCATGACACCCGCCAGGAGCCAGACCGATGGCGAAAGTCCGCGGTAGGCCTGCTGATAAAGATGAACGGTGCGCTGAATCATAGCGCGAAGGTACAACCAAACCCAATGAAGGTTGCTGAATGAGGGGTTACGCTTTGCGACGCGCATCGGCATCTTCGCCGGGTGCTACAAAGATTTTTTTGTCCGTTATCAGGGAACGGTGCTCCTCCAGGAATGCCTTCAGCAACTCGATTTCTTCCAACTGCTTATCAATGGGATGAGTAAGTGAATAACTCTCCACGTAAACCTCCGAGTGGCCGTCGGGCTGAAATTCGGCAATGACGTATTCCATCAGTTTGATGCCTTTGCGTTTGAGGGCGTGCAGGTAGAGGTTCTGGTGGTTGTGCGTAAACCGCCCTGCCTGATACGAAGCGGTTGTCTTTAAGTCTACTGCTTTGAACTTGCCGATCAGGTCGACATAACCGTAAAACAGCACATCGTCGATTTGCCACTGGCAATAGACCTGCGTATCGACAATGGGACGGGGCAGCAGCTTGCGAACCTTTTTGATAATCTCCGGGTCGAATCGATCTTCGTTGGTCCCCTTCACGACGGCTTCTTCAAACGAAACCCCGCGCTCCTGAGCGGCTGTAGTTGGCGTAGGTACCCGGTTTATGGAGTCAATGAGTTCCTGCGCCGATAGATTCCCACCCCGTACGTAGCGAGCGAATACATTGAGCAGTGACGGGTAAAAACGGTAGTTGATCATCAGTTTACAGAATTCGATTAACGGTTGGCAGGCCCGAAAACTGTAAACCAGAAAGCAGGTACTTAGTTTCTGACCACCAGCAGAACACCAGCCACAATAAGTAGTACGCCCAGAATCCGCCAGCCGTTGGCGGGGTGGAGCGTAAAACCCAACAGACCATAATGGTCGAGGATAATGGCCGCTACCAGCTGCCCGGCTACGCTCAGACTAACCAGGTTGGCGGTGCCAATTTTCTGGACGCTCACAATAACGGTTATCATGTAAACTGCGCCCATAACCCCGCCCATCCATTTCCACCAGCTCACCTGTTTAATGGCTTCCAGCGGAGGGATGGAAGCACCCGATCCCATAAATAACAGAACCAGAACGACAAAGCCGGAGCCGAACGATACGGCCGCTGCCAGAATTGGACTGGCCATTGCCTGACGCAGGTTTGCATTGACACCCGCCTGCACAGTAATGGCCATACCAATCAGGAAAGCAAAGAAAATATAAATGTAATTCATGCGTACAAAGGTAAACAACGCCTTTCCCCGGCCTTGGTTCCCGGCTATTTTTCAGAAAAAATAGTTGCCTGGGCCAAAGTGGCTAGTGAGCCGCCTGAATGTATTCATCGACCATACGTTGCAGAATCGGCATGGTTACAGTGCCCTGGCTTAAAATCAGGTCATGAAAAACACGTACATCGAATTTATCTCCAAGCGCTTTTTGCGCTTTCTGACGTAACTCCTTGATCTTTAACTCGCCGATTTTGTACGCCAGCGCCTGGCCGGGCCAGGAAATGTAGCGGTCTGTTTCGGTCGTGCAGTCGTGAATGGAAAGGGCCGTGTGCGACGATAAATAGTCGATTACCTGCTGCCGGGTCCAGCCTTTGGTGTGGATACCCGTGTCGACTACCAGCCGACTGGCCCGCCACATTTCGAAGGTGAGTCGCCCGAAATCGCTGTACGGGTCTTTGTAAAAACCCATTTCTTTGCCCAGCCACTCGCAGTAAAGGCCCCAGCCCTCGCCAAACGAATCGACGTAAAGGCGTTTCCGAAAGTCGGGGAGACCGGTTAGTTCCTGCGACAGAGCCGATTGCAGGTGGTGACCCGGTACGGCTTCGTGCAGGGTAAGTGCTTCCAGCGTGTACAACGGCCGACTCGGCAGATTGTACGTATTGACCCAGTAGTAACCGGGGGTTTTGCTGCTGATAGGGGCACCCACGTATCGACCGCTGGTGTATTTAGGGGCTAAGGCGTCGGGAACAGGGGCAACACCGTACGGCTGCCGGGGCAGTTTACCGAAAAATGCCGGAAGCTTATCGTCGGCCTGTTTAGCGATGAAGCTGGCTTCCTTAAGCAGCTGGACGGGCGTTTTTGCGTAGAACTGCGGGTCGGTGCGCAGAAACTTCAGGAAATCCTGAAATGAACCCTTAAACCCGGTTTTCGTGATAAGTGCCTGCATTTCTGCCTGAATGCGGGCTACCTCCTGTAATCCCAGCTGGTGAATTGCCTCGGCCGACATGTCGAGGGTTGTGTAATAGCGAACACGCTGCTGGTAGAACGCCGGGCCGTTGGGGAGGTCGTTGGCCGCAAGGGTTGTCCGGGCACCCGGCAAGTACGCAGTATCCATAAAGGCACCAAACTGGGTATAGCCTTTAACGGCCCCTTCCATAACCGCTTTTTGACCGGCCTGCTGTAGACGCGTCTGCTCTTCGGCACTAATCGAAGCCGGAAAGTGCAGGAATGGCCCGTAAAAAACACTCCGGGTCGGGTCCGTGACAAGGTGGTTTCGGTACGTTATTTCGTAGCCTTTCAGTGTGACTTTGGGGGCCGTCATGCCGGTTCGTAATCCTTCCCGCAACAGCGTAACGACGTCCGCGAGGTAAGCTGGAAAGGTGTAGAGCAGTTTTATGTAGGATTCGTAATCCGCTGCGGTGCGGAAGGTCAGGTAATTTGAAATAAAGGGCAGAGAGGTATGTGGACCGGAGTCGGAGGTAAAAGGGTTCAGATACCCTTTCAGGTCATACTGTTCAATATCGTCTTCCATGGTGTACCGGAGCAGTTCGGCATTGACGCGCTCGGGTCCGGAAAGGGCGGCTGAGGGAATCGCGTTGAGTTTAGCTAGCTGATTTCGGTAAAAAGCGGTTTGTCGGGCCATAGTGGCTTCGGTGTAAGATCCCAGGCTTTCGATCTGGGTCTTTTTACCCGCAAAAACGGCCGTCAATGGATGTTCCCGCAGTTCAAAAGCCCAGGTGCTGTCGATAACCTGGCGAAGTTGCTCCGATGGTGTTTGTGCCCTGAGCGACGCGTGTAAGCAAAAAAAAGTCAAACAAAGGCCAACGAACGGGCGGATAAGGAAAAACATGATACGGAGGGGTTTTATCGATTAGCCCCAAGATAATGAGTTTGATGCAATTGTGAGGGACAAGGCGCAGAAATCGGCTTTTTCGCCCGAAAACAGAAAGCCGAAACAAGAAAGCGGCATAATTTGGCTCACGGAGTGAGGGGGTATTGCAACGTATAAGGCCCTTTACTTGTATAGGCTATAGATCGACGCTGATAGTAACCGGTAGCCGAAAATAGAAGCTATTTAGTGAGTAAGAACGAAATTAGAGCCAGATTTGCGAACCAAATGGTTCTTTTTCGGGTCTCTGTCAGTCGAATCAGTATCATACCAACCAAGTACACAATTCTCAACTTTTTATGCGTACGTTTCTCGTTACTCTGTTTGTCGTAGGTTCTTTCGTAGCAAAGGCACAAACGGCTGCACCCGATACTACTGTCACACTAGCAAAGCCTGCTAAATCGTCTAAAATAGCGAAGCCATTTAAGGTGAATCTGGGAGTGGGCTATGCCTCGCCTGTGGATTTCGCGGGTGTAAACAGTTTTGTCAAGCCGGGCATCGTCTACAGTCTGGAGCCTCAGTATGAACTGAGCCGAAATCTGGAAGTTGGCGTACGACTTGAGCAGGCGTTCATCAAGCGTTCGGAGGCACTGGATGGTGATATTTATAAAAACACCAAGGTGAGTTCCATGATTTCAGCAGTTGCTACAGCTAATTATGTGCTGAAGCTGGAGAATGGTTTTCGGCCTTATATCGGGGTAGGAATTGGTGGCTATTATACCGGCGAAAGTCTGCAAACAAATCAGGTTGCGGGCTCGAGTTCTGTCGTGTCGTATCCGTTGCCAGCCGCTGTCAATCTGGGTGGCCTTGGTCGGGTAGGGGTTAAGTATGGCATAGTGTACGTAGAAGGTACGTACAATCTTATTAGCGATCTTAGCGTAATGAATGCAGCCAACCGCTTGACCTTAACGGCCAAAAATTCATACTTCAGTGTAAAAGCGGGCCTAACCATTGGTGGCTCGCGCTAAAAGGCAGTGCAGACGGTTTAACCGTTCATGTGTCGGCATTCGTTTCTTCTCTAAGTCAGGATGGCTGGTTGTAGTGCAACCAGCCATCCTGACTTATTGCTTATATAGCAGGAGAAACATCTCGGCTGCGTGCCGAGTATGCGGAAATGCCAGTTTCTGCTTAACCAGATCTTTATCCAACACCGTCATGCCCGGATAGTGGGCGTCGCTGGCTTTCTGCTCCCAACTCAAGGGATAGTCCAGATTACCAAGTATACCCCGCTTCTCATGATAAAAATGATCTTCAGCCCAACCCAGACAAGGGCGGTTGATGCCCGAAGCGTCGTCGAATTTCTTCCCGTCAACATGCTCGTTCGTGTACGCATACCAGAAAAGAGACGAGTAACTATCGTACTGTTCAGGGATAACGTAGGGATCGGGAAGGTTAAGTGACTTGAGCCCGTACTTGAGCCATTTGGTTTGATAGACAGGGTGTTCGTTAGAGTCGGTCTGGCCAAGAATATGGGTTTCTTTCCTGAATCGGCTCACAGAATCCAGGGCCATTTGTACCACCGGGTGGGTTTTGTCTGACACCAGCGATACCAGAAACAGTACCTCCCCCAGGTTATCCGCTTCCGCAATGCCACGGTTGTTGCAGTCGAATGGGTCACGGATGGCCATAATCCAGTCCTGTATCAAGGGAAGGTTGTTTGTTTCGTGCAGCACCATGCCCATTAGTGCGGCATTTCTATACCAGGGCTTCTGATAAACCAGAAAATTAGGGACCGGACGACCATCGATAATGTTGATCAACAGTTCCTGGTGAAGTACCCGAAGCACCGAACCAAAGCGTTTGTCGGCAAAACGCGGCAGACTTAGCCGACTGCGGGTGCCCGGAATCAGCCGGGGTCGTTTGGTGGGCTGCAGAAGCCACACCCCCGTTTCATCTTCCCGAATCTGCACAATTTGCCCATCTGCCAGGACCAGGTGGACCAGATAGGCCGACGGTACGATAACTTCCTCTTTCACCGACCATTGTTCTTCAATGTTGCCGGTTAGGGCGTTCAGCAGCCGACCGTTGCGGTAGATGAGTTTCAGCCGGTCGCCCATTCCGAACAGAAAGAATTTTAAATCGGGTAGCTCCCGCTGGTGAGTATGTTCCTTTCGCAGCGCGGTCAGGTTGTCGTGGTATGTCTTTAACTCTCCCGCCGGGTTCATGTGCAGCAAGGGCGGAACAGGCTTTTGGGCTGATGCGGAAGTCGACAAAAACAAGAGCAAAAAGAGCCTGCGAAAAAACATAGTTTTACGAATTGAGTTAATAAATGTAGTCACTATCAGGCATTTACTCGTCGCTTGGTGCCTAATGCGGATAGATAGTCAATTCAGTTGATAAGTTTACTACAACGATTGACTTTGTATGCTTATATTGCAGTAAGTTAGTAACAATAGAGTAGTGTCTCGTTTTCGTTTGCAGTCTTGGCGATTACGTTGCTTAGCATAGACTGTTAGTCGATGATTCAAGAAAGTTTTGATCTGACAAATTGTGACCGGGAGCCCATTCATATTCTTGGTCATATTCAGTCGCACGGTTATCTGATTGCCATTCAGCCCGATACCTATTCCATTGTTCATGCCAGCGAGAACATTGTTGATTTAGTTGGTATTCCCGCGGCCTCCCTGTTGGGCCAGCCCATTGATACGTTGCTGAGCGCCACCGATCTGCCCGCCAGTACGCTGGTCGAGCTTTTGAATGTCAGCCGCCGGAACGAGTCATGGGAAATTCTGAATCCACATCGGGTCACGGTGAACGGTACAAGCTGGAATCTGATCATGCACCAGTACCAGAACCTCGTTCTGCTTGAATGGGAACCCGTGGGCGATGATCAAAATACGTTAATTAACCAGCAGCTTATCTCGCAGGCCTTAACCGAGGTACAAACGAGCCGGACCCTGTCCGACCTGCTGCAAAATACCGCCCGCCGGGTAAAAACCATCATCGGTTTCGATCGGGTAATGGTCTATCAATTTAATGAAGACTGGCACGGGCAGGTTGTTGCCGAAGAAAAAGAAGAGCATCTGGAGTCATTTCTGGGCTTGCATTACCCGGCATCGGATATTCCGCGTCAGGCCCGCGAATTATACAAAGTCAATCTGGTTCGACTCATTGCCGACGTCAACAGTGCGCCGTCGCCCATCCTATCCGAAGCCGACTGGCCAACGGATAAACCGCTCGATCTTACGCATTCTGTGCTGCGGGCCGTATCGCCGGTTCACATACAATACCTGAAAAACATGGGTGTACAAGCATCTATGAGTATTTCGCTGTTGTATCGGGACAAATTATGGGGGCTTATTTCCTGCCATAACAGTACACCCCATTTCACTGATTTCACGGCGCGTCAGGCTGCCAAATTCGTCAGTCAGCTTTTGTCCTCTGCCCTGGAGTTTCGGAAGGATAAAGAGGATCAGACAAATCTGCTGCAATACCGGCAGGTAGGCCAGCAACTGCATGAGCAACTGCTGCTTAGCGATGATGTTGCCCGCGCCCTCACGAAGCAGTCCGTTACGGCGCTGGATGTTACCGGTGCCACCGGTGTCTCACTTGTCTTTAACAACAGAGTGTACACGCTAGGGCAAACGCCTGATGAGCAGGCTATTCGAGCCTTAGCCGACTGGGTGGGCACAACAACAACCGAATCGTTTCTGGAAACGAATCAACTGCCTAATCTGTATCCGCCCGCTGAAGAGTTCAGGGCCGTTGGGGCAGGGTTGCTGACCATTGTTCTGTCGAGAGAGCTGAACGAATATATTTTCTGGTTCAAACCTGAGCTGGTTCAACAGGTTACCTGGGCGGGTAATCCGGATAAGCCCGTAACCGTTGAAGACAACGGGATGCGCCGACTCAGTCCGCGCACGAGCTTTGCGGCCTGGACCGAAATGGTTCGGAACACATCGGAGCGCTGGACCGAAGCGGAGATTTCGGTGGTGGTGAAACTGCGGGAAGATGTTTTGCAGATCGTAACCCGGCAGGCTAACGAAGTACGTCTGCTCAACCAGCGTCTGCAACTGGCCTATGAGGAACTGGACGCGTTTAGCTACACGGTATCGCATGATTTGCGGACGCCCCTGTCGTCCATTCGGTGTTACGCCGAGATTCTGCTTGAAGAGTATGGAGAGGATTTCACTCCCGATGCGCAGGCTTTATTCCAGAAGGTGATTGACTCAACGGATCGAATGCGTCGGCTTATCCGCCACATCCTGTACTATTCGCGGATGGGCCGTACCGAACTGGACACCCGGACTATCGACATGAAACATCTGCTGGAAGGGATTCGGGAAGAGCTTCTGGTCACGGCAAAAGACCGATCGCTGCGTATCGACATTGGCGATACGCCCCCTATTGTGGCCGATTCTACCATGGCGCTTCAGCTCTTTACAAACCTGATGAGTAATGCGGCTAAATACACACAGCTGACTTACGAGGGCATTATCAAAGTAAGTGGACGCCAGACCAATCAGGAGGTTATTTACTCGATAGAAGATAACGGTATTGGCTTCGACATGAAGCAGGCCGGGAAGATGTTCGACCTCTTCAAACGTCTGGAAAACGCCCGAAACTTTGAAGGCTCCGGCGTAGGACTCGCCATCGTGAAGCGAATCATTAACCGGCATAATGGCAAAATATGGTTTCATAGCGAGCCGAATAAGGGTACTGTATTCCACGTTTCCTTTCCCATAACACCTGCTGATTAGACTAGATCATGGTAGACGTACTATATGTTGAAGATAACCCGAACGATGCAGATATATTTTGTCGGCTAATGGGAAAGCTAAATCGGGCTGTTACGTATACTATATTGCCTTCCGGCTCAGAGGCACTGGACTACCTGACCGGAAAGGGGCCCTATGAACAACAAAGACTGGGTTTGCCGAAACTAGTGCTGCTGGATATTAATTTAATAGGGATAAGCGGAATTGATGTCATTGAACAAACCCGTTCGCTTGAGCGAACTCGGTTCCTGCCCATCGTTGTTTTTAGTACATCAGATAATCCTGAAGATATACAGTCAGCTTATCAGGCCGGTATCAATGCGTATATTGTGAAGCCGGGTAGTTATCAGGCTACCGGTGCGCTGCTCAGAAAACTTTGCGATTTCTGGCTGGAAAACAATACCCGAATAGACTATAAATGAGTAAATTACTGGAACGATTGCGGCACGAAACCCGGCCCGCTCATGAGCAAACGGAGCAACTTTTTTATACAGAAGCCTTACAGAATGGTACTCTTTCAGTAGCAGAATATACCCACCTGTTGCGTACCCATTTTGTCTTTCATCAAGCCCTCGAATCCGCTATTGATCGGCACTCCGACTTTTTTGCAGACTATCAGCCCGAACGTCGTAAAAAAACAGACTGGCTGGCAGCTGATTTAAACTACCTGAACGAGCCGCTGCCGGCTCCCATGACAACCTTATTTGCCGACTGGTCGGCGGTGGCGTTGCTGGGTGCGGCTTATGTTGGTGAAGGCTCCATGCTGGGCGGCACCGTAATTGGCCGGTTACTGCACAAGAATAGCACCCTTCAGCCAGTTATGGAACAGGCCCGGTTCTACGGTGGCTACGGGGCCGAAACGGGTAAATACTGGCGGACTTTTGGCGACTTCCTGACGCAAAAAGGCACGGCCCATGCCGACGAGGTAGTTGCCTCGGCCAGCCAGACGTTTAAACTTTATCAGGAGACATTTACTGAAGTTGGTAAGTCAGTAAGTTAGTGCTCGTTAGTGGCCATAATTAATTATCAATTTATCATTTGCCACTAATAGCCGGTAAGAAAACTTTAAATGTAGAACCTTTTCCCTCCTCGCTGGCTACGTCAATGGCCCCGCCATGGCTTTCGGTTACGCGTTGTGCAATGGCCAGGCCAATGCCCGTTCCGCTATAGGACGTCTTATGGAGTCGTTGAAACGGCGTGAAAATCCGGTTTTTGTAGCGTTCGTCAAATCCAATACCATTGTCGGTAACCGTAATTACCCAGAATGCCTCATTGGACTCATTCAGAAGGGCGAGTGGCAATTCGTCCGGTTGGGCAGCGCGGTACTGAATCTGAATCAGCGGAGGAACACCCGTTTGGCAGAACTTCAGGGCGTTGGTGATCAGGTTCTGAAAAAGCTGACGAAGCCGAGAGGCACTCCCGTACACCGATGGGAGGGGAGATACATCGATTGTTGCGTTTTTCTCGTCGATGGTCATTTCCAGATCAGCGACAACATCTTCAAGAACCGTATCCAAAGGAATAGTCGTGAACGAATCCCGCTGGGTGCTTACTTGTGAGTAAAGGAGCAAATCCTTGATAAGCATCTGCATGCGCTGCGCCGACTTCTGAATTCGCCGGACCATGTCGCGTTCTCCATCCGAGAGACTATCGATAAACTGATTCTGGAGAATATCGCTGAATGCCTGGATGCGTCGGAGTGGTTCCTGCAAATCGTGGGAAGCAATATGGGCAAACTGTTGCAGGTTTTCGTTGGATCGCTGTAACTCGGCGTTGGCTTCTTTTAGTTCACGTTCCTGCTGTTGGGCGGCCAGTTCGGCCAGCTTTCGGTCGGTGATGTTATTGTACGTAACGACCACTCCGTTGCTGCCCTGCTTTACGGCCGATACCTCAAACCAGCCTTCCAGGCCAAACTCATCGCGGTAATACTGGCTGCTTTGTTCAGCCTGGCCCGTTTCGACAACACGGACATAGAGATCAAAAAAACCGTTATCCTTGTTTCCCGGAAATACAGTCAGCAACTTTCGGCCAATGATTTGATCGGGCGTCATAAAGTTGCTTTTAATGACGGCTTCATTGGCCGTATCCATCATAAAATCAACGATCGTGCCCGTCTCATCCCTCAGGGAAGTCATCGCAATGATACTATTGATCGACGCGTCGAGGGTGGTTCGCAACGCAAGGGCCTGTTGTTCCAGTTTGTGGGTTTGTTCATCTACCCGTCGTTGCAGCAATGTTTCCGCTTCTTTGTCGGCCGTTATATCGATAACCGTACCAATCAACCGATTGACGGTCCCATCATCATCGAAAAAGGACTGCCCGTTGGCACGTATCCAGCGTAACTGCTTATCTTCGAGGCCCAGCGTTCGGTATTCGCAGTCGAATCGACCACTGCTGCCGGGTTGAAGCGCCAGGTGAACCATCTGATCCGTTCGTTCCCGATCATCCGGATGAAGTCCCTGGAGGAAAATAGCATAGTTGATAGGTGCCGTTGGCGGCAGTCCGAACAACTCTTTTGTCCGATCTGACCAGATCAACTGGCCCGTGGGCGGACTGTAATCCCAGGTTCCCATGCGGGCGGCTTCAACCGATAGCCGGAAACTCGTTTCGGCTATGTGCGAGCGCAGTTCAACTTCCTTCCGGTCTGTTACATCGACCAGAACGCCCGAGAAGGCAAGCGGTTGCTGTTGAATATCGTACATCAATCGCCCTCTGGCAAGTAACCAGCGTGTCTGGTTATTAACCACGATGCGGTACTCCGCTTCATAGGGCTGGCCCGTTTGTACGCCTTGATCGATCAGTTGAACAACCCGGGGGCGGTCGTCGGGGTGTATGGAATCGGTAAATACATGCAGGGGGAGACCAGCTTTTCCCTCAGTTTCGTGAATACCGAACATGCGAAGGAGGTTCAGGTCGCCAACTACGTTGTCTGCCTCAAGATCCCAGAACCAGGTCGCAATCAGGCCAATGCTAAGTGCCGTTTGTAATTGATCATAAGAACGAAGAAGTAAGGCTTCTTCGTTGACTAATAATGAGGTTGATGGGGCAGCAAAAGGCCGATTCATGCGTTGAGACTGTCTGTAAAATTCGTTTGTCGCTTGGTTGTACTAGACGTTAATTACCGTCTTGTGAGGAGTTGACAAACAACGAACTACCCGGTGTTTGGGATCAATCAATTCGTTTTTCGCCGAGTGGGCGGCCCAAAAAAAATGTTGATCTTATATTAAACAAAAGTAAGGGAAAAGTGTCTACTCTCGTTTACACTGCTCTTGCGTAAGAACAGCAGGATTTAAAATTTCTTATTAGCCTGACTTCTGTTGGCCGACCGTTTTTTTGAGGGTGATTTCAGGGTAGGTGATGGTGCCAATGTGTCAACTCGTTTCTCTTTTCGGCGAACTGACTGCCGCTCGAATAAGGCATCGAGCTTATCCTGATGGATATCTTCGGCTTCTTCAACGGAGTGCGATACCGATAACGTAGCCTCCGTCTTTGCCTTTTCAACCAACTGCCCGAAAAATCGATGCAGAGCGTGCAGTTCCGCTTCGGTCAGGTCTTCGACATTCAGCAGCCGGTTGCTGGCTTTGCGGTTTACGGCGATGAGTTCGTTCAGTTTGAGTTGCATGGCCAGTGAATCCTTGTTTTGCGACTTCTGGATCAGGAAAACCATAAGGAAGGTAATAATGGTCGTGCCCGTGTTGATGACTAATTGCCAGGTGTCGGAGTAGCCGAAAATAGGGCCGGTGATGATCCAGACAATAATGGTGAGAAGGGCAAGCAAAAAAGCGGTAGAGGAGCCGGTCGCCTGCGTTGCCCGGGAGGCAAATCGCTCAAAAAATTTGGTAAATGAAGAGGTACTCATTGTAGTTACTTGGGTTAAAAAAAGGTAATGACATTGATATAAACGCTTAAAGGCTGGGTAATAAAGCGTTCTGAAATTAAAAAATGAGTAATTCTTTGTCTTTTTTACGCGTCGTCACCTTCGGCTCATTTCTGCGAGTTCGTCTTCGTAGTCTCGCACTGGCCAGCCCTCTTTTGCTGCTTCAACAATCGCTTCTCTCTGGGCATTGATTGCGTCCTGAGTACGGCCAAGTTTTCTGAGCAGTTGGGCATAGGTGTGCAGGGAGTTGTGGGTGCGATACAGGCGAATGGAGCGCTCTGCCCACACCAGGGCCGGTTCCCAGTCGGTTGGAGCCTCCCGTTTGCAGTTTACACTACCTTTTTCGGACGTTTGCGCGTCATTGTTCGTACGGGTACCGACCTGATTAGAAGGGCTGTTCAATATCCGCTCCAGCGCACTGAAGATTACTTTTGACAGGCTTTCTTCTGCCGGATCGGTCGTAAGCAGACTAGGACGATTGGCAATCAACAGGTCAAACGCTCTGGTGTCGGTCGATTCAATGGTCCCCGCCACGAACCGTACTGTTTCCGCTGCGGTGCGTTCCGACTCGGGTAAGGCATCCAGATACGCATCAAGTACGTCGCTGGTGGGGCGGTTGAGCGCTTGACGCGTTTGGAGGTATTTTTTCAGGAAGCCCGGGTCTCGTTTTCCTTCGGCGTATGCTTTATCACCTTTGGCAACCGTCGGCTTCAGGCGTGGCAGAGATAGTACATGATCGGCCTGGACAAGCATGGCGTTGATGCCGCCGTACCCTACCGCCCGGTGGATCAGATCACCATTGGGAGCGATGAACAGAGACGTTGGATAGCTGGCCACAAGGTATTGTCGGGCAATGGCAATGCCTTCGCCTGTCTCGGCGTCGAGTTGGTAGTTGATAAAATGTACGTTGTAACGGGCTCCTACTTTTGGGTTGGGAAAAGCTTCGATAGCCATTCGTTTGCAGGGCGGGCACCAGGTTGTGTAGACGTCCAGAAATACGGGTTTGTTCTGGCGCTGAGCTTCGGCGAGTACATCTTTCCAGGAACCTTTAAAAAAGACAATGCCCGGCGGGTCGACGAACGGGAGTGGCAAGCTTTGGGCACCCGCTCTACAGATGATTAATAAAATAGAGGACAGAAGAAGCCTTGACACGAATGAATTCATTCGGGAAGTAACAATAAAAATCGTTCAATTCTAGTACTGACTTATCGGTAAGTGGCTGACAAGCAGCAGGCCAGAGCCAATACAACTCAGTCTCTAATCACCAGAATAGAAAACAAAAGGCCCTGTTCTTTTGAACAGGGCCTTTTGTTTTGAGCCTTTATGTTAATTTTTACCAACTGGTTATGGACAAATCTGATAAGTGGCCGTCGCATCTTTAGGCCAGAAAGAATTGACCAGGGATAGGCTGGAAAGGCAAATTGTTTGAACCTTATTGTTCTCACAGTATAGTGATCGTAGACCGGTCTGGCTTCTTAAATCTAAAGAAGTTAGTTTGTTCGAATTGCAACGTAGGTAGTCCAATGACTTATTGTTACTCAAATCCAGACTTGTGAGGCTATTGCCAAAAAAGCTTAATGTAGTCAGTTTTGTGTTCTTGCTGACATCCAACCGGGTCAATGAGGTGCCGGAAAAGAGGGTAGGGTAAGACACTGAAACTTCCAACGCCGTATTATTGCTGACATCCACACTCGTAAGCTTATTATATTCACAACGAATGGTTATCAGGGCTGTGTTCTTGCTTAGCTCCAGACTCGTGATGTTGTTGGCACCACAACTGATTAACCTTAAAAGTATGCTCTTACTGACGTCCAGACATCAACGCTGGTGGATGCAGCCTTAGCGGTAACTGTAAAAGCGGCTGGCGGCAGATTGGGCTAAGGATCGTCATTCTTCTTGAAGGAGATAAATGATAGTGTAATGAGTGAGAGCAGGAGAAATCGATTGATCATAAAGAAAAAGCAGACAAAAATTTAGAGGTGAACCCCGATGCAGCCCTGGCCGCAAGGGATTTAATCTTTAACCTAATAGCGATTAATAAGTGACCCGATTTGGTAATTTGTTTGCCAAATGCACAGTTCAGGACGTGGGCGGGAAACGGCTGGATATAGCTGGTGTAAAAGCAATTTCGCCAAGAAGGCAAGTGGCTTAACCGGTGTGTTTTATGAATGGACGGAAGCGCAGGCTATTGAACTAATCCCCGGTTGGGCTTGTCTTTTTTGTATATGGCAAAAAAAGAAATTCCACACGCTAACCCCGCCGATACCAAAGACCAGGTAAGCTGGCGGGAGCGCTTTGCGGCATTGGGAAACCTGCCCGCATTTTTCAAATTGGTGTGGGAGGTCTCGCCGGGCTTGTTTCTTGGCAATGCTGCTCTGCGCCTGATTCGGGCCGCTATCCCGGCTGCTACACTTTACATTGGTAAGCTGATCATTGACCAGGTTGTTGCCCTGTCCAGAAACACCACAACGGACGATACAAACTACATCTGGTGGCTCGTCGGCGCCGAATTCGGGCTGGCGATTCTGTCGACCGCACTGGGTCGGGCCGTAGCGCTGATGGACAGCCTGCTGGGCGACCTGTTCGCCAACCAGACCTCCATCCAACTGATGGAACACGCGGCAACGCTCGATCTCGAACAGTTTGAAGATGCTACTTTCTACGATAAACTCGAACGCGCCCGTCGGCAAACCTCCGGCCGGACGGTGCTGCTCTCCGGTGTTTTCGGGCAGGTGCAGGAGCTTATTTCCGTCGGTTTTTTGGCGGCTGGTCTTGCCGTTTACAACCCCTGGCTGTTGTTGCTGATCTTGGTGGCCGTAACGCCCTCATTCATTGGCGACAACTACTTTAACCAACGCAGTTATTCACTTTCCCGCTCCTGGACCCCCGAACGACGTGAACTCGATTACCTGCGCTACATTGGCGCGAGTGACGAGACGGCCAAAGAGGTCAAGATTTTTGGTCTGTCGGGCTTTCTGATCGACCGATTTCGGGAATTGTCGTGGGGATATTACCTCAAAAATCGCTCGCTGGCCATCAGTCGGGCGGGGTGGGGCACGTTGCTCACCGCGCTGGGTACCGCCGGGTATTACGGGGCCTACGTCTGGATTGTCATGCGGGCCGTGAGCGGGCAAATTTCGCTCGGCGATCTAACCTTTCTGGCCGGGTCGTTCCGGCAGGTGCGGGGATCGCTGGAAGGTATCCTGCTTCAGTTCAGCAGCCTGACACAGGAAGCGATCTATTTACAGGACCTGTTCGATTATTTCGCCATTAAGCCCCTCATTCACTCCCCCAAAACGACCCGTCCGTTCCCCAACCCGATTCGGGAGGGGTTTGTCTTCGAGAATGTAGGTTTTAAATACACGAACTCCGAGCGCTGGGCGTTGCGTAATCTTTCGTTCACCTTGCAGGCGGGTGAGAAACTGGCTCTTGTTGGCGAGAATGGAGCGGGTAAAACGACGCTCGTTAAACTATTGGCTCGTTTGTATGACCCCGCCGAAGGGCGTATTCTGCTCGATGGCTACGATTTGCGGGAGTATGACCTGATGGAGCTCCGGCGAAATATTGGTGTCATTTTTCAGGATTATACCCGCTTCAAAATGTCGGCGGGCGTGAACATTGCCGTGGGTGACATCGACGAACGAACCAACCAGCCTCGTATCGAAACGTCTGCCCAACGCAGTCTGGCCGACACCGTCATTGCTAAACTCGCCGGCGGGTACGACCAGCAACTGGGTCGCTCGTTTGGCAAAGGGGTTGAATTGTCGGGCGGGGAGTGGCAGAAAGTGGCGTTGGGCCGAGCCTACATGCGCGACGCTCAGTTGATAATATTGGACGAACCCACCGCAGCCCTCGACGCCCGCGCCGAATACGAAGTTTTCCAGCGCTTCGGGCAACTCACGGATGGGAAATCATCGGTGATTATCTCGCACCGGTTCAGCACCGTCCGCATGGCCGACCGGATTCTGGTACTGGAAAACGGCACCCTGCTCGAAATTGGCAGCCATTATGAGTTGCTGGAGAAAGACGGCCGCTATGCCGAATTGTTTGGTTTACAGGCACGGGGATATCAGTAAAAATAGGCTTGTTTTATCTAGAATAAGTACTTAAAATTGTACGTAAATAATAACTAATTATGCAGGTTGTCAATTACACAGAGTTTAGGCGGTCGATGAAAGCCAAACTTGATCAGGTTAGCGATGACGGCGACACAGTTATTATTAACCGCAGTGAGAACAAAAATGTCGTTTTAATCTCACTAAGAGAGTATAATTCACTGAAGGAAACGCTTCATTTACTGAGTTCGGAAAAGAACCGTAACCGATTAATGAGCGCTATTGACCGTGCAGACCGAGGGGAGTTTGAGTCGCATCCACTGATAGAAGACTAAGCGGATAATGAACCTATCATGGGATAAGGATGCATGGGAAGACTACATCTATTGGCAGCAGACAGAAAAAAGCGTACTGCGTCGTATTAACGAACTCATCAAAGAATGCCTCCGTACTCCATTTGAGGGGAAAGGAAAGGCAGAACCCTTAAAGGAGAGTTTGTCGGGGTTTTGGTCGAGACGAATCACCGACGAACATCGTCTCGTATACCGGGTCGAAGCTGACCGAATACACATCATCCAATGTCACTTTCATTACTGATGATGGCCCTGCCTCGTGCCATCCTAACTAACCCGTTTAATACCCATATGAAAAACACCCTTTCCTTCATCGCTTTGTATAGCCTGTCCGCCACGGCATTCGCCCAGACGCCCAGCATTCCTTCGCCCGATGTTCAGATCAAAACGGCTGTGCTGGCGGCTCCAGCCGACAAACGTGATGGAGCTACGGTGTATGGCTACTCCGCTAAAAATGAGTTTGTTGTACTGCGTAAAGGAACTAACGAACTCGTTTGTCTAGCCGATGATCCCGCGCAGAAAGGGCTGAGCGTTTCCTGCTACCACCGCGATCTGGACCCCTTTATGGAACGGGGACGATTGTTAAAAAAAGAAGGTAAAAAACCGGCAGAAATTCTGGCCATGCGTGAGCAGGAGGTGAAGGCCAAAAAGCTGACAATGCCAAGCCATCCATCGTCGTTATTCTCTTATACCGCTAAGGATGAAGATTATGATGCCGCTACGGGAGAGGTAAAAGACGGCTATCTGCGCTCGGTCGTGTACATTCCGTACGCTACCGCCGAAAGTACCGGTTTACCGCTGAAGCCCGAAGCACCTGGCATGCCCTGGATTATGGACCCCGGTACCCACAGGGCGCATATCATGATTAATCCGCCCGTATCGACTACGGCGCATCATTAAGCGAACGTCAAGCGTTGAGTAGCGAATCAGACAGTATAAGCCCGTAAGGTTTTCAGGACTTTACGGGCTCCTAACT
Organism: Spirosoma pulveris; assembly: GCF_054781875.1. NCBI lineage: Bacteria > Pseudomonadati > Bacteroidota > Cytophagia > Cytophagales > Cytophagaceae > Spirosoma > Spirosoma pulveris. The sequence goes on from NZ_BAAGTO010000008.1 coordinate 246,509, forward strand.
AAACAGGCAACGGATGTTCCTTCAAAACGGAAAGCTATTTCTGGCGGTAGCCGTCTATGTACTGCTTGCAGGCTCTGGTATGGCCCAACGGAGGGAAATGGACTACTCACGCATCAAAGCGACACCCAGTGCCAGGCCGGTCATGGCTTCCCCAGCTCAAGCCGGACGCACAGCCAATCCCAGTATTTTAACCATAAAGGCATTTGCCGTTGATATTAGTAAGCCGCTAACATCGGCTGTTGCCAGCCTAACCTCCCAATCATCGGGTAAGACGCAAACGCTCTCCCTGGCAAACGGACGGATTGAGCAGGTGTTTTACGAGCCGGATGTGTTAGCCATTGAGGTAAGTGGCGAGGGGTATACAACGGCTTTTCGAAGTATGACGATTGCCGTGTCGTCGACGGGTAACCGCTATGAATTTGACGCCCAACTGGACCCGGCACCAATTAAATTAACCGTTTGGGCGGTCGACAGCCGGACAAACAAACTGATTCGTGAGGCTCGCTTTACGATTTCGGGCAAAGCGGGCAAGACAACACTTCTGCTAACGCCCGATTCGACGACCGGTCTGGTTAAAACAGACCTGCCCGGTAAGGGTGTTTACCAGTTGACCAGTTCTGCCAATGGGTATGGCGATTTCACAAAGTCCATTAAGCTGGATAGTGTACAGAGTGAAGCACGGGTTATGTTAACGCCTAAAAAAGCGCCGGATATAACAAAAACTCAGGCGCTGCCCGAAGCGGTAGTAAAATCGGCGAAGACGGCTTACGTGGAAACTGCCACCGCAAAACCAGCTCCGAAAGTGCCTGCTCTTTCCGGTAGTCTACCAATGCCGGCTGTTACGAACAAACCATTTGGGAATCTTGAAAAAGGGAAAGCCATTGCGCTGAAGAATATTTATTTCGATCAAAGCTCGCCGGTGCTGCGACCCGAATCGTCTCCGGAACTCGATCAACTGGCGGCTGTGCTGCTGGAGAATCCGGCGACAAATATCGAGATTCGCGGCCATACCGATAATCAGGGGGATTTCGATTTAAACGTAAAACTCTCCCGCGACCGCTGCCAGGCGGTTGTTGATTATCTAACCAGTAAGGGAATCGCTAAAAACCGGTTGAAAGCTGTTGGCCGCGGTCCCATCGATCCCATTGCTCCCAATAACAACGAGGAGAACCGGAAAAAGAATAGGCGAGTTGAAATAGTACCGGGATTTTAAAAAGATTTGAAGGATTTTTCAAGATTACTACCACGTTGTTCCGGCAACTCTTTCCCCAACCTGTAAGAGCGCCGATTACAGGAAGATTGGTGGTCGCCCTTAAAGATAACATCTTATAGGAGTGTCCTGTAGCTGCGAAAGCAGCGCGGTAGCAATCTTGTACAATCATTTTGAATCTCAATAAATCCTGGTTCAGGCAGTTGGCTGAGGCCCGCGGAAAGCGTCTTTTTTGCTTACTGCGGGCAGTTTAACCGGTTTGCCTTCGCGTGCCGACTGATAAATCGCTTCCATGATTTTTTGGTCCTGAAGTCCTTCTTCGCCGGGCGTAAAGGGTACTTTATTGTCCAGAATGCATTCCGAGAAGTGATCCATTTCGGTAGTGAAATGATCTTTGTCGGCAATTTTATGCTGGATGATCTGGTTTTCGGTACCCTGCGCCTGGCTGGTCTCCAGTTGTAAGCCGGTGTATGGAAAAGCCGGGTCCATCTTTATCCAGCCGGTTTCGGCCAGAACCCGATAGCTCTTCTCGTCGTGGTGCCCGTAGCTGGTAGCACAACTGGCCTGTACCCCGCTCGGAAACTTCATGAGCCAGTTTACCTGTTCCTCTACTTCCTTGAACCGTGGATCGTTGGGTGTGCTGTGAATATAGCCCATCACCTCAGTGGGTTCTTCGGCTAGTACAAACCGGATGGTGTTCAGGCAGTATAAACCCACATCGGGGAGAGAGCCGCCCCCGGCCAGTGCTTTATTGAACCGCCAGTGTTTCGGGTTGTCGGAGTTTTGACCATTGTTGGCGATGATGCTTTTCACCTTGCCAAATTTTTCGGTCTGTACCATCTCGCGCACCATTTTGTTGTGGGGCTCGTACTGAATCCGGTAGGCAATCATGAGCTTCCGATCCGCCTTCTTGCAGGCGTCGATCATGGCCTGACATTCCTGAGCGGTGTTTGCCATCGGCTTTTCGCACAGAATGTGTTTACCTGCCTGCGCTCCCCGAATGGTGTATTCGGCGTGCATCCCGTTTGGCAGCACAATGTATATGGCCTGTACCTCTTTATTGTCCTTCAGCTTGTCGTAGTCGGCATAGCTGTAGCAACTCGATTCCTTTATACCATACTGAGCAGCTACCTTCTGCATTTTTTCGGGGCTACCGCTCACCAGAGCCACCACTTTCGACTTCGTACAAGTGCCAAAAGCGGGTAATATCTGATTCAGCGTCAAGTGTCCAAGGCCGACGAGGGCGTAGCCGACGCGTTGATCTTCGGCCAATGGGGTTGGCGTCGGGCCTTCCTGCTGCTCTGTTTTGGCTTTGATCTGCTCCAGTTCAATAGGCTTGGTGGAGTCGGCAGGGACTTCGGCTGGGGGGGAGGTGGCGGGTAGTTTAGGGACGGGTCCGCTGGGCGTACTGGCTGTGGAGGCCGTCGTGTTGCTGGCAGCGGGCTTTTTATCGCACGAGGCTAGAGCGGTTCCCAGCGCACCAACGGCGAGGCCCCGGCCCGTTAGCTGAAGGAAATCCTGCCGCGAAAGGGTAGACACGGTTGGATTTCCTAATAGGTTAGTAACAAAACGATCAATCGGTTTCATAACGTTGTTTGTTTACGTCAGGAAACCGATTGTCGAAAGGGGTTGTTTACCCGAGTTATTTAATAGGCGAATAATCCGTTGGTTTCATGTAGACCGACTCAACTTTGGTGGTCAGTGATCCACCCGCTTCTTTCTCCGATGCATCTTTGACCGCAATCCATTTTGGGTCTTTGCGGAACTCTTCGAAATGGGCTTTTCCTTCGGCTTCGCTGGGGTGAGCCAGGATGTACACCAGTTTGGATTGGGCAGCGGGATCTTTCTCCTGCGTAACCCAATACGCTACATTGGTCATTCCGTGCTTGCTGAACAGCTTCATCGTATGATCGCGGAAGCGGGATAAGAGGTTAGGTAGTTTGCCGGGAGTGCATGTGTAAGTGCGTAATTCGAATGTCCGCTCCGGCGATTTCTGGCTTAGTTTAAGCTTAGGCGAAAAGTCGGCATCGGTCATGAAAATCTGATCGACATGATCAACCAATTTGCCATTGGCTTCGGTTTTGGCAACCACTGCTTTCCATTCTGGATCGCTGCCGAAGGCCTTCCAGGAGGCATCACGCGCTTCGCGGCTGGGGTAGGCCAGAATATAGATCAACTCTTTGCGGGCGGTATCGGTTGGGGTCCAGTAACCGATATTTTCCATGCCGTGCTTTTCGAAAATTTTGGTGGTATACTGCCGGAAACGGTCTACTATTTCGGCATATTTGCCTGGTGTTGGGTAATAGATTCTGACTTCGTAAAACTTGGAACCCGGTGCGGGGGGCGTAGTTTTGCCGGAGGTAGTGGTTGCGAAAGCGGCCATGCTGAAAAGCAGGCTAAAAAGGCATAAGGAAACTAGCTTGTCTATCATAATATTACAGAAACGTACGAATAAGGCGTTCTATACCCAGAAGCCTGAAACCGTCTTTTTCTAATTAAGTCAACTACCCGCAACTCAATTTTAAAGGCAGGAATTATAATTTTTATAAAACACATAAAGTACTTGCTGTGAAAGGATTATTTGGTTAGGAGGTATAATATTGCCATCTTTTCTTGTTTGCTGAAGAAAAGCCCTATTTTTGTTGGTCATCCACCGCTTTAACCCAATATTATACGTTATGTTGAGCCGCGTTGCCAATTCTGTTTACTGGATGCACCGATACATTGAACGGGCCGAAAACTATGCCCGGTTCATGAGTGTGAATTTTAACCTGGCGCTCGATCTGCCCCCGAATGTAGACCAGCAGTGGGAGCCTTTGCTGATTGCCACTGCCGACCACGACTTATTCACAAAGTATTACCAGCAGCCCACGCGGGAGAATGTCATTCATTTTATGACTTTCGATAAGCGTAACCCCAACTCCATTGTGGCTTGCCTGAGCAACGCCCGTGAGAACGCCCGTACCATTCGGGAAGTCATTTCCAAAGAAATGTGGGAGCACCTCAACCAGTTTTATCTGATGGTGCGCGATACGTCGCCTAAGCAGCAGTGGGAGGAAATTGAAACCCAGCATTTCTTTACAGAAATTCGAAACAGCACCCAGCTTTTCTACGGTATTATCGACGCGACCATTACCCGCAACGAAGCCTGGCATTTCGGGCGGCTGGGCCGGTTCCTGGAGCGGGCCGACAAAACATCCCGGTTTCTGGACGTTAAATATTTTACGCTGCTGCCCGAAATCGAAGCCGTTGGCTCTACCATCGACTTAATGATCTGGTCGGCCGTATTGAAGTCGGTTAGTGCGTATAACATGCACCGCCAGCAGTACAGGTCGCTAACGCCTTCCAGCATTGTCGAGTTTTTGATTCTGGACCGGATGTTTCCCCGTTCTGTAGCGCATTGCATTCGTCAGGCGGAGTTATCGCTCTACGAAATCTCCGGCAACAACATCGCGCACGGCTTTGGTAATTCGGCAGAGCGAACCATGTCCAGACTTCGTTCGGAGATTGAGTTTACCGACACAGTGGATATCTTCAAAGGGGGACTCCATCAATACCTCGATAATTTCCAGACGCGTACCAACGAAATCGGGTCCGCCATCTTTAAAACGTACTTCGACCTGAAACCTGTGGAAGTTTAGTAATTGGTGGCGTGGTGGTGTGAGTGCAGTCAAACGACGCTCACATCACCACGCCACCAATTACCAATCCCTGCTCCACTAATAAAAAATGGGTACTGTTACTGCAAGGTAGGCCATGCCAGCACGGTTTCGGAACCGATTATTGTCGGCAATAATATCGCGATTCGATACGGTTGTTTCTGTAGTAAGCCACTGGTAGCCCAGCTTGATACCCATACGCTGACTCACGCGCAAACGGGCATAAACTTCGGTGGCGAGTGTGCCCCGGTCATTATCGCCAAGCAAGCGGACATTAAGGCCGCCAGGCTTTGCGTTCTGAAAGGTGTTGGCCCCCTGGAAATAGGCTGTCGCTGAATCGGCCCCTGTGCGGGAGTTGATCTTATACTGGCCCGTGGACGACATGTAGCGCCCCAGTCTTGACTTCCCCAGCGTAATGCCCAATAAATCGGCACTTCCCCCAATTTCCAGTCTTCCCAGGTTAATCTGCGCCCGAAACCCAATATTAAAGGATGTATTGGTGATGTAGTCATAACGAACGGTATCGATATTATCCGTTATGAGCGGGGCCGTAAGCGCACCCAGACCAGTTTTGCCACGGGTCAGGCGGGCAGGCGCCGTGTAATAGTTTTGATTGTCGCCGTAGAAAGCGCCCAAACGGGCTGTCCAGCCAAGGGAGAACAGCTTGCGTTCACCAACGTTAATTAACTGAAAATAGGTAACGGATGGATTGTACTTGTTTTTCGAGTAAGCCATTCCCAAGTCATAACCACTGCTAAGGCGAGCCGAAACGGACGATTGGGCAACGGTATAAAGGGGTACTATCGTTACTAATGCAATAAGTATTTGCTTCATCAATTGGATCAAGGTGTTGTACGGGCAAAGATAAAGGAGGATAGACGGGCAATAAAAAAGGAAGTGGATAGTCTATCCACAGACTATCCACTTCCTTTTATGCTTCACTAAATCAATTTTAAAACCACAGCTCCCAGGGGAGGAACGTTTACATCAATGGATTGCTGACGGCCGTGCCACACTTGCTCATAGCTGGCAATAGATTCCGAATTGCTGACCCCACTGCCGAAAAACTCAACGGCATCACTATTGAAGACTTCCCTGTACGAACCTGCCGACGGCACGCCGATGCGATAACCGGAGCGGGGAACAGGAGTCATATTCAGGATGATCAGCAGGTTATCTTCCGGACGGTTGCCTTTACGAATGTAGGTGATAACACTGTTCTCGCGGTCGGTTGTGTCAATCCATTCGAAACCATCGGCGGTGAAATTACGCTCATAAAGGGCTGGTTCAGCTTTGTAAAGCGTATTCAGTGCTTTCACACAAGCCGCCATGCCTTTATGGGGTCCATAGTCGAGCAGGTGCCAATCCAGGCTGGCATCGAATTTCCACTCCGAAGTTTGCCCGAACTCACCCCCCATAAAGAGCAGTTTGGTGCCCGAATGGGTAAACATATACGAGAAAAGCAGTCGTAAGTTGGCAAATCGCTGCCATTCATCGCCCGGCATTTTACCAATCAGGGAGTGCTTGCCATACACAACCTCATCGTGCGATAGCGGCAGCATGAAGTTCTCCGTGAATGCATAAACGGTACTAAACGTCAGTTCGTCCTGGTGAAACTTACGGAAAGCCGGGTCGCGCTGGAAATAGCGAAGTGTGTCGTTCATCCAGCCCATCATCCACTTCATTCCGAAGCCGAGTCCACCCATGAAAACCGGCCTAGATACGCCCGGGAAAGCGGTTGACTCTTCGGCAATGGTTTGGGTATCGGGGAATTCCTTATAAACCGCTTCGTTGATCTCTTTGATAAGCGAAATAACATCCAGATTCTCGCGGCCACCAAACACGTTCGGTTCCCACTCGCCGGCGTTGCGCGAATAGTCCAGATACAGCATCGAAGCAACGGCATCTACCCGCAAACCGTCGGCATGGCAGCGGTCGAGCCAGAACATGGCATTGCTGATCAGGAACGAGCGGACCTCGGGTCGGCCGTAGTTAAAAATGTAGCTTTTCCAGTCGGGGTGATAGCCTTTGCGTAGGTCGGGGTGCTCGTACAGGTGCGAGCCATCGAATTCGTACAACCCATTGGCATCGCCGGGGAAGTGGGAGGGAACCCAGTCCAGCAACACGCCAATACCCGCCTGGTGCAGCCTTTCGACGAGTTTCATGAACTCCTGCGGTGTACCAAAACGGCTGCTGGGTGCATAATAGCCGGTAATCTGGTAGCCCCAAGAAGGTGCGTACGGATACTGCATCACCGGCATGAACTCCACGTGTGTGAACCCCATATCCTGAAGATAAGGCACCAGCGCATCGGCAATTTCGCCATAGGTCAGTTCGCGTTCCGGGTTGCCGGGGTCGCGTCGCCAGGAGGCCATGTGCATCTCATAGACGGAGATAGGCGCGTTGAGGGCGTTTTTCGCCCCCCGATTGGCCATCCATTCCTGATCTTGCCATTCGTAATAGGTATCCCAAACGACCGAAGCGGTTTTGGGCGGCACTTCCCACCAGTGCGCGTAGGGATCGCCTTTTTCTACTTCGCGTCCGCCTTCGTGGACAATGAAATACTTATAGGTTTCACCCCGGCCGATGTTTGGGATGAACACCTCCCAAATGCCCGACGAGTCCCAGCGAACATTCATGGAGTGGCTGCCTTTGTCCCAGCCGTTGAAATTACCAATAACCGCCACGTAGCGGGCCGAGGGTGCCCAGACGGCGAAATAAGTGCCTATAACACCGTTGTGCTCAACAACGTGAGCGCCAAATTTATCGTATAGCTTCTGGTGTTTCCCACTCCGGAAGAGGTGGATATCGAAATCAGTGAAGCGGGAGTAAACCCCATCCTGTTGGGTCGGCTTGTCCGACGAGGCCGGTTGGCTCGTGACTTGTTCGGGTAGAGCAGGCTGCACCGCTTGTTCGGTTTCGGCCGAGGGGGTAGGAGTTTTGCGTTTTGCCATTGTTGGAACTAAATAGATACGTTGTTGAACGTATTCAGGGGCTGAAAGTTAGAAAAAATCCTCACCGTTCGCAGATACATGATCTCAATTTATAGCGCAACCGCCCTCGCTTTCTACGAAAAACAGGGGTCTCCCCACCAATCAGGGCATTCTGACAGCAGGCTTGCTATTGTGATTTGCCGAAGAAATTAGTTGCGTTTTGTTTGCAGCAGTCCTGTTTGCAGCATGGGCACGTGGGGCGCAACTTCGCCATCACTCAGCCGGATTTTCTCGATCTCACGGATTACATCGATGATACCCTTCAACGGAATCTTAACCCAGGAGGGGCGATAGCTAATTTCGTATCCCAATTCATACACGGCCTTTTCGAGCAGGTAGATCAGGAGCAGAAAATTGATCTCGCTGTTGTTTTTGAAAAGCGGGTGAGGGGCACCAAATACGTCCAGATAGGCATCCAGAAAGGTATCCCGAATCAGATAGAACCACCGATCGGATACACGTTGCAGGTGTTCGGGATTAAGTTCGTCGGTTTCGACCGAGTTGAACAGCTTGGCCGAAACGGCATAATGATACGATCGAATCATACCCGCCACATCTTTCAACGGGGAGTGTTTTATTTTTCGTTCGGCAATGCTGCTTTCAGGTTCGCCCTCAAAGTCGATGATCACGAAGTCATTTTCCGTTGCCAGTACCTGCCCAAGGTGGTAATCGCCGTGGATTCGGATGCGCTGCGAACTGAGGGGGCGGGTACGGAAGTCGGCGATGAACGTGTCGATCATCTCTTTGGCTTCCATAAACACCCAGGCCAGCCGTTGCGCCTGCGTGTCGAGTTTGGTATAGTTGTCGATTAACAGTGCGTATCGGCGTTCGAGTAAGTCCTCGAACCGTTTGATGATAAACTCCCGATACTCGTCCGTAAACGGTTCGGGTGCGAAAGCCGGGTCGGTTGGGGCGTTGGGCCTGGACGGTTTGTAGAGGGCGCAGTGCATCTCGCCCGTTCGGCGACCCAGCAGTTCCACTTTATCGAACACATCCTCCCGAATGGCAAACAGCCGCTGCGGTACGGCGTAGAGAAAATCGTTGAGGTAATCGCCGGTTTGCATCCACGAATCTTTGTCATTGGGTACCATCCGCTGTACCATTCCCAGCGTAATATCCGGCCGGTCACTTCCCTGCCAGATAATGCTGCCCCCAAAAGCCGGAATGTGTTCGAAGTCACTTTCGTCGGTCAGAAATGCTACCATGTCAACTTCCGGGTTCGTTTCCTGGAAGAGTTTCCGGTAGAGTTTCAGGAAGTATTTATCACCGAAGGTCATGGCCGAGTTGCTTGAGTCGACCGGCAGCACCCGCGACGGAAGCCGTTCGTCGCCTTCTTCGAGTCCCTTGCCCCGATGAAACGTGAGGGTTCCATCGGTTTGCGGCATGGTCTGATTTTGGTAGATCGCCGTAAACAGCACGTCCCGAAATCGGTCATCATAGATAGCGTCGATGAGCATACCCATCTGTCTGCCAATCGTAATGGTATCGCTGATCCGGGCTTTTTCGGGAATAGCCGCCGGTTGAAACGACAGCGTATGCGTTGTTTGATCGGTCAGGAAGGAAATTGGCAGTAAATACGTTTCCGGCCTGCCATCGGCATAGGTCGATTCAAGAATAAGGAGATATGCCATATCGCCATCCGCAAGCGGCAGGGTATGAACCGTCTGCACCGAAAAACCAGTTTGAGGGCGGGCTTTGCCAGCAAACCAGCGACAGGTGTTGATATAAGGAGGCAATAGGCTCTGCGCCAGCATTTCCCAGAAATGAGGGGCTGAGTGGGCGTCGCGCCAGGCAGTATCGGAAGTCATGGGTTGCGTAATCAGCATGAGTAGCGTTCAGGAGTACTGTCTATTCAAGCAGTTTTGACACGGTATTGTTTTTAGCTGCTTCACCACCAAAGTCAAAAGTTTCTTGAATATATAATAAGAAAAGGCCAAGTAAACCAATATTATGTAAGTGTAGGGTAAGGCACTCCGTGTCGACCAGACAGAGACACGAGTTTTGGAGAGCGGTTAAATCTGACAATCAGCGGTCCCGAACCCGTTTTCCGGCTAACTCGTATGGTCGCTTACAATGACCCAGCGATTGTTGATTTTTCGCCAGAGTAAGGTAAAGTATCCCTCTGCGTTGCCAATTTCGGGGCGGGTGAGGTGAAAACGGCCAATTACGTAGGCCATATTGGGTGTTTGTAAATCCAGTTCCAGAATGTCAAACTTTAGTGTGCCCATCGATGCCCGGCTGGGGTAGCGCTTTCTGTAATTAGCGAGCGTTGGTTGATACCCATACGTAATCCCCGCCTTACCAATAAATGTCAGCGAATCGGAATTCCAATAGGCAACCATAAACCGGTCGATACGTCCGGCGTTCCAGTCGTCGGTTTGCCGCTTCAGGATTTCCAGGATAGCCCGTCGTTCGCGGTTATCGGCCTGAGTCTGCGTTGTAGGTTGGCTCAGAGCCGGAAGAACGAGCAGGCAAAAGAGGAGTATAGTGGTGAGTTGTTTCATAAAGAAAGCGTTTTGACTAAAGCTAGGCTATACAGTCTATAACCCAAACAATATTGGTTAATCGAGTGGAATTTTGCGTTATTCGTTGATTCAATGCTAACGGATTTCCTGCTTACCAGGTTATGAGATTACAGAACAAAGTTGCCATCATTACCGGGGCGGCCCGGGGAATCGGACAAGCGGCTGCCGAGGTGTTTTGCCGCGAAGGAGCCACCGTTGTCATCTGGGATCTGCTGGATGAAGGGGAGGCTACCGCTCAGTCACTGCGCAACCAGGGGTTTGCCTGCCAATTCCAGCATGTAAGTACTACTGATGTGCCCGGTATTGAAGCGGCCGCCCGTTCTGTACATGAGCAGTACGGCCGGATCGATATTCTGATCAACAACGCCGGTATCACCCGTGACAAAACCCTGCTGAAAATGTCGTTTGACGAATGGCAGCAGGTGATCGACGTAAACCTGACGGGCGTTTTTACCTGTACAAAAGTCGTTGCGCCCTATATGGTGGAGCAAAAATACGGGCGTATCATCTGTACATCGTCGATCAATGGCGTTCACGGGGCGTTCGGACAAACAAACTACGCGGCTGCCAAAGCAGGAATCATCGGTATGGTACGGTCATGGGCCAAAGAACTGGGGCCTAAAGGTATTACCGCCAATGCCGTGGCACCGGGGTTTATCCAAACGGCCATGACCGATGCCATGCCCGATGAGGTGCGCAGCCAGGCCGTGGCGACCATCCCGGTTCGGCGTATTGGCAAGCCGGAAGATATTGCCAACGCATATCTGTTTCTGGCATCGGACGAAGCCTCGTTTGTGAATGGACACGTACTGGCCGTTAACGGCGGGCAGGCGTTGTAGACTGAATACCGAAAACCACCTCTTATCTTTGTACCCGTATCTAGCGTAACAATTCATGAAAAAGGTTCGGAAGTTCTACAACGATTACAAACCATACATCTTCTCCGATGGTTGGTACTATATTTTTATCGTTGTTTTTATTTTAATCTTATTTATTTTCTTCTCCTGAGTGAGTAGTCGTTCGGCCGTTCTGGCCATCATCAATCCACTGTCGGGTACAACGTCGGTTGCCCAGAAAGCCTTGCTTCAGGATGCGTTTATGCGTCGGGCTGAAGCGCTCGGTTATGCACCCGAGGCCATTTTTACCACGCACCCCGGCCATGCTACCGAACTGGCCACCGATGCGGTGAAACGGGGTGTTAACCGTGTACTGTCCATTGGGGGCGACGGCACGATCAATGAAACGGCCAGAGCATTACGGCGGTCGGCTACGGCACTGGGTATCGTGCCCATTGGCTCCGGCAACGGGCTGGCCCGCCATCTGGGCATTCCGCTCGCTCCGCTGAAAGCCATTGAACGCGCTTTGGCGGGTCGCCCGGTGGTCATTGACAGTGGCGAAATCAACGAACATCCGTTTTTCTGTACCGCCGGCCTTGGGTTTGAAGCCTATGTGGCACACGCCTTTGCCCGGCAACCCGTCCGGGGGCTCCCAACTTACATCCGGACGGCGTTCAAGGCGTTTCTTGGGTATAAGCCTCCGGTATTTTTGCTGGATGGGCAGGAGCAGAAACTCTTCTCGCTCACCTTCGCCAACGCCGGGCAGTTCGGAAATAATGCCTGGATGGCGCCCACGGCTAACATCGCCGACGGTCGGCTGGAGCAGTGCGAAATTCGCCCATTTCCTACCCAGGCAGCCGGTGTCCTCACCTGGCGGTTATTTAACAAGACGCTTAATCAATCACCTTACTGGCGCGGAAAATCCGTTACCAACGCCACCGTAGAAGCCGATGGCCCCCTTCTTATTCATGCCGATGGCGAGCCGCTGACCTTGCCTGCCGGTCAGGTCAACGTCCGGGTACTGCCGGGGAGCTTACTGGTCTTACTGTAGGGCCTGTGACCGGGACGGCGGTTGGTATTGATCACCTTACCAGGGTAATGCTTCCTTTGCTGGTTTGTCTGGCTTGCGAAACAAACTTGAATTTTATCAGGTACGGATAAACCCCAACAGAACAGGCTATGCCTTTATATTTTCCATCCCATTTGTTATCCGGGTTTGTCGTTTGATGAATAACCTCACCCCATCGGTTGAAAATGATCAACTCATATTCTTCCAATGAGCAATTTTGGCTTTTTACCGGCGAAAAGAAGTCATTGACAGTATCATCATTGGGCGAGAAAGCCTTTGGAACATAAAAGAGGCAAGTTGAAGAAGGTGGTGTGTCGCAGGAGATGATATTGATCGTCTTTTCCAGCGTTCTGGTGCCGCAGTTGAAGGTCACAACTGCCTTTAGGATATATGTACCCGGACTTGAAAATTGATGCGATGGAGACACGTTCGTTGCTGTATTGTCTGTTCCGGAAGAAGGATCACCGAAATTCCAGATAACTGAATTGACTGAGGCCGAAGAGACCAGAGCGAACGGAATTCTGTTTTGTGAACAACTGTCCTGGGTCGAAATAATGCCAGTACAGCATAAGCCAACAGAAAGTCGTCTGCAAACGGTGGCGACAGGGGAGCCCGGCTCCTGAAACGAAACACAAACGTTGTAGATACCGGCACTGCTAAACGTATGTGTGGGAAATGGGGATGGGCTGGCACCGGTTATCGTTACTGAATTTCTGGTGCCACTTGCCGGATCGCCAAAGTTCCATGAAAAGTAGGGCGAACTACTCGTGCCTTCCGCCTGAAGAGCAAGTGTCTGGCTGGAACAGGTGTCTCCGCTTATTTTAATGCCTCTGATTTGCGCATTAGCTACAGTAAAGACTACTAAAAGTAAGGTTGGTATAGCCAATAGGGTATACATCCCCGTTTAAGTTAGGTGAGTAGTTTGGACCAGCCGATCATATTCTTGTAGTGTAAATTTTATAGAAAATCTCACACAAACCAGTAGAGGAAAATAAGCGAAGCTATCTGTTTCTCTTTGTATGATTTATTAATGCCAGCTAAGTTGGCTGGTGTAGTTTACGCTTATTAAATCAGGCGGCAGGCAACTGTCAGTTTTTCAGGCAGTAGATCGAATACTCGTTAATTTTCAGGGTGAGTCTGTTCTCCAGATAGCTGTTGCCGCCTTGCAGGTCCTGAGCAATTTGTCGTGCCTGCGTTTGATAGGCCTGTATTTTTTCAGACGACCAGTGGGCGGGTGGCGCCTGTAAATTGGTAATCCGATCGGCCAGTTTTACCGCCCATACTTCTTTGGGAAGCTTTTTGATTCGGGTGAGGCTGTCGGCCATTTGCCCATCTTTAGGCATGTCTTCGTTTTTGGTCAACGCCAGTACTGCCTGGGCTACTTCACTACTGAAGGTCTCCTGTAACTCCTCAAACGTAGTATTCGTATCTTCCAGGGTATCATGCAGTAAGGCAATCTGAATGGCGTATCTCAGGTCAAAGTCTTTGGTTTCCTGAGCCGCCAGCAGGATTTCCATAGCAACATTGCTCAGGTGTACGACATACGGCAGGTTTGTTCCGGGAATAGTCTGATTCATTTCGCCATGCTTTCCGGCGGCAAACTTTATCGTTTTCTGGTAGATGGATTGGATGCTCATAGCTTATAGAGGTATGTACGGTAACGAATTGGTTATCAATGTGCTTTTGATGGCTTAGCAGTGAATTTTCGTGTTAGGTACGGGTCAGTGCCGAACAACAAGGTACTTTATTCGGACCAAATTGGGAAGTGGTTTACCACAGGTAACCCTACTCAGTCGACACGCTACAGGCCTAATACACGAAAGGATACAATTTCAGTCGGGTTTTTCATGAACAAGCCCGATATTTGTCCCACCAAAACCATTCCGACAACGAGCGAGTCATTGCCCGGCGTCTTTCTCTCTAATGTCTCAAAAAGTAGTTCTCGCCTTTAGCGGAGGTCTCGATACCTCCTTCTGTGTTAAATATTTGTCTGAAGATCGCGGCATGGATGTTTATTCGGTGCTGGTTGATACGGGCGGTTTTTCGGATGCCGAGCTCAAAGCGATTGAGGAACGGGCCTATTCATTAGGAGTTAAGTCTCACGTAACCATCTCGAAAACAGATGACTACTACCAGCAATGCCTGAAGTTTCTGGTGTTTGGTAATGTCCTGAAGAACAACACCTACCCGCTCAGCGTAAGCGCCGAACGGATTTTTCAGGCCATTGCTGCCGCCGAATACGCCCGCGAAATTGGCGCGTCGGCTATTGCGCACGGTAGCACGGGTGCCGGTAACGATCAAGTTCGTTTCGATATGGCATTCCGGATCATTGCGCCCGAAGCCGAAATTATCACACCCATCCGGGACCTGCGCCTGTCGCGCGAAGCGGAAATCGAATACCTGAAAGCCAAAGGGGTTGATCAGGAGTGGCACAAAGCAGCCTATTCGATCAACAAAGGCTTGTGGGGTACATCGGTGGGCGGTAAAGAAACGCTGACGTCGGATCAGTTCCTGCCCGAGTCGGCCTGGCCAACGCAGGTGACCAAATCGGAGTCGGAAACGATCACGATCACGTTCCAGCACGGCGAAATCAAAGGTATTTCCGGCGCATTCGGCAACGAAACGTACAATAATCCGGTCGACGCCATTCGGAAATTGACCGAACTGGCCGGTCCGTTCGGTATTGGCCGCGACATTCACGTGGGCGACACCATTATCGGGATTAAAGGGCGAGTTGGATTCGAAGCCCCCGCGCCCCTCATTATCATCAAGGCGCACCACACGCTGGAAAAGCACGTGCTCGGCAAATGGCAGTTGTACTGGAAAGAGCAGTTAGCCAACTGGTACGGCACCATGCTCCACGAAGGTCAATTTATGGACCCCGTGATGCGCAACATCGAAACCTTCCTGGCCGATTCGCAGGCGCATGTGTCGGGTAAAGTGCATATACTGCTGGCACCCTACCGGTTCCAGGTAATGGGTATTGAGTCGGATCACGATCTGATGTCGTCGAAATTCGGTTCGTATGGCGAAATGAACAATGCCTGGACGGGCGACGACGTGCGCGGCTTCTCGAAAGTGGCTTCCAATCAGGTGATGATCTACGAGAAAATCAATAACCAGTGATTGGAAAAGCGCGGAAATATTGCGCTCCCCGGAGCATTGCCTATCCTTTGCAACTGTTAGACATAGTCGTTGATGCCTACGCCGGCAGGTCTGCACGTAAGCAGGATAGCTTGCCCGTTACCGACGAGCCCGCCATTCTCCTGATGACCTCCGGGCATCTGGGCGATGCGCTGATTCTGTCGTACACATTCCCGTTGATCCGGCAGCAATACCCCAATGCCCGGATTGACATACTGGCGGGTAGCTGGTGCGACCCCATTTGGCAGGATAACCCGTACATCCGGCGGGTTATCCACCTCAATCATATTGGCACAAGTCGTCGGCCGCTGTCCAAACTTCAGAAATGGCAGGATTTCTGGCAAACGACCAAGGCCGCTATCAAAACCCTCAGCGACACCGTTTATGATTACTCTATCGATATTCGTTTTTCGGATTCGCCCATGCATTTTATCCTGCCTTACCTAAAGGTAAAACGCAAAATTGGCTACGGAACGAGGGGGTTTGGCGGTTTGCTCGATGATGAGTTTTTTATGCCGGACGGCGAAGTTCATAACGTTGACCTGATTCTCCGGCTCCTGAAGCCGATGGGCGTTACGGCCAGACTGGAAACTATCGAACCTTACTTCGTTCATCCGCCCGAATCGCCGGAGCAGTTATGGGCTAAGCTGGGTTACCCGGTACCTGCAAGCAAACCCATTCTGATTTGTCCTGAGTCGGGAGATCCCATTCGGATGCTGCCGGTCGACTACTGGTGCCGGTTAGCCACCCAATTGCTACAGCAAAGCCCCCATCCACTGGTATTTAGCGGGCAGAAAGCCTTCACAACGGAGGTATACGAACGGGTTCGGGCAACCAACCCAACGGCTGTTGACAGACTAGTTCTGGCGGTCAATAAGTTAAGTCTTCAGGATATGGCCAGCCTGAGCGAACAGGCGGAGGCAGCTTTTACACTCGATTCGCTGCCTATGCACCTATGCTGTCTGGGTTGTCCGACGTTATCGTTTCAGACAAATGGCGTGGGTATTCAATTCTTTCCCATTGCCAGCAAGCGAACCCTGGTCATTCACAATCATGCGTTAAGCCGGTTCTTAACGCTCCACCGGCCGGGATTTGAAAGTGAATACGTCACGGATTTCGACGAGCGTGTACTAAGCCGAGCGCTGGCTTGGTTTCGCGCACTTAGTGAACAAAGCCGGGTGTTGGCTCCATAAATCCGGCCTTCATAGCCGGTTTCAGGGGTGAATGCTGGCACAACATTGAATCAATAAAAGAACGCGGTCGTTACAAAAACATGGAAAAAATAAACGTTGGCATTATTGGCGGAGCCGGGTATACGGGTGGTGAGTTACTGCGTATTCTAATCAATCACCCGTTCGTAAATGTGGCCTTTACACATAGTAAAAGTCAGGCGGGTAAACCCGTTTGGGCTACCCATACCGATCTGCTGGGTGATACCGACCTCACCTTTTCGGGTGAAGAAATTAGTGAATTACTAACTCAGGATGGCCTGGATGCTATTTTCCTGTGTTCGGGACATGGCGCTTCGGCAACGTTTATGGCGGAACACGAGGTGTCCGACGATATTGCCGTAATTGACCTGAGCGCCGATTTTCGGGATGAGCACGATGATTTCGTATATGGTCTGCCCGAACTAAACCGGGAGCGTATTCAGGAAGCCATGCGTATTGCCAATCCCGGCTGCTTTGCCAGCAGCATTCAACTGGCACTGTTACCCCTGGCGAAAGCCGGTAAACTGACCGACGACGTCCAGGTAAGCGCTATAACCGGCAGTACAGGTGCGGGGCAGGCACTGGTGCCCACAACGGGCTTTACCTGGCGTAACAACAACGTGTCGATCTACAAAGCGTTTACGCACCAGCACCTGGCCGAAATTCGTCAGAGTCTGACCCAGCTGGAGCCTGATTTTACGTCGGCCATCAATTTCGTTCCTTACCGGGGCGATTTCACACGGGGCATCATGGCCAATGTTTACACACCTTTTGCCGGAACGCTGGACGAAGCGAAGCAACTATACCGGACGTATTACGAAAGCCACCCGTTCACGCACGTCAGCGATGCGCCGGTGGATGTAAAACAGGTGGTAAATACCAATAAATGTCTGGTGCACCTGGAAGTACACGACGGCCAGTTACTGATCACGAGTGTCATCGATAACCTCACCAAAGGGGCCTCCGGTCATGCCGTTCAGAACCTCAACCTGGTATTTGGCTTGCCGGAAGACACGGGCTTGCGGCTGAAATCAGTTGCGTTCTAAGAACGCATCAGGACCAGGCTTTAGCTTAGACAAAGTTATTAACATGAATGACAAGTTAAGTGTGGTGTCAGATTACCAACCTGACACCACTGAAGAAGCCAGTTTGGTCCGGACGTCATAAATACCAACATTCCCCACACCATAATTGAGCCATGATCGAAACGGAACGACTGAGGCTTTCGATGTTTACCATTGACGATGCTCCGTTTATACTGGAGTTGCTGAACATGCCTGCCTGGCTGGAGTTTATCGGCGACCGGGGTGTGCGGACGCTTCATGATGCCGAGAACTACCTCATCACCGGTCCGCTGACAAATTATGAGCAGCTTGGTTACGGGTCGTATCGCGTATCCATAAAAGCGACCGGACAGCCGGTTGGCATGTGTGGTCTGTTCAAACGCGAGATGCTGGATGCCCCTGATATTGGGTTTGCATTCTTGCCGGGCTTTACCGGTGGTGGTTACGGATATGAGTCGGCTTCGGCGCTGATGACGTACGCCCGCGAAACACTGGGCATCAGCCGGATTCTGGGCATCACCAGCCCAATGAATCAGCCGTCCATTCATCTGCTCGAAAAGCTTGGACTGCGTTTCGAACGAAAATTCATGTACAAGAGCGACGGTGAGGAAAGCCTCTTATTTGGTACGCCCGCCATCGACATATAGTGTTTTCTGAGCGTCCTGCCATTTCGTAAACTCCTTCCGGTAAACGGTATGGCGGTCCAGATCGGGCTGAAACGTCTTCCCAAAGGCAACCTTCTCCGCAGCTTCATCCAATGTTTTTACCGCGCCGATGGCTTTCATCGTCAGGAGGATGGCACCCATGGAGCCGCTTTCGTTACTGGCGTTGAGCCGTACCGGAACGCCCGCCATATCGGCCAGCATCTGTACCCAAAGGTCCGACTGGGCGAAGCCTCCGTTGGCGTGAATAACCCTGGCCGGTCCTGTGTGGTCAATCAGAAGTTCATTGATGCTGAGTAAATTGAATAAAACCCCTTCCAGCGCAGCCCGGACAAAATGGGCTCTCGTGTGCTGCCAGTCGACATTAAGGTAAGCCCCCCGGACAGAAGCGTCCCATAACGGGGCTCGTTCGCCCTGCAGATAGGGGAGGAACAGCAGCCCATCGGAGCCGGGATCAATGGTGGCGGCTTCGGCCAGAACGGCGTCTGTATCCTGCAAGGTTAGTTTTTCGGTGAGCCACTCCAGCACATTACCGCCATTATTGGTTGGGCCGCCAACTACGTAATAACCTTCGTCCAGAAAGTAACAGAATAAGCGAAGTTCAGCGTCACGCAGGGGTTGGCGGACCGTCTGGCGGATGGCTCCGCTGGTACCAATGGTGAGCGTGGCCGTTCCGGCTTTAATGGCCCCCGCACCCAGATTGGCCAGACAGCCATCCGACGCACCAATGACCAGCGAAACACCCGCCTGAAGTCCCGTACCGGCGGTTTCGGGGCTGGGCTGGTAAGAGCGCTGAGATGTTGTTGGGACCGGTGTCGATAATTGGTCTGCCCGGACACCGGCATAGTTCAGTGCCGGTTCGCTCCATGTCCGCTTGCTTTCGTTGAATAGTCCTGTGGCCGTGGCAATGGAAAAGTCAACCTCAAACTGACTGGTTAGTTTATGCCATAAAAACTCCTTGATCGAGCCGAAACGGGCCGTCCGACGCAGCAGTCGTGGATCATTTTCGCGTAGCCAAGCCAGTTTGCAAAGCGGAATCATGGGGTGAATGGGCGTTCCGGTTTGGGCGTAAATCGACTTCCCCAATTCTGCCTGAGTAGACCGTAAGGCTTTAGCTTGTTCTTCGGCCCGGTTGTCAGACCAGAGAATGGCATTCCCAAGGGGAGACCCGTCGGCGTTCATGGGCAGCAGACTGTGCATGGCCGTACAGAAGGCGATATGTGTAATGACATGCCCACCCTGCGCTACTTCGCGACTGACTTCGGCGATGACCTGTACAAAAGCTGCCCAAATTTCGGCCGGGTCCTGCTCGGCATAGCCGGGCTCGGGGTTGAGGGTCGTGACGGGAGCGGAGGCATGGGCCAGAATCTGACTTAGATCCGGCGGCATAGCCAGCGCTTTTATATTTGTTGTACCGACATCAACACCCACAAAACAATTCATAAACGAAAGGGAAGGGTTTTGTTACACAAATTCGCGGAGAGCAAAGGAGGGACAGAGAGTCTTTTTGTAGGATTTTCGCTCAGACGCGTGCCACGGTTACCTCGTGCGTTTTAGGGTAATCGGGGCACGCGTCTGAGCGACGGTTCTTGTTTTCTTCTCTGTGAATCGCTTCTAGTCTCTGTGAATCGCTGTGAGAAAACCTTTATAGTTTGTAAAATGACACGGCGTTACCGCCAAAGACCTTTGCCCGGACCTCTTCACCCCAGTTGACAACGTATTCCTCAACCAGCGTTTTAACCTGTGTGTAGTTGGCAGCTACCAGACATACGGGCCAGTCGGAGCCAAACATAAGCCGGTCGGGGCCGAAGCTTTCAAAGACAACATCCAAATAGGGGAAAAAGTCTTTTTTGCTCCAGTTATGCCAGTCGGCTTCGGTGACCATACCGGAGAGTTTGCACGAAACGTGTTTGTTTTTGGCGATCTCTCCTATGAAATTCGACCAGCGGCTGATTTCCTTTTTCTGAATGTAGGGCTTGGCCAAATGGTCGATCACGAAGTTGACATTGGGCACCGCCCGCACCAGCTGCAACGCTGCTTTCAACTGTCTTGGATAGATCAAAATATCGTACGTCAGGCCAAAATCAGCTAGCTGACGAATCCCGTCGATCACGGCAGGACGCGCCAGAAAGTCGTCGGGTTCGGCCTGCGCCACATGCCGGTAGCCTTTTATCTGGCTGTGTGTCGAGAGAGCCTGTAAGCGTTCCGGCAACTGGTCCGACTGCAAATCGACCCAGCCCACAACACCTTTCACAATGTCGTACGTCTGGGCCATTCGAACCAGAAACATCGTTTCTTCCTCCGACTGCGATGCCTGAACGGCCACGCACCCATCAATTCCATTCTCTTTGAGAACCGGCTCCAGGTCGGCGGGTAAAAAATCGCGCCGGATGTTGGCCATGTCGTCCGTAATCCAGCTGTCCCGAACCGGGTCGAAGTGCCAGAAATGTTGGTGAGCGTCGATTGTCATACATTGCTAATGAAGAATGTGAAATGGAACATGTAAACTGGATAACGAAGCTTAAACAACTAGTGGATTGTTCTTCGTTATCCAGTTTACATGTTCCATTATTCACTAGTTATTGATAGCTAACGGCCGTCTGTTTCTGTTCGCCCAGCCCTTCGATGCCTAGTTCGACTACGTCGCCGGGTTTCAGGTACCAGGGTGGATTCATGCCCAGACCTACGCCAGCGGGTGTGCCGGTCGAAATAATGTCGCCGGGCAGCAGGGTCATGAACTGGCTAATGTAACTAACCAGCGTTGGCACGTTGAAAATCATATCGTCGGTATTCGAATCCTGAAGGCGTTCGCCATTGATGCTGAGCCACAGATGAAGGTTGTTCGGCTCGGGAACCTCGTCAGTCGTCACTAAGTAGGGGCCCAGCGGAGCGAAGGTGTCGGCGCTTTTTCCTTTCACCCATTGGCCACCGCGTTCCAACTGCCACGCCCGCTCGCTATAGTCGTTGTGCAGTGCGTAACCCGCAATGTAATCCATAGCCTCATCCAGCTCGACGTAGCTGGCCCGTTTGCCGATGATGATGGCTAGTTCTACTTCCCAGTCCGTTTTTTCGGAGCGTTTCGGAATGACCACATTATCGTTCGGGCCGCAGAGGGCTGTGGTTGCCTTAAAGAAAAGGATGGGCTCAGCGGGTGTGGTGGCACCGGTTTCGGCGGCATGTTTGGCGTAGTTCAGACCCACACAAACGATTTTCGACGGGCGTTTGATACACGGGCCAAAGCGCTCATCGGCCGACACTTCCGGGCAGGTATGGGCGTGAGCGGTCAGCCAGTGCGCCAGACGATCAGGACCATTGCTGGCAAAAAACGATTCGTCGTAATCTTCGCCAAAGTGCGTTACGTCGATATGTTGACCGGTGGGTAATACAACACCAGGGTGTTCGTGGTCGGGCGAGCCGAAGCGGAAGAGTTTCATGCAGAAAGGAGATTCTTTAAACGAAAAGCAGTCTAGACTGCAAGTTTAACCATTCTGCCGCAAACCTAATGGTTTACTGTTGAATGATTGTTTTCTGGTAGAACGGGCTTCAGTTTGTCGTACAGACGGTTGGCACTACCTGAAAACACGGCTACCGGACAGGTATAACAAGCGAATGTCGGGGATGGAAAAAGAATTTCGTCCCCGACATTTACAAAAGGATGCTTTAAAAAGTGCCTAGCTGTTCAGCCGGGTAAAGCCCCCATCGAGTGGGTAGTCGCATCCGGTAACGAAGCCTGCTTCGTCCGAGCAAAGATACAAAGCCAGTGCTCCCACTTCGCCCGGTGCGGCCATGCGGCCAATAGGCTGTGTTTTTGAGAGTTTCTCGAACATTTCGGCTTCCTGCCCCGGATAATTTTTGGCGATAAAACCATCCACGAAAGGCGTGTGTACGCGGGCGGGCGAGATGCAGTTGCAGCGGATATTGTCGTTCAGGTAGTCCTTGGCTACTGACAAGGTCATGGTCAGGACAGCCCCTTTGCTCATCGAATACGCAAAGCGGTCGGAGAGACCAAGGGTGGCCGCTACCGAAGCCATATTCAGGATAACCCCGCCACCGTTGGCTTTAAAGTGAGGTATAACGGCATACAAACAGTTGTAAACACCTTTCACATTGATGCGGAAAATCCGGTCGAAGTCAGCTTCCTCCGTTGTGTCGGCTTTCCCGATATGCGCCACTCCAGCGTTGTTCACCAGAATAGCAATGGGTGCTTCGGTCGCTATCCGGCCAATCAATGCCACCACCTGCGCCTGATCGGACACGTCGACCGTATGGGCATGTGCTTTCCCGCCAGTCGCCGTAATGTCGCTGGCAACCTGCTGCGCCAACTCGCCGTTAATTTCGAGAATGTGAACCGTTGCGCCCGCCTGGGCGAACGTCTGAGAAATAGCCAGCCCAATACCGCTGGCCCCGCCCGTAATCAGCGCGGTTTTATTATTGAGAGAGAACATAGAGAGTGAAAGAGCGAAAGAATGAACGTTCGGGCGCGGATTCCAGCGCTCTTTCGCTCGTTCATTCTTTCGCCAATTTAGAGTGAAACACCCCGTTTCCAGGGAATGAAATCGTCCTGCCCCAGCCGTTCGGCCTGGGTAATTACCTCGCCAGAGGCCAGTCTGATAATGTATTCCAGCATGGCGTTGGCGTTTTGTTCGATGCTTTGTTCCCCGTCAATGATGGGACCGCTATCGAAGTCGATTACGTCGGGCATCCGATTTTTGAGGATGGTGTTCGTCGATACCTTCACGACCGGGCAAACGGGATTGCCCGTGGGTGTGCCCAGACCCGTCGTAAACAGGATAACATTGGTGCCCGAACCTGCCATGCCGGTTGTTGCTTCAACGTCGTTGCCGGGCGTACAGAGTAAGTTAAGGCCGGGGGTAGTAGCAGGTTCGGCGTAATCCAGTACATCCGCTACCGGCGCTGTCCCTCCTTTTTTGGCAGCCCCCGCCGACTTGATCGCGTCCGTAATCAAGCCATCTTTAATGTTTCCCGGCGATGGGTTCATGTCGAAGCCCGAGCCTACCGCTTCGGCCTGAGCCGAGTAATCGCCCATGAGGGTGATGAACTTCTGGGCTTTATCGGTATCATCGGTGCGGTTGATCAGCTCTTGTTCAACGCCGTTCAGTTCCGGGAATTCGGCCAGCACGGTTTTACCGCCCAGCGTTACCAGAATATCGGACAGTTGCCCCAGCGCCGGGTTTGCCGAAATACCGGAAAATCCGTCCGATCCGCCACATTTCAGCCCAACCGTCAGTGCACTGAGAGGAGCGGGTTTACGTTCGAGTTTATTGATTTCAACAAGCCCCAAAAAGGTTTCTTTAACGGCTTCCGACATCAACGCGTATTCTGTGCCTGCCTGTTGTTCAAACAGCAGGAGTGGTTTGTCGAACTTTGGATTCTGCCGTTTAATCTCGGCCGAGATCATATCGGTCTGCAAATGCTGGCAACCGAGGCTGAGTATAGTGGCTCCGGCTACGTTGGGGTTGTTAATAAACCCGGCCAGCAGCGAACACAAATAGGCGGAGTCCTGTCGGGTACCGCCACAGCCCATTTCATGCGTTAGAAATTTAATGCCGTCTACATTCCTGAAAGGACGGTTTACCTGATGTCGGCTCGAATTAAGCGTCTGGTTCTGGGACTCGTCGACAAACGGCTGCATCTTTTTAGCAACGTCCATTTCGCCGGCTTTGTACAAACTCAGCAGCTCGTGAACCTGCACCCGATAGGTTTCGGGTTGAGCATAGCCAAGCTCTCGCTCAAAAGCGTCCTTCAGGATCAGTACGTTACGATTCTCGCAGAATACGAGTGGCACCACCAGCCAGTAGTTACGGGTGCCAACGCTGCCATCGGCCCGATGGTAGCCCATAAACGTGCGACCTTCCCAGGTTGAAACGTCGGGTGGTTGCCAGGAGTACGGCTGCTTTTTGTCGAGTCCGTACGTATCCGCATCATGTTTAAGGTTGAATGTTGTGATGGGTTCGCCCCGGCGGATGAATTGGGTTGCCTTGCCAACGAGTACGCCGTACATCGTAATCGGATCGCCGGGCTGGCGGTCTTCGGTCACAAATTTATGTTTGGCCCCAACGGCATAGGGAAGTTCATACAAGGCATTATCAAACTCAATGTGTTCACCAGCCGCCAGGTTGCGCAGGGCAACGATGACATTATCGGCAGGGTGAACTTTTAACACACGGGCAGGCATCAGCTAAAGGATTATTTTATAGTAAAGAGTCTCATTCGTTCGAAATATACCACCTATGCCAAAAACTTTAACTAACTCTGTTGCGAATGTGACCGCCAATGCTAAGTTTTGACAACTAATTCCTCCCTTAATTATGCCCCCACCGTTGTCTACTACCGAGACTGGCTTTGCGTTGCCCGGTCGGCTGATGTCCATGGATGCCTATCGAGGCTTTGTCATGGTGTTAATGGCGGCCGAGATGCTGCAATTCGACCACCTGCACGAAACTTTCCCCGATAGTGCCTTTTGGGCCTTTCTGGCGCATCATCAAAGTCATGTCGCCTGGGCCGGGTGCTCGCTGCATGATTTGATCCAGCCGTCTTTTTCCTTCCTGGTAGGCGTTGCCCTGCTTTTTTCAATGGCCAGCCGGGCCACCCAGGGGCAGTCGTTTGCGACACAGTTTGGTCATGCCCTGCGCCGGTCGCTGATTTTAATCCTGCTCGGCATTTTCCTGCGTTCCACCCATGCCAGTCAGACAAACTTTACGTTTGAAGATACCCTGACCCAAATCGGTCTTGGTTACCCCTTTCTATTTTTACTGGGTAAGTACAGTTCCCGAACCGGCTGGATTGCTCTGGCTGTTGTGCTGATAGGTTACTGGCTGGCTTTTGTCCTTTATCCTGCTCCTGCCGACGGGTTCGATTACACGGCCGTGGGCGTACCGCCCGACTGGCCGGAGCATTACAGGGGTATAATGGCTCACTTCAACAAGAACAGCAACCTCGCCTGGGCCTTCGATACCTGGTTCCTGAATTTATTCCCGAGAGAGAAACCATTTCTGTTCAATGGCGGGGGGTATGCTACCCTTAGCTTCATTCCAACGCTGGGTACCATGATCCTTGGGTTGCAGGCCGGGCGTTGGCTACGCTCAGATAGGGACCAACGGGCACTGCTAAAGCGTTTTCTGGTGGCTGGCGGTATCTGTATGGCAGTAGGTATCCTGCTGCATGTAGCAGGCATTTGTCCCATCGTAAAACGAATTTGGACACCCGCCTGGGTATTGTTTAGCGGAGGCTGGTGCTTCTGGCTGCTTGCGCTTTTCTACGGCATTATTGACGTGGCCAACCGGCGCAACTGGGCTTTTCCGCTCATTGTCGTTGGCATGAACTCCATTGCAATTTACTGCCTGGTACATCTTATTGACCGCTTTATTATCACATCGCTCCACACGCATCTGGGTACGCGTCCTTTCCTGGTTTTCGGTCCTGCCTACGAAACGCTGCTCACGGGTCTGGTTACGCTCGGAATTTTTTACCTCATTCTGCGGTGGATGTACCGTCGCAAACTCTTTATACGTATCTGATTGTATGCTTACAGCGAATATCCTGAATCTTTTCGATCAAACTATTTATTACGGTACCATCGCTGTTGAAAACGGGCGTATTCGGCAACTGACCCAACTCGGTCCCGAACGCCCCGGTGAGCCCTATGTGCTTCCTGGGTTTGTTGATGCCCACGTTCATGTAGAAAGCTCTTTATTGACACCGCCCCAGTTTGCGCGTCTGGCCGTTGTTCATGGTACGGTTGCAACTGTATCAGACCCGCATGAGATCGGAAATGTACTGGGCATTGCCGGTGTAAAGTACATGATTGAAGAGGCTCGTCGGGTTTCCTTTAAGTTTATGTTCGGGGCACCCTCCTGTGTACCCGCTACGACTTTCGAAACGGCAGGAGCAACGATCAGTCCGCAGGATGTCCGCGAGTTACTGGCGATGAAAGACATTGGTTATCTGGCTGAGGTAATGAACTTTCCGGGTGTGCTGAATCAGGACCCCGACATGATGACAAAAATCAGTCTGGCCAACGCCTTTAACAAACCTGTAGACGGGCATGCCCCCGGCTTGACCGGCAACGATGCCCAGCGATATATTGACGCCGGGATCAGCACCGACCACGAATGTTTTACCTATGAAGAAGGCCTTGACAAAGCCCAACGCGGTATGCACATTCTAATCCGGGAAGGCAGTGCGGCTCGTAACTTCGAAGCCCTGATTCCGCTGCTGGCGGAGTTCCCGGGCCAGATTATGTTCTGCTCGGATGATAAGCATCCCGACACATTGGCACTGGGGCATATTAATCAACTGGTCGTGCGGGCTTTGGGAAAAGGTCATTCACTCTGGCATGTGCTGCGGGCAGCCTGCCTCAACCCCGTGCTTCACTACCGAATGCCGGTTGGGCTCCTGCGCGAGGGCGACCCCGCCGATTACATCATTGTTAATGACCTTCAGGAATTTCAGGTTCAGCAAACCGTAATTAACGGTGAGGTTGTCGCCAGGGATGGGCAATCGATTATTCCTGACTTGCGGAGCGAGCCCGTGAATCAGTTTTCCTGCTCGGCAAAAAAGCCCGAAGATTTTGCGGTGAAGGCAACCGTTTCGGAAGGGCCTGTTCTGATCCGGGTTATTGAAGCGCTCGATGGGCAATTGATCACGAATGAACTGCATCGGGAAGCGAAGGTTGAAAATGGTCAGCTTGTGCCCGATGTTGAAGGGGATATGTTAAAGCTCGTTGTCGTAAATCGATACCAGGATACGCCCCCCGCCGTAGCGTTTATCAAAAATTTCGGACTTACATCCGGCGCTTTGGCCTCTTCCGTTGGTCATGATTCGCACAACATAACGGCTGTGGGTTGTGATGATGAGAGCATTTGCAGAGCAGTCAATTTAATAATCGAGGCAAAGGGCGGTTTATCGGCAGTAGGGGGTGGGTCGAATGCCGAGTCGATGCTGCTGCCACTGCCCGTGGCCGGGCTGATGAGCGATATGGATGGGTATACCATAGCCGAGCAGTATACTAGGTTAGATCAATATGCGAAGTATAGACTTAAAAGTACCCTTCTGGCGCCTTTTATGACCTTGTCCTTTATGGCGCTGCTGGTCATTCCTAAGGTCAAACTGAGTGACTTAGGCTTATTTGATGGCAAAACGTTCAATTTTGTTCCTCTTCAAATAGTCAAATCGTGACAGAAAAAAATTTTATTTGGTAACTGTTTTAAATTCTATTTTTTATGGGTACGTTTACACTTCCCTAGGCTATTCCTAACCTTTACCTCCTTTTACAAACTATGGCTCGCTCACGCTCCCAAACTGGCCCCGACGACGAAACCCTCTGGAATCTGTTCCGCGGTGGCGATGAAAATGCGTTTGCCCGATTGTATCAAAATTATGTTCAAACCCTCTATCATTATTGCGCGCACTTTGCTACTGACCGCGCCTTAATCAAAGATTGCATCCACGATCTGTTTGTTGAACTTTGGAAGCATCGGAACACCATAGGTCCAACCACTTCCGTTCGTTTTTATCTGATGGCTTCCATCAAACGTAAGCTGGTTCGCCACCTGACAGCCGAACAGAAATTGGTTAGCCAGGACGATATGATCAACGGTCGGCGCGTGGGCGATACACTGCCGGGAGCTGATCCATCACACGAAAACCTGCTGATTGCACACGAAGAAGATTCCTACGTGAATGACTGCCTGCATCAGGCGCTTGACAAACTTCCCCGCCGTCAGCGCGAAGCCGTTCATCTGCGTTATTTCCAGAATATGAGCAACGAAGAAATTTCTGCACTGATGGAAATTAATATTCAATCGGTGTACAACTTAATATTTGGAGCTATGAGCAATCTCAAGCGCTATGTTACGCTTGAAAATGTGTCGCTCTGACGCTGTTTTTGCCAAACCTTCCTCAAGCCGGTAACCTTCACACAGTTACCGGCTTTTTGTTTGTCCTATATTTTTTACCAACGACAGGAGGTCGTACCGTTTTCCCGGTCGACGTTGGCAACTGAAGTAAAGTCTCGAATCAGGCTGTGTTTGTGAAGAATCCGTTGTTCGGGTAACTTCGCTGAATGAATACAGACTCAACGCCACTACCCGAGCGGGTACGCCCACAAACCCTAAATGATGTTATTGGTCAACGGAAGCTAATCGGCCCGACGGGCGCACTTCGGCGGGCGGTGGATGCCGGACGTTTACCATCCATGATATTATGGGGACCGCCGGGCGTGGGCAAAACGACACTGGCACTGCTACTGGCCGAGGCCGTTAAGCGGCCATTCATTGCGCTGAGTGCCATAAATTCGGGCGTAAAAGAAATTCGTGACGTGCTGAGTCGGCCCAGTGGGATGTTTCCGCCGGTAGTGTTCATCGACGAAATTCACCGGTTCAACAAAAGCCAGCAGGATGCGTTGTTGGGAGCTGTTGAGAAAGGACAGATAACACTCATTGGCGCAACAACCGAAAACCCGTCGTTCGAAGTAAACAGCGCTTTGCTGTCGCGCTGTCAGGTATACATCCTCGAAGCGCTTAGTCGGGAAGAGCTTGTTCAACTCGTAGACCGGGCCATTGCACAAGATCGGTTTTTGCAATCGAAACAGATTACCGTCGAGTCGTATGACGCTCTCTTGCGGTTATCGGGTGGCGATGGACGTAAGCTGTTAAACCTGCTGGAACTGGTGGCATCGGCCCATGTGGCGGCAGAGCCGCTGACTATTACGGATGAAGGTGTAACCGTCGTAGCGCAGCAGAATATTGCCCGGTACGATAAGTCGGGAGAGCAGCATTACGATATTATTTCAGCCTTTATCAAGTCGCTCCGTGGTTCCGATCCCAATGCCGCCCTGTACTGGATGGCCCGGATGATCGTGGCGGGTGAAGACCCGATCTTTATTGCCCGGCGTATGCTCATTATGGCGTCGGAAGATATTGGCAACGCCAACCCCACGGCTATGATCATGGCATCAGAAGCAGTACAGGCTATCCGCGCCATTGGCATGCCCGAGGGGCGAATCATACTATCGCAGGTGGCTGTTTATCTGGCTACATCGCCCAAGAGTAATACCAGTTATGTAGCGATTGATGAGGCCATTGCGCTGGCCGAACAGACGGCGCATCTGCCCGTACCGTTGCACCTGCGCAATGCCCCTACCAAACTGATGAAGCAGATCGGCTACGGAAAAGAGTATCAGTATGCTCATGCCCACGAAGGAAATTTCGCTCAGCAGAATTTCCTGCCCGACGATCTGAAAGGACACAAACTCTATGAACCCGGCCACAATGCCCGCGAAGCCGAAATCCGACGCAGCTTACAGAAATGGTGGGGTGACTGGTATGGGTACTAGCTATTGGAAATGGGGGGATAGCAGTCTATTTCCGTAACAGACGCTGCTCCAGCGATTGTCGGTAGCCGGACGCCAGCGGAATAATGACATCACCAACCGTAACCTGATGGCGTTCGATTTTACGGATGGCTTTCAGCGCAACGATATACGATTTATGGATCCGAATAAATTGCTCGCCCGGCAGGATGTCCATCATCTCGGCCAAGGTCATGCGGGTATTGACCTGCCGACCAGGTTCATGAATAAACAGCAGGTTCGTGTCCGAATGAATATACAGAACTTCGCTTAGATTGACCCGTACCCAGTCGTACCCATCTTTTACAAAAATACCTGATGGCTCACCCCGCTGAAGCAGGTGTTGAGTATACGCCCGATTGCAGCTGTGCAGAAAGCGGGTAAAATCAATAGGTTTAAGCAAATAATCGAGCGCGTTGAGGGTAAACCCTTCCAGCGCATAGTCGGCGTAAGCGGTCGTAAAGACAATCGACTTTTGAAGGGGCGCAACTAACCGGGCAAAATCTGTTCCCAGTAAGTCAGGCATCCGTATGTCCAGAAAAAGTAAGTCGACCCGGTGCGTGAAGAGATAGTTCAGCGCATCGGTTGTATTGATAAACGTTTGCACCAGGTC
The DNA here is from genome assembly GCF_054781875.1 of Spirosoma pulveris. NCBI lineage: Bacteria > Pseudomonadati > Bacteroidota > Cytophagia > Cytophagales > Cytophagaceae > Spirosoma > Spirosoma pulveris. The sequence goes on from NZ_BAAGTO010000008.1 coordinate 276,866, forward strand.
TACAAATGGAACTTTGTCGGCATACCGGCTCAGCACGTCCAGCGCAGCGGGTTCATCATCAATGGCAATGGCACGAAGCATAAAGGTTATAAAGCTATCCGTAAAGTAACCATAAAGAATTGAGTTTCCTGTTTGATCTGCAACTCATGCCGATCCGGATACAGCAGCGCCAGCCGTTGCCGGGCGTTGTTGATGCCTGTTCCTGAGCCATTCTTGCGGCCGATAGCTGTCCTAAGTGTGTTGTAAACTCGCAGGTCAAGCAGCCCGTTCTCAACCCGCACGTTTAACTCAAGTGTTGCCGGATGCTCCAGGCTGACGCCATACTGGAACATATTTTCTACGAAAGGAATCAGCAAAAGTGGGGGCAGTTGAGCAGGTTGACCATCCCAATCCAGGTGTGTATGTACCTGCAGCGTCTCGAGTTTAGGAAGCCGGGCACGTTGCAAAGCCAGGTATTTTTCCAGAAATTGAAATTCCTGCTCAATGCTGATAAGCGAGCGAGTGGATTCCTGAAGTGTAAACCGCATAATGCTGGCTAGCTGTTCAATCAAATCGGCTACGGATTGATTATCAGACTGCTGGGCTTCATTATAAATCGTGTTGAGTGCATTGAACAGAAAGTGGGGATTAATCTGTGCTTTAAGGGCTGTTAGTTCAGCCTCCGTTTTTTGCTGAATCAATCGCTGTTGCAGGCGTTTGCTTTGTAGAGCGTCTGCAACGAAGCCATACAGTATGATAAAGCCAAGCAATAATAACGTCACCAGAATGTTTTCGTCAACGAAAGCGGGTTCCTGATCGGTGCGGAATTGAAGCAGTTCAAACAGCAACCAGGCCAAACAGCAAAGCCAGCTCCAATAATACAGCCGTTTTTCGCGCTGAGGCATCCACTGCCTAAACGTAAATCGGTAGCTCAGGTAGGCCAGTAGCCAGATGCCAAGCAGGAGTACAAATAAACCCAGCAGATAGCCAGCCAGACTGCCTAAGTCTGGCAGTTCCTGCGTGAGCTGCGGCCCTAAAAGGCGGTAAAGAAGCCAGCCCCAATAGCTAAGTAGCGCGACTAAGCAGCCTGCCAACAGCAGCGAGGCCCGTAATGATGGGGATAAACGCACAGATTATCGGTTTGGAACTGGGTGAATTTAGTCTGGTTTAACAATTGTCTGCGTGTATTCCGGCTTCATTCGGCTAAGTTCCTGTTGCGCCTTTTGTGGATCAACAGGAGCCATTACGATCGTGGTGCTCAAAAAATCAATTTCCACAACGACCTTTACGTAATACGTTTGACCGGCCTGCACACGAAGCCAGAGCGGCCGACTGTCTGAAAGGTAGTTGCCATCGAACTCCAGTTTGATACGGCCGGGGTTTACGGCTAGCTGAACATACCGGTTAGGAGAGAGTTTACCCATTTTCTCCTCATTGATCTTAAACGGGTAGCCCTTGCCCATACCTGAAATAAACTCTTTTTCGCGGTACAGGATCAACTGAGCCTGCTCCGGCTGGTTGGTCTGCAACTGGCTACTTCCCATTAGCAGGAAGAGGAGCCAGGGGAGTATGAGTAGTCTCATCGCTTTTGACGAGCCATGTAGTTGCGGGAAATATACAGGCTTAACTGAGCATAGAACTGACTGACACGGTCCGAAGGGGCATTAATGAGTTGATACGCATCAGACTGCCAGGTATCGGCGGTGAAGCTCCGTCGGTAACCAAATCGGCTCACCCACTGAAGTGTATGCCTGCGTTTTTCCCGTTGAGAAACTTCTATGTTTACATCCCAGTAACTACTGCTTATAAACAGGGAAGGAATGTTTCCGGAAGGATTATTCTGTAATATTGTCTGGAAAGGGACAGCCTGATTCGTGGTTCGGAACACATTGTAATCATACCGAATGCTGCCAAAACCTGCGTTTAAAAATACGCGTTGATTTCGGGTATTTGCCAGGTCGTACCCCACAAAAAGAACAGCACCGCTAAAATTCTGACGACGGGCTACCAGAGAACCTTGGTTTGTAGTACCGGATGTGCGTGAATTCTGGTCAAGGCCATAGGACGCGTACAGACTGCCTTTAAACCGCTGCCGACGGTAACCAAAACCAACAACAAAAAAATTATCAAGGCCATAATTTTCCTTGATTTGATTGGTCTTAAAAAACGCACGTGGCTGTTGCACAACTCTGCCAGTGCCTAAAACTGCATGATAGATGGAGTTTTTGTACCTTCAGCTATCTATGCAAGGCAGAAAACACGACCGCGAAAAACTCATCACCTCTTTCCACCTTTCCAG
>NZ_BAAGTO010000009.1:0-220595 GCF_054781875.1 Spirosoma pulveris
TTGGAACGACTAGGCGGAGATTTTTTGGTTGAATTGGACATAACCAAGGGGATTTGAGTGAAACAATTTACTGAATTGTCTCTTCTCATTTTCATCCCATTTGTCCACTTTCATTTGACGACGTACACCCGAGTGTCACGCTGACGGCGGCTGGGCCAGCCGCCGATGTGGGGGCCCGCTATCACTTTAGCCACGGGGCTACTCCGATCAGTGACGGGAACACCGCTACGGTGACCACCACCGGCCTCTACTCGGTCACGGTCACTTCGAGCCGTGGTTGTTCGGCTACGGCCTCCACGACGGTAAGCGGTGATCAAGCCCCCCCCTCAGTCAGCATTAGTCCCTCCGCCAGCACCGTCTGTGCGGGGCAGACGGTGAGCTTATCCGTCACGCCGGGTTTGAGCCGCTACGTCTGGAGTACGGGCCAGACTACGGCCAGCCTCTCCGTCACCGCAACGGGTACGTACTCGGTAACGGTCACCAACAGCAACGGCTGCTCGGCTACAGCCCTGGCCAGTGTAACCGTCAGGCCTACGCCGCCAACGCCCACCATTATGACCCAAAGTGGCCAGCTTTACCCCGGTGGGCAATCGTCGGTGAGTGTCCCTCAATACTCAGGTACCGTTACCCTACTCATCAGTGGTTGCCCGGGCAGCCTCCACTGGCAGGGACCCAACGGTATGGGTGGGAGCAGCACCAGTATTCCGGTGGCGACCTCCGCTACGGGTACGTTTGTCTACTCGGCCACCTGTCAACAGGAGGGTTGCCCCAGTGGGGTGGGCAGTGCCACGGTAGTGGTGCAAAGCGGAGCCTTGATGATGGTGGCTCCGGTTTATGATTGCCAGCGCCGCCAACTGACCCTGCGCACCACGGGCGGCAACGGTCAGCCCCTCGAGTACCAGATTGCCAGTGTCACCACCGGCTGGGAGTCCGTGGGTTCGACCTTTATCGTCCAGGATAAGCATATTGGTAAGAGTCTCAAGCTACGGGCTCGCCAGCGCAGCAGCACAAGTGAGGACTTTGTGGAGGTTGAAACGAGTTTTACCCCCACCACCTGCGGCAGTAGCCGCCAGGCAATCAGCCCAGAACCGGTAGCTGGCCTGGAGGTAACCGTGCTGGGCAACCCCCTGACGGGGCCGGAGTTGTCGGTCGAGATCCGGAATGTGGAGGGGCAGCCGGTTCGGCTGGTTTTGATGAATCAGGGCGGTCGTCCCCTGGTTGAGCGAGCGGTCGAACGGGCGAGTAGTCTCGAGCGTCAGACGCTCAACGTGGGTAGTCAGCCAGCCGGTTTGCTGTTTTTGCGGGTGAGCACGGCTACTCAGCGTCAGACGGTGAAAGTGCTTAAGCCCTAAGTGGAGTTTATTTTTATGGAAAGCGGCCTGATCATCTTACATGATCAGGCCGCTTTTTACGTTTTATGTTTTGGCATCCGTAAAGTCTTTTTTAAGATAGGACAGTAGTTTAAAACGCCCGTATAAAGCGATGTCCCGCCAGAATTTGACAGTAGCGTCAGTTTTATCCTCTTTCAATCTCAAATTGTCATCTCAACAATCAAGGTCTTTTTTTCAGCGGTGCACTTGAATTTGTGAGATTAATCTTTGTCCCAAACGTTTAGAGTAATTCTTTGCGGCAGCCGCGCGGTATAGATACTAAGCCCCCTACTGAAGATCCCCGCTCCGAAGGCCCGGTCCTGGCGTCGGGACGACAGAAGTGTCCATGGCATAGTTCTCATTGATTTACAAAACTCACCCGATACGAACTTTTTTGTTGGCCACAGATCACGGTTCCGTTGTTCGCTTGTAAGAGACTGATTATCTTGCCAGACGACTAACGTTATAGACTATGGCTTCTTTCTTTAACAAAGGGTTTGGCCGGAAACGGGACTCTGACACGAGCGGACGGATTCCTCCCGGCCAATACGAAACACACGACTTCCCCGTACTGACGGCTGGACCTACACCCCGCATTCCGTTGACCACCTGGACGTTTTCGCTCGAAGGGCTGGTCGACACACCCGTTCAATGGACCTGGGAGGAGTTCAATGCGCTGCCACATCAGTCATTTACCAATGACATTCACTGCGTCACGAAGTGGTCGAAGCTCGATACGCATTGGGAAGGCGTTTCCATCGACACCCTGCTGGAACACGCCAACGTAAAACCCGAAGCTACCCACGTAATGGCTTATTCTTACGGTGATTACACCACCAATATCCCGCTCGAAGATCTCCGCCACGGAAAAGCCTTTGTTGGGCTTCGCTTTGAAGGCCAGCCGCTGGCGCCCGAACATGGTGGCCCCGCCCGGCTGGTGGTCCCGCACCTGTATTTCTGGAAGAGTGCCAAATGGATCAAGGGTCTGCGGTTCTTGGATGCCGATAAAGCCGGTTTCTGGGAACGGGGCGGCTACAGCATGTACGGCGACCCCTGGAAAGAACAACGCTACCGCAGCGACGACTGAGCCCTTTACCGATGAACAAAATTCAATGGCAGATGGCCGAAGTGAAGGCTATCGTTCAGGAAACACCGCGTGTGAAAACCCTCACACTGCACCTTCCGGAGTGGACACCACACCTTCCCGGCCAGCATTACGACCTTCGCCTGACGGCCGAAGACGGATACCAGGCCGAGCGTAGTTACTCCATTGCGTCACCACCGGAGAAGACCGGCGAGATCGACCTGACTATTGAGTTCATTACCGACGGCGAGGTATCTTCTTATCTCTTCGATGGCATCGCTATTGGCGACCCGCTCGAAGTGAGGGGACCAATTGGCGGTTATTTTGTCTGGAAAGACACGATGGCCAATGAACCCCTGCTGCTGGTAGCCGGTGGCTCGGGCATTGTGCCGCTGATGGCGATGCTGCGTCATCGGGCTACTATAAAAGCCACCAATCCGACGGTTTTGCTGTTCAGCGTCCGCACCGATGAGGACGTCATTTATTGGCATGAACTGAAGGCGTTAGCCCGTCAGGATGCTCAGTTCAGCCTGATCATCACCTTCACCCGTCGGCCACCGTCGGACTGGACGGGTTACCAACGGCGCATCGACGGGCCTATGCTGTCAGAAGTCCTGAGCCGGTTTTCATCTCAACCGCTTTCGTATGTTTGTGGCCCTACCCCACTGGTCGAGCAAGTCGCCAACGCACTGGCCGACGTTGGTTTGCCCCCAACGAGCATTCGCACCGAGCGATTTGGGCCGACAGGCGGGTAAGAGCTTCTGTACATTTACCTTCTCTCCTTATGTTACGCCCCTCCAAACTATTTTTACTACTCACCGCTTCACTTGTAACGACTGCCACCATGGCTCAATCCACCAAGCGCCCCCGCGACTATGGGATCAAGTTCGGGGTGCTGCCAACCGGCACGCTCAATGCTATTACCGATGTGCCGGGCGTTCGGGTGGGGCAGGTGACGCTTAATCAGGGTGCAAACATCCGAACCGGGGTTACGGCCATCCTACCTCACGATGGCAACCTGTTTCAGCAGAAAAGCCCGGCGGCTATTTATATCGGCAATGGCTTCGGCAAGCTGACGGGCTATAGCCAGGTCGAGGAACTCGGCACCCTGGAAACGCCCATCGTGCTTACGAATACACTGAGCGTTCCCACCGCTGCCGATGCCATTATCGATTACACGCTGGCGCAGAAAGGCAACGAACAGGTTCGCTCGGTGAATACAGTCGTGGGCGAAACCAATGACGGTACACTCAACGACATTCGCGGGCGTCATGTCACAAAGCAGCACGTGCTCGACGCCATCCGGCAAGCGAAAACCGGCCCGGTGGCAGAAGGTAACGCAGGTGCCGGAACCGGAACGGTCTGCTTCGGTTTCAAAGGCGGCATCGGTACGGCCTCTCGTAAGCTACCAGCCTCACTGGGCGGCTACACCGTTGGTGCATTGGTTCAGACGAACTTTGGCGGGGTGCTGCAAATCGCGGGCGTGCCGGTAGGGGTGGCTCTGGGAAAATATTCGTTCAAGGAAAAACTCGACGGCTCGTGCATGATGGTCGTCCTGACCGATGCGCCTTTAGATGCCCGTAATCTCAAACGGCTGGCCAAACGGGCGTTTATGGGACTGGCCCAGACGGGTGGCATTGCCTCAAACGGCAGTGGCGATTATGTGATTGCCGTATCGACCGCTTACCGCATTCCGCACGAAACAGCCAGATCGTTCGATGAACTGAAGCTAGTCCGCAACGACAACGTGTCGCCCCTGTTCATGGCCGCCATCGAAGCTACCGAAGAAGCGATTATCAACTCCCTGTTTGCCGGCAAAACAAGCACGGGTGATCAGGGCAACACGATAGAACAGCTACCGGTAGAGCGTGTCGTGGAGCTCTTGAAGAAAGCCGGACAGGTCCGCTGACAGCTACCTACTGGCTCGTTTGACGACTCGCCATCTTACGCTGACCGTTTCGAATAGCCATTTTGGTGAGACCGTAAATGACTAAACCCAGCACAATCATGGTAACGGTCCATTTTAAGTTAGTTAAAACAGAACCCAGGGACGCGACAACGTAGGGTGAATTGGGAAAGGCCTTTAGTAAGTAGACGATACAACTATTTTCCAGCAGATCGGAAACGAGTATACCCACGGGCAACACATTCACCAACCGAAACGAGTTGTATTTTCTGTGCCTGAACAGCAGCGTGAGGATAACACAAAACAGGAACGTGTAGATGAATGGATAAGCGAGGTCGGCGGTGAGTTCCCCCTGCGCGTAAACCGCCCGACCTTCCGGTCCGTAGTCCTCAATCATTCGCTGAATTCGGATCGGGTCATAGCCAACCAGCAGGTCGATGGGACCAACAGAATGTCCGGCCAGCGCATTCATGCGGGCTTCGAGATTATTGAAAATGTAGGCTGGGAACGGCACCTACAGTACCATTCCCAGCAATAACGTTTTCCAGGATGATATCCGATAAAAGAAAGTTGACAGCGCAGAAAGCATGTTTATAAGGGTAGGTTAAAAGATGGAAGGCACAGGCTTAATAAAGCAATAAATGCCAGAATTCAGCCCGTCACGCAGGCCTATTTACCTACCGGTAGGCTTTTTAGCCTTCCTGCTTCTGCTCACCAACGCGCCACAGCACAACGGCCAGTCCAACAAACGACAATGCACCCAGCAGCATATACCCGCCTTCGCCCAATGCACTGCCTAATAACGGCTCCAGCGTCAACGAGGCCAGGCCATTGTAGATGGATGCGTTAACCGATAACAAGGCTACGGCTACTCCCGCTAAAGCACCTCCGGCTACCAGACCCGTTGCAAATAGGTTTCCTTTTCCGAGGTCAGCATCTTCTTCCACGATACCTTTCCGCTTCTTGCTGGCATCGACAATCGCTTTGACCAGCCCACCGGCAAAAATAGGCAACGTGGTCGACAGCGGTAAATATAAACCCACCGCAAAGGCCAGCGCACTCACGCCAACCAGTTCAAAAACAAAGGCGATAAAAGCTCCTACCAGCACGAACTGCCAGTCGAGGTTAAAAGACAACAGCCCTTTTATAAGCGTAGCCATCAGCGTACCCTGCGGAGCCGGAAACTTATCGGAACCAATGGCGTGCGTAATACCCTGCGCCAGCAGATCAGGCGTGGGTGTGTCCAGAATTTTTACCGTGGCTCCCACAACCAGCGATGATATAATAACGCCAACAAACAGGGCCATCTGCTGGTATTTCGGTGTCGCGCCAACGATGTAGCCAGTTTTGAGATCCTGTGATGTGGCCCCGGCATTGGCAGCGGCCACACAAATCATGCTCCCTACTACCAGCACAGCCGGTTCGTACACTTTTCCGGTCAGGCCGAAGCCGATAAACACCAGGGAAGTTCCCATAATTGTGGCGATGGTCATTCCCGAAACGGGCGACGAGCTCGACCCGATCAGCCCCACAATCCGGCTGGCAACGGTAACGAAGAAAAAACCGAACACGATAACGAGTATGGCGATCAGCAACTTGGTTAGTACAGAATCGCCGGGAATTTGGGGCAGCACGATCATCAGGGCCGCCAGCACAACACTACCGATCACAACGATCCGAACGCTCAAATCCTGCTCGGTACGGGGAATGCCGCTATGACCACTCAGCGCGTTTTCGGCTTCGATGGCGTTCATCGACGTTTTGCTGAAACTCTGCCGAAACGAAGAGACAATGGTGGGAATGGTTTTGATGAGCGTCATAAAGCCCCCTGCCGTAACCGCTCCAGCGCCTATTTGCCGGATATAGGCCCGATAGATGGCCGCTGCCGTATCTGAGAACGTATGCGTGGCCGGATTCCAGCCACCCGGTCCGCCAGCCGTTTGCAGATTAGTAAGATAGCCCAACTTCTGTAACTGAAGGGCGATTGTATCACCCGGCACGACCGATGCCAGCAAAGGAATAAGACCGAGCCAGGCCAGAATACCGCCACCAACCAGCACCGCCGAGATGCGGAAACCAATAATATAACCCACACCCAGGTACTCCGGGGTTATCTCGCCCGCCACCTGCGCCGATGGAAAATACCGATTCGCCTGCTTCGTAGCCCAAATTGGTACTTCCGCGATGACATGAAGCACCTTCTGGAGAAACGCGTACACGAGCGCTGCTCCCAGCCCCTGGTAGGCCGTTTTGGCAAAGTCACCGCCTTTTTCGCCCGCTATCAGTACCGAAGCACAGGCGGTTCCCTCCGGATACGGTAGGGTGCCGTGCTCCTGCACAATAAGCGACCGACGCAGCGGAATCATCATCAGCGTACCGATCAGCCCCCCCAGAATGGACAGCGTGAGAATGGTCCAGTAATTGAAGAAGTCGGCCCCGGAGCCGTTCGTCAGGAAGAGAAAGCCCGGCATGGTGAACACCACCCCGGATGCAATACTTTCGCCAGCCGAGCCGGTTGTTTGAATGATGTTGTTTTCGAGAATGGTGGTGTTCAGGAAACGACGCCCAAGGGATATGGCCAGTACGGCAATGGGAATGGAGGCCGATACGGAAAGGCCGGCTTTTAAGGAAAGATAAACCGTTGCCGCGCCAAAGAGTACGCCGAATACCGCGCCGGTGATAATAGCTTTAGCGGTGAATTCGGCGGGCGATTCCGTTGCCGGAACGAAAGGTTTATGAGCAGGTGGGGTTAAGGCCATTGTCTACGGGTTTGTGATGCGTCAATCCTGAGCATAACAAAGTAAGACATTATCGGAACATACCGAAAGCCAACCTTAACATTATTGGACCATACGGGGTGTATACTTATCCATGACATCGCTGGGGTGGATCTCCAGCACATTCGCCAGCACCAGCAACACCAGCGTTCGGGACGCAATTCGTCGGGAAATGCCCGCAATTGAGGCAAAAAGGTCGACGGTAATGCTGTTATGTTCCCCGAGGTGCTGCATCAGCATCCGCTCCTTATCGCCGTAACTAAACCGAATCTGGCGTTCGGCCTGTTCGCCTTTCAGGATTTCACGCACTTCACGGCTAGCCTGAACAGACTTGTCGCCGACGCGCACATATGCTTTCTTGTTATCGGGTTCGGCCGGATCGGGGATAATATAATGGGGGCGTGTGGGGCTTCGGGGAACCCGGATCACGAGTACCTCACGTTCATCGTAGAGCTGAACGCGCTCAATGGTGTAGGAAATTCGTGGGAAACAGAACTTGTTGATGGCCCGAACGAGCAGGTACTCGTCTTCATCGGCATATTTGAGTCCGGGAATCTTCTTGTCGTCACCGACGCCGATGAGCATGATTCCACCGTTTGTGTTAGCGAAAGCGACCACCCCCCGAATAATCTTCTCGGGATGATTGGTTTTCAGCTTGAACTCTAAATTGCTACCCTCTCCCCGCCTGACCAGGTTTTTGAGTGCCTGATAGTCCATAACCGATGGGTTCATCTGGTTGAGCACTGACTTGTTATAAAGATACGGATTTTCCACAAATTTGCAAGTAATCGACACGTATCTCTATTTTGCGTTAAAAACTAAGGGTAAATGCGTCAACTTTTCAAGGACACAAACCGTTAGTAGAGCATATCATCTGACCGCTGGTGTAGGTTCAGTACAAGACCACCTATGGCTTGTTTATTATTGACCTGCGCTACTAAAGAAACACAAAAATGCTGGTAAATGTTGCTTTGGTACTAGGTACTTTCCTGTTCATGGAAGGCGTAGCATGGTTTACGCACAAATACATTATGCATGGCTTTTTATGGAGCTGGCATCGTGACCATCACAACCACCACAATGGCTTCTTCGAAATAAACGACCTGTTCGCCGTTGTTTTTAGTGTAACTGCCATTGGCATGTTTCTGGCCGGAGTAGCCATTCCGGAACTCAGCTTCCTGACCTGGATCGGGGCGGGTGTAACCCTTTATGGCTTGTTCTACTTCATCTTCCACGACATCATTGTTCATCGCCGGGTGAAGATGAAGATTGACACGAGCGGCCGTTACATGCAACGCATCATGCGGGCGCACTATATTCACCATAAAGTACACTCCAAAGAAGGAGCCGAAGCATTTGGTTTTTTGTACGCTCCCAAGAAATACGACCGCCCGGTGAAAACGGTAAAGACGGAGGAAAAGGTAAGCTAGCTCGGCCTGTAAGTACAGTATCAAAAAAGGCGTATCCATTTAAATGGACACGCCTTTTTTTAGTGGTACCGTCCAACAGGATCAGTACTCATCTTCGTTAAAGAAGAAATCATCCTTGGTTGGATAATCCGGCCAAATTTCTTCAATGCTCTCATAAGGCTGCCCATCATCTTCAAGTTCCTGAAGATTTTCAACAACTTCGAGTGGGGCTCCCGAGCGAATGGAATAATCAATCAATTCGTCTTTGGTGGCAGGCCAGGGCGCATCTTCCAAATAGGATGCTAGTTCGAGTGTCCAGTACATAGTGTGTCCGATATTTTGATGACAGCTTTCTAATAAGGGTGCAAAAGTAAAAAAACCGTTAATATCCAAGCCCTTTTCAGCAAAAATGTTCTTAACCGTTAGTTTAAAAGGATTTAGGCCATTAACGTGTAAACTTGAGTATTGTTTCTCTTCGGTGGGATAAAGATGTCATTTAACCTGTAACATCCAAACATGTATATTTAACGGTTTATTTTAATCAGTTAAACACCCTTATTTCATCCCGCCTGTAATTTATTGAATCGCTATAAGTCGCCTAATTAACGAGTAAATTTTATTTATATCCATCAACGTCGCAAATATGGTACTGGAAGTATGCGCTTATTCTCTTGATTCATGTCTTACGGCCCAACGGGCAGGTGCGGGACGAATAGAACTCTGTGGCGGTATGGCCGAGGGCGGTACTACACCCAGTGCAGGCCTGATCCAGCTCGTCAGGCAGCAGGTACATATTCCAATCTATGTTATGATTCGGCCACGCGGGGGCGATTTTCTGTATTCCGATACAGAACTGGCTGTTATGCGTGCGGATATTAGTCTGGCTAAAGCACTCGGTGCGGATGGACTGGTGCTGGGTATCCTGAAGCCCGATGGCACCGTTGATGAAGCAACGACGCGTACACTGGTCGAACTGGCTCACCCGCTGCCCGTTACGTTCCACCGGGCTTTCGACATGACCCGCGATCCGCTCGAAGCTCTCGAAGCCATTGTTCGCACCGGTGCCGTTCGGATTTTAACCTCCGGCCAGCACCAAACCGCCGAAGCAGGCTTATCTGTTATTCAGCAACTGGCAAAACAGGCGGCCGGGCGCATCGAAATTATGGCTGGCGCGGGCGTAAATGCCGGGAATGCTCACTTGTTCATTGAGGCCGGTGCCGATGCGCTGCATTCGAGCGGTAGTCAGACAGAAGATAGCCGAATGGTGTTTCGCCAGCCTGCCGTATCCATGGCTTCGGCCGTACCGGATGAATACGAACATATTGAAGCGAACGAAGAAAAAGTCAGAGCCCTGGCAACACTTACAAAACAATCGCCCGATTTCCCGAAATAAAGACCCGATCGTTGAAGACCAGTTTTAAGGCCTGCGACAGCACAATTTTTTCAACGTCTTTCCCTTCGGTTGCCATATCGGCTGCGGTATGGCGGTGGTCTACTTCTTTTACATTCTGGGCAATAATTGGTCCTTCGTCCAGGTCATTATTGACAAAGTGAGCTGTGGCCCCAATAATCTTCACCCCTCGTTCGTAAGCCTGCCGGTAAGGGTTTGCCCCGATGAAGGCGGGCAGAAAAGAATGATGGATATTAATGATCCGGTTTGGATACTGATTGACAAAGCCGGGCGTCAGTACGCGCATGTATTTAGCCAGCACCAGGTACTCCGGCTCATAAATGGCCAGCGTCCGCAAAATGGCTTCTTCATGCTCCTCCCGTGTTTTTCCTTCGTGCGATATATAGTGAAACGGAATGCCAAACTTGCTGACCAGCGGCTGCAAACTATTGTAGTTACTCACCACCGCCAGAATAGCCGCATCCAGTTCATCGAACGCATACCGAATAAGCAGTTCGCCAAGGCAATGGTGCTCTTTCGTTACCATGACCACAATATTCTTTTTGCGTCTGGGATTCAGCCGGAAGGTGATTCCCGATTGATATGCCGTATTCGGCAGGCGAGTGCGATCGGCTAAATCACTGTTCTCAGCCGTTTCTGAGCCGGGTATGGTTGAGGTTAATTCGTGTAACAAAGCCGCGCTATCGAAGGTATCCTGCCCCCCCGCCGACTCAAACTCCGTGCGCATGAAAAACCGGCCTGACGGACTCACGTATTCATCATTATGGATGATGTTCAGGTTATGGCGAAACAATACGCCGGTCACGTGGTAAATGAGACCCTTGCTATCAGGGCCGTCCATGAGCAATATATGTTTATCAGGAGCCGTCATAAAGCGTTTCGAATAAATCGGCCAAAAGTAGTAAATGCCAAGCGTTTATTCCTTTAATTTGAGCCGTAAGCCTTATATGTATGGTAAATAGACGCCGTTTTCTAACGCTTGGCTCTTTGGCCGGGCTTCTCCCCACTTTATCGTTTAGCCGTTCAAGATCAACCCTTACCGGTAATACAGACAGCCTTTCGGCACCTCAGGCACTCAGCCAAAACTCGCTGCCCACGGGCCCACCGCCTGGTGGTCCGCTGGTTATTTCTACCTGGAAACAACCCAAAGCCAATGCAGCGGCTCAGGCCGTACTCGATAAAGGCGGCAGCGCCCTGGATGCCGTTGAAGCGGGCGTCCGGATTCCCGAGGCCGACCCCGACGATATGAGCGTTGGCTACGGCGGCCGCCCCGACCGCGACGGTCATGTTACCCTCGACGCCTGCATCATGGACGAGAAAGGCAATGCGGGCGCCGTCACGTTTCTGGAGCATATCATGCATCCGATTTCGGTAGCCAGAGCCGTAATGGAGAAGACACCCCACGTCATGCTCAGTGGCGAAGGTGCCCTTCAATTTGCCCTTGCCCAGGGTTTCAAGAAAGAGAAAATGCTCACGGCAAAAGCAGAAAAAGAGTGGAAAGAATGGCTCAAAACAGCTAAGTATAAACCCATCGCCAACATTGAACGGCACGATACCATTGGTATGCTGGCTATCGACGCAAAGGGGAATATTTCAGGTGCCTGCACCACCAGTGGTCTGGCCTATAAAATGCGGGGCCGTGTTGGCGATTCGCCCATTATCGGGGCGGGATTGTTTGTCGATAACGAAATTGGCGGGGCTTGTGCTACCGGTCTTGGCGAACTGGTTATGCGAACCTGTGGCTCATTTTTAGTTGTGGAACTGATGCGCCAGGGGCGCACACCCCAGCAAGCCTGTGAAGAAGCCGCCCTCCGGATCGTCAACAAACAGGAGTTCAAGGATATACAGGTCGGTTTTCTGGCAATAAATAAACAAGGAGAACACGGTGCGTTCAGTATTCAGCCCGGCTTTAACATTACCTTGTCGAAGAATAACCGAACAGAAGTGACAGACGCCAAGTCATATTTAAAATAAACAAATTTATCTCTTATTGTTTATATCGTTTATTTGCACGGCAAAGGCGTTATAAGTCGTTATGATCAACCATTGCGCCAAAACTACTAACTAATTTGGAAGCGGTATTTTCAACATCGAAGCGAAAATTACTACTGGAAATCGCCTGGGAGGTGTGTAATCAAGTAGGTGGAATTTATACAGTGATTCGGTCGAAAGTGCCGGCAATGGTGGAAAAGTGGGACGATAATTACGTAGCCCTTGGCCCCTATTTTCCGCAGCGGTCGGCAGCCGAGTTCGAACCTATTACCGACTCCGACGAAACGGAGATTGGCCAGACAGTTCGGAAGATGCGGCAGTTGGGTTATCGTGTCGAGTACGGCTACTGGCTCGTTACGGGCCGACCGCGCGTAGTGCTGTTCGATATTAACAGCATTACCGTCGAACAGCTCAACGAAATCAAAACGCGCCTTTGGCTCAACTACCAGCTCTCAACGCTGAATATTGAAGACCTCGTTAACCAGACGATCGCGTTTGGCGAAATGGTCCGCCTGTTTATTACGCTATTGGCCGAGGATCATGCCCGTCGGGTTGATTTTGTCGCGCATTTTCACGAGTGGATGGCCAGCACCGGCCTGCCCGACCTACGGCGCGACAATGTTAAAGTAGCTACCGTTTTCACCACGCACGCCACCATGCTGGGGCGCTACCTGGCCCAGAATGAGCCCGGCTTTTATGGTAAACTGCCGTTTTTCGACTGGAAACGGGAAGCGCTGCACTACGGCATCGACACCCAGGCAACCATTGAGCGGCTAGCAGCCCTGCAGGCGCATGTGTTTACCACCGTCAGCGATGTTACGGCGCGCGAGTGCGAGGTTTTTCTGGGCCGAAACCCGGACCTGGTCTTACCCAATGGACTGAATGTCACTCGCTTCGCGGCTGTCCACGAATTTCAGAACCTGCACGTTCGGTACAAGCAGAAGATTCATGAGTTCGTAATGGGGCACTTCTTCCAGAGTTATTCATTCGACCTGGAAAAAACCCTGTACTTTTTTACTTCGGGTCGATTTGAGTTTTCGAACAAGGGTTATGACCTGACCCTTGAAGCCCTCGCCCGACTGAACTACCGGATGCGCGAGGCTGGCATGGATATGACCGTTGTTATGTTCATGGTGACCAAGCAGCCGTACACATCCATCAATCCAGACGTCCTTCACTCGCGGGCGTTGCTGGATGAAATTCAGGAAACCTGCGAGAGCATCGAAAAACAGGTCGGCGAACGGCTGTTCCAGGCTGCGGCATCCGACCCCAACGGCACGTCGCTGCCCGACCTGAACAATTTTGTTGATGAATACTGGCGGCTCCGGCTTCGGCGAACGGTACAGAGCTGGAAAACGAAGCACCTGCCACCTTTCGTAACCCACAATCTGGTGCAGGAGGACGACATGACACGGTTCATTCGTCAGGCCAACCTGGTCAATAATGAGTATGACCGGGTCAAGATCGTGTACCACCCCGACTTTATTGCCTCAACTAACCCGCTGTTCGGGCTAGACTACAGCCAGTTCGTTCGGGGTTGCCACCTGGGCGTTTTCCCAAGCTACTATGAGCCCTGGGGCTACACCCCGCTGGAATGCGTTGTGCGCGGCATTCCAACCGTTACCAGCGATCAGTCAGGTTTCGGCGATTTCATCATGCAGATCATGCGTGACTACGAAAACCGGGGTATCTATGTGATCAACCGCCGGACGCAGTCCTTCGACGAAGCCGCCGATCAACTGGCCGATGTGCTTTACCGTTTCGTTCGGATGGCCCAGCGCGACCGGATTCAGCAACGGAACCGCGTGGAGAGCATTGCTGATGTCTTCGACTGGAGTAGCCTGCGGTCGTATTACGACACCGCACACGATCTGGCGTTGAAGCGCAAAAAACCGTAAAGAGATATAAGATGTATGGTATAGGATATAGGCGTTAGAACCTGTACCATACATCTTATAGCCTACATTCTATATGATCAACATCGGCATTATCAACGTTTCGGACCGGGCCAGCGCTGGTATTTATGAAGACATTCCGGGAAAAGCGGTCGTTGAATTTTTAACTGAATGGCTGAGCTGCGCGTGGGAGCCCGTGTACCGGGTTATTCCCGATGAACAGGACCAGCTCGAAGCAACCATGATCGAACTGGCCGATGCCGAGGGTTGCTGTCTGGTCGTTACAACAGGTGGCACAGGGCCCGCCCTGCGCGACGTAACCCCCGAAGCGACCGAAGCCGTCTGTCAGAAAATGATGCCTGGTTTTGGCGAGCTGATGCGTCAGGAAAGCCTTAAGTACGTGCCTACAGCCATCCTGTCCCGGCAAACGGCTGGTATCCGAAATCAGACACTCATTCTGAATTTACCCGGCAAACCCAAAGCCATTGGCCAATGCCTCTCAGTAGTGTTTCCGGCAATTCCCTATTGCATCGACTTGATTGGCGGGCCATTTTTAACCACCCACGAGGATAAAATGAAGGTGTTTCGGCCTAAAAGCTAGCTCCAAACCTATGAGGTTTCTAAAACCTTATAGGCTTAAAAAGAACTACTTCGGAAAGCTAACCTTTCCCATCGAAACCGTTGGGACGCCCTGCCGATTCCCGAATGAGGTGTTTCCACCGGCCAGGCTTTCGTTGGCCAGTACGGCAAACAGTACTGCTTCTTTGGCATCCCCGCTAATGTTAAGTTCGTCGGTCAATCCAAACGAACAGGTGGGCAGCCCTTTTTTGAGGGCCTTTGTCAGCATCGGGTTGTGTGCCCCTCCCCCGCTCATGTAAATCCGATACGTTTCTCCATCACGCATAACACGCCGGATTGCGTCAATAATGGTGTCGGCACTGAATTGAACGAGCGTTGCCATCAAATCTTCGGCAGCTATACCTGTTGTCTGGCTTTGAGTCTGTGCCTTTTCTACGTAGGCCACATTGAATACTTCGGGTCCGGTTGTTTTGGGGAAAGCTGCGTCGAAGAACGGGTTAACGTTTAACGCGCGCAACAGACTAGGATTAACGGTTCCCAGATCGGCCAGTTTACCGTCTTCGTCGTAGGGTTTATTCAGAAATTTACGGGCGTAAGCGTCCAGAAGCGTGTTTCCCGGCCCGGTATCGGTTGTAAACACGTTGCTGGCATCTTCATCGGCGGGCAGGTACGTGAAGTTGGCAATGCCGCCCATATTCAGTAACAGCCGGTTTTCTCCCGCTTTTGAAAACATGAAATAATCCCCGTAAACAGCCAGGGGCGCTCCTTCTCCCCCATGTGCTACGTGCTTCTGCCGAAAATCGCTCAGCGTGATTATTCCGGTGACGGCGGCAATGTGGTCGCCATCGCCAATCTGGAGCGTGGCATTTGGGAACTTATCGTGCCGGTGCTGACTTTTGGGAGCGTGATAGACGGTTTGCCCGTGACTGGCGACGATGTCTACCTCATCAGGATCAATACCCCAGTTTTTCAGGCAATCGAGAATGAATTGACCATGCAACTGGCCAATGTATGGATTTAACAAACAAAGCTTCTCAAATTCGATTTTGTCTTTAGCGAAGATAGTCCGAATCTCGGTCTTGAACGCTTCATCGTAAGGCACCGTGGCAAAGCGATGAAGAACGACCTCCGTACCAGGCCCGCTGCCCGAAATGTGACAGAGAGCCACATCGAGACCATCGAGCGATGTGCCGGACATGAGGCCAATAATTCGGCGGACGGACTTCCCGGCAATGTTATAAAGGTGCTGGATTTGACGATTCATAAACTGTCAATTGATATTGATTGGCCGGTAGTTATCGGTATAAACCAGCCGCTACGCAAATAACGCATGGATTTTTGGGGCGACGAGCAATTTTCTTTTTTTGAAAGCATTCTGTTTTCAGCCTTAGGCCATCCGGTCCAGGTTATCGAAATGCAGTTTGTTTCGGGTGGAAATATCAATACATCGGCTCAGGTATTTTCGTCGGAAGGTGTTTTTTTCATTAAGTGGAATCAACTGGAAGAGTCAGCCGGGGAGCAACCGGATATGTTCGCTTCTGAAGCACGCGGGCTGGATTTGCTCCGGCAGACCGACGCCCTTCACATTCCGCAGGTTATTGGCTACGGCCGTCTGCTCGATAAAGCGTACCTAATTCTGGAATACATCGATCCGGGTACGCCAGTTAAGCAGTATTGGGAGACCCTTGGGCAGTCGCTGGCGGTAATACACTCGCATACACAGCCTACGTTCGGTCTGAATTTCGAGAATTATATTGGCTCGCTACCGCAAACCAACACCCCAACCGCCAACGGATACGATTTCTTCTTCGAGCATCGGCTACTACCCCAGGCCGGTTTAGCCTTATACAAAGGGTTACTGTCCAGATCTACTTACGATGCGCTGCTTCGGCTGCGCGGGCAGTTGCCGAATCTTCTTCCAAACGAGCGCCCTGCGTTACTGCACGGCGATTTGTGGTCTGGCAATGTGCTGGTCAATGAAGCAGGGCAACCGGCGTTGGTAGACCCCGCCGTCTACTATGGATTTCGGGAGGCTGAGCTGGCATTTACGAAGTTATTCGCCGGTTTCGACGATCGTTTTTACGACGCTTATCACGAAACGTTCCCCCTGCAGAACGGCTTTAATGAGCGCGTCGCCATTTATAATTTGTACCCCTTGCTCGTTCATGTGAATCTGTTTGGCTCCGGTTACGTTAGTGGCGTAGAAAGAATTTTGAAACAGTTTTGAAAAGTCAGTACGGGAGCGTGGTGGCGTGCGTGAAGAACGCGCGTACATCCTGGATACAGTGACGTTATGGAAGGCTTACTCTCCTAACTCCACCTATTTTACTCACGCTCACCTACTTCACTTACCTCCCATGGAAATTACTTCCTTCGAACAGTTCGAGTTGAACCGGCAGTTGCTTAACGCCGTGGCCGAACTTGGCTATACAGAACCCACGCCCATTCAGCAGAAAACAATTCCACTGAGTCTTGGCAATCACGACGTATTAGGCATTGCCCAGACAGGAACCGGTAAAACAGCGGCTTACCTGTTGCCCATCCTGATGAAAGTGAAGTACGCACAGGGCAAAAATCCCCGTGCGTTAATTCTGGCACCCACGCGTGAGCTGGTTATGCAAATTAACGAAGCCGTTAGCCAGTTAGCCAAGTATACAGACCTGCGCCACCTGGCTTTATATGGCGGACTCGGTCCCAAAACGCAGATTGAAACCCTTCGAAACGGCGTCGACATTCTGGTAGCAACCCCCGGCCGGTTTATGGATTTGTACCGTTCCGGCGAGCTGATTACGAAGGAAATCCGCACCATGGTGCTCGACGAAGCCGACAAAATGATGGACATGGGTTTCATGCCCCAAATCCGGTCTATCCTGGAAATTATTCCGACCAAGCGCCAGAACCTGTTGTTTTCAGCTACGTTTGGCGGTCGCGTTGAACGGCTGTCGGCCGAGTTCCTGGAAGCGCCGATAAAAGTGGAGGTAACGCCACAGGCATCCACCGCCGACATGGTAAGCCAGGTAATTTACGAAGCGCCTAACTTCCGTACGAAGATCAATATGCTGGATTACCTCATGCGTCAGGAGGAATTCCAGCGGGTCATCATTTTTGCCCGTACCAAGGGCACCGCCGATAACATCTACAAGTTCCTGTCTCGGAAAGTGATCGAGCCGGAAAAGATTCGGGTAATTCATGCCAACAAAGGGCAGAACACCCGCATCAATGCTATGGATGCCTTTAAGGAAGGCAACATACAGGTACTGGTTTCGACAGATGTAGCCGCCCGGGGCATCGATGTGGCCGAGGTCAGCCATGTGATCAACTTCGACCTGCCCCTGATCTACGAAGATTACGTTCACCGCATCGGTCGTACAGGACGGGCCAATCATACCGGGGAGGCCATTACGTTTTTAACGAAAGCCGAGGAGTACCATGTTCAGAAGATCGAACGAATTATCAAAGCAACCATTCCACGGCAGCCGCTCCCGACGGGCGTAGTGGTGGCAGAAACCCCTTTTGAGGAAGAACAGGCCATGCTTCGTGAAATTGATGAGCAGCGCAGAAAGGAAGATCCAACGTTTTTAGGGGCTTTTCACGAGAAAAAAATTTCCAATATGGCCCCCGGACGCGAACGGGATAAAGCACAAGCCAAGCTTTCCGGTGCCAAAAAAACCTCACCGTCGAGTCCGGGAACCCGTTCTGGAAGCTTTAACCGCAAATCTGGTGGATCGGTAAGCAATAAGCCCGGAGGGAATAAGCGGTCAGGCTCACGGGGGGGGCGTCGGTAATCCGTTAAAAATGTACTAATTTGGATTCCCATTTCGTTCTATCGAGACAAAACTCCCTGGTACAGTACTTTCTATGAACGTTCGGATGAATCTGATACAGTGGACTTTAGTTGCGCTACCGTTTTTATCGGCAGCGCAACCGAAGCAACTTATTATATCGGCACGTTCGGGCGATTCAATTCGACGAAATCAGCCCGCAGAAAAACCCCTTGAAACGATTGCCCATCAACCGGCGGAATCTGTTTCGACGGACGCTACAGAAACGGCGGGGGTTTCGGTCAATATTCTTCCTCTGTTTGGTGAACGCCCCAAAACGGCCGAACAGATTGATGCCGAGATTCACTTTCTGAACGACTGCGACCGCAACTTTGCCAGTCGCCCGGAGGCCAGTGATTTTTTTGCCGCCCGGGGTTGGGATTACGTGTCCGGCGGTCAGTTAGATACCGCGGCTCACCGATTTAACTTGTCCTGGCTACTGAATGACCATAACGCCGATGCGTATTGGGGACTCGGGGTTGTATGTTACCAGAAAAACCAACTGCCAACTGCCATTCGGATGCTCAAAAAAGGGTTGGCGGTTGCCGATAGTAATGTGGCTCTGATAACTGATTTGGCAACCGTTGAAATTAAATACTACCAGGAGAAACCGTCACCTGATCTGCTAACCGAAGCGGAAGTCATTTTAACTCATGCCGTGGCCTTAAGTCCCGACAACGCCGGGGCCATTCAAAAGCTGTCAGTGGTTTATTTTTTGAAAGCTGATTACCCCAAAGCGTGGGAGTATTTCCATCAGGCCCGCAACCTGGATTTGTCTGTGCTGGACTTGAGCTACCTGAACGAGTTACTGGCTAAATCTCCTGACCCCAAACGGGTGTTTAAGTGAAACCAATTCCCTGCTCCACCAAGTACTAATTCTCCGTTTCTTCTTCCTGGATCACCTTCTCTTTGGCCCGCTCGAAGGTCACCTTGCCTTTTTCATCCCATTCGGTTAAGGTGTACGGCTCGAACTCCGTATCCCACTGATCTTTAGCATATTGTGACAGTTTCCGACGCATTCGACGACCATTCGGGTTGAGCGGGTAATATTCCGTCCATCGGCCAACCTTTATCCCATTATCGTACTTCCCTTCCTCGGCCAGTAGTCCGTTTTCGTAGAAGGCCATGTATGTCCCTTTTACTTTACCGTACTCCATCGGAATGATTTCTTTTATTTTCCGATGCGTAGAGTCATAATAAACCAGCCGCGACTCGGCCGGAACACCCCGATACCAACGGGTTTTATCGACCAGCATAAATTTGCTATCGTACTTTTCCCAGCGGCCATCTTTCATACCGGCATAATAGTATCCTTCCTCAACCAGATCGCTGTTCTGGTAGCGTTTGTAAGGACCGTGGAGCAGCAATCCGGTGCCTTCGTCCCGAACAATGGAACTTGTTACGCGGGCAGATTTCTGATAATAGCGGTAAATTTCGCGAACATAAGGCAGTGGTTTTACGGCATCGTTGTCGCGCAGGACATAAAACTCCTCGATAACCGTCCGGTCGCCACTCCCGAATTTGGTGTACGCTTTCACCATCGACAGCCCTTCATATTCCGTCTTTGACAGTTTGCTCTTACTCTTCCGGTCTGCTTTTATTTTTTTGAGCTGCTTTACTTTCAACCCCAAATCAGGCATGATCCCGTTCAGGTATGTATCTTTCTGATCTTTCAACGAAGACATGGTTGGCAAGCCCAGTGTCGTAAGTGATGATGGTACGGAGGAAAACCCGTCCAGCAGCGACGGTGCCGCCCCGGAAGGAGCTAAAACTGGTTTGGCCGCGGTTGTAAGCGAAGCCGGGGCCGTTTGCGCGTACGTTGTAAGCGCCAAAAGACCAGTAGATAATATGAGGACAATCCGTTGTTTCAAGTCAGAGGCAAACATGGCATTGGCAAACGATTGGTGCCTGAAGTTTGTTAGTTTTGCAACGATATACAAAGTCATATTATTTTATAATCTGTCCGTCTACTAGTCAGGCGGTTATGTCCATCTCCAATTAACGTGGAAAAACACGCTCGTATTTATGTTGCCGGACACCGGGGTATGGTTGGTTCGGCTCTGGTTCGTAAGCTTCAGGCCGAAGGCTTCACTAACATTATCACCCGCACGTCATCTGAACTGGATTTGCGCAATCAGGCTGCTGTAAGTGATTTTTTCCAGCAAGAGCAACCTGAATATGTATTTCTGGCGGCCGCCAAAGTAGGCGGCATTATGGCCAATAACATCTATCGTGCCGAATTCCTCTACGATAACCTGATGATTGAGGCCAACATCATCCACTCCGCTTATCAGACAGCCGTCAAAAAATTGTTGTTTCTTGGGTCTTCCTGCATTTACCCAAAGTTAGCACCTCAGCCTTTAAAAGAAGAGTATCTGCTGAGCGGTTTTCTTGAGGAAACGAATGAGCCGTATGCTATTGCCAAAATTACGGGCATCAAGCTTTGCGAAGCTTATCGCAGTCAGTACGGCTGTAATTTCATTTCGGCAATGCCAACGAATTTGTACGGTCCTAATGACAATTACGATTTACAGGGTTCGCATGTATTGCCCGCGCTGATTCGCAAATTTCATGAGGCTAAGGTAAACGGTCAGCCAACGGTTGAAGTATGGGGAACCGGCTCGCCCAAACGCGAGTTTCTGCATGCTGATGATCTGGCCGCTGCCTGTTTCTTTCTAATGGAAAATTATAACGATGCCTTGTTCGTCAACATCGGCACCGGCGAAGACGTTACCATTCGTGAAGTAGCCGAATTGATAAAGGAAACTGTTGGCTTTACGGGCGAATTGCGCTGGAACACCGATAAACCTGATGGAACACCCCGCAAACTCATGGATGTTTCGCGGCTTCATAACATGGGCTGGAAACACACTACCGAGTTGAAAGACGGTCTGGAGCGCACCTACCAGGATTTCCTGACCAACGAGGTTCTATACGTTGAATAAACCATTATAAATTTGTAGAGACGCAAAGGATTGCGTCTCTACAAATTACAATTTTTTGGCCGGGTTCCCGAATACCGTTGTTCCGGCTTCTACGTTTTCAATTACTACCGATCCCGCGCCAATTCGGGCGTTTTTACCAATTGTCACACCACTGATGATGGTGGCACCAGTACCAATGAATGCCCCTTCTTCAACACTGGCTCCGCTGTTAACGACGCTTCCGGTACCCAGCAGAACGTAGTCCCCTATTCGAGCCTGGCTTTCAATAATCACTCCCGATTGAAGAATACAATGCTGCCCAACTTCGGCCAGGGGGTTGACGACCACGCGGGCCGCGATGAGATTACCATGTCCGATGGTTGCCATGCCCGACACAGTGGCGGTATCATGAATCGCATTGACGGGCTGTACCTTGCGTCGTTCGTTCAGCATCTTGACCAGACGCTTGCGAACCCGTCCGTCGCTGATCGCGACAAATGCTTCGCACTTCTGGCCAATCAGTTTCAGAAAGCCATCATTGTCCGTTTCGCCAAGCACAGAAACATCACTGAATTCTTTCCCGTGCAGCTCTTTATTATCATCTAACAGGCCATACACAACTACCGTATTTCGCTGAAATATGTCTAAAGCCGTCATCCCGAGGCTACCGGCTCCAAAAATAAGCACTGGATTTTCCATCTATTCTGTTTGTGTTATGTCAATGTTAAGCATCTGTCTGGCAGTGCTCTAAGTTTGTCAATTTGGTAACGTTTCGGTAAATCCTACTTCATTCATGAATAGTAGTTTCGTTCATGAAATCAAGTACGCACTTCCGCACCATCGTCATGTCGGACATTCACCTGGGCACTGCCGGGTCGAAGGCCAAAGAGGCTACTGAGTTTTTGCGTAACTACTCCTGTCAAAAACTTATTCTCAATGGCGATATCATTGACGGTTGGCAGCTGAAGCAGTATGGAATCTGGAAAAAGAAACACACCGCTTTTTTTAAAACGGTTTTAAAGCAAATCGTTCATTACGATACCAAAGTTATCTATCTGCGGGGTAACCACGACGACTTTCTCGATCAGATCATGCCGCTCAAGGTGGGCAGAAACTTTTCCATTCGGAAGGATTACACCCTGACCTCCGGCTCTAAAACGTTTTATGTCACACACGGTGATGTATTTGATTCCATTACCTCGCAGATGAAGTGGCTGGCCTATCTGGGCGACATCGGCTATACGTTTCTTCTGTGGGTGAATAAATTCTACAATAATTACCGTACCTGGCGGGGCTTACCTTACTATTCGCTTTCTCAACAAATAAAATCCCGCATAAAAAAGGCCGTTAGCTACATCTCCGATTATGAACAGAAGCTAACCGAGCTGGCCCGCGCCCGCCACTGCGATGGCGTTATTTGCGGCCATATCCACCAGCCCGCCATTCACGAGTTCGACGGTGTTATCTACATGAACTCCGGCGACTGGGTTGAATCTCTCAGTGCCCTGGTAGAAGACCATAGCGGCAACTGGAGCCTCCTCTATTACACCTGCGACCTGAGCAATGATGACTCAGAAGCATCTCCTGCTAATCGGGAGCACCAACCCGTAAAAAACAGCCAATCCGTTCAGATAATTTAATATTTTTATCATGCGCGTATTATTTCTAGTGCAAGGTGAAGGTCGGGGTCATTTAACGCAGGCTCTATCGCTGGCCCAGATTTTACAGATGGCTGGTCATGAGGTGATCGGTGCCATCGTTGGCGTCACGGCCGAACGAAGCGTTCCTGCCTTTTTCACTGAAACGTTTACAGCTCCTATTCTGCCCGTATTCAGTCCGGGCCTTGTCTACAATGCAGGTACCAATGCTCTGGACCCGTTAAAGACCACCCTGCTGGCCCTTAAAACGGTAAGGCCATTCTGGCGTAGTTTACAGCGTGTACGCGATCATATTAAGACTGAGCGGCCGGACGTTGTTGTTAACTTCTATGAAATGCTGGGGGGAATGACCTACGCGCTGCTGCGACCTTCCGTGCCAATGGTCTGCATTGCTCATCAGTACATGGCTTTTCACCCTAATTTTCAGCGCCCTTCAGGCCAGTGGTTCTACGAGCAAGCCTTTAAATTAAACACACGACTAACTTGCTTTGGCGCAAAGGAACTGCTGGCATTGTCATTTGATGAGCAGGCCGACGAACCACGGGAGCGGCTGCGTGTGGTACCTCCCCTGCTTCGCCAGGAGGTTACCGAACTGAAACCATCATTCTCCTCCGACTTTTTGCTGGCTTACGTAACCCAGCCCGGCCTCAAAGTCGAATTACAAAAGGCCCATCAGCAGCATCCTGCGCAAAAAATGGATGCTTTTCATGCCGATGCAACCGGACCGAATCAGGTGATTGATGACACCCTGACGTATCACGCCATTGATGGCAAACGATTTCTGGAATACATGGCTCGCTGCAAGGCGATTGTTACCACGGCTGGATTCGAATCGGTTTGTGAAGCGGCTTATCTGGGCAAACCTGTCCTGATGATTCCACAACCCAATCATTTTGAGCAGGCCTGTAATGCGATTGACGGCCAGCGGGCGGGTGTTGGCGTTGCTTCAGACACGTTCGATCTGAACAAGCTTTCGGATTTCATGCCACAATATGATACTCAATTGAGTGAGCATTTTCGTTCCTGGCACGCACGCGGCTACTTTCTGTTCTTGGCCGCTTTGAACCGGGCGGTAATATCTACTGAAAAACCGTCGGGCGGCTTTTTCCGACCTCGGGTCCGGCATCTGCTACGCTCTTAATTCATATAAAAAATCCAGCGGATTTGGATACTGGAACTGGTAGCCTGTATCAGACATAATTCTTTCCGGCGAGATTACTTTATACGCTATCGGACTTACCGGCTCAACGAAGGTTGGCAGTACGTAGCCAAAATCTGCACAGCTTTTCCGATAGATAGCTTCCCGGGTCGGGTGTTCTGGCGAAGCAGCGTTGTAAACCCCGGTTAAGGATTGCGCTATAACCGCTTTTAAGAGGCCTACAGCATCATTTCGGTGAAGATAGTTAACGGGTACCCCTCCGCTATCGACAGAGCGTCCTGCCACGTATTTGCCGGGTATACGATCGTAACCCATCAATCCACCGCACCGAACGATGGTAACCAGCTTATCCGGAGCCAGACTCTGGACAAATTGTTCAGCCTGTACTAAGGCCGGTGCAGCCGATTGGCTGACATCCATTACGTCTTTCTCCACCACCACCCGGTTTAGCTCAGGATAGACTGAAGTCGAGCTTATGTAAATAACCTGCTTCACGGATGATTGACGGATCGCGTTTGTCAGGTTTTTAATTTGTGCCGGGTGAAAGTCCTCGCCCTGTTTACCCGCTTTTGGCGGAATGTCGATCAGCAGCACATCGGCTTGTAGAAGCTCGTTCAGATCACCTTCCGGTTCCGGATTTAATCGCAGCAAATAACCAGCAATATTGGCCTGTTTAAGCTTAACCAGTTTTTCTGGCGTTGTCGTGCTACCTTTTACATTATAACCATCTGCAACCAGAGCAATACCGAGCGGCAATCCAAGCCAGCCACAGCCAATAATAGCAATCGTTTTGTTGGACATATCTCAAAAACCGATTCCGAAGGTAAGTGTCCGTACGTCGGGGCCTTTATCGGTTTGAAAAAGTGGATTTAGATCGTATTTCACGAAGAAGTCGAGACTACGAAGGCCTAAATGCGCCATAACACCGTAGCGGTAGTTGTTCACGTAGTAATCTGAGTGACGACGATCTTTGCTGCCATCAGCCTCTTTTAATTTGCGATAGCTATCCAGACGGTAATTTATATAGCCTCCCACGCCTAGATGGCAAATTTTCCGGCCGTCGCTGTTGTAGAACGTCACTCTGGGCACTACTGGCACGCCAATGGTTGCGACTGTCAATTTACTTTTTTGCAGATTTCGACCGGCATCCGGAAACGCTACTCCCGCCGGCGTCTTTTCAACGATGTTGTTTCCTTCGAACATGAAGTTGTTCCAGGCCAGTTCAATGCCATAATAAAGCTTTAGAGAAGCGTACTTACCCCGGACAATGGTTGGCATGGCTCCCATCGAAAATGCCACGTACCGCGATCCTATGGGACGCAGATCATAGCTATCTTCCGGATAAGCCGGACTTGGACTGTGTTGAATAAAATTATTGAGACCAATGCTTAACCCATAGTCAAAGCTGCTTTTATTTCGATCATCCTTCCGACGTTTGGCCCGTTGATAATCCTGATCCTGCTTATCGGTTTGTTTTGATGCGCTTGTAAGCGTATCGTCTGTATTATTTATCACAATGGTCACACCGTCTTTCTTCTTCGTTACAACCAGCACGGTATCTTTCAAAAATTGGCCACCATCTTTTGAGATAGCCGTTTTTCCATCCGGCACCGAATCGAGTTTCATACCCATCTCCCGAACGATTTTGTTCAGGTCGTAGCTCGACAACGCCTGAATAGCGGCTTTATCTGGTGCATAAATAACAAGTCGGGTCCGGTTCGCAAACCGAATGACGAGCGAGTCGGCCGGGTGTGCTGAGAATTTACCAGCGCTGGCAAACATTGGAATGGCGAGTGCCAGTAGGAGTAACTTATGTATTCGTAGGATCATTGTTTTGCGGCTTTCTCTTTATCTAAACTGTGTTTCAGGCCACTATAAGCCCGCTCGAGCAGGCCACGGTCTTCGTTGTTCATATCGCCCTGCCGGGCAAATACTTCGCCCTGTTTTATACGTTTCACCTGCTGCCACAGACTGCCTTTTGTTTCCTTATCCACTTTATCATTTTGAGCCACCGCTGCTTTTTCATCAATAATTGCTTTTGCTTCCTGACGGGCGGCTACCAGTGCCTGTGGCTCAGCAATGGTTACTTCCAGTACGCGTTCAGCAGCGGGGGTTGGTTTAGCTACGACTTTATTCTCGGCGACACGCTCTATGGTCGGTATTTCTATTGGGCTTACATTTGTGGAAGCATTGGGAGCTATGGTTCCCTTGTTATCAACAGTTTTTGTCTGCGCAGCTACCGCTTCGTTTTGTCCCTGTTTTACTACCGATAGAGCTCTGCCTGCTTCTTTTGTCACGTTACCGCTTTCTAAGGTTGGGTAAGTCACCTTTTCTTTCGCCGGTTCATTATTATCAGCAAGCCGTGTCGCATTTTCTGCGGGCGACAATCCGGCAGGGGCCTCGTCGGCGACTTCGTCTTGTCGTTGGCTATTCGATATGCGTTGATCGTCCTGTTTCGATTTTTTAAGGGCCTTCTCGTTTACTGCTACATCGTTTTGCCCTAATTTACTGCCAGACCCTGACGGCCGGTAAAGCCAGCCAAACAGGCAAACCAGCGCCAGACAAGCCGCTGCCGCCATGTATGGCTGTGTAACCGGATTCCTCCAGAAAACTAAGCGTGGTTCTATCTTCTGTTGGTTCATACGTGCCTGTAGCCGCTCAAACCCATCGGCGCTTGGCGGCAGAGACATGTTACCCAGCTTTCGGGCAAACAAATCGTCAATTGGCGGTTTTTCTGTATGCTTTTTCATAGGATTCAGACCGAGTTTCCTGTTCCATTTTCTTCAAGTTCGTTTGCAGTAACATACGTGCACGGCTCAGCTGAGACTTCGACGTCCCCTCCGAGATGCCCAGCGTTTCTGCTATTTCGGCATGCGAGTACCCTTCAATCGCGTACAGGTTAAATACAGTACGGTATCCGTCGGGCATTTGATTCACTAACCGTAGTAAATCATTTTCATTTACGGCTGTATCTGCCCACTCATAATCTGGTTCAACGGTAATGTCTTCGAGGGGTACCTCTTGTCGCCATTGTTTTGCTTTTCTCAGAAACATCAACGACTCCGTTACCATAATACGCCTGATCCATCCTTCGAAACTACCGTCTTCCCTAAACTGCTCTATTTTCTCAAAAACTTTCATGAAACCATCCAGCATTACTTCTTCGGCGTCCGCTCTATTTCCACAATAACGTGTGCAAACAGCCAGCATTTTACCAGCATACCGTTCATAGATGACCTTGTGCGCGCGGCTTTCGCCCCTCTTCAGCGCTCCAATCAGCTTAGCTTCTGTTGTAAAAAACGGTATAAGTCGAAGCATATTCGTTCAGGTTCATTGAGTAGATGCAAGTTAAGGGAGGCTGGTTGCATGAAGTCGAAAAAATAATCATAGATAGACTATTTTTCACTGGACATAAAAAAAAGGGCTATTAAAGCCCTTTTACGTATTTGATTCCGGCAACATAATGGAGCCAGATTACACGTGATATTCGAAAGTTGACCGGCGCAATTACGATCATGACTGGTGCTATGATACTGGCATACACCCAGCCGTCCGGATCACCCCCCAAATAAAATATCAGAAACCCCAGAACCAAAGCAACGCCACCCGATATGGCATAGCTTACGTACATGGCTCCAATAAAATAACCGGGTTCAATTTCATAGCGTAATCCGCAGTGAGGGCACAGTTCGTACATCTCATCAAAGCCGGTGGGCGAATAGAAAGGCTTTTTAAATATTTTACCTTGTCTACATCTAGGACATAGCCCTTTTAACGCGGCCTGCAATTTCGAGACGTCTTCCATACTCACGTTTGCTATTCCTGTACCATAAATAAGCAATTGATGCTACAATTAGATACGGAATCATTAATAAATAGACTATTCCAAGGTTCAGGTTGGAAGCAACAACGCTTCGACCGTTACTAACTGTACTTTCAACCGTTCCCCGGCACATGGCACATTGGGCCATTAACTCGGGCGAAACGGCTAACAGAATAACAATTACGAGCCACACTTTCCAGGTTCTCATGATCTTTTCCGTGTTAATAGATGTAATAAGGTTCGATCAAAAAATAGACGATCACGCCTGTAATACTAACGTACAGCCAGATCGGAAAGGCATACTTAACGGTTTGCCTATGCTTATTTATTTGACCACTTAGTGCAAAATAAACGGCTCGTAATACAAACCAAACAACAATGATTGAAAGAACGATGTGCGATACCAGTAAAAAGTAATATACCGGTCTTATCCATCCCTTACCACCAAATGGAGTCGACTGATTGGTTAAATGATAAAGCACGTAGCTCACCAGAAATATTGACCCCAGTGTAAACGCCATTAACATGGTCCGTTTATGCGCCGTAATGTTGCCCTGACGTATGAAGTAGAGGCCTACCAGCAACAGCATTGCTGTGAGTGAATTGATAACCGCATTCAGGTGGGGCAAAATGGTGGTCCAGGGACCTAAATCAACTTTTTGCCGAATGCCGAGCAGAATAGCGACAGCGACTGGAATAGCTATCGAGAGCACATTAATAACCCGATTCGCTTTTTGTTCTTCAACGGGTTTCAACGCTTCCATAATTTCCTGATTATTCTTTGCTGTAAATGTCCAGTAAAACGCGGATTTCGAGGACTAAACGATCAACGTCTTCTTTATCGGTTCCATCGTAGAACCCCCTGACAATCCCCTGCTTATCTACTAATACCAACTTTTCGCTGTGAATAAAAGTTTCGTCCGGCTTCCCCTCTTTCACGCCCGCATCTACCGTTGGCAAATAATAGCCATGCATCGCCAAATCATAGATATCTGCTTTATTACCTGTTAAGAAGTACCACTTTCCCGGTATGGCCTCATATTTGGTTGCATACGCCTTTAACTGGGCTGGCCGGTCGTGTTCGGGGTCTACCGTATGCGAGAGGAACACGATATCAGGATTATTGCGAAAGATGTCCTGCACTCGGGTGAGTTGCGATGATATTCGAGGACAGATCGTTCCGCAACGTGTAAAGAAGAAATCAGCCACATAAATCTTATTCTTTACGATCGACTGATCAACCGTCTTCCCATCCTGATCGATTAGTTTGAACGGGGGGATCTGGTTGAAGATGGTATCTGTTACCTGACTACCATCGGGCAGACTTACTTTACCCATTAGCGGCTCACCGTTCGTTGAATCAATTTTGGGTAAGTAGCGGGGTAATGCGTAGTGATTCTGCGTTCCAAATCGTAGGAATACATACAGCAAAGCCGGGACCAGCAGTGTAACGAGCAGGATCCCGGCTTTTCGATTAACCGTCATCAGTTATCGTAATTGAAAAATAGAACCGCCTTCGGTCAATAGAGCTACAAGCAGCCAGATGATAAAGACAATGGGGATAACGATTGCCCAGATGAGGCTTTTCACCTCATGCTTTAAGTGCATGAACTCGCCAACAATATAGAAGGCTTTCACCAGTGTCATGATCACGAAGATCGACGTTCTGAAGCCACCCGCTTTCATGAAATAAGCCAGGGTAAATTCAAAGGCGGTGATAACCGATAGAATAACAAACGTGCGCCAGATTAGGCCTGTATTAGCTGGTGGAATTTCACCAACCTCGTGGGTTCCGTGTGAATGATCAGACATAGCTCAGGGTAATTAAACCAGATAAAAGAATGTAAAGACGAATACCCAAACCAGGTCAACAAAGTGCCAGTAAAGACCAACTTTCTCAACCATTTCATAATGGCCCCGACGCTCGTATAATCCAGTCGATGCCCGGTAGAATATCAAAATGTTCAGGACAACTCCACTAAATACGTGCGTTCCGTGGAAGCCCGTGATAAAGAAGAACAGATCAGCAAAGGCTGGTGGTCCGTACTGGTTTTCAACCAGGTTGGCTCCAAAGATCGTGCGCTGAATGGCTTGACCATTAATTAGCTCGGTAATCGTTGTACCAGTCTCCGTGCCATGAATAAAGTGGCTCCACTCCCATGCTTGGCTACCTAGAAAGGTGAAACCGCCCAGAATAGTCCATAACATGTATTTCTCAACATCCTTACGGTCCATCCGGTGACCAGCTTCAACAGCCAGTACCATGGTTACGCTACTGAAGATAAGAATGAACGTCATGATACCCACAAAGATCAGGGGTAGGTCAACGCCATGTAAAAATGGAACCGAGTTGTAAACCTTTTCTGGTGTTGGCCAGTACAGGTTCGAAAATTTGAACACTTCGCCGAATACTGCTGGATCCCAAGCCGGGTAGCTGTACCGAATCAGGCCATACGTTACGAGTAAAGCTGAAAAGGTAAAGGTATCCGAGATCAGGAAGAACCACATCATCAGCTTGCCGTAGCTCACTTTCATGGGTTCAACACCACCCATCCATGTTTTCTTGTCGAACACTTGCTCCGAGTCGGTCGTCAGGGTATCGTGCGTTACAGTAGCCGCCATGCGTCTAAAAGATTATCAATGAAAATAGACTAAAAAGAAAAACAAATACAACCACAAAATGTCTAAAAAATGCCAGTACGTTGCCGCTATCTCTATCTGATTCAGGCTTTTGGCATGAATACGAAGTCGAAACGACGCGATTAAAGCAACTATTAGAACGACTAAACCAGAAATAAGGTGAAAGCCGTGTAGACCGGTAAAAATGTACATAAACGAACCGGCCGGGTTGCCAACGAAGAAAACATTTTCGTTCACTAATTCAACCCAACCCTGGAACTGCATGTACAAAAAGATCGCTCCAAGTGCAAAAGTAATAGTTATAGCTATTTTCAGGCCCTGAAAGTTATCTTTTTTTGCACAAAGGTAAGCCCAGTGCATTGTCAGACTACTAATAACTAACACTACTGTACTATACGAGAAGATGGTAGGAATGTCGTATTCCAGCCAGTTACCTTCCGCTCTACGTACCAGATAAGCACTGGTCATAGCCGCAAAGAGCATGATGATACTGACAACGAACAACCACATGATAAATTTGCGGGGGTTCATCGAGAGCGTTTCCTGTGGCTCTTCGGCAATTGAAATATCGTTGACTAACTCACTCATGATTTGTTGTTATACTTTATCGAGTAGATAAACAATCTGTACAACGGGCAAATACAGCAATGAACCAAACATCATTTGCAAGGCTGCTTTGTCGGTACATGTTCTCATTAAGTGAAACGTTTGTGCTAAGAACAAGATTCCGCCAACCATCGCTACCAGTGCTGAATTAATACCGGTCATACCGAGCAAGTAAGGTAACCAGCCTACGGGTATTAGAAATAGCGTATAGATCATGATCCTGTACGCTGTTTCTGCTGTTTTTCCGTCGCCGGGCATCATTTGAATACCTGCTTTTTTGTATTCATCGAAAGCCAGCCAGCCGATAGCCCAGAAGTGAGGGAACTGCCAAAAGAATTGAATGGCAAATAATATTCCCGGTGCCCAGCCAAAGTGGTTAGTAGCCGCCACCCATCCAATCATCGGCGGAAAAGCGCCCGGAAGAGCGCCTACAAATACAGCGATTTGTCCTTTCTGCTTTAATGGCGTGTATACAAACCCATACAGCAGCAGCGAGAGCACAGCGAGTGCAGCTGCTCGTATATTAAAAACCTCTACGAACAAATAACACCCAATACTGAATAACAGAAAGGCGAAAACGGCGGCTTCATTTACAGATAAACGTTCGGTTGGTAATGGCCGCACTGCAGTGCGCTTCATTACTTTATCCGATTCCTTCTCGATTATCTGATTGATGATGTTTGCAGCTCCGGTAATGCAGATTGACGCGATCGTTAAAACAGCGATTTTCCACCAGACTACGGTATCCGAGGCCAGACAGTATCCAAATACGCCTGAAAAAACAACTGCCAGTGTTAACTTCAGTTTAATTAACTCAATGTATGCTTTTGCTTTCCCGTTCAGAGTGGCTATTGCCAGTATTTTTTCCATACTAAGCTTGTACTAATTGAGACATGTTAGGCTTGTCTCCAGCGATTAGAAGTTTGGGAGTTAGCAGAATGCTAACCGAAAACTGCAACCCTACAATCAATATGGCTAACAACAGGTGGATTGGTTGAGCTGCAGCCGGTACGCCCAGGTAAGCCATGATTATACCCGTACCTATCTCTGCAACAACGAGTATAATGAGATAGTTGGTTAACCGGTGAATTACTGCTGATGTACTATGTTTTCGAAGCCGATACAGCACAAGCACATGTAAACCAAACAGCACTAACGAAAAGGAACGGTGAACATAAAAACGCCAATCCAATTCCCCAATCCAACTATTTCTTTGTGTATACCCTAATCGTTTTACGACAAAATCGAGCGCATCTCTAACCTGAGCACCGAGGATGATTTGTCCTAAGGTCAGTATCATAACGGTTATTAGCAGCGCTCTTACTCTATTCGTAGTACTTGCAACACGCTCTACCTGAAGCTTACTCGCATTGGCACGAATCAATACGAATAGTAAAGCAAAGACAACGACAATGGCTAATAAAAGGTGTAGCGTGATCATATATTGTGCTAACTCGGTAGCTACAACACGTGAACCTAACCAGCCATTAACACCAATCATCAGAAAAGCCACCAGGCTTCCTATTACAATTGATTTGTCTTTCCGTAAGTAAGTGAAGGAGGTAATTAGGGTGGCAAAGACGAGAAAACCCGAAAGAACACCTAATAAGCGGTTGATGTACTCAATCCAGGTTTTAACGGCGTTAAACTCGATCTCACCCTTGAGTTTCGCTCCGTAAACTTCCTGATAGTTAGCAGGAAGCTGCGAAATCTCCGTGGGAGGAATCCATTGGCCAAAGCACTTGGGCCAATCGGGACAGCCCATTCCAGAGCCTGTACCCCTAACGATTCCACCTGCAAGGATCAGCAGATAAATAACGATTACCGTCAGGAAAGCCAGGCTCTGGAAGCGCTGTTCTTTTTTATTAATGAGGCTGTTTGAACTGGTCATTCAGGTTTTGTGCCTCGATCTCACTTTCCAGGCTAATCAATTCGTTCTCATGTGGAAGATTTGATTCTGGGGTTTGAGAGTAAGGTACGTTTTGTGGGATGAAGTCATCCTTTGCACCTGGTTTGCTGTAATCATATGGCCAGCGATAAACGGCCGGTATTTCACCTACCCAGTTGCCATGACCCGGGATAATTGGCGTTGTCCATTCAAGGGTGTTTGACTTCCATGGGTTTTGCGTTGCTCTCTTACCTCTAATTAAGCTATTAACAAAATTATAGATAAACACCCATTGTGCTGCAAACGTAAAGATTGCCGCCAGACTGATGAACGCATTCATGTCGGCAAAGATGTTCTTCGTGAAGTCATAGCTGGTAAACGCATAATAACGACGAGGGAAACCAGCAATACCTACATAGTGCATTGGGAAGAACACGAGGTAGATACCAATGAAGGTCAACCAGAAGTGTATATACCCCAGTTTCTCATCCATCATCCGGCCAAACATCTTAGGGAACCAGTGATAAACGCCCGCTAACAAGCCAAAGGCTGAAGCAGCACCCATTACGAGGTGGAAGTGTGCCACTACGAAATACGTGTCGTGTAGCTGGATATCCAGAGCCGAGTTACCAAGAATTAGACCGGTAATACCACCTGAGATAAAGAACGATACCAGACCAATCGAGAACAACATGGCTGGCGTAAAGCGAATGTTCCCACGCCACAGCGTTGTAATGTAGTTAAACGCTTTTACAGCCGATGGAACTGCAATGATCAACGTCAGGAACATAAAGATAGACCCCAAGAATGGGTTCATCCCGGTTACGAACATATGGTGAGCCCATACAATGAACGCCAGGAAGGCAATACCCATCATTGAGGCAATCATGGCACGGTATCCGAAAATTGGCTTACGAGCGTTCGTTGCGATAATTTCCGATGTCATACCCAACGCTGGCAGAATAACGATGTATACCTCGGGGTGACCCAGGAACCAGAATAAGTGCTGGAACAAAATTGGGCTACCCCCTACGTTTGGTAATGCTTCACCTTTGATGTAAATCTCAGACAGGTAGAAGCTGGTACCGAAGCTACGATCGAAGATTAGCAGTAATGCTGCTGACAATAACACAGGAAATGAAATCAAACCCAGAATAGCCGTTAACAGGAACGCCCAGATCGTCAGTGGTAATTTACTGAACGACATACCCCGTGTACGGAGGTTAATAACCGTTGTAATGTAATTGATACCACCCAGCAATTGTGAGACGATGAACAAGGCCATACTAATCAGCCATAGCGTCATACCCAGTTCAGAGCCCTTATGAGCTTGTGGTAATGCACTTAGTGGAGGATAAATAACCCATCCACCAGCTGCTGGACCCGTTTCGATGAACATCGACGAAAACATAACAACACTGGCGATAAAAAAGAACCAGTATGACAGCATGTTTAGAAAGCCGGATGCCATATCACGCGCACCTACTTGCAACGGAATCAGGAAGTTTGAGAATGTACCGCTCAAACCCGCTGTCAGTACAAAAAACACCATGATTGTACCGTGCATGGTTACCAATGCCAGGTAAAAATCAGGGTCAAGCTTATCCGTTTCGTTAATCCAGCTACCCAAAACCGGGCGCAGGAAACCTAACTTCAGATTAGGGAAACCTAACTGAAGTCGGAACATTACTGACAAGCTGATGCCAATGATTGACCACAGGATACCAGAGATAAGGTATTGTTTTGCAATCGTTTTGTGGTCTTCAGAGAAGATATACTTGCGCCAAAAACTTTGCGGCTCGTGATGGTCATGCTCTGTTGCATGTGCCACAATTGCCGGGTTAGCTGATACAGTCGCCATCGTATTTGGTTTGTTGTAAGTTAAAAAATTAACGGAGTGTAGTAGTTGCTACAGAAACTCCACCTTGGCGTGGTAATGACGCCGTAGAGCTGTCAGATGGCGCAGCAGTGGCATCGGCAGGCAGATACTTGGCTGCTTTTGCTTTTAGACTTGCCGGTATACGAGTAGCTAGTTCAGGAGTTGATGTCAGCAGCGGCTTTTGCTGTTTGCACCAAGCTTCCCAACTTGCCTCGTCTTCAACAATAAGGCGAATACGCATCGAAAAGTGCCCCTGCCCACATACTTCTGTACAGGCGATTTCATACGTAAAATCAGGGTTACCCGTTAAGTTACGCATTTCATCTGTTGTCTTATCGGCTATGAACCAAAAACGGGTTGGCATACCAGGAACTGCGTCCATCTTCACTCGCAGGTGAGGAATAAATACGCTGTGCAGTACATCGCGAGCACGGATCTTCAACAAGACGGGTTTATTGGCCGGAATGTGTAACTCCGAAGTAGAAACGAAATCATCAAATGAAGCTTCATCTGTATAATCGATTCCCGTTTCATTATTGTTGTCGATCAACTTGTAGTTGAAGCTACCCAGTTTATTGTTATCAACACCAGGATATCGGGCAATCCAGTTGAACTGCTTTCCAACAATCTCAAACACTTGCGCGTTTGCTGGCGCTTCAGCCATGATATCCCGCCATGCCCTCCAACCGGTGAACACCATTACAGCCATAATAACGGCCGGAACAATAGTCCAGATCAGCTCAAGCTTATGGTTTTCCGGATAATAGGCCGCTTTATAACCCTCTTTGTGCTGGTACATCCAGGCGAAAATGAACAGCAATGCATTCGTTAGAATAAACGCAGCCGTAATCATTGCCATAGAAATCCAGAACAGGTTATCTGTACGCCGTCCGTGAGGAGACGACGCTTCGGGTAAAAAGAACTGTCGGGCATACATGAATGACCAAACAGCACCTATAAGACCAACGACGAAAAAGACAACAAACATTGCTGCGTTGATCTTATTGCTCAAACCGATATGCCCTTCTTCTTTAGGGCCACCTGCGTTCTTAACAACAGCGGCCATTTTGGAAACGACCATTGCGGCCAATCCTAAAAAGACTACTGCCAGTAATGCGACTATATAGACCATTTTTTTACAGGTTAGAAATTAAATGTCGTGGTGTAATGTCTCTACCAGCATCGGGTGATTCTTTGGAATCAAATTAGCCTTTGATAACTGAGAAGAGACACTCCAGATAAAACCACACGCGAAAATAAGAATCATACCGAACTCAATCGGACCAAAACCACCGTGCTCACCTACCGTTCCCGGCATAATGTTAACGTAGAAGTCAAAGTAGTGACCGATGATGATACACCAGGCAGCCAGCTTTAAAATGATGTATGTCCGTTTAGCGTCCCGTGTCATCAGAATCAGGAAAGGACACACAAAATTAAGGAACAAGTTTATGAAGAACGGAGCTTTGTATATGCCTCCATAACCACTAAAGCGCTCGCGGTAGTAAATAGTTTCCTCCGGAAGGTTAGCGTAATAAATAAGCATAAACTGCGCAAACCAAACGTACGTCCAGAAGATACTGAAGGCAAACATGAACTTGCCGAGGTCATGTAAATGGCTATCATTAACGATTTTAAGATATCCTTTTTCTTTCAGCGTAACAACCGTTAACGTAATGATTGCCAGGCCCGTTACGTGCCAGCTCGCCAGTGTATACCAGCCGAACATCGTGCTGAACCAGTGGGTATCAATCGACATCACAAAATCCCAGGCTGATGTTGACGAAGTAACACCAAAGACCAGTAGGAAGGCTGTACCCAGTTTGATACTCTTATCATAATACTCCGTACCACCTTCAATATCTTCTTGTAAGGAGTAGTTACGGATAACACGCCACATCATATACCACAGGGCGAAATAGAGAATGATGCGTGTCAGGTAAAAAGGCATATTCAGGAAACCTTTCTTACCATTGATGATCGGATCAAACTCGGCACTCGATGGATCGAACAGCGCTGGATTCAGCCAGTGGAACAAATCATGTCCGGCAATGAAGAACACGGCTAAAATGGCAATTCCCGTAAATGGCAAAAATGCGGGAAGAGCCTCGGGAATACGCTTGAAAGCAGATGACCAGCCCGCCTGTGCTAAATAGTTATAGGATATGAAAAACATACCAATAACGGAGGCACCTGCAAAATAAACAGCGTTGAGCCACACGTTAGCCCACAAACGGTTTGTCCATTTGTATGCATGGTGGCCACCGCCTTCATGAGCACCTGCACCAGCATCATGTACGGCCACATGAGTTTCATGTGAACCAACACCCGATGCCAGCAGGTATGCGCCAATTGCTACTAACGCGACTCCGGCTCCAATACCGATCATTAACCGACGTTTGGAGTCCGCAGTAAATTCAAATTCTTCGTCTAAGGACGGTATTGCGTGAGCCGATGCCATTCTTATTGGTTTGTCAATTAATTAAAGACTCTGGATGTCTGTAAATGAAGCCGAATGAATAATAGCCATTCGTTGCATCCAGTGCCAATTTATCCTTGTTGGAGTTTATGAACGTACTGTACAATCTTCCACCGATCTTCTGGTGTGATTTGCGAACCATGTGGCCACATACGGCCTTTACCATGAGTAATGACGTGAAAAATATGTCCGTCATTCATTGTCTTGTAGGCATCCGCCGAATAGTTGGGAACCCCTTTGTACTGAGCAGCTACTGGCCCGTCACCCTTACCGGTTGCACCATGACAGTGACTGCAATAGCGGGTATATAAGACTTGTCCTTCCGCCTGCGTTTTCTCTGAATCCTGAATTGGATTTGTTAAAACACGTTCCGCAATCCCGATACTGTCAGCCGGAATATTATACATCATTAAGTCAGTGGTCTTGAAAGCCCCTTCGTTGAATGTCGTATGATAGTTAGGACGCGCAACAGTTCCCTGAGCCGGTAAACGCATGTTGAGACCGTTCTCTC
Organism: Spirosoma pulveris; assembly: GCF_054781875.1. NCBI lineage: Bacteria > Pseudomonadati > Bacteroidota > Cytophagia > Cytophagales > Cytophagaceae > Spirosoma > Spirosoma pulveris. The sequence continues at coordinate 37,812 of NZ_BAAGTO010000009.1, forward strand.
TTACGTTTATCGTATTTGGGCGAATTTGACGGTAAGGTTCGTATCCAACAGATTCGTACATGTTCGGGGCATATACAGTGCCCGTATCATCGTGACCCTTTTTACAGGAAGTACCCGCAAATAGTAGTCCGATAATAGCTAGTGCCGCAACACTTTTATGTTTAGTTATCATCCTTATACTGATCGTTAGAACTGCTTGATATTGACTTCAGCAGCACCTGATTTTCTCAAAATCTGCTCGATATCACCTTCACCAATGTTGTTTTTGCTAAGGTCAATGGCCATGGCAAATTTATTATCGGTGGTTCGGAGGTCGTACATTAATGGCTTAACAGTTGGCCCCATTCCATTAGAGATCAGGAATGTTCCAACCATACCCAGCGCACAGAACAAGACCGTCAATTCAAAAATGATCGGTACATATATGACGGGAGAATAGGAGTCTTTACCACCAACGATCATTGGCCAGTCAAAACCTTCCGTGTAGTATGTCAGCGCTAATGCAGTAAGTGTACCACTTAGCCCGAACATAAAAGCAGCAATACCTAAGCGGCTGCGTGGATGACCAAGTGCAACATCCAACCCGTGAATTGGAAACGGCGAGTAGACCTCCTGAATCCGAACGCCTGCGCCTTTAACTTCTTTAACGGCACTGAGTACTACATCGTCATCATCATAGATGCCGACTAAGAACTTACCGTTACCATTTACATCTGACATGATTAATTCAGTTTGCAGTTTTGTCTACAACTCCCGGCTGCTTGCGCATCAATCCTCCGGGAGTTGTAAACGTAAAACCATCTTATTCTACGTCTTTATTAAACGTCGGATTGGCGACGCGTTCTCCTTTTGCAACTCCCGATACCGACACCGGCAATTTCTCGGACGATGATTTAATGATCGTTTTAACTTCAGCCATGTTAACTACCGGCAGGAATTTCGAGAACAGCAGGAACAACGTGAAGAAGAAACCAAACGAGAAAATGTAATCGCTAATGTCGAACAGCGTGGGGTGGAACATAGCCCAGCTCGATGGCAGGTAGTCGCGGTGCAGCGATGTAACAATGATTACAAACCGCTCGAACCACATACCGATGTTCACGATAACCGATAGAACGAACGTCCAAACGATGCTCCGGCGGATTGCCCGTGACCAGAACAGTTGTGGTGTAATTACGTTGCAGGTCATCATGGCCCAGTATGCCCACCAGTATGGACCGGTTGCCCGGTTAATGAACGCGTAACTTTCAAATTCAACCCCCGAATACCAGGCGATGAAAAACTCTGTCAGGTAAGCCACACCAACGATAGAACCGGTCAGGGTGATAACTTTATTCATCGACTCGATATGCTCAACGGTAATGTAATCTTCCAGTTTAAAGACGACCCGGATAATCAATACCAGATTTTGTACCATGGCAAAACCGGAGAAGATAGCACCAGCAACGAAGTAAGGAGGGAAGATGGTTGTGTGCCAACCCGGAATAACCGAGGTAGCAAAGTCCATACTTACAATCGTGTGTACCGAAAGTACAAGCGGGGTCGACAGACCGGCCAGAATCAAGCTCATGTATTCATAACGAGCCCATGTCTTAGCCGAACCATTCCAACCCATGGCAAATGCGCCGTATATATAACGAGATACTTTGCTGCGGGCGCGGTCGCGAATGGTAGCCAGATCAGGAATAAGACCCATGTACCAGAACACAAGGGATACAGTGAAGTACGTACTAATAGCAAATACGTCCCATACCAGTGGCGATTTGAAGTTTACCCACAATGAACCGAATGTGTTAGGCAACGGGAGCGCCCAGTAAGCCAGCCAGGGCCGACCCATGTGCATCAGGATGAAGCTGGCTGCACATAATACAGCAAAAATCGTCATGGCTTCAGCCGCCCGGTTTACTGCCGTTCGCCACTTCTGACGAAACAAAAGCAAAATAGCCGAGATCAGCGTTCCGGCGTGACCGATACCTACCCACCATACAAAGTTGGTAATATCCCACGCCCAACCTACAGTCTTGTTAAGGCCCCAAACGCCTAGGCCTTCCCACCAGGTCCAAAATACACAGGCGGCTCCGTAAAGTAGCACAATCACCGAGATGGTAAAGGCAATCGTCCACTCGCGGGTGGGTTTTCCCTCAACCTGTCTGCTGATATCCTCCGTCACGTCGGCGTAGGTTTTACCACCGGTGACGAGGGGAGTTCTTACGGCTGATGTAACATGCGACATATAATTTACTGATTTACGATGTATGATTTACGATAGACAATTTACGCTTTGTGACCCCAGATTGTTCTAAAACCAACCCACGTAAATTGTGATTTATTTATGCGTTTGTTTCCTGACGAGCGTTCTCGTTTTGCTTTGCCTCTTCGTCTTTGTTACGAATCTTGGTCAGGTACGAGATTTGTGGTCTCACGTTGATCTCTTCCAATACGTGGAATGCACGGCCTTCCAGCTCTTCAACCAAAATTTTCGAGATTGTGCTCTCCGGGTTGTTCATGTCGCCGAAGGTGATAGCATCCGTTGGACAAGCCTGTGAGCAGGCAGTCTGAACTTCGTCAGGAGCTAACCGGCGACGTTCTTTCTTAGCCGTCAGTTTTGTTTCCTGAATGCGTTGAACGCAGAACGAACACTTCTCGATAACGCCACGTGAACGAACCGTTACATCTGGGTTAATGACCATTTTGCCCAGGTCATTATTGAAGTGATAATCGTAGTTATCGTTGTCGTGGTATTTAAACCAGTTGAAACGACGCACTTTATATGGGCAGTTGTTAGCGCAATAACGCGTTCCAACGCAACGGTTGTACGTCATTTGGTTCAGACCTTCCGTGCTGTGCGTAGTGGCCAGTACCGGACACACTGTTTCGCAGGGAGCATTACTGCAATGCTGGCAAAGCATTGGCTGGAAAGTGATCTCCGGATTAGCCGAAGCAACCTCCAGACCTGAGAAATCTTCTGCCTCTGCGTCACTGCTGTAATACCGGTCGATACGCATCCAGTGCATCTCACGACGGTTAAGCACTTCCTGACGGCCAACAACCTGAATGTTGTTCTCGGCGTTACAGGCAACTACGCATGTTCCGCAACCTACGCACGAGTTCAGGTCAATGACCATACCCCATGAGTGGTTTGGTTTACCGTAACCGTTCCAGAGCGTAATGTCGGTTGGATCGGTTGGGCCTACTGAAGTCTGTACTTTAGGCTCGTAGCGACCTGCTTTCGGATTCTTCTGGTACGACGCCAGTTTAGCTTCCTGCAACACAGCGCGACGGCCCATTACGGTATCGTGCGTTTGCGTCTGGGCTATTTCATGACGGCCGCTTGCTTTGGCTACAGTTGCGGTAAACGAAGCAAAGTTTACGGTACCATTAGTGATCGAGGCAAATGGATAGGCATTCTTACCAACGCCGTTCGCCGATTTACCCGCTTTCTCGCGACCATATCCAACCGCAATCGATACTGTGTTGTCTGCCTGACCCGGTTGAATCAGAACAGGTAGCTCAACTGATTTTCCATTGACCGTTACCGTTACCAGATCATTCTGGGCCAGTTTCATGTCGTTAGCCGTTTTCTGCGAAAGGGCCGCGTAGTTGTCCCAGCACGCTTTTGAAACCGGATCAGGAAGCTCCTGTAACCAGGGGTTGTTAGCCATGGCACCCGTACCCACACCAACCGATTCGTACAAGGACAACTCCATACCGGTTGTTGGCTTGTAGCGTTGGGCGATACCGGCAGCAGCTTGGGCCACATCACCGGCAAACGAAGCACCGCCACCAACGGCCGCTTTATTCGGTTCAAACACGCCGTCGTTCAACGATTGTACCCAGAAAGCCTCAAACGAGCTAAAGCCCGTTGCTTGCGGATACCGCGTTGTCCGCCAGAAATTCTTCAGGTAAACCTGATAATCGGCAGGTTTGCCAGCCCATGTTAACAGGCTCGACTGAAACTGACGGGTTTTGAAGATAAGCGTGATCGCTGGCTGTGTCAGGCTGTAATAACCTTGCTTTGGCTCAGCGTCATTCCAGCATTCCAGATAATGAGGAGCTGGCGTAATGTATTTAGATAACGAAGCGGTTTCATCAGCCCGGTCAGCGAAAGACACCGACAGTGCAATTTTTGGCAACGCTTCTGCCAGCTCAGCGCCACGTGGATGGTCATATACCGGATTGGCTCCGTGGAACAGAACCGCACCAACCTGGCCCGCCTTAGCTTCGTTGATGAAGGCGTTCATCTGCTGGTCATTACCCTGGCGGTAGTTGACCGGCGAATTAATATCAATTGTTGTACCGTAGCTGCCCAGCAAGTTATTCAGCGCGTTGACAACGACTTGTACGTTTGGATCATTCGAACCCGAAACAACAAGTGCTTTACCACGCGACTTAGCCAGATCTGCGGCTGCTTTGTCTAAATGCTCAACGGTAACGGATGGCGTACTAACGGCTGAACCACCTAGTTTAGCAGCTACTTTATTGTAAAGAGCCGCCACGACCAAACCCTCCTGCGATGGTTTGATTGGTGTCCGGTAATCGGCGTTGGCACCCGTCATTGACAGGCCAGTTTCAAACTGGTAGTGACGAGACATGGTCTTCTTACCATTTCCAACCGCACCAATTTTACGACCCTTCGCATACGCATTCATGAACTCAAGCGGAGCTACCCAAGTACCCAGGAAGTCGGCACCAACGCTTACGATTGTTTCAGCTTTGCTGAAATCGTAAGAGGGAATAACCGCTTTCCCAAACGATGTTTGGTTTGCCTGAACAAGACCAAATACCGAATTAGCATCATACATGATATGACGGGCTGTTGGGTATTTAGCTACGAAGTCAGCCACAACCGCTTTCGTAGCCGGACTCAGGATCGTGGATGTAACAATCCGGATACCAGCGCCTTTTGCAGCTACTGCGTTAAGTTGGTTGACAATTTCACGGTCAGCAGTTGACCAGTCAATGTCTGTCTCACCACGCTTGGGGCCTTTCAGTTTGTCAATATCATATAATGACAAAACAGAGGCTTGAACGCGGGCAGTTGTACCACCTTTGGTTATGCTTGACTGTGGGTTACCTTCTATTTTAATAGGCCGACCTTCACGTGTTTCAACCAGGACAGCTGCATAGTCACCACCTTCGCTATACGTAGACGCATAGTAATCGGAAATAGACGGGAATGTGAACTCTGGTTTGTTAATGTATGGAATGGCCTTGTGAACGGGTGCTTCGCAGGCTGCCAGCGATACGGCCGCCATACCGAAACCCATTACTTTCAAAAAGTCACGGCGTTGGGTATTTGAGCCACCGAGCAGACCGTCCAGGTCATTTGATGATTCACTTAGGTCTGGATTAGCAAATTCGCTATTGGCGTTCTTAACAAACGTCGCGTCATTGCGTAATTCTTCAACCCCTTTCCAATACCGTTTAGATGTATTTTCCATGCGTGTTGTATGCGGCAATGGTTAAAATGAGAATGTATACGACAAAATGAAATGGAATCAGCTTCCTTTCAACTGTTTCTATACATTAAATTAATAGTGACATTTAGAACATTCCAGACCACCAATGTTGGCCACTTTAAGCGCGTCTTTACTTTCCTTCTTGTGTAAAGCCACTAACTTATCGTAGTACGCATTGTCTTTGGTGTTTACTTCCGTCCGGCGGTGGCAGTCGATACACCAGCCCATCGTTAACGACGACCGCTGCTCTACTACTTCCATTTTCTCGATTTCGCCGTGACAGGTCTGACACGCTACGTTACCAACGTTTACGTGCTGAGCGTGGTTGAAATAAGCCAGATCAGGCAGGTTGTGCACCCGAACCCATTCAATTGGCTGATTTTTCTCGATGGCTGTATAAATCTTCTGAATCTCGGGCGACTCTTTCTTAATGACGCCATGGCAGTTCATACAGATGTTTGCCGAAGGAATCGTAGCGCTCTTTCCCTTTTGAGCACCTGTGTGGCAGTAGTTACAGTCAATTTTGTACTGACCAGCGTGTAACTTGTGTGAGTACGCAATAGGCTGCTTGGGTGCGTAACCCTGCTGTATACCCACGCTATAAGCGCCGTCTATGGTTGCTTTCGTAACGACTAGCAGAAATAACCAGATGACGATTGACCGAAGTGTCGGGTTATTGAATGCATCAGACAAACCCGTTTTTAAACGCTGACCGAACGACGAAGCAGCCAGTGTACCATCGGCTGTTGCGGGCGTTACGGCTTTCGACAGGATTGTTACAATAGCTAACAAAACGCCAAGTACTAACAACATAACGATCAACAGCGCAACCAAAACGAAAGTGAAGAGTTCGGAAGGGCCACCAGTCGATGGGCCTGCTCCACCAGCACCGCCAGCGTTTTTGGTATTATCAGCACCGGCAACAGCGGCAGTGGCAGCTGGCTTGCCAGCCTGATCGATGTAAGCCAGGATGCCATCAATGTCTGCATCCGATAAGTTCGGAAAGCTCGACATCTGAACTTTACCATTGGCGTTAAATACCTGGTTAGCGTAGGCATCACCCGAGGCAATAACGGCTGATGAGTTCCGAATCCACTTGTGCAGCCAATCTTTACTTGGTGCCCGCTGTTCGATTCCCTGCAGACCTGGTCCAACTACTTTCTCGGCTGTTACCGCATGGCATTGTGCGCAGTTGTTGGTAAACAGCGACTTTCCTTTTTCAGCATCCCCACCGCCTGCAGGAGCAGCCGCTGCTGCGGCTGGAGCACCACCTGCTGCAGCATCCTGCGCTTTCACCTGACTGTTGGAAACCAACAGCGTCAGCGATAGGACGATAGCCACGCAAAGCTTATAGAAGCGACTCATTTTATGAACTATATTTTTTGAGTTGATCAACATAATCAGCACTGCTATTTTATTAGCCCCCAAAAGTACGACACGATTGCTGTATAGGCAAAAATTGCTGTTTAGTTATTTCATAGCCCATTTTATTTATATTGTTTCTAATTAAGCAGCCTGTAACCTTTCCCAGGAATTTTATAAAGTAGTCTTGATTAGCCATAAAAAATGCCATTTAACCCGCATTCCGTACAGAAAGCAAGCCAAATGGCATCTATTAAAAGAGAGGTTCCGAGCGGATTCGAACCGCTGTAGGAGGTTTTGCAGACCTCTGCCTAGCCACTCGGCCACGGAACCATTTTGACCGAAACAGGAGATTTCTCGCGTTCGGGAGTGCAAAGATATGATTTTATCCTACATAAGGAAACGCTTTCTTAAAAAAATGCCCCTAAGCCAAAAGGCCAGGGGCATTTATGCAGGTAAAGGAGGAACAACTTAGTTCCGGCCTTCCAGTTGCTCTTTCAATGCAGCCAGTGCATCAAGATCACCCAGAGTAGCACCGCGATCGGCTTGAGCCGGTGCAGAAGCTGCCTTTGGAGCGGTTGCTTTAGGCGCTTTGGCTTCCTTAACAGGCTCGTTCTTCTCACCCCACGTCTTGGTATGCGAGAGCATGATGCGCTTCTCTTCTTTCGAGAATTCCGTTACTTTGAAGTCAAGCGTTTCGCCAACTTCAGCGAAGGTGCCATCTTCTTTGCCCAGATTCTTGAGCGACGAGAAGCCTTCGATGCCATAGGGCAGTTCGAGCGTGGCCATCTTGTCGTTTTTATTCAGAATCGTGCAACGGTGAATGGTACCAACAGCAAATACGGTTTCGAACGTATCCCATGGGTTCTCTTCGAGTTGCTTATGACCTAAGGCCAGACGACGGTTGTCGACGTCCAGTTCAAGTACCAGCACTTCGAGTTCGTCACCAACCTTGATGAAGTCCGAAGGATGTTTCACCTTCTTCGTCCACGACAGATCAGACACGTGTACCAGACCGTCGATGCCTTCTTCCAGTTCGAGGAACAGGCCGAAGTTCGTCAGGTTACGTACCATGCCTTTGTGCTTCGTGCCGACAGCGTATTTGGTACGCAGTTCGGGACGAGTCCATGGATCTTCCGTCAGTTGTTTGATACCCAGCGACATTTTACGGTCGTTGCGGTCCAGTGTCAGCACTTGTGCTTCTACTTCGTCACCAACTTTCAGGAATTCCTGTGGGTTACGCAGGTGCTGCGACCACGACATTTCTGATACGTGGATCAGCCCTTCAACACCGGGTTGAATTTCGAGGAACGCGCCGTAATCAGCTACGTTCACGATTTTACCTTTCACTTTCGAACCAACCTGAATGTCTTCAGCCAGTGCATCCCAGGGGTGAGCCTGGAGTTGCTTCATACCCAGCGAAATACGCTTCTTGTCTTCGTCGAAGTCGAGTACAACCACGTTGACCTTCTGGTCGAGGTGCAGCACTTCGGATGGGTGGCTGATACGACCCCACGAAATATCCGTGATGTGCAACAGACCATCTACGCCACCAAGATCGATGAACACACCAAAGTTTGTCATGTTCTTGATAACGCCTTCCAGTACCTGACCTTTTTCGAGGTTGTTCAGGATTTGAGCACGTTGTGCTTCGAGGTCTTTCTCGATCAGGACTTTGTGCGAAACGACTACGTTGTCGTTGGCATAGTTGATCTTAACGACTTTAACCTCCATTTTCTTACCAACGAAGATATCGAAATCGCGAATTGGCTTCACGTCGATCTGCGAACCTGGTAAGAACGCTTCAATGCTGAAAATATCAACGATCAGGCCACCCTTGGTCCGGCGTTTAACGAAGCCATCGATAACGAGGTCTTCATCCAGTGCACGCTGAATTTTCTGCCAGGCGGTGATCACTTTCGCTTTTTTGCGAGAAAGCACCAGCTGACCGTTCGGATCTTCCTGATTTTCTACGTAAACTTCAATTTCATCACCCATCTTCAGGTCCGGCATATCCCGGAATTCAGAAGCTGGCACTAAGCCATCCGACTTGAAGCCGATGTTGAGTAGTACTTCCCGGTCCGTTATCCCAACGACGGTTCCCATTACCACTTCTTTCTCTTTAACTTCCGACAAAGTGTTGTCGTAAAGTTCCAACATCCGGTTGTGTTCTTCAACCGAATAGCCGCTTCCAAACCCTTTGTTGTCTGCCCGGTCCCAATCAAATGCCGGCAGTTCGCGTTGCTGCGTTTTGCTCATAAAAAAAGTTTCCCTGACCCCCTCAGTACATCAGCCCGTGGGTCAATGGCGGACTGACTTTAGTTGTGAATTTTTTCCTTTTGAAAAAGGATTGCAAAGATAGCAAATGCTTTCGATAAAAAGTTTCAAAAATGGCAAAAGTCTTTGAGAGAGAGAGGATAAAAGGAGTAAAGGGACGAGGTGGAGAAAGGAGTTTGCTCGTAGCATTACCCCTTTCTCCACCTCGTCCCTTTACTCCCCTTACTCCTTTTACTTAAATGCTTTTTCCTTCTTCGCCAGAAAAGGCATCCAGCTTTGCTCAAGGGAGCCCGAAAACTCGCGCAGAAAAACCAGAAAAGTTGGCTTAAATGGTTTTTGCCGTAATTTCAGGTTTGCTTCCTCAGGCGTGTAATCTCCTTTTCGGGAGTTGCACCGCTTGCAGGCGGTAGCCAGGTTATCCCAACTGGTCTTACCTCCTCTGGATTTTGGCAGTACGTGGTCAAGCGTTAAATCTTCGGTTGTACCACAATACTGGCAGTGATGACCATCGCGCTTGAAGATATTCTGCCGAGTGAGCATAACGCCCTTATAAGGCAGACTGACATACCGGTGAAGACGAATAACCGATGGCATTGGATACTCCGCCGAAACGGTTCGAAGCATGAACTGCTCAGATTCTGCAACAAGTTCTGCTTTATCTAAATAAACCAGCAAGAATGCTTTGGGAACGGAGCAGATGCTGAATGCACTGTAATCTTGATTTAAGACTAATACTTTCCTACCCATATCGCGTTTAGAGCCTCTGTACGGTAGCAAGTTACAGAGTTATCCACATAACGACAACAGGTATGACAAAAATTTAGCGAAGTGATAAGCAGGAAGTTTATGCGCCAAATAGGCCGGTAAAGCAGGAAACGCGGGCAATAGTCTACAAAAGCACTATTTTTCTATTCTACCATAAGTTAATAGCGTTCCCGCTGCATCTCCCGCTCCACATCACGCTCCTTAATACTGTCCCGTTTATCATATAATTTTTTACCCTTGGCGAGGGCGATTTCAACTTTGGCAAAACCCCGGTCGCTGGTGAACATACGGATGGGTACAATGGTGAGCCCCTGATCTTTCAGCTTTTCAGCCAGCCGTCTGATCTCGCGCTTTGTCAGCAGCAGTTTACGGTCGCGGAGAGGTTCGTGATTATAGTGTGTGCCTTCGGTATAAATAGATATGCTCATCTGCCGAATAAACAGCTCATCGCCATGGATCAGACAGTAGGCGTCCTGCAAGTTCACTTTCCCCTGCCGAACGGATTTGATTTCTGTACCCGTCAATACAATACCAGCAGTATACGTTTCTAAAAACGAATACTCGAAGGAGGCCCGACGATTGCGGATGTCAACTTGTTTAACGATAGAAGCGGTAGCCATGTACTGATGTAGGATGTGTGATAGGCAACGTACTTACGGGTTCCAGCCCTTACTAATTTACATGGGTGCTGAATCCCTTGGGTATGTCGTCCACCTTTAATTGAAACATAAAGGTAACCCGGTAAGAACAGGAACACCCGAAAAGTGACAGAGGTTTACTTAACCAAAAGAATTTGTCTCTTCCCAAACGATAGCAAGCATTATCGGGGCCGATGAATCAGGCAAAACGAATCCGGCTACTAAACTCTCGCTTAGTAGCCGGATGATCGATATCCACCTGATGTGCAGGTAGCTTTATTTCTTAGTTTGCTTCGCCTGGTATTCTTTGTTCAGACCAGCCAGAATTTTGCTGGTGCGATCGCCGGAAGGGTCAGCGAACAGGATACCGCCACCCTTGGTATAGCCCAACACAAATTCATATTTGTTGGTGGCATTTTCCTTTTTAAGGTATTCGTAGATCTGGTCGTACAACTGCTTGTTTTTGTCTTGCTCTTCCGTGGCAAGACCCTGTGCGGCCCGTTCCCGAAAGGCCAGAATGTCCTGTTGTTCTTTCTGAAGCGATGCTTCGGTAGCGCGGCCCTGCTCCTGCGTCATGGTAGCGGCCCGTTGCTGAAAGAACGCCACTTTATTCTGCAAATTCCGGCCTTTGGCGGCCAGATCGTTTTCCAACTGAAAACGCTTGCTCTCAAGAACTTTCTGAGTGTCTTTAAAGTAATCGTATTTGGTTAGCAGCGAGTCGACGTTTACATAGACAATAGCCCGGCCTTTCGCTTCTACAGGTGCTTTTACGGCAGAGTCAGCTTCGGCCTGCGGGCCTTTAAAGTGTAGGTAGTATAATACAGCTACGGCAATCGTCAGAACGACGTTCAGAATCAATGAGGCATTCTTCACAGGAAATGAATCAGTTAGTTAACAGTTTATAATACAAAGGTAGAGGGATTTATCGAATTAAGAACCAGATTAAACGGTAGTGGCCCGAACGGATTAATTTGCCGTTGCCTTTTTAACCAGAAAACCCGACAAGCCTGCAAAGCCACCCACGAGGCCACTTAACAGCGTAACGACCAGCATGGGAAGTACGGTAGTGTTTGTCTTGAAAAGAAGTTCACTCATGCGTCCGGTAAAGACGCCATCGGTTTGTGTGTGAATCAGTAAGGCGTAGCCCAGCCATACAATCGCCACGCCCGCAAACCCCTGAAAAAAGGCACTACCGCCACGCTGGCTACGCCAGAAGCAAACACCAAATGCAACGACAGCCAAGCTCCACCAGGGAAGAAAAAGTTGAGCCAACAGGCTCAGAATAGCAATAAGGATGAGTTCAATCATTATATAGTAAGCGGCTAAAGCCCCGTTTATGTATCTATTTGAATAGGTCTGCGGCTTCGTTATTTCAACGTCACCTTCCGTTTTAGTCGTGGGTTCTTATCCTGCGGGGTTTGCAGAAAGAGCAGCTCGTTAAGTTGGCCCGTTCGCCAGGTTTCAAGCATGTTCAGGTAGTACGGGCTACCCGGATTGCCGGATTGTCCGCCCGGATAGACACCGTACGCTTTGGGTGTTGGCCCCAGCGCTACCACCATCCGCCATGATGGACCGGTACGCTCGGTGGTAGCGTTAACGATACCGGCTCCGCCCCCAATCTGCACGTTCAGCGCACTCAGGGCATCGAGCCGGGCCAGGTGGCCAATGCGCGTAGCCTTGTGTTTGCCCCATTGCCACGAATTCCCTATTGGCCCGTGCTTGCGGGTCAGTGAATCGACGGCTGTCTGAAATGATTTGGTCAACACACTGCTCAGCGTCTCTTTGGCAGGCGTTGTTACATCGTCGAACCAATGAGCCATCGGTTCTTTTTCGACAAGCTGGAGCGTTCGGTCGAAGCTGGGATAGCGGAGCGTAGTCGTGTCGTTACCCGGAAAATCGTCCTGCCACACACCCGCCATGTACTGACGCATCCACTCCGTAAAAATGGTTGGCCCTACTTCTGCGACGTCATTGTTGTACCGCCAGGTTTTAATGATGGCCAGAGCCTTGGTTTGCTCGCCGGATAAACCCTTTTCCTCCATATAAGGCAGAAGCACCGGAAGGGCATCCGCGGCCCGCAAATTCCGGTTGTCATTCTGCAAGACACGCAGGCTGTCGGGGGTGGCCCCCTGCATAGCCGTCAGGCGCTGATTGATCCGGGCGCCCCGCTCATAGGAGCCAAATTGCCAGTTGATATAGTAGGGATAAGTTGGATCAGTGGATGACTGATTAGCCGAACTGACAAAGCCTCTCGGCGGATTTTTGACGTGCGGATTCTGTGCGGCCGGAATCCAGCCCTGCCAGTCGTGGGCGGGATTCGTTCCATCGAGCAGAAACTTACCCTGATCTTTCCACTTTAACGGAAACCGGCCATTTGGCGAAATGGCAATATCTTTGGCAATATCGGCAAAGACGAAATTCTGGGCCGGGGCCGAATAAGTGCTTAAGGCTTTTCGGTAGTCCTCGTGATTTTTAGCTCGATCCAGTAAGTAGTAAGTCAGGAAATCATTAGAGGCTTCGTGGGCGATCCAGCGGGCGGCATACCCCACCGGTACATTGCTGGCGAAGGGTTTCTGCCCCACTTCATACATAATCGGTCCATGATGCGTGTACAGGACGGTGTCAATCACATCGGACTGTCCCTTTACTTTAATCACCTCCAGCCGACGGGTTACCGGCTTCCACTTGTTGTCGTGCCAGTATTCGCGCCGGGATGCATCTTTGAACCGAATCTGGTAGAAGTCCAGCACATCGGCGCCAACGTTAGTTACGCCCCAGGCAATCTGTTTGTTAAAGCCAATAATTACTCCCGGAGATCCGGGCATAGAAGCTCCGTACACATTCATAGTTGGCGTAACCAGTTGAATCTGGTACCAGATCGAGGGCAAACTAAGCGTAAGGTGAGGGTCATTGGCCAGAATTGGGTAACCCGTCGCCGATTTCTGCGGTCCAACCGCCCAGTTGTTACTGCCAATAGCCGGGTCGTGTTCGGGCCAGTTCATGGCCAGCGGTTTCGTATCGGGGAATGGGTTCGCCGGAACAGCCGGAATTTTAACCGGGGTAAAATCCCACTTCGTTCCTACTGGAATAATAGGGTCTTCGCGGAAGGGGTAGTCCGGGAAAAGGTCATTGGTAACGACCGTACCATATTTTTTCAGCACATTGCTCATATTCAGGTCATCGGCACCGAGGGCCAGTACACCCGACATGTACTTCAGGAAATAGGCACACTTAATGGGCTGCCAGGGCTCGGGCGCGTACCCCAGTAATTTATATTCGAGTGGATACTGAGCCGGAGAAAGCTGCTTGATGTAGGCATTGATACCCGCCGTATACGATTCAACGGCTTCGCGCGAGCGCGGATCTTTCATCATCTCCTTTACCGCTTTTTCGGCACCAAAGCCCATGCCGAGGTGTCGATTGTAACGGTCCAGTTCGAGTGCTTTATCACCCACCAGCTCAGAAACGCGTCCGGCAGCTGCGTGCGTCTGAAACTCCATCTGCCAAAGCCGATCATGGGCGGTGAGGTAACCCTGTGCGAAAAAAGCGTCAGCGTCATTTTCGGCAAAAACGTGTGGAATGGCTAAATCGTCAAAAATAACCGTAACAGGCGCTTTGGTTCCATTGAGTGTAATCTCTTCATCGGTGTTATTGACCGACTCGGCATTTTGCCAGAAACCAACAAACGGACTAAGCAGGGGGGCAAAGGCCGGAACGCTGCCCCAAGGCCGGTTAAGTGCCCAAATAAGTACGACTGTAACTGAAGAAACAAGGATTGCTTTCGCGTAACGCATATTAAAAACAGGTGATGGAGGGTATCAGGGCTGCAAGTTTACAATTGCACCCAGCAAATAAAAACTATTCTTTTCCTAACGAGGGTAATTCTTTTTTACATTTGTTACTAACGATGGTTCAAAATTAGTGCTTGAACATTGCCGCTGGCAGATCCTTGAGAAAATGGTTACAAAACTGACGGATAAGGATTTAGTGAGTCTTCTCAAACAAAACGACGAAATGGCGTTCGAAACGCTGTTTCGGCGGTATTATCGTTATCTATATACGGTTGCTATTCAATACGTAAAAGATCCTGTTCTGGCTGAAGATGCGCTTCAGGAAATATACCTTAAGCTATGGGTAAACCGGCACCAGCTGGACGAGTTGCAATCCGTCAGAAGTTACCTGGCTACCGCCATGCGGCATCAGGTTTTAAATAGCATCCGGGATAATAAGCGGGCCATTTTGCGGCATATTATACATCAGACTCAGCAGTCTGATACGGATACTACCACCGAAGAAACCCTCCTCTTTAACGAATACAGCTCCGTTTTTCGGGAAGGGCTGCGTAAGCTGTCGGCCCAACGGCAGCTGGTTTTCACCCTCCGCTCCGAACAGGGTTTATCCAACGAGGAGGTGGCGTCTAAACTCCAGATTTCCATCAACACGGTAAAGGTTCAGTACTATCAGGCCTGCCGTTTTCTCCGCAATTACCTGCGTCAGCACGCGGGTATCGAAGCGATGCTCCTCATTATGGCTGCTCTCTGCAGTTAATCCCAAATTATTTTTTCCTTTCCAATAATACTTTCCTTACCGGGTGGTGTATAGGTAGCACATACGCATTCCTATACCCATGACAGAACAGCTACTCCAACGCTATTTCGCTAACCAGGTTACACCCGACGAAGCCCGACACGTGCTGGACTGGTTCAATACAGAGGCTGGCCAGACGTATTTACAAACCCGGCTCGACGCCCAGTTTGACGAACTAGCCTGGCTGGCACCAGCCGTTGTTCCGGTACCGGACGCAGACCGAATGCTAACCGCCATTCGTGAACGCATGGAGCCCGCTCCCGTACCGGCCGAAACACCCGTTCGACGGCTTACAACATGGGCACAGCCAATGCGTTGGGCCGCTGCCCTGGCAGGTTTTATCCTGTTGGCAACCGGCGCTTTTATGGCCTACCGGCAGTGGTATCCAGAGGACCTCACTTGTCAGACAGCATTCGGTAAAATGTCGACGCTGACTTTGCCCGACGGATCAACGGTTACGCTGAATGGCAACAGCCGTTTGCGGTATGCACCCCGCTGGACCAGCCACCAGACTCGTGAAGTCTGGCTCGATGGCGAAGGCTTTTTTCGCGTAACCCACCAACAAAATCACGAACGATTTGTAGTCCACCTACCCAATAAACTGAACATCGAAGTGCTGGGGACGCAGTTTAACGTGATGGCCCGGCAAGCGCGGGCTAAGGTGGTGCTGAATACGGGTAAAATCCGGCTTGATGTGGGCGGGCAGGCTAAAGAAAAGCTGGTTATGCGTCCCGGCGATCTGTTTTATGCCGACGTTAAAGCGAAAGTCTATTACCGTAAACACGTCGATGCAGCCGCGCAGTCGACCTGGAAATCCGGCAAGCTGACATTCGATGGCACCACCCTGCAGGAAGTTGCCCAGATGCTGGAAGATACCTATGGCGTACACGTGATCATTACCGACCCGGCCCTTCAACGACAGACGATTTCCGGAACGATACCCAATCAATCTATGCAAACAATACTCGACGGACTTACCACTTTATTCGACTTGCACATTACTCAACAAACAAACCAGATCATTATACAATGACGCAACCTCTTACTGCCATGACTAAACAATTAATTGCGCTTGGCTCATTACTGCTGATTGGGATACTACCGACCCGGGCACAGCTTGTGGCTTCCAGCAGTCGGTTCGCTTCCTATCAGAGGCAAGCAGCAGATACGCGCCTGATTACATTGAAAAGTGCGTTAAGTGAGCTTGAACAGCATTACAGCGTTTCATTTATTTACCCAACCAACCTGGTTAACACAAAAGTGTTGATGGTTAATAAGCGTAATCGAAGTCTGGAAACAGAACTTGCTAATTTACTGACCAGCACCGGCTTAACGTATCGAAAAGTACAACCCCGCTTCTACGCTATTGTCCCGGAAAAGGAAAAGAGTACACGGCTTTTTCGTAAAATCGAACAGATCGAAACCAAAACCACAACCGATCCGGCAACCGAAGCCGTAAGATTACCCGACCGAACCATCGATAAGCTGGAACGCATCGGATGGTCAACCACATCCGCCCAGCCCCTGGCAGATATTACCGGTAAAGTGCTCGATAAAAACGGGCAGGGAATTCCGGGGGTCAGTGTCGTTATTAAAGGCACCACACGAGGCACCACGACCAATACGGACGGGGAGTACACCCTTAATGCCCCGAACAACGCTGTACTGGTATTTAGCTTTGTAGGTTATGCCTCGCAGGAGGTAGCCGTCGCCAATCGCAGCCGCATAAACATCACCCTGCTGGACGATGTAAAATCCATTAGCGAAGTGGTTGTAGTAGGCTACGGGACCCAGAAACGGGCGTCCGTAACGGGGGCTATCTCGTCGGTATCGGCACAGGAAGTCACGCAACTACCCGTGCCAAGCGTAGAGCAGGCCATTCAGGGACGCGTACCGGGCGTAACGGTTGTTAGCAACGGCTCCCCCGGCGAAACGCCCATCGTTCGTATCCGGGGGATAGGCTCCATCAACTACGCGGCCAACCCGCTGTACGTTATCGACGGTTTTCCAACGAGCGATCTGAATAACTTCGACACCCGCGACATCGAGTCCGTCGATGTACTGAAAGATGCTTCGTCGGCCGCTATTTACGGCTCCCGCGCGGCAAATGGCGTTATCATCGTAACTACTAAAAAAGGCACCCGCGATGGTAAACTGCACGTTAATTACGATGGCTACGTAGGCACACAAAGCGCATGGCGTCAACTCGACTTACTGAACCGGGATGAGTACATCCAGTTCGGAACAGCCCTCCGAAGCAATGCCGGTCAGCCGGTACCCACGCGGTTTAGTAACCTGAATCAGCCCATCTACGCCGGTGCTTCGCAAACGTACGCTCAAACCGATACCGACTGGCAGAAGGCGGTGTTCCGGGATGCGCCCATTACGCAGCATAGTGTGCAATTGTCGGGCGGCAACGAGAAGTCGCGATTCTATTCATCCGTTGGTTATTTCAATCAGCAGGGGATTATGATTGGCACGGGGTACAAACGCGGTAACTTCCGCATCAACTCCGACCATACTATCAGCAAACGCTTCTCATTCGGACAAACACTGACCATCTCCTACGACGATAAGCTCAACGAAGTAAGCGCCGGCGGCCGGACACAGGTGCAGAACATGATCCGCATGACGCCTTACATGCCGGTTGAAGACCCTACTCTACTTGGCGGCTATCGCGGGCCGGACGGCTCGGACGGTTCCGACCCCCAAAACCCGGTGCGGGCCGCCTTACAGGACCAGAGCAACACCCAGCGCATGAAAATACTGGGAAGCGCTTATGTTGACGTTAAGATCATTGACGGGCTTACCTATCGGCTTCGTGGCGGTATCGACTACGTAACGGCACGTACCTTTTCGTTTCTGCCGATCTACAGCGAAAGTTTCAACGCCCGGGCACTAGCCAACGTTTCTGACGACCGGCTGACGTATGCATCTCCCCTGATCTCGAACCAGCTGACCTATGAGAAAACGTTTGGTAAGCACAGCCTCAATGTGGTGGCCGTGGCCGAACGGCAGGCGGGCAACTCCCTCGAAATCATTGGTACAGGCCAGGCAGCATCCAACACCATCCGCGAGTTGAGTGCCGTGATCAGCACAAGTGCCGGTTTAACGGGTACGCGTTCCCAAAATGTACTGCTGTCGTATCTGGGACGTCTTAATTACGAATACGCGGGCAAATACCTCCTGGGGGCGTCGTTCCGGCGGGATGGCTCGTCGCGGTTTGCACCGGGCAATAAATGGGGCAATTTCCCGTCGGTATCAGCAGGCTGGCGGATCAGCGAAGAAGCCTTTCTGAAAAACGTACCCGCTATTTCGGAGTTGAAACTTCGTGCCAGCTACGGTACTATGGGCTTCAACGGTATCGGCGATTATTCCTGGCAGGTAGCCGTCTCCCAGAACACCAACGCCATCATCGGGGGCGACCGCACACAGGGAACGTACTTCGACCGCCTGGGCAATACCGACCTTCGGTGGGAAGTTACGAAGATGAGCAACGTTGGGCTCGACCTGGGTTTGTTCAGCAACAGCATCACCCTCTCGGCTGAAGTTTACCAGCGGAACACGGACGGGCTGATTCTGAACCAGCCCATCGCGCCCTCCATCGGCTATTCGCAGTCGCCCATTGTCAACGTGGGCAGCATGCGGAATACGGGTGTTGAAATGCAGCTCGGCTACAACAAAACGAAGGGCGCGTTCCGATTCAACGCATCGGGCAACATCAGCTTTATCAATAACAAAGTGCTGAGCCTCGGACCCACCGTTTCACCGCTGCTCAACGGGGCCAATGCCGATTACGGCGGATTTGACATTACCCGTACCGAAGCCGGCCAGCCAATTCAGTACTTCTACGGCTGGAAAGTAGCGGGTATCTTCCAGAACGCCGACGAGGTTAAATCGGCCCCGACGCAGGACAATGCCGCTCCCGGCGACCTTCGCTTTGTGGATGTGAACGGCGATGGCAAGATCGATGCCAGCGACCGGGTTAACCTGGGCAGCTTCCTGCCGAAATTCACCTATGGACTGAATCTGTCGGCTAATTACCGCGGCTTCGATCTATCCTTGTTTTTTCAGGGTGTGCAGGGCAACAAAATTTACAATGGTGTAAAAGTGCTTGAGCAGGGCATGCTCCGGTTGTTCAATGCCGGAACGGATGTACTCCGGGCCTGGACGCCAACCAATACGGTTACCGACGTACCACGGGCCGTTGATGGCGACCCCAATGGTAATTCACGCACCTCAGACCGGTTCATTGAAGATGGCTCTTATTTACGGTTGAAAAACCTGAGCATTGGCTATTCGATACCAGCGGGGGCGTTACAAACGTTTTCACGCGGAACCCTGAGCCGGGCGCGGGTTTACGTAGCAGCCACTAACCTGTTGACGTTCACCAAATATACCGGCTACGACCCCGAAGTTGGCTCGCGGACCAGTAATACGAACCCAACGCTGACCAACGGTATCGACTACGGACAGTTTCCGCAGGCCCGCACACTCATGGTAGGCCTTCAACTTGGTTTTTAAGTAACACAGATAAACAACGTCACTATGAAATCGACATACTGGACCTCGGGTATTGTGGCCATGGGGCTGTTCTTCGGATGCAGCACCAGCAGCCTGGATAAAGTGAACCCGAATCAGGTCATTACCGCTAACTATTACAAAGACTCCGCCGAATTACTCAAAGGTGTCAATTCGGTCTACGCCGTCTGGCAAAGCGCTAACCTGACCGGCCGCGAATGGTTCTTCCTGCATGACCTCCGCTCCGACGACGTTGCCTCGGGTGGCGGGCAGTTGGAAGCGCCCCGAAATCAGATTCTATCGGGTGCTCAAAACCCCGGCAACGGCGTTGCCTTATCCGTCTGGAATGGCCTTTACCGCGTTGTTCACCGGGCCAACGTCGTCATTGACAATGGCCCCGCCGTTACGGACAATGCAGCGTTGGCAAAGAGGGCTGTGGCCGAAGCGAAGTTCCTGCGCGCCATGGCTTACTTCGATCTGACCACGTTTTGGGGCGCGGTGCCACTGTATACCAACTACGTAACCGAAGTAGATGGCACCAAACCAAAATCATCGGTCGATGAAATTTACACACTGCTCATCGCCGATCTGCTGGCCGTTCAGACCGATCTGCCCGCCAAAGCTACCGGCGCCGACCTTGGTCGGGCTACCAAAGGAGCGGCCCAGGCACTGCTGGCACGGATATACATGCAAAAAGGCGATTATGCGAACGCAAAAACCCAGCTTCAGTCGATCATCAGCTCGGGACTTTACAAGCTGACCGATAACTACCTCGACAATTTCATCGAAGAAACGGAATTCAACACAGAGTCGATCTTCGAAATTGGTTTCTCCAAAATCGGTGACTTTAACTGGGATGCCGACGGCAACGACAACGGGGCCAACGAAACGATGACCCGCAGCCAGGAGTATTCGGCTATTGGCTGGCGAAACCTGATTCCCTCAGATGGTCTGCTGAACGAATACGAAAACACGGCCAAAGGCGATCCCAAAACGGACCCACGACTGAAGTATAATTTCTATTTCATTGGCGACACCTACAACAATGGTCTGAACACGCTGATGGAATCGCAGGTGCAGGGCAACACCTCCGTCGTAAACGGGGTGACGCAGAAAGTTAGCTGGCGGAAATACACGGCGATGTACAAAAACAATGAAACTTTTTATACGTCGGGTATTAATATGCGGCTGATCCGGTATGCCGAAGTGCTGCTCATGATGGCCGAAGCCGAGAACGAAACCGGTAACAGTGCCAATGCCATTGCGCTGCTCAATCAGGTTCGGGCGCGGGCGAGTGTGGCTATGCCTGCTTACCCAACGGCCAAGTATCCGGTTAACAGCAAAGCCGAGGTGTTCCGCGCCGTTGTCCATGAGAAACGGGTAGAACAGGCAGGCGAACAGATCCGCAACCGGGATATTCTGCGCTGGCGGGCACAAAACAAGCTATCGGCCGAGCCGATTTCGTACTTCGCCAAAGGCAAACAGGAACTGTTACCCATTCCGCAGCAGGAACTGGACAACAACAGTAAACTGTCGCAAAAGGACCAGAATCCGGGATACTAAACAGCAGCCCGGCAAAAATCTTACGAATTACCAACCTAATGTAAATAGTAAATCCCCGGCTGGCCTTCGTGCCAATCGGGGATTTTGTCTATATTTCTAGTATGCATCACTTAGTCAGGCTAACCGCGTTTTGGGCGCTTATATTGGTCGGTTGTACGCATTCGTCGCCACGATTTGAGCGGCTGACAGCCAGTCGAACCGGTATTGACTTTAGCAACACCATTACGGAAAGTGACTCCCTGAATGTACTGGAATTTGAGTATCTCTACAACGGGGGTGGCGTGGGCGTGGGCGATTTTAACGGCGATGGCCAACAGGACGTGTTCTTTGCCGGAAACCAGGTTTCGAGCCGAATGTACCTCAACAAAGGCAATTTCAAGTTTGAGGATGTTACAGATTCGGCGGGCGTCAGCACAACATACTGGTGTACGGGCGTAGCTGTGGCCGATATTAATCAGGACGGACGACAGGACATTTACGTGTCGACCATCCATCCCAACCGCAACAAGGCCGTACCTAACCTACTTTTCCTCAATCAGGGCAACGACGCTAACGGCATTCCCCATTTTATCGAATCGGCGAGGGCGGTCGGGTTAGCCGATTCGAGCTACTCTACACAGGCCACCTTTCTCGACTACGACCGCGACGGCGACCTGGATGTATTTCTACTAACGAACGCCCTTGAAAGCTTCAACCGAAACAACGTCATCGGCCCCCGAAACGACGGCTCCGCCCGAAGTGTGGATAAGCTGTATGAGAATATAGGCGTTAGGAGCGAGGAACGAGGAACGAGGAGCCTGCCGGTTGAGAGAACGCTATCGCGTTCAGCCACTGCTTCCGGCAGGCTCCCCCCTCCTCACTCCTCGCTCCTGACTCCTATTTACAAAGATATTTCCGCCCAGGCGGGGCTTGTTCACGAAGGATGGGGGCTGGGCGTGATCGTGAACGATGTGAATCAGGACGGGTGGCCGGATATTTATGTGGCCAATGACTTTCAGTCGAATGACGCTTGGCTCGTCAACAATCGGGATGGCACGTTCACGAACCGCATTGCCGAAACGCTGAAACACCAGAGTCACAACAGTATGGGCGTGGACATGGCCGATATTAACAATGATGGTCTGACAGATTTCGCCGTAGTGGATATGCTGCCCGACGATAACCTGCGGCAGAAGACCATGTTCTCCACCATTCCCTACGACCGATTCCAGATGGCCCGTCGGCTCGGCTACCAGCCGCAGTACATCCGGAATGTCCTTCAGTTAAACAGAGGGTTCGGGGCGGGAGTAAAGGGACAAGAGCTAAAAACGGGATCTTCACCCCCTTCCTCCCCATTGTCCCTTTACTCCCGCTCGTCCCCTTCCTCCCCCCTTCTCCCCCACTTCTCCGATATTGGCTACCTGGCCGGAACGGCGGCAACCGACTGGAGTTGGAGTGCTCTTTTTGCAGATTTGGACAACGATGGTTTTTCGGATTTGCTGATTACAAACGGCTACCGCAAAGACATTACCGACCTGGACTTTACCAGCTACAACCGGGATGATGGCAACTTCGGTACCGATGCTGACCGACGCGCTCAACTTCTGAAACGAATTGTTGATCTGGAGCCAGTTTACAAACCTAATTTCCTGTTTCATAACACCGGCAATCTCCACTTTGCCAATGTGGCTGCAGACTGGGGACTGACCGAATCCTCCTTTACGAACGGTACCGCCTACGCGGATTTCGATAACGACGGCGATCTGGATCTGGTCATGAACAACATCAACGATCCAGCCTTTATCTACCGCAATCGAACTATCGAAAACGAAGCAGATTCGGCAGCAATGCATTTTCTGAGCCTGCAGTTTTCGGGCAAACCGGGTAACCGGGAAGGCATTGGCGCTAAAGTGGCCATTTGGGCAAACGGACAGCTGCATTATACCGAATATACCCGGCAACGGGGTTATCAATCGACCATGGCGTCGGGTATTCATGTTGGATTGGGTTCTGCCAAACGCATCGACTCGCTGAAAATCGTCTGGCCAACGGGCAACGGGCAACTCATTCGGAACATAAAAACGAATCAGGTCCTAACTCTGGATGAGCGAAAAGCTACCCTTAAGCCACCCTCGTTCATGCAGTTACAGCCCCTGACTAAGCCTTTACTTACCGAAGTCTCAACCAAACGGACGGGTCTGGACTATCAGCATCAGGAAGACGATTTCGTCGATTACAAAGCCCAGCAAACACTTCTTGCCCATAAACACTCGCAAATCGGTCCGGGGCTGGCGGTTGGCGATGTAGACGGTAACGGGCTGGATGACATTTATGTGGCGGGCAGCGCGTATAAAGGGGGGACGTTCTTTCTCCAGCAAAAAAGTCAAGCCGGAGAACATGTTTCATTTCGGCGGAAAGACCGTCCGGAGAAAAAGCCGGAAGAAACCGGCGTACTCCTCTTTGACGCCGATAACGACGGCGACCCCGATCTCTACACGGTTCATGGCAGCACTGAATTTGGCCGGGATGAGAAAGTTTGTCAGGACAGCCTGTACCTGAATGATGGAAGAGGAAATTTTCGTGCGTCGCCAACGGCGCTGCCCAACACCATGTCCAGCGGCTCGTGCGTTGTCGCCACCGACTTCGACCACGACGGCGACCTGGACCTATTTATTGGCGGTCGTATTGTACCGCAGCGCTACCCGGAGCCCGCCCGAAGCTATTTGCTGCGTAATGACAGCAAAGCGGGCACAGTCCGCTTCTCCGATGTTACGGATCAACTGGCGCCGGGCCTGAGCCGGGCGGGGTTAGTCTGTTCGGCACTCTGGACCGATGTCGATAACGATAGCTGGCCCGACCTGATGCTGGCGGGCGAGTTTATGCCCATCACTTTTTTCAAGAATCAACAAGGCCGGGCGTTTTCGCGCCTGAATACACCCGAGTTGTCTAAAGCTGTTGGGTTCTGGAACAGTCTCTCAGCGGGTGATTTCGACAATGACGGCGACATGGACTATATAGCGGGAAATAATGGCCTGAATAGCCGCTTACGGGCTTCTACCGATCAGCCTGTATCCGTATATGCAGCAGACTACGACAAAAACGGCACATTAGATCCTATTGTTAGCTTTTTCAACGGGGGCACCGAATATCCTTTTCACCCCCGCGATGTACTGACGGACCAGATTCCTACTTTCAAGAAGAAGATGACGACCTATGCCGCGTATGGAAAAACGACCTTGTCGAGCCTGTTGTCAGCCGATGAGCAAAAACATGCGTTGATTAAACGGGCTACTTTTTTGGCGTCGGCTTACATCGAGAATCGGGCGGGTAACTTACTGGTACATGAATTACCCATCGAAGCTCAATTTTCGCCCATATTCGGCAGTTCGGTTACAGACCTCAACCACGACGGCAATCTGGATGTCCTGCTGGCAGGGAACGATTACGCAAGTGAAGTCCTGTCGGGCTGGCAGGATGCCGGTCTTGGGTTAGTTTTGCTGGGCGATGGACGGGGCAATTTCAAGTCACTTTCGCTGGCTAGATCCGGCTTTGTCGTTGATGGCGATGCCAAAGCACTGGCCAGCTTGCTGGTGGCGAACGGACAATTGTGGTACATCGCAACGCAGAATAACGGTCCCCTGCGGGTGTTCACGGCTGCTCAGCCCGGAGTGATCTATCAACACCCAGACGCTGCCAGTTTAAATCGAGCCACTGGCGTGAACCACCGAAAACAGGAATTCAGCTATAGCAGCGGCTACCTCTCCCAGTCGTCGTGGGTTGTACCTAAGCCCATTTCAGAAAAAAATCATAACTAAAAAAGAAATTGTACTTTTGGAAGTAATTCCATCTGCCTCATGCGCTTACTGTTAGTACTGGTTTGTATGATTTCTGTTGCCTTTATTGAGTCAGATTTGCCCGGTTTCGACATACAGGGACATCGGGGTTGCCGGGGCCTGATGCCTGAAAATACCGTTCCTGCCTTCCTTAAAGCGCTGGAGCTTGGGGTAACAACCCTCGAAATGGATGTGGTGATCAGCAAAGACCGCCAGGTGGTCGTATCGCACGAACCGTATTTCAACGCGGCCTTCAGCATTGCTCCGGACGGCGTGCCGGTTAATAAGAAAGAGCAGAAGAACCTGGCTCTTTACAGACTGGATTATGCCGACATCAAACGCTATGATGTTGGGGCCAACGGAAACCCGGCGTATCCCGAACAACAAAAGCTTAGTGTTCATAAACCGTTGCTCAGTGAGGTAATTGAGCAGGCAGAAGCCTACCGCAAGGCACATAATCTTCCCCGGTTCTCGTACAACATCGAGATCAAAAGTGAGCCATCCGAGTATGGGAAAAGCCAGCCCGAACCGGCCGAGTTTTGTGACCTCGTCCAGACAGTCTTAAAAAAACAGTTTCCTATTGAGCGTGTTAACCCAGACCGAATTGTTATTCAAAGCTTTGATTTTGCCATGCTGAAGCAATGGAAGAAAGGTGTTGCCGATAGCAATTATCCACCGGTTCGACTGGCAGCATTGGTAGAGAATCTGCTTAGCCCGTCGACCAATCTCAATGAACTTGGCTTCAAACCTGATATCTACAGCCCTAATTTCCGTTTGCTCAGCCAACGAAAAATTACCTGGTTGCACGAGCAGGGTATCCGGGTAATTCCGTGGACGGTCAATCGACGGGCCGACATGGAACGACTAAAACGGTGGGGCGTCGATGGGTTAATTACCGATTATCCAGACCGGGCAAACGGCTTGTAAACAGATTCTTTGGTTTTACGTTTTCATCACTGACCTCGTCTATTTGGTTAGTTTTATGTTATTTTAGCCCCATGACTTTTCTAAATACCACGCTCAAATGGCTTCTTCAACGGCGACTGCCGCGCATTGAGGCTATGAAGCAAAATCCCGGAGTGGTGCAGCAAAAAGTCTTTAATCAACTGATTCGGGCCGGTCGCCGAACGGATTGGGGGAAAAAACACGCGTATAAATCCATTCAAACCATTCAGGATTTCCAGAAGCAGGTACCGGTCTCAAGTTATGAAGACCTGTTTCCGTACATCGAACGGGTACTGAAAGGGGAGAACAAAGTGCTTTGGCCATCGCCCGTACGCTGGTTTTCCAAGTCGTCCGGGACAACCAACGCACGGAGCAAATTTATTCCGGTCACCACCGAGTCGCTGGACGAGAGTCACTTCAAAGGCGGCAAGGACATGATGGCGCTGTACATTGCCAACAACCCCGACAGCCGGGCGTTTGAAGGCAAAGGGCTGTCCATTGGCGGCAGTCTTCATCAGAATCCGTACGGCACCAACAGCGCGGCTGGCGATGTATCGGCCGTGGTCATGAAAAACCTGCCCAGTTGGGCCCAGTATATCCGTACACCTTCCCTCCAGGTTGCCCTGATGGACGAGTGGGAAGCCAAACTGGAGCGAATGGTCGACATTACGGCGCAGGAAAACGTGACCAGCATGTTGGGAACGCCTACCTGGGGCATGGTGCTCATTGACCGAATTCTGGCCCGAACGGGTAAGTCTAATATTCTGGAAGTATGGCCCAATTTTGAAGTCATGATGCATGGGGCGGTAAATTTTCAGCCGTACCGCGATCTATTTCAGCAGCATGTTTTTCCCTCTAAAAGCGTTCGTTATCAGGAAGTTTATAATGCATCGGAAGGATTCTTTGCCATACAGGACGATCTCAGCCGCGTTGGCGAAATGCTTTTGATGCTCGACTACGGCATTTTCTACGAATTTGTCCCGATTAATGAAGCCGACCAGCCCTTCCCGAAAGCGCTGACAATTGACGAGGTTGAGCTTGATAAAAACTATGCGCTTGTCGTTTCAACTAACGGAGGCCTCTGGCGCTACAAAGTAGGCGACACCGTTCGGTTTACTTCGCTGTATCCGCACCGATTAAAGGTCAGCGGCCGGACCAAGCATTTCATCAATGCTTTCGGAGAAGAAGTGATCGTCGAGAATGCCGAAACGGCCATCACGCAAGCCTGCGAGGCCACGGGAGCGGTCATCACCGATTACACCGCCGGACCGAGCTACATGAGCAACGGGGCTAATGGATGCCATGAGTGGGTCATTGAGTTTTCGCAGGAACCGAACGACCAGCAACGGTTCAATCAAATTCTCGACGACACCCTCCGCCGGATCAACTCCGATTATGATGCCAAACGGTATAACGACATGGTACTTAAGCGACCACGTATCCATGTGGTGCCACCGGGTACATTCTATGCCTGGATGAAACAGCGCGGTAAAGTAGGCGGTCAGCACAAAGTGCCCCGTCTGGCTAATTCAAGGGAGTATCTGGACGATATTCTGCGAAAAGTTTTTGAGATCTAGGCGTCAAATGGCTTGACAATCTTTACCGGGTGCTTTCGTACTGGCGCTCATTATGCTGGAAGGTCTTCCCCAAAATCAGATCAGCGGCTTTCTCGGCAATCATAATAACCGGTGCATTGGTGTTACCCGACACGATTGTCGGCATGATGGAAGCATCGACTATTCGCAGCCCGTCAATACCCCTCACCCGCAAATCGGCATCCACAACAGCCAGTTCATCAGACGAGGGGCCCATTTTACACGTGCCAACCGGATGGTAAACCGTTTCTAACATGGTGAGTACATGTTGCCAGAGATCATCGTCCGATATATGGACCGCCGGTACATTAATGCCCTGGCTGTAGGGACCGAAGGCGTCGGCCTGCATCACCTCAATCGTTTTTCGCAGACCGCTGAGCAGCACCTGTCGGTCATGTTCATCCGTGAGGTAGTTCGGCTGAATAACGGGAGCGTCGAGTGGGTTACTGGAACGCAGTCCAACATAGCCCCGGCTCCTGGGCTTGAGTAAGGTGGGCAAAACGGTATAGCCATCCGTTACGGGGTAAGTTGTCAGATCGTAGAAATCGGTCTTGCCGCTGGAATCGAAATGAACGGGGGCAAAATGAAGCTGCATATCAATACGGCCCGCATCTGCTTCGGCAGCGCTTAGCTGATCGGTTTGGAGGAAGGCAACGGCTTCGAGCGGGCTTATGGTCATGGGCCCTTTTTTACTGATCAGAAACTGCATTAGCCCTTTCAGCTGGTTGAATGGCTTGAGGTGAAAGTTGGCTGAAGTACCTCGCTGCGAGCACAGGCTGCTAACTCCCGAGAAAAGATGATCCTGCAAGTTTTGCCCCACACCGGGTAGCTCTTTTTTTACGGGAACCCCCGCCGACCGAAGCTCATCGGCAGGCCCAATGCCGGACAACATCAACAGCTGCGGTGACTGAAAGGACCCTGCCGACAAAATAACCTCTTTTCGCGCCCTGACCTGCTGGGTCTGGTTCTTCCCGGTTATAAACTCAACCCCGGTTGCCCGGTCCTGCTCAATTAAAATCTGCTTTGTGTGCGCGTGGGTAATGACCTTAAGATTTGGCCGGTTGAAGGCGGGCTTTAGAAAAGCCGTTGCAGCACTATGCCGTTGGCCGTTCTTGATCGTGAATTGAAATAAGCCTGCGCCTTCCTGTTCAGCCCCGTTATAATCATCGTTTTTTCGCATACCGGATTGAATGCATGAATTAACGAAAGCACCCGCCAGCGGTGTTTGAAAACGAGTAGCGAACGTAACATTCAACGGCCCGCTCTTACCATGGTAGCGCGAATCGAGCTGGTCGAATTGCTCATTATGCTCTGACCGGATAAAGTAAGGCAACACATCCTTGTAGGCCCAACCCGGATTCCCAAACGAAGCCCAGTCGTCATAGTCAAGCCGGTTGCCGCGTACGTAAGCCATCGCATTGGTCGATGAGCAACCGCCCAGCGTTTTCCCACGGGGCTGATACATTCGTCGTCCGTTGAGGGCTTGCTGCGGTTCTGTCCAGAAGCCCCAGTCAACGGTCGATCCATGCAGTTTGGTGTAAGCCGCCGGAATCTGAATCTCCATTTTCGAATCGGGGCCACCCGCTTCCAGCAGCAATACTGAATTTGCCGGATCGGCAGAGAGCCGGTTAGCTAGTACACAACCGGCCGAACCAGCCCCAATAATGATGTAATCAACGTCCATAGCCACGCAGCGTTTAGACGTATAAATTACAACTATTTCTGGCAATAAACACAAAATACAAATGCGGCTTAGACGATCAGACGGGTGGTCTGATGCCTAAGCCGCATTTGTATTAACCTTCGTTTATTCTTTCTCCGGCAATTCAGCAATTACCGTAACACCACCCCGTGTCACGTCGCCGATATTTACTTTTATTTCGGCATCCAAAGGCAGAAACAAATCTACCCGGGAGCCAAACTTAATAAAACCAAACTCGTCGCCTTGCTTAACAGGCTGTCCTTCTTTTACGTACCAGATGATCCGTCGGGCTACTGCGCCCGCAATTTGCCGAAACAATATTTCCGTTCCGCTGGCGGCCTGAACGACCACCGTAGTCCGTTCGTTTTCCGTACTCGATTTTGGGTGCCAGGCAACCAGATACTTTCCCGGAAAATATTTAAAATACTTCACGACACCCGTAATCGGATTCCGGTTGACATGAACGTTCAGTGGCGACATAAAAATCGATACCTGCCGACGACGGTCGTTGAAATACTCACTCTCAACGGTTTCTTCAATAACGACCACCTTTCCATCGGCCGGCGCAATTACCTGTGTTTCGCCGGTTGTGAGCGGGCGTGTTGGAATACGGAAAAACTGTACAACCAACAGAAACAGAATGATACTTACTACCGCCAGTAAGACAATAGCGGTTGAATTATCGGAGAACAAATAAAAATAAGCAAGCAGGTTCAGGGCCAGCAGCACCAGCCCTGTCGTAATCATTATGGTTTTTCCTTCGCGGTGTAAGCGCATAATAAGATGTATGAAGAATAATCGGGATTGCCCGTGTGGTATGATGTGTTGTTAATGCATCAAGTATGAGCAAAAATAGACATCATACAGTATACATCATATCTTTTATGGCAAATCAATATCCTCCACGGAACTTGTACGTGCTCGACACTTTGTCAATCGCGACAATGTAAGCCGCCAGACGCAGAGGTACCTGATAGCGTTGCGATGTATCAAATACCCGATCAAAGGCATCCTTCATAACCCGGTCGGCCCGGCGGTTAATCCGGTCGAGCGTCCATTTGTAACCGATACGGTTTTGCACCCATTCAAAATAAGAGACTGTAACGCCACCGGCATTGGCCAATATATCGGGCACCACCAGAATACCTTTGCTGTTGATAATCTCGTCGGCACTGGCCGAAGTCGGGCCATTAGCACCTTCTACGATCATCTTGGCCTGAATAGAGGCCGCATTGTCTTCCGTAATAACATCTTCCTTGGCAGCCGGAACGAGTACATCGACAGCCAACGACAGCAATTCTTCGTTCGAAATCTTCTCGGCCCCGCCAAAGCCCTCCAGTGTTCCTTTGTTCTTGTTGCGGTACTCTACAGCGGCTGTAATGTCGATACCGCTCTTGTTATAATAGCCCCCCGAAATATCGCTGACGGCTACCACCGTAACACCCCGTTCGTGCAGCAATTCGGCAGCGAAGGAGCCAACGTTACCGAAACCCTGAATGGCGGCTGTGGCCCGGTACGGATTCATGCGCATCTTGTCCATGGCCGCCAGGGCTGCAACGGTAACTCCGCGACCCGTTGCTTCTGTTCGGCCCAGCGACCCGCCTAACACGAGCGGCTTACCCGTTACAACGTTGTTGACGGTCATACCTTTTGCTTTGGAGTACTCATCCACAATCCACGCCATTTCGCGGGGGCCCGTACCCATGTCGGGAGCCGGAATATCGCGGTCGGGACCAATCACGTCGAGCATAGCTACGGTATATTGCCGAATAAGCCGTTCGATCTCACCGGCCGACATTTCGCGGGGATTACAGGCGATTCCGCCCTTGGCTCCCCCATAGGGAATATCCACAACGGCGCATTTCCAGGTCATCCAGGCAGCCAGGGCACGTACCTCGTCGAGGTGAACGCCCGGATCGAGCCGAATACCTCCTTTTGCCGGCCCCAGAATGTTGGAGTGAATAACGCGATAGCCTTCAAAAACCTTAATAGACCCATTATCCATGGTAACGGGCAACCCAACAATTACCTGCCGGGCCGGCACTTTCAATATATCATACATTTCGTCCGATATGCCTACCAGCTTAGCAGCGGCATCGAAACGCGACATCATTGACTCAAGCGGATTCTCCTTGTCTTTTATTGGAGCTGGTTCAATATATCCCATGTCTTTACTTTAACTTCTTTGTTTAAAACAAATTTGTTGGTGAAGTGTCCCGCAAACTTAATAAATCAACGGTCACATTGCGAAAAGTCTATTTTTCCTAAGATTAATATAATATTAATAAACCATAGGAACATTCTTTATTATAAAGACTTTCAAAACAGATTTATGCCTGTTGGCAGCTGGCTCCAAATTATAGTTTGTCAAAATAGCGATTATCCATTTGATGATTTTTCTAAAAAAATAAGCAATAGATAAATAGCCGATTGAAATAATGGTTAATAAACATTAATTTTGTGGCCAAAATAAGGTACGCACCATTTAACGTAGCACTTGATATGGTTCAGGACGAGAAAAAGCGGTATTCAGAAGAAGATTTAAAGGA
Source organism: Spirosoma pulveris (assembly GCF_054781875.1). Classification (NCBI taxonomy): domain Bacteria; kingdom Pseudomonadati; phylum Bacteroidota; class Cytophagia; order Cytophagales; family Cytophagaceae; genus Spirosoma; species Spirosoma pulveris. The sequence continues at coordinate 69,587 of NZ_BAAGTO010000009.1, forward strand.
ATTCGAGGAACTGATCGGTCAGAAACTCGATGCTACTCGTAGTGAGCTGAACTACATAAAAGAGACGCTTAGCAAACGCAACGATAGCGGCACAGACAATACGTCAGGCAATTCAAAACTGCTTGAAGACGGCGCTGATACCAGCGAGCGTGAAAACTTAAGTCAGCTTGCAGCCCGGCTTCAGAAATTTATCCAGCAATTGGATGCGGCTATGGTGCGGATCAAGAACGGTACTTACGGCATTTGTAAGGATACCGGTAAGCTTATTCCTAAAGAAAGGCTCCGGGCTGTTCCTCATACCCAGCAAACAATTGAGGCTAAGTTACGCCAGTCGAAGTAAAGGCATCTCTTCTGTTTCATGCACAGGCAATAAAAAAGAGCATCATTTTTCGTGAGGAAAAAAAAGCTCCGATACCTGATAGGTGTCGGAGCTTTTTTTTCCTTATAATTTTAAACAAATTAATGACTTTAGAGTAAATAGGTCAGAAGAAAATTTAATTGGTTGAAATCATGCTTGAACGCCTGGAAGAAATTCGGGAAAATATATTCCGCTATCTGGAAGCCCGTATTGAGCTATTCACCCTGGAAAGCCGGGGAAAAATTGAAGAGGGTGTTGTTGTTGCTGTTCATAGCATTGTGCTGGCGTTGCTGGGCACAATGACGGTTATCTTTTTATTTAGTCTGCTGGCGGCTTATCTAAATGAAGTAACAAATAGTAAGTATCTGGGTTTTTTAATCGTAGCTGCCTTTTTTCTGCTCCTAAGTGTAATTTGGATTGCCGCAAAAGATTTCTTTAAATCGAAAATTCGGGAAGCTGCTTATAGTGCACTTAAGAAAAGTCAGGAGAAAAAGCTTGAAGAAAAAGCAGATGCCGTTGAAGAGTTGATGGCCAAAACGCGGTCGTCGATGAGCAGCAGCACAAACCCGTGAGTTGCGTCAATGTAATCATTACCAACCCATACACCACTACTTATTGGTTCCTTTTACTCGAATCCTTACTTACTTGCAATGGAAGACCCTAAAGTACCTTTTGCCGATACTACTGCGCGTCGAGCCCAGTTAATGGCTGCTACTGAGCAGTTTAAAACATCAATTACCGATGGCGTTGATGCGATTAAAGGAGATGCAACGGAAGTTGGCAAAACAGCTGCGTTTGTAGCAGGTGCTGCTTTAGCCGTATATTTGGTTGTAAATGCCATTCTGCCTAAATCCGACGAGTACCGATACGCCGAAAAGTACGGCGAGCCAGACGAGGAGGATTATGACTATGATGAGAGCGACGATGAGGATAGCGACTACTCTCATCCTAAAGCGCCAGCGCATAAAGCCATAAAGCAGCAGGCCAACAAAGTTCAAAAGTCAGCCGCAGCCAGTGGGTTGATTGGTGGTCTTCTAACATCTGTTCTGACCAACATAGCCCGCGAGCAGCTGACTGGATTTTTAGCCCGCATACGTACAAATAATGCCATCAATCCAACTGCCGAACCAACCCAATACCACAAACAGGCCTCCACAGAGCCTGTTGACTATACTCCGGGATTATAAGCTGTCTGGCCGCAAAGCATTTGCCGTCTTGCTCGACCCCGATAAGGTCGAGCAAGACGCGTTTTCTACCCTGCTGAATCGAACGGCTGATTATCCTGTCGATTTTTTTCTGGTAGGTGGTAGTCTGGTTACCGATTATGCTCACAAAGAGGTGGTCGCCACAATTCGGCGGCACTCCAACACGCCCATTATTCTCTTTCCCGGTAACCCGCTTCATATCGAACCAACGGCCGATGCGATCCTTCTTTTATCGCTTATTTCGGGGCGTAATCCAGACTTTCTGATTGGGCAACATGTTATAGCCGCTCCTTTACTGAAGAAAAGCGGTCTGGAAATTTTACCCACGGGCTACATGGTGGTCGACAGTGGTACCCAAACTACTGTCTCGTACATTAGTGGTACAATGCCGTTACCCCACGATAAACCCGATGTAGCTGCTTGTACCGCTATGGCAGGTGAAATGCTTGGCCTGCAGTTAATGTATCTGGATGCCGGAAGCGGGGCTCGCAGACCGGTATCAACCGCCATGATTGCTGCTGTTCGCAAAGCCGTTAATGTCCCGATTATTGTTGGTGGGGGGATAACGTCCGGCGAAAAAGCCTATGAAGCGCTGAAAGCTGGTGCCGATCTGATTGTTGTTGGCAACGGTGTGGAGCAGGATCCGGACCTATTGCCTCAATTGGCAACTGTAGTGCGCGAGTTTAACCAATCCGTTGTTCAAGCCTAAACTCATGAAATCCGTTGTTCGAACCTTACTGGCTGGATTAATTACCGCCTTTTGTTCTTTGGTAAGTTACCAGGCCGACGCGCAGTCAGCGTCCGAAAAAGTATATACCGTTGCAGAAGTGCAGCCTGAATTTCCGGGCGGGTACACAGCGTTAAGTCGTTATCTGGCCGAAACAATAAAAGTGCCGGGTTCTATGGTGCGGAAACATTATGACACCGGACCCATAGCAGCCAAATTTATTATCAATGACATTGGATACGTTCAGGATGTGCGTATCACGATGAAACCCCTCGACAAAAAGACGTTGAGAGGGGTACAGGCCTATATAACAAACATCATTGCTGCTATTGAAAAAATGCCGCGCTGGCAGCCCGGTCTGGTAGGGGGCAAAGCTGTACCGGTGTTCTATACACTGCCGATCGAGATAACGATGCAGTAGTAAGGCTGAGTTTAGGTAGTAAACAAAAAGTGGCTGTCGCAAAGGAAACAATCCAGCGCCAGCCACTTTTTAGTTGACCACTTTATTACACATTCATTAATGATTCCCGACGGCGCATTTTACCGGCTGGAATTCCGAACATCATTTTGAAGCGACGACAGAAATAAGCGGTGTCTTTATAACCCACTTCGGCACCGATGGCCCGGATGCTCTTCTTGCTCGTCCGCAGCAGGCCAACGGCCGCTTCCATACGCTGGTACTCGATATAATCCTGCGGATTGATACCCGTCAACATTTTAAAATACTGCCCAACATAATCTTCCGACACGTTAGCCACGTTTGCCAGCACTTTGTTCGACAGATCGCCACCCAGGTTTTCCTTGATATAGGCGAAGATGTCGATCAGACGAGGGTCTTTAAAGTAAGTACTGTTGGTAACAAGCTGCTCAACGAAGAGGTGGTTTTTGAGGATGTATCGAACAACCTCAATAACGATTTCTTCCGTTTTGATCTTGATAATCCGTCCTTTACCCGCCAGGTCGGTCATTTCTTCAGCCAGAATCTGATCGATGGTTGTGGCCAGGTGCTCTTCCCGCTTGATAATGAACGGTGGTACGTCGAGTGAGTTGAAGAAGTTGACCGAATCGAACACCTTCGCTTCAAAAGACACGTAGCCGAATGAATTAGGCAAATGACCAATTAGCTTGGGGTCATTGTTGCCCTCCCAATACGACTCCCGGTGCGTCATGAATTCCTCATTCGAAACGATTTTGGGATTTGTTGGGTCACCATACGTTACGGTAACGTGTTTGCCACCCGGAATGAACAGCATATCCCCTACATCCACCTTTATCTTTTCGTCTCCGATTGAAACTTCGCCATTGAAAAGAATGAGTAGCGTATTCTCAACATCATAGAAATTTTTGATGGTGATAGGCTGTAGAATCCGAATGTTGCGGGCCTTAATAAACTTCACGCCCAGTGATTCGATAATTTTATTATAGTCTTCCATAGCTGAAAGGTTCGTCTCCTAGATTGTATTCGTGCACAAAGTTGCACAAAACTAATAATTTGTACAAAACTAATACAAGTATAAAAGTTTCCAAATAATAAAAAAAATAGTGCGTATTCGCTTTGAACACGCACTACACCTTAAGAAAAATTCTATTTTACCAAGAAAAGGCTCAGCGGATGAGTTCTCGGGCAATAACTAATTTTTGTATTTCAGATGTACCCTCGTATATCTGGGTGATTTTTGCATCCCGCATTAAGCGCTCCACGTGAAATTCTTTGACATATCCGTAGCCTCCGTGAATCTGTACAGCTTCTGTTGTTGCCCACATTGCAACATCCGATGCAAATAATTTGGCCATAGCAGCCGCCTGTACATAATCCTTGTGTTCGTCTTTAAGACGAGCGGCTTTGTATACCAATAACCGGGCAGCCTCAATTTTGGTTGCCATCTCGGCCAGTTTAAACTGAATAGCCTGATGGTCAAATATTTGCTTCCCAAATGCTTTCCGTTCCTGGCTGTATTTCAAAGCCAGTTCATAAGCTCCGGCGGCAATGCCCAGCGCTTGCGCAGCAATACCGATGCGGCCACCGTTAAGCGTCGACATGGCAAATTTAAAGCCAAAACCATCTTCGCCAATTCGATTTTCTTTCGGCACATGCACATCTGTGAACAGCAACGAGTGCGTATCGGAAGCACGAATACCCATTTTGTCTTCTTTCTTTCCGACAACAAAACCCGGCGTTCCTTTCTCCACAATCAGGCAGTTGATCCCCCTGTGTTTCTTCTCGCGGTCAGTTTGGGCAATAACCAGGCAGATACCGGACGAGCCGCCGTTGGTTATCCAGTTCTTGGTACCGTTAACTAAATAATAATCTCCTTTATCCTCGGCGGTGGTGGCTTGAGAGGTCGCATCGGAACCTGCCTCGGGTTCCGACAGGCAGAAAGCACCCAGGGTTTCGCCCGATGCCAGCCGGGTTAAATATTTTTGCTTTTGCTCTTCCGTTCCGAATGCTTCGAGGCCATAACAAACCAGTGAGTTATTAACCGACATCACCACCGAAGCCGATGCATCGACCTTGGAGATCTCTTCCATAGCCAGTACATACGCCACCGTATCCATGCCGCCCCCGCCGTAATCGGGCGATACCATCATGCCCATGAAGCCCAGTTCGCCCATGCGCTTTACCTGCTCGGTCGGAAATCGGGCTTCGTTATCACGCTCCACAATGCCGGGTAAAAGCTCTGTCTGGGCAAAATCGCGGGCAGCTTCCTGTACGGCAAGATGCTCCTCCGATAAATTAAAGTTCAACCCCTGTAACTCCAGCGTTGCTGATGCCATCTGAATTGTATAGTTTAGTTTTGTTGATTGTTGAGAGTAACGTAAAAGTAAGTAAAAAAGAAGAAATAGTATGCATGCATACGGTTTACTTCTCGAATAGCAAGGTGATCAGTTCGGCGACGCAAGCCGGTTTGGGCGAATGTTCCAGCTCGAAGATGCATTCCATAATGACCCGAAGTCCTTTGTCCTGTGGTTCCACCAGCTTGAGCGTCGCTTTCATTCTTAAACGACTGCCTACCGGTACAACATGTGTAAACCGGATTTTATTAGCGCCGTAGTTGATCCCCATACGGACCGAATCGATCCGATACAGTTGGGCCATAAGCCTGGGAGCCAGCGAAAGCGTCAAAAAACCATGCGCAATGGTTGTCTTAAACGGCGATTCCTCAACAGCGCGCGCTGGATCGGTATGAATCCACTGATGATCGCCGGTTGCCTCGGCAAACAGATTGACCATTTCCTGAGTAATCGTCAGATAGTCGGTTTCACCCAGCGATTGCCCGACATGGGCTGAGAAATGGGCCAGATCAGTGAATGTTTTCATAGTGAAATCGAATAAGGCGAATAAGCACTACTATCAGCGCTTGTACGTAATTTTGTTTTATGGGCGAAACGACCGGTAATCAACAGTTTATATTTCAGGATAGCCGCATCACCTATCAGAAATTAGGCAGCGGTTCAACGGCGCTGCTGGCGTTTCATGGCTTCGGACAAAGCAGTCATATTTTCAAGACGTTTTCCGACGCTACGGCCGGGCAATTTACTATTTTCGCCATAGATTTATTCTTCCACGGAGATAGCCATTACCTCAGCGACCAATTGCTGACCAAAGCAGTCTGGTGCCGATTGATCGAGCAGTTTTTGCAGGCACATAACGTCGAGCGATTCGCGCTGATGGGTTTTAGTCTGGGCGGACGATTTGCGCTGGCAACCGCAGAACTCTTCGCCAGTCGACTCGATCAGCTGATCCTGATTGCGCCCGATGGCATTACCCGAAATGGCTGGTATCAACTGGCAACGGGTTCTGTGGCAGGACGCAATCTGTTTCGCTACGTAATGCGCCATTTGTCTATACTGAGCACGTTCGGTCATCTGTTGACCCGACTTGGCTTCCTGAACAGAACCGTTATGCGCTTTGCCGAAGTTTCTCTGGCAACCCCACAACAACGGGCGCTGGTATACCGAAGCTGGACGCAATTCCGGCTGATCCGTCCAGACCTGACCCGTATTGCCCAAACACTTCGGCAATATTCGGTGCAGGTTCGCTTTTTTACCGGTGCTTTTGATCGGGTTATTCCCGGTTCGTACATTCTTCCGTTAGCAGATCAACTGCCAGACTACGAGCTAACGGTACTAAAAACGGGCCACAACCGGTTGCTGGAACTAGTTGGGGAGAAGTTGGCCAGTGTTTGACCACATTCAATCGACACAGCGGGCCTTACGACTTTAGAGACCGTTGTATAACTTGCCAGAGTCCGGCAATGGAAACAAGAATCAGGACTACAATAACAATTTGGGTCCAGGAGCTTTGGTTGGGATTCTCCAGCAACGCTTTTATTTCACGCGCTTCGTGACCCGACCAGATGGCAATCAATGTCCGGGGAGTCATTCCCAGAAAACCACCCAACACTATATTTCTCAGCTTGGCCCCCGACAGGGCGAACATCAGGTTCGTCAAGCCAAAGGGGAGAATGGGCGACAGCTTGGCGAAGAAGATAACTTCCAGCTCATTGTTCAGTATACGATCCAGTACTGATTGCGCCTTCGGATTGCGCTTTAGAAAAGCGATGAATCGGTCGTGGTCGAGCCAGTGTACCAGCAGATTTATAAAGAGTATACCGCCAAAATTGATGATAAAAATGGGCAGAACGGCATTCCAGCCTAGAAAATAGCCGAAGATGAGCGCCAGCATGGTGGGTGGAGTAAGCCCGGCCGAGGTAATGGAACAGGCTATCGTAATAAGCACCCACTGCCAGGTTGTAAAGCCCGCAATGGTGGCTTCGTGAACTACCGCAAAGTAGGTCAATAGCGAGGTAAAGACGATTGGCGTTACCGACAGTAAAACTCCCAGAAGAGCCGGACCGGTAACAGATTTAGGAATAGATAACTTCACACTTTATCAAACGGGTAAAGGGCCGTTCTGGTTTTAGTTGTCAGGTAACGCACCACTCTGCGTTACAATCTTAGTTACATTTGATTATGAAATTCGGAACCAAAGCCATCCATGCCGGTATTGAGCCGGACCCCACAACGGGCGCCATTATGACGCCCATTTACCAAACATCGACCTACGTTCAGGAGTCGCCGGGCAAGCATAAGGGCTACGAATACGCCCGTACGCAGAATCCTACCCGAAACGTCTTGCAAACTAACCTCGCTGCCCTCGAAAACGGGAAACATGGCATCTGCTACTCATCGGGCTTAGGCGCAACAGATGCAATTCTTAAACTGTTCAAACCCGGCGATGAAATCATCGCCAGCAACGACCTCTACGGCGGTACGTACCGCATCATGGTGCGGGTTTTTCAGGAATTTGGACTGAAGTTCAACTTCGTCGATTTATCCGATGCATCGAAGCTGGAAGCAGTTATCACGCCCGCAACAAAGATGGTCTGGATTGAAACGCCAACCAACCCGCTGCTTCGTCTGGTGGATATTGCAGCGATTGCAACCATTACCAAGCAACGTGGTATTCAACTGGTGGTCGATAATACCTTTGCTTCGCCCTACCTGCAAAATCCGCTCGATTTAGGGGCCGATATTGTTATGCACTCGGTGACGAAATACCTCGGCGGACACTCGGATACGGTCATGGGGGCCATTATCCTGAACGACGACGAAACCGCCCAACGGCTGGCGTTCATTCAAAATGCCTGCGGAGCGGTACCTGGCCCGCAGGATTGCTTTCTGGTATTACGCGGCATTAAAACGTTGCACGTCAGGATGCAGCGCCATTGCGAGAACGCCCAGAAAGTAGCAGAGTATTTGCAGCAGCACCCTAAAGTGAGTCAGGTACATTATCCCGGACTTCCTGCGCACATTGGCCATGAGCTGGCCAAGAAGCAAATGCGCGGCTTTGGCGGTATGCTGTCCTTCGAGCTGAAAGGCGATTCGATGCCCGAAGCCGTTCGGGTTATGGAGAGCTTTGAAGTGTTTTCGCTGGGCGAATCGCTGGGGGGCGTTGAATCGCTGTGTACGCACCCGGCCAGCATGACCCACGCCAGCATCCCAAAAGAAGAACGGATCAAAAATGGCCTCAAAGACACTCTGATCCGGCTCAGTGTGGGCATTGAAGATGTGGACGATCTGATTCAGGATCTAGAACGAGCAATAGGTTAGAACCGGGATTTTTATGATTTTTTTGACTGACTATGATTTTTCAAGCTTTCGAAGAAAGCGGTAGATTTGAATCATAGTCAGTCAAAAAAATCACATAAATCCTGGTTTAGAAACGTACCCGCACCCCGGCCAGGAAATTTCGGCCGGCTTGCGGAAAATAACTATTGTCGGCGGTTACTTTTCCTTCTGCGATGTACGGAACCGTGAAACCGTTCGATTCATAAAGCTCATTAAGCACATTGTTGAACAACAGTGTAAACGCAATCTCCTGCGCGAACTTAGGTTTGAGCGCGTAAATCACCCGAATGTCGTTCGTGAAATACGGGTTCAGTTTCCGGCTTTCGTTCGAGGTATTGTCCAGATATTGCTTACCAACGTATTTCGAGAGTAAACCTAATTCCAGCCCTTTAGCGGGCGTGAACAATAACTGCGAACCGGCAATGACGTTTGGCGAAAACGAAATATCCGTCTCACGGTATTGGCGGCTCTCCTGCTGGCCGTTGTCGAGGTTATCCAGATACTCCGTAAAGTTCTTCACCTTGTTCTGACTAAAGGTTGCGTTAACATTCCACCGCAATTGTTTAGCCAGGCGCGCGCCAGCCTCCAGCTCGAGGCCGGCCCGGTAACTACTCGGAATATTGATCCGGTTGTACGCGCCCACGTCGTTCAACTGACCCGACAGCACCAGTTGGTTCCTGTAATTCATGAAATAGACATTGGCCGTAAACGCCAGCTTTTCGCTCTGAACTTTGTAGCCCGCTTCGTAATCGATCAGTTTCTCCGCTTTGGGACGGCTCTCGGGCGTCGATTGCGTATAATCGTTCCGGTTGGGTTCGCGCTGCCCCACGCCCACCGAGGCATATACGGTGCTGCGGTCGTTAATAGTATAGGTTAAGCCGGCTTTCGGGTTGAAGAAAGTCAACTTAGCATCCTGCTGAACATTTTGCAATTGACTATTGAAACCCAAGAATGAGTAATTAATGGTTCGTATCTGTGCGTCGACAAAGCCGTTCAGCTGGGGCGTAAACTGATAGAACGCTTTGGCAAACAGGTTGAAATCCCGCTTGGTCGCATCGTCCTGGTAATAGCGGTCCCGAATGTTACTGTTCCCGGCCACCCGCGACCAGACAATTTCGCCATAATGGATGCCTTTGTACTGATTCCACCCACCACCGATATTAGCCGTCAACTTCCCAAAACTGTTGTAGTCGAACGAGAAGACGGTGCCATAAAAATCGTTATCCAACCACAGCCGACGGATCAAATCTGTACTCTTAATGGTCGAATCACCAATCACTACGTCGGGCAGGCCGTACTTGCTAAACGGATCATCAGCCTTGTATTCTTCGTAATACCCCTTCCCTTTTGTGTAAAAGAACGACAGATTGGCCCGCCAGTTTTTGGTCAACTCATGCGAGGTGATTAACTGATAGTTATCCTGCTGGTAGTTGTCGGTCTGGTTATCGTAAGTAAAGGAATTATATGTCCGGTTCGTTTTCAGGAATTGCTCCGGCACGCCGTTCCAGGCCTGGTACGTTTTTTCCTGACCTGAGAAAACGTTCAGCCGGAAGAAACTCTTCTTGGTATAGTACCCACCCGAAAGATAAAACGACTTCAGATCGGAGGAAGCACGATCGATGTAGCCATCCGAATAAATTTTCGATAGCCGGGCATCCAGCACGAAGTGGTTGTTAAGCAAACCCGTACCAGCCAGCACATTCGCCTTCCGTGTCCCAAACGACCCACCCGACAGGTTTACCTCGGCATAGGGTTTCTCTTCCAGTTTATTGGTCTGAATATTGACCGATGCCCCAAACGCCCCGGCACCGTTGGTCGAGGTACCTACCCCACGCTGAATCTGAACGGTACTCACCGACGAGGCAAAATCCGGCATATTGACAAAAAACGTACCCTGCGACTCCGCATCGTTATACGGAATTCCGTTCAGCGTTACGTTTACCCGTGTGGCATCGGACCCGCGAATACGGATGCCGGTATAGCCTACCCCAGCACCGGCATCGGAAGTCGTTACGATGGAGGGGGTAAAATTGAGCAGTTGCGGAATATCCTGCCCCACGTTTAATTTATTCAGATCACGGCGTGTCACATCCGTGTAGGCAATAGCTGATTTCTGGTTTGCCCGGGTGGCGCTCACAACGACTTCATCAACCGCAACGGCTGTTTTTGATAATTTTATCAACAAAGGCGCGTTTTTAGTTGGATCAATTGGCTGTCTTTGAGACTCGTACCCCAGCATAGATACCACAATCGATGCCGGAGCCGCTTTAAGATTTGTGAATCGGAAGGTACCGGACGCATCCGTAAAGGTACCTTTATACGTACCTTCCAATACAATGGAAGCACCGGGCAGCGGGCCGCCATCGGCATCGTTGACTGTACCCGAAAGAGTAAGTTGAGCCCAGGCGGGCAGCATAGATAGCCAGCATAGAGCTATGACGAGAAACGAGGAAGTCGTCGGTTTTTTCATGACGAAAAAGCGTGACGATAGGCAAGGGGCCTGTCCTACCTTTTATTAGGTCTGATGGTTGCAAGCACTCACAGACACAATCTGTGAATTCATTTCCCTTCGCGGCATTACCCGCGCAGGTTCAATGGGTATAATCTCAGCCCGTTAGGTTGGGGCACCCCTTAGAAGATTAGCAGCGCAAAGTTAACTCAATTTTAACAAAACAAGATTTCATCCTGAGTCGTTTTTGTTTTGAACTAGTGTATTGTCGTATGAACGAGTTTGATTTAGTTGTTTTGCAGGAAGATGCAGCCAACGGACGCTTGCGAGTAGGTGATGTTGGCACGATTTTAACTGTCTATAATGAAGGGAAAGGATTTGAAGTTGAGTTTGTGACATTAACCGGTGAAGCTGTGGCTGTCGAGACGCTTTTGGCGCATCAAATCCGGCCCGTCCGGTCATCGGAAGTATTGGCTGTGCGCGATATGGCGTTACAGGAATAAAATGAATCGTAAACTTTTGACGTATACCCTTTTCCATGATAGTAAATATTCCTAATTTTGCACTCCAAATTGCAAAAGCATGAGCAAGAAGAACCCAGGTCTGGATTTTCTGGAAGACCCAGACGCACTAGAAGGAAAATTAGAAGACGTTGGTGATTATTTCCAACAGAACAAGAATATTGTGCTTGGCATCCTTGGCGGCATTGTATTACTGATCGTTGGTTTCTTTGGCTATCGGTACTACATAAGCACGCAGGACGAAACGGCTCAGGTCGAGATGTTCCCCTCGCTTTATCAACTTGAAGCCGATTCGCTGAAAAAAGCACTCAATGGAGATGGTCGGAATCCCGGTTTGTTAGCCGTTGCGGATAATTACGGATCAACTCCCGGTGGTAATCTGGCCGAATTTTATGCAGGCCTTGGTCTTTTGAAGGAAGGCAAATACGATGAGGCCATCGACCGTCTGAAAGGGTTCAGCTCTTCTGATCTGCTGGTGCAGGCGCGTGCCTATGCCCTCACAGGAGATGCCTATATGGAAAAGAAAAGCTTCGATGAAGCCGCCGATTACTATCGGAAAGCGGCCGATTACAAGCCTAATAAATTCTTTTCGCCAGGCTATCTGCTTAAGTTAGGTATTGCCTATGAACAGGCGAAACAGAACGACAAAGCGATTGCCGCTTACAACGAGATCATCGAGAAATACAATCAGTCCGCTGAAGCTCCTACTGCCAAAAAGTACAAATCCGTACTTGAAGCAGCGGTTGGCGAGTCGTAAGCGTACTTGAATAGATCAATACAGCAAAGGACAAAGCCGACCCGGTTTTGTCCTTTTTTTGTTTTTTGTCACGCTGACGAAGGAAGCATCTTCGCTAAAAGCAAATAAAAAATAAATAGTAACGGTGGCTAACACTCATCCGATGAAGATGCTTCCTTCGTCAGCATGACAAAAAATAAAATGGCATCAGACTTAAAAAACCTCAGCGTCTTTTCAACAGACGAACTCCCCGACATAACGCACCGGAAATTCGGCATTCTGGTTTCGGAATGGAACACCGAAGTGACGGAAGCGCTCTTCGAAGGGGCTTTCCAAACACTGCTAACGCATGGAGCAAAGGCCGAACACATTATCCGGGGCAACGTGCCGGGTAGTTATGAATTGAGCTTAGCCTCGCTCTGGTTCGCTCAGCGCGACGATATCGACGCGGTTATTGCCCTCGGCTGCGTCATTCAGGGCGAAACCAAGCACAATGATTACATCAATCATGCGGTGGCCCAGGGACTGACAAACGTTAGCCTCAAAACCGGCAAGCCCGTTATCTTCGGCGTTCTGACACCCAACGATCAGCAGCAGGCCATTGACCGGGCGGGCGGCAAACACGGCAACAAAGGCGACGAAGCGGCCATCACCGCCATTAAAATGTTAGGATTGCAACAACAGGTTTACAGTAAATTTTAAAGAGTAAAAGAGTGAATGAGTGAAAGAGCGAAAGCATCTCGGACACTCTTTCGCTCTTTCGCTCACTCACTCTTTCACTATTATGCACGTCTGGAAATTTGGCGGCACATCGGTCGGGAAGCCCGAGCGTATGCACTCCATCCGTACCCTGATCACCAGCGACGATACGCGTAAAATCGTCGTACTGTCGGCTTTGTCCGGCACCACCAACGCCCTGTTAGCCATTGGCGAATCGCTGAAAGCAAACAACGATGCCGATGCTCATGCCAAGATTGATTCTCTGAAAGCGCATTACGATGCGTTCCTGAGCGAACTGTATAAAACCACCGACGGGAAAGCGGCCGGTCAGAAAATAGTGGACAGCGAGTTCTCATTCATCCGCTCGCTAACGGGCATTAAGCCGTTTACGCTGAAGCAGGAAAAAGAACTGGTGGCTGAAGGTGAGTTGCTAAGTACGCAGATTTTTCAGGCGTATCTGGTCGAAGAAGGGGTTCCGTCTACGCTGTTGCCCGCGCTGGAGTTCATGCGCATCGACGCCGACAATGAGCCTGAAATTCAGTATACCGAGCAAAAACTCGCCGAACTGCTACCTGCCCATGACGATAAGCAGATCATTGTTACTCAGGGATTCATCTGCCGGAACCCACGGGGCGAAGTCGACAACCTCAAGCGGGGCGGCTCGGATTATACCGCTTCGCTGATTGGCGGTGCCATCCGGGCCGAAGAGATCCAGATCTGGACCGACATCGACGGGATGCACAACAACGACCCGCGTATCGTTAAAAATACCTTCCCCGTTCGTGAGCTGACTTTCGACGAAGCCGCTGAACTGGCGTATTTCGGCGCGAAAATTCTGCATCCGTCCACGATTACGCCCGCCCGGATGTTTGGTGTGCCCGTTCGGTTGAAGAACACCATGGACCCGGCTGCTCCCGGCACCCTCATCGCCGACCGTACCTCCAGCGAGGTATTCAAAGCGATTGCGGCCAAAGACGGTATCACGGCCCTGTACATCCACTCGACCCGTATGCTGAACGCCTACGGATTCCTGCGTCGAATTTTCGAAATTTTCGAGAAGTACAAAACGCCGGTCGATATGATAACGACCTCCGAAGTATCGGTGTCGGTAACGATCGACAATACCGAGCGCCTTCAGGAAATTACGGACGAACTCAACACGTTCTGTACACTCGAAGAGCCCGACCATGATCAAACGATCATCTGCATCGTGGGTAATTTCAGTGCCGATAACGAAGGGGTTGCCGTTCGGGTGTTCAATGCTATGAAAAACATCCCGATTCGGATGGTCTCATACGGCGGTACCGAAAGTAACCTGTCGCTGCTCGTTCATGGTCGTTACAAAGCCGACGCGCTGAACGCCTTGAACGACGGATTGTTTTCGGTGTAACTTTGCGCTCAGAGAAGCGCCATTTCTCAAAGAAATGGCGCTTCTGACCATCAATATCTCCGAGCCATGACTGACGAGCAATTTTTACAGGCCGTAAAGAAGCAAGTCTGCGAGATTGACCCCCAAGCTGAAGTTTGGCTGTTCGGGTCAAGGGCGCGGGGTGATGCTCGTCCGGATTCGGACTGGGATTTTTAGTATTTACGAACAACGATCCGTCTGGGGGGCGAAGGTGGCAATTTTCGGATCAGTTATACGACATTCAATTAAAGAGCGGTCGGATGATTAGCACTATTGTTTGGCCACAACGGGAAAGACGTCGTTATGAAGTTACGGACTTGTATCAGAATGTCGTGGACGAAGGCACTAGACTATGAGCGGCACTAAAGTTGATTTGGTCAAGTATCGCCTTGAGCGTGCCGATATGACACTCGCAACGGCTCGGTTACTAATAGAGGGCAAGGATTGGTTCGGTGCAGCTAACCGGCTATACTACGCTGTTTATCAGGCAGTATCCGCGTTGATGACTCAGGAAGACATTCGAATCAAATCTCACTCCGGTGCAAAAGCGATGCTGGAATTACATTTCATCAAAACTGGTCGCATCGAAAAGAAGTAGGGTAAGCTTTATATCGCTTTATCAGATAACCGGGAAGAAAGTGATTATGGTGCTTTTGTATCCTTTGCTGAAGAAGACGTTCTACCCCTAATCCCACTAACTCAGGAATTTATTGACGTTATCAAACGTCTGATTAACCAGTAATATGCTGCAACTCAATTTTATCCGCGAGAATAAAGACACCGTGTTGGCGGGCCTTGGAAAGCGATATTTCGCCAATGCCGAAACGGTTGTCGACAATGTGCTGACGCTTGACCAGAAACGGCGCGATACCCAAAAGGAACTTGATGATGTATTGGCCCAATCCAATGCCAAAGCCAGTCAGATTGGTGCGTTGATGAAGGCGGGGGACAAGGCCGCTGCCGAAGCTGCCAAAGCCGAAACCGCCGAATTGAAAGCCCGCTCAAAAGACCTCGCCGAAGCCCTTCGCCAGGTAGAAGTTGAGTTGCAGGCCGTGCTCGTCACCATCCCGAACATTCCGCACAGCAGCGTTCCTCCCGGCCGCAGCGCCGACGATAACGAAGTGGTGCTCGAACATGGCGACAAGCCCACGCTTCATGAAGCCGCTCAGCCACACTGGGAGCTGATCAAGAAGTACGACATCATCGACTTTGAACTGGGTGTAAAGATTACGGGAGCGGGATTTCCGGTCTATAAAGGCAAAGGAGCGCGGATTCAGCGCGCGATGATCAACTTCTTCCTTGACGAAGCCCTGAAAGCCGGGTATGTAGAGGTGCAGCCGCCAATTTTGGTTAACGAAGATTCGGGCTTCGGCACCGGGCAACTGCCCGATAAAGAAGGGCAGATGTATTTTGCCACCGAGGATAAACTCTACCTGATTCCAACCGCCGAAGTACCCATTACAAATATTTACCGGGATGTAATTCTGAACGAAAATCAGTTACCGGTAAAGAATGTGGGGTACACACCCTGCTTCCGTCGGGAAGCGGGTTCATGGGGCGCTCACGTTCGCGGGTTGAACCGGTTGCACCAGTTCGACAAAGTGGAAATCGTGCGCATCGAACGGCCCGAAAACTCCTACGCAGCTCTGGAAGAAATGAGCCTGCACGTGCAGGGGTTGTTACAGAAGCTGGAACTCCCCTACCGCGTGTTACGCTTATGCGGGGGCGACATGGGCTTCACCTCGGCCCTGACCTACGATATGGAAGTGTGGTCGGCGGCACAGCAACGCTGGCTCGAAGTTAGCTCCGTCTCGAACTTTGAAACCTACCAGGCCAACCGGCTTAAATTACGGAGCAAGCTAGAGGGGAAAATGCAGCTCATGCACACCCTAAACGGCTCGGCACTGGCGCTGCCGCGCATCCTGGCCTCTATTCTGGAGAACAACCAATCGCCCGAAGGCATCAAAATCCCAAAGGTTCTTGTGCCGTATTGCGGGTTTGAGGTGATCGATTAACCAGCGGTTTAAACAAAAAAGTGCAGCGGTAAGACTATCGCTGCACTTTTTTGTTTTTGTCATCCCGACGCAGGAGGGATCTTCGGTAGAGACGAATACTCGGTGTTCAACCGGAGATCCCTCCTGCGTCGGGATGACAAAAAATTAGCTTCGGTTACTGCTTCAAAAAGCTCTTATTCACACTAATTCAATTCCCGTGTAGTTTCGAACAGGAACCACACACGACGTTCGGTCTCGTCAATGTACACTTCGAGCAAGCTGGCGGTGGCTACATCTTCAGCGTCGTCGGCTACTTTGTGTGCGTCACGCATGGCTTTCGCCATCTTTTTGTTCTCGTTCATCAGGTCTACGAGCATATCTTTGGGCGCCACGAAATCTTCGTCGTTGTCCTTCACTCGCTGCAACTGGGCAATGTGCGCCACCGACCGAATGGTGTTTTCGCCTAGTTTCCGAACACGTTCGGCGAGCGGGTCTATCGTGGCGAAAATCTGGTCGGCCTGCTCATCAAGTAACAGATGATAGTCGCGGAAATGTCGGCCCGACATGTGCCAGTGATAATTTTTCGTTTTGATATAGAGTGCAAAGGCATCGGCCACCAGCCCGTTTACAGCCTCAGCTACTTTTTGTATGCCTTTGTCTTTGAGGTCGGATGGGGTATCCAGCACCTCTACTTGATGAACAGCTTTCATAAGGTTAATCAGTTAGTCAGCGTAAAAGCTTATACCCATGAAAAACCCTATGCACTTGATATTGTTTGTTAAATCCCACTTAAAATCGGGCGAGCACTTTCTCAGAAACCGTTTTGCCAATTGATAGCGACGAGGTGGCGGCTGGCGAGGGTGCGTTGACCACATTAATAGCCTTATCGCTTTCCAGAATGGCAAAATCATCCAGCAATCCACCGGTACGATCACAAGCCTGCGCCCGGACGCCTGCGCCCCCCGGCTCCAGATCCGACTCCTGAATTTCCGGTATCAGGCCCTGCAAGGCTTTGGTAAAAGCTGCTTTGGAGAACGACCGGTACATTTCGCCCAGACCCGTTTCCCAGTACTTGGCGGCCACTTTCTGAAAGCCCGGCCACGACAGTGTTTCGTAAAATTCTTTCAGATTCACATCCGATTTTTTGTAGCCTTCGCGCTGGAACGCCAGCACCGCATTTGGTCCGGCCTCTACCCCACCGTGAACCATACGTGTGAAGTGAACGCCCAGGAAAGGGAAGTTTGGGTCGGGTACGGGGTAAATCAGGTTTTTGACCAGATATTCTTTCTGCGGTTTGATCTTGAAATACTCCCCCCGAAACGGCACAATGCGTACATCGACGGATTCGCGCTGAGTAAGCTGGGCAATTTTATCGGAATACAGGCCCGCACAGTTCACCACCAGTTTCGTTTCGTAGCGGTTCTTATTCGTTACAACGATGCTCAGGCTATTGCCAGGCGTTACCTGCTCCACGCGTTCGTTTAAGCGGATTTCGCCACCCAGCGACAGAAACTTCTCGGCGTATTTGTCGGACACCTGTTTATAGTCGATGATGCCCGTTTGCGGCACGAACATACCGGCTACACCCGTCACATGCGGCTCAATCTCGCGCATTTCGGCCAGCGATAGCTTTTTCAATCCGCCAAGGCCATTGAGTTGGCCCCGCTCATAGAGGGTATCTAACTGAGGAAGCTCTTCGGGTTTTGTCGCCACGACGATTTTGCCGCAAAGCTCATAAGGGATACCCTCCGCATCGCAGAAGTCGATCAGCATGTGGTAGCCCCGAATGCAGTTGGTGGCTTTCAGGCTACCGGGTTTGTAATACAACCCGGAGTGAATAACTCCGCTGTTATGCCCCGTTTGGTGCCGGGCAACAGCGGCCTCTTTTTCAATTAAAATAACGGATAAGTTCGGCCGTTGCTGCTTTAGTTGAAGCGCGGTGGCTAACCCTACGATGCCCCCGCCAATAATTACTACGTCTGTCATAGCTTGTGTCTGACAGCAAGAGGCTGTCAGCGATGTATAAGTCCGGCAGCCCGGATGTCGGACAAGTTACTGCCGGATACCTCTGCGGAATAGTTAAGCCACAAAGGTACAGTTTTCATGCGAATCAGCCGATTAATGCAGCTGTCCCTCAATCCAGTCGAGCCCCCGGCCGTATAGGGCATGGGCAAATCGAACCCGATTATCAAAGTCCGCATTTCCGGTTTGGCCGGTGGTCATAAACTGCTTGATGAGCCGGGCATTGTCGAGTGCCTGGGGCTGGTCGTATTCAGGTTCCGTTTCGGTACGATAGGCCGCAAATGCGGGCGTATCGCCCTCAAAGTGCTGGAAGAACAAATGACCTTTGGGGGTTCTGACGGCGCACAACACGCCCGTTGCGCGGCTGGTTGATGGGGCCAGACTGCCTTCCAGACCGCGTTTCAGCACAATAACGGCGTCGAATCCGGCCAGCATCGCCAGCTCGGCCATCTTCATCTGATAGGTAATATGAAAAACCGACGTCACCAGAATACGGGCGTGGCAGGGGTTTAGCACTTTTTCGAGGGTAGCCAGAAACGGACGCTTGATCATCGTATGCCGACGCTCGATCCACCGATTAAGCGCGGGCGACAATGCCTTTTGATCCAATACCCAGCCGTACGACGCCAGGGGTGTGTCCAGTTCGTGATTGCTCTGTAGAAACTGGCAACCGAGATTCATGTACAGATCGAGGGTATTCAGCGTAAACTTCGGTCCACCCGAGCGGCCTACCATAGAAATGGCCCCGTAGCCGCGTTTCTGAAAAAACTGCGCCAGCAGGGGCGTAATCAGGTAACTGTTCTCGACACCATCGAAAGGTTCGGCTAGCTGGATCAGCGGCCGGTCGGCGCAGCTTATGGGACCAAATCCGGGCGTAAACGTCCGTTCGGCAGCGCGCATCAGCCCATGGTATTCTTCGTTCGTTTCGTGCCGAACGCGCATGATACTGGCGGCCAGTCCCCGGAATGTTTCGCAGGAGCCGTCGCCAAACAAATAGTCGCCTAATTGCTCGGCTTCGGCAACCTGCAAGTTGGCTCCGCGAACCAGTTTGGTGGCAATGTGGAGCATCCCCTCCGGCAGGTCGGGGCAAATTTTATTGATAAGAAACGTGGGGTGCGAAAACGCCCCTTTCCCGATAACCTCTTCCAGTGTTCGTTCGTCGTCGGTTGGACCTTTGGCCAGTAATGCCCCCAGAAAAGCCCCGCGCTGGAGTGGATGAGAAGTGGGATCGGCCAGCGCAGCGCGGCATTCGGCCAGCATTTCGGGGGTGAGCGGCTTACTGCCATACTTACCAATGCCAATGTGTTTTATACCACGCCCAAGCGGGGTACTGGCGGCCGGTACGTCCAGAACCATAAGATTAACTGGTTTAACTGAGAGATAGGGAGTAGGTAAATATAAGTAAAAAAGGGCGACGATCTAACCGGGCGGTTAGTGAAAATCACTGCGTTAGGAGCCTCTGAGCCATCTTATTGCTAAAGTGTAGTCTATTCGTGTTCCTGTCCAATTCGGTTAATTCTAAAAAGGGTTAGTTTTGGTAAACTGTATCCAAGGCCGTATTCATTAATCGGAACTAATCTGTTTTATGACCTCCCTCCGGCACTGCGTACACACGTAAAAGCACTTTCCTTCCAAACGAGTTTCGACCGTCCTTGTTAGTGTTGAATGAGGTAATGGCTCTAATTCTGGCAAACGTTTTACTAAGGCTCAGCGAACCCATTTGTTCTTATGTGCCTTATGAGTTAAGGAAGCAGATCAGTCGGTTTTTCTTTTTGTGTATAATCCCGATTCATTCGTTCAATTACTAACGAATCGGGCTTGATTGGGTCATTAGTGCTGGCCAATGGCCCAATCGATTATTTTTACGAGGACATTTCAATTCGGTACTATGGCGGAACGAATCACCTACGGCAAAACATGGTGGGGACAACAATGGCTCAATGCGCTAACCAGCATTGACATGGCGAACCGTTTGCCGCGGGGTAAAACTTACGCGAACAAAGGAGCGGTGCAGGGACTGTCTATTTCCCAGAACCAGATCAGTGCGTCGATCAAAGGGAATGCACCCCGGCCCTATAAATCGAAACTATCGGTACCCCTGTTCACCGAATCGGAGAAAGAGTTGCTGTTGACCGAGGTCCGCGATAACCCAGCCACGCTGGCGCAGCTCCTGAACCGCCAGCTCCCCCCCGAACTAACCGAATTTGCAGAGACAACTGGTATACAGTTATTTCCGCATTCGTTCCGGGATTTAGCCATGGGTTGCTCCTGCCCCGACGAAGCTGTGCCCTGTAAGCATCTGGCGGCCGTTATTTACACCATTGCCAATGAGATTGACCGGAATCCGTTTCTGGTTTTTCAGTTGAAAGGCCTCGATATTCTGAGCGAATTACAGAAATTTCAGGTGGAAGGTATCCAGGGCGCGCTCGAAACGGTCCTGTCCTTCAAAGACATCGGTACCGACGACCTGCCCGACGATGAAGACTGGAAACCCGACGAAAAGGCGCAGGCTAATCTGGATTTTGCCACCATTCCGTCGCTGACCGATCAGCTTTTAGGGCTGCTGTCTACCGACGTTACGTTCACCAAAGGCGACTTTCATAAATCCCTGGCACGAGCGTACAAGCTGTTCAGCAAGCCGGTGGAAGTTGACCTGAACGAAGAGCGCAATACCACCAGTGTACCGGCCTTCAGCGACAGCATTGAGTTGCAGCTCGATGAAGTGATGACCGTCAAGAAGATCAATATGTTTAGCGAGCATGGCGAACCCCGGTCCATTCCGGGCTTCGACATGAGCGACCTGATGGCCTGGCTCAACACCCTCACCGAAGCCGACTGGGCCGAAATGAGCGATTCGGTGAGGGGTCTGTACCTAACGATGCAATTTGCAGCCGCGCTGCTTCGCCGGGGTGCCGTTGTGCCCCAACTCCTGCGCGTAGGGCCGACAGAAGAACAGTACCGGGTTCGGTGGCTTCCGGCCACGCTCAACGAGACTGTAAAACGACAAACCGATCTGTTGGCCAGGCAATTACCGCCCACGCTGCTTACGGTGCGCTGGCAAAAGGAATGGCTGGCCCTGCCCGATGAGCAGCAGGTGCTAACCCTTTGTTCGTTGTTCCTGCGCCGGGCCATTAAACCCGCTACGGTTGAACTTTGGGAACGCTGGCCGCTGGAAGATGCCGACCGCCTTTTCTTCGGCGTCGAGACCATCCGTTTTGAAGGTTTTGGCCGGAAAGAGATGCCGCTGGCCATGCAGCTTTGGGTCAATGATTTCTTCCTGACCCATAAGCGGTTCGTGCCCATTCTGGCGGTGGAGGATAGTGAACTGGGCGATGAATTCCGATTGAGTCTACTGATTCGCGATCGCGAAGCCCCCACTCTCAACGGTGCACCGACCGCGCCCATCCCCTTGCCCGACCTGCTCGATAAGGGCATCAACGGTATCGACCGGCAGCAGCGCATTCGAATGGCCGTTTTACAGGATTTATTGGTGCTGGCGCGGCATTTCCCGGATTTGGCGAAACTGACCAAAACGGGTGGACCGGCTTATCTGTCCTATACACCCGAACAATTTGTAAAAGTACTGCTGGAGCAACTACCCCGTATGCAGTTGCTTGGGATTGCGCTGCTCTTGCCGAAGTCGCTCCAGCACTGGGTGCGGCCTCAGGCAGGCGGGCGACTCAAGGCTAAAGCTACGGCCAACGCTGCGTTTATGCGCCTGGACGATATGCTGACGTTCGACTGGCAGATTGCCCTCGGCAGCGATATGGTAAGCGTGAAAGAGTTTCAGAAACTGGTGGGCCGCACCACGGGGCTGGTCAAGATTAAAGACCAGTACGTACTCGTTGACCCAACGGAGTTGAACAAGCTTTACAAACAACTCGAAAACCCACCCGAACTAACCGGCACCGAATTACTCCGGGCGGCTTTGTCGGAAGAGTACAAAGGCAATCGCGTTGGTTTAACGGCTGAGATTCGCGAACTGGTTCGGCAGTTTACCGAGAGTGAATCGCAGCCCCTGCCCGATGCGCTGGATGCTACCCTCCGCCCCTACCAGCAACGGGGCTACGACTGGCTTGTCAAGAACACGGCCCTGGGCATGGGCAGCCTACTGGCCGATGACATGGGCCTTGGCAAAACCCTTCAGGTCATCGCCCTGCTGCTTAAATTCAAGCAGGAAGGTCGGTTTAAGAAACAAAAAGGCCTGGTTGTACTGCCCACGACCCTGTTGACCAACTGGCAGAAAGAAATTGCCCGATTCGCGCCGGAGTTACAGGCCCGAATCTACCACGGCTCCAACCGAAAGCTGCCTACCGAACGCAATGGCGAGTATGACCTGTTGTTAACGACTTACGGCGTTATCCGCAGTGACCTGAATGAACTCAAGAAGATAACCTGGGCGGTGGTGGTCATCGACGAAGCGCAGAACATCAAGAATGCCGATACGGAACAGACGAAAGCCGTCAAATCCCTCAAATCGCCCATTCGGATTGCGCTGAGCGGCACGCCGGTCGAAAACCGGTTGTCGGAGTTCTGGAGCATTATGGACTTCGTGAACAAAGGCTATCTGGGTGGACTGACCAAATTCAACGAAGAGTTCGGGAAGCCGATTCAGCAAGAGCGCGACCACCAGAAACTCGACCAGTTCCGGCGCATCACGAGCCCGTTCCTGCTTCGGCGTGTCAAAACCGACCGCACCATCATCAGCGACCTGCCCGACAAAATCGAGACCAACCAGTTCTGCGCCCTCACTACCGAGCAGGCTGTTTTATACGAAAGTGTGGTTCAGGAGAGTTTACGGGCTATTGAAGAGAAAGACGGCATTGCCCGCCGGGGTCTGGTGCTGAAACTCATGACCGCCCTCAAGCAGATTGGCAACCACCCGCATCAGTATTTGAAGAAAGGCAATGTAGCCCCGGCGCTATCCGGCAAGGCGACGCTGTTGCTCAGCCTGCTCGAAACCATTTACGCCAACCACGAGAAGGTACTGATCTTTACGCAGTACAAAGAAATGGGCGAGCTGCTGACCCAGTTTATTCAGCAGGCATTTGGCACCCAACCCTTGTTTCTGCATGGCGGCACTTCCCGTCCTGAGCGCGACCGCATGGTGGAGCAATTCCAGCGTAACCGCAGTGACCACACGTTCATCCTATCCCTCAAGGCGGGCGGTACGGGGCTCAACCTAACCCAGGCCAACCACGTTATTCACTTCGATCTGTGGTGGAACCCGGCGGTCGAATCGCAAGCCACCGACCGCGCTTTCCGTATCGGCCAGACGAAGAATGTCATGGTTTACCGACTCATGAACCAGGGCACCCTGGAAGAAAAGATCGACGCCATGATCCGCTCCAAACGCGAACTCGCTGACCTCAGCATCAAAACCGGCGAAACCTGGCTCGGCGACCTGAGCGACGATGAATTGAAAGAACTGGTGAGTTTGGGGTAAATAAGTAGAGCCGACCGGGACGGTCGGCTCTACAGTTACTACACCTTCTTCGGATCGGGGTGTGTGTATGGAGAGCGATAGTCGCGCGCCAGCATTTTGGTAGCTTCTTTGTCGCCAACGACTTCGCGCTTCACGGGGTCGTACACCATCGGACGGCCGGTTTTCATAGCCATGTTGGCCAGGATACAGCTTGCCGTTGAGATATGACCCTGCTCGATGTCGGCGACGGGACGGCTGTTTTTCTCGATGGCGTCCAGGAAATTGAGCATGTGCAAACGCGTGGCCGGGGCTGCGTTCAACTCAATTTTCGGGGTTGTATCTTCTGTGACGTCTTCGGGATATTTCTCTTTTTCGAAGAGAACATCAAAGTGTATTTTTTCGCCTTTTCCGTCCGGGATAAAATCGCACTGCATGGTACTACCCCACAGGGTGCCTTTTTCACCATACAGCGTGAATGACCAGGGGTAATCGGGATTGTTGGCTGTTCCCCAGGTCTTATGGTGCCATATGCAGTTCAGATCGTCATATTCAAATATGGCCGACTGGGTGTCCGAAATATTCGATTTGCCTTCTTTCTGCACATAAATACCGCCGTGGGACGTAATCCGCTTTGGCCAGCCCAGACCCAGCATCCAGCGAACGGTATCGAGCATGTGTACGCACATATCGCCCGTAATGCCGTTGCCATATTCCATGAATGTCCGCCACCAGCGAACGTGGGGTAATCCATCGTACGGGCGCAGCGGAGCCGGACCGGTCCACATTTCGTAGTCCAGAAAATCGGGGACAGGCTGCACCGGCGGGTTGCCATTGTTCCGCATGTGCAGATCGCAGGACATTTCTACATGCGATATTTTACCGAGTAATCCGGCATCGACGATTCGCTTTTTGGCATCAATGAGGTGAGGGGTACTTTTGCGCTGCGTACCCACCTGCACCACCTTATTGTACTTCCGGGCGGCAGCTACCATGGCTTCACCTTCCATCACGTCCACGCTAATGGGCTTTTGCACATACACGTGTGACCCTGCTTTTACGCAGTCGATCATCTGAAGCGCGTGCCAGTGATCGGGCGTGCCGATGAGCACAATATCCATCTGGTTTTCGGCCAGCATTTTTTTGTAATCGCCGTACAGCTTGGGCGTTTTACCTGACTTCTGGCGCTGGCTCACCAGTTTGGCGGCACCAGCCAGCATATTTTTGTCGACATCACACAGGGCCACAACCTCTACGGGAGCTACCTGAATAAGTCGCAGCAAATCACTCTTACCGTACCAGCCCGTTCCGATCAGGCCTACGCGATAGGCTTTAGGCGGGTTAATCAAATCCATTCCCCTCGCCCCAAAGGCCGAAAGAGCAAGCGAGGCAGTAGTGCCCTGTATAAAACGACGACGGTTGATATTGAAAAGATCCATGCGAATTAAGGTTTTTTCAGACGGCAGAGCCGGGGGTTTAGGGTAAAAGAATCACGTTTTTCAGACTTAACTAAGCGGCCAGGAAACAGAATCCTGAACACTAAATACAAGTAGGCCCATATACTACTATATCGACATACGATTCAACACCAATAGCTTATTTAAGTAAGGCTGTTACAGCCTCGTCGCCCATAACAGCACGGGCCGGGCGGGGATGGGCCGCATCGAAAGCCGCCAAATCGGTTGGCTCAAGCAGCTTATTGGGACTTTCGTCAATTTGACCGTTCTTCATTACCCGATTCAGATCCAGCTTTAGTTCTTTCGCCAGAAACCGATAGGCAGCCGTCCGCTTGCTGGGACCATAATCATGGCCTTCCGTCGGCAGGTGTACGTTTTCAACCCGGTCTTTCGCGCCGTAATAGCCGTAGATAGCCTGGATATAGGGGAACTCTACATCCGGCGTATTTTTCGTCCAGTCCTTTCCATCCGAGATAAGAATCATGGGTCGTGGTGCGGCTAATGCGGCCAGCTCTACATTGCTGGTCTGGTGGGTAGGGCGCTTATGAATAGGCATGCCGCTCTCGCAGGTACAGCCCCCGAAAAAGTGTGCCGACACCATCACCACCGGTACTGATACCTTGATTCGCTGATCGAGGGCGGTGAGTAAAAACGTTTGCGTGCCCCCACCCGATTCGCCCGACATGGCCACCCGGTTTTTGTCTACTTCGGGCAGGCTGGTCAGGAAATCCAGCGACCGCATACCGTTCAGGGTCTGCAGTTTCAGTGCTTCAGGAATTTTGTGTGACGTCTGCTTCGAATCGCCATAGCCGATCATATCGTATACGAAGACAACAGCACCCATACGGGCCATCGTAGCACATCGCTGCTGGGTCTGCTCCACAAAGCGGGCATCTTCTTTCGGTGTATGCCCATGCGGACACAAAACGGCCGGAATTTTTCCGGTAACGTTTAGGGGTCTGTATAGATTACCCGTCACAAAAACACCGGGTACACTCTCGAAATACACGTTCTCGACCGTATAACCATTCATTTTTTTCAGGCTATGCCTAACAGCCTGAAGCGGGGCAAATTTTGGTTTGTCGGGCAGTTGCATCCCTTCGCGAATGCCCTGCCGAATGAGTTTGGCGCGGGCTTCCCAACTAGCGCGATCGTGGTGGGTTTGGGCAAAGGTTTTCAAGGCCGCGGCACCTTCCGCTTCGGTGAAATATGCTCCCTGGCATAAATCCGGCCGGGCCGGGTTAGGCTGGGCAAAAGCGGTTATTGTGCCCGCCAGATAGGGAATGATGAGGGATCGGAGGTTCATGGCATGTAGTAATTTTATTGAATGCGAAAACAGGAAAACCCCCGTATCGGGTAGTCATCGCTTGTTTGATGCATGTGCGTTTAAAACAAAACCAAAAGATGGCTCTGCTAAACTCTTACTCCATAACCCATTGGCTTATAACTCAACTTTACTCACCAGTGTGGTTGGCGCGCTCTCCTGAGCGACTGGCTCCGGAGATACCAGTGGCAGCGTTATTGTGAACGTAGTTCCTTTTTTCTCCTGGCTCTCCAGTTCCAGCTTGCCTCCGTGGCAATCCACAAATTGGCGGGCAATAACCAGGCCTAAACCAGTACCCTGTATGCCATTGGTATTACTCCCCCGAAAAAATGCCTGGAAAAGTGACGACTGTTCGCGCACAGGGATGCCTATACCCGTATCGATCACTTGCATTACCAGATTATCGGGATTGAAAATGACACGAAGGATGGGCGATGTAGTAGCCGAAAATTTAAAGGCATTCGACAATAAATTCATCAGTACATGTCCCATCAGTTTGGCATCCAGAATTACCCATCGGGGCGTTCCTTCAATGACCAACTGAACACTACGATGATCGGCCCGTTCGCTGAAATGGGTTTCGATCAGGGTTGCGCAAAGGGCTATCACATCTTCTGAACGAGGGACGTAGGTTA
The DNA here is from genome assembly GCF_054781875.1 of Spirosoma pulveris. Taxonomy (NCBI): domain Bacteria; kingdom Pseudomonadati; phylum Bacteroidota; class Cytophagia; order Cytophagales; family Cytophagaceae; genus Spirosoma; species Spirosoma pulveris. The sequence goes on from NZ_BAAGTO010000009.1 coordinate 96,697, forward strand.
TCTTGCCCGCTTCAATCTGACCAATGGTCAGGACGTCGGTCAGGAGTGAGCCAAACTGATTGATCTGCTTTTCAATTACCGTCAGGTGCTTTTGAATGGAAGTGCGGGCACTGGCAGCCGGTGCGTCGAGGTACATTTTGATCAACTCAACGCTCGACTGAATGGTCGTTAATGGCGTACGGAACTCGTGCGAGGCCGTCGAAACAAACTGCGACTTGAGTTGATTTAACTCCTGCTCCCGAAGAAGCGACTTCTGCAAAACGAACTCCCTCTCTTTCTGAACAGTCACATCACTGGCGATACCAATGTGCCGCACCGCCTGCCCGGCTTCATCGCGGATGGTAAAGCTGCGAATCAACAGCCAGCGCAACGGCGCATCTTTAGCTTGTAGCCTGTAATACAACTCCCCGTCTATGCCGGCTTTATATTGTTCGATGAATGTCAAAACCGCAGAACGATCTTCGGGCAGGACAGTCTCCATAAACAAGAGCGGGCTTTCTTTTAATTGCTCAAGGGTGGTGTTCCAGACCCGTTTAAAGGCCGCGTTGACATAGAGTAACTGAAAAGGGTTGGCCGAATGAATCCAGAATACTTCGTCTACATTTTCGGCAATTTCCTGAAAGCGCTGCTCACTTTCCTGCAATTGCTGCTGAGCGGTCTGCTGTTCTACCTTAGCCTGAAGTAACTGTACGTGAAGTGCCTGGTCCTGTAACTCCTGCTTTTGCTGAAGTACCTCACTGGTTCGTGCCTGAACCTCTCTTTGTAAATATACCTGTAGCTTTTCTATGCTGTTAACCCGCATGCGATAGACGCTATAGAGCGCTCCTAACAGAAACAGGACCACCAACGTTTTAAACCACCAGGTGAGCCAGTAAGGGGGCGTAATAACAACCGTCAGAGACGCTCCCTTTGTGTTCCATAGACCATCATTATTGGAGGCTTTTACCCGGAAGGTATACGTTCCGGGGTCCAGATTCGTGTAGGTTGCGGTTCGCTTTGTTCCAATGTAATTCCATCCATTATCGAAGCCTTCCAGTTTATAGGCATACTGGTTTTTTTCCGGAACTGTATAATTAAGTGCGGCAAATTCGAATGAAAATACGGACTCTTTGTAGGATAGCGTAATCAGGTCTGCTTCGCTGATGTGCTTGTGAATGAACTGGTTTCTATCGTTAACGGAAATCGATTTGTTGAAAACGAGGAAATCGGTGATGTGGACCGGCGGAACAAATGTATTACTCTGCAAACTATCCGGATAAAAGGTACTGAACCCGTTCACACCACCAAAAAATATTTGCCCATCTGCGGTCTGGAAGCTGGAATTATCCCGAAACTCACTTCCCTGCAATCCATCCGAGTAATTAAAATTCTGGAATGTTCCCAGTTTGGGGTCGAATCGGGAGAGACCATTATTTGTACTTAGCCAAAGGTTATTTTTTCGATCTTTCTGAATGGCAAAAACAATGTTGCTGGCCAGTCCTTCTTTTTCAGTATAGGCTTTGAAGGTTTGTTTAGCGGTGTCGAAATAATTGATTCCACCGCCTACGGTACCAATCCACATATTTCCGTTATCGGCCCTCAGAATAGACTGCACATTATCGTTGGACAGGCTATGTTTATTTCGGGAGTCATGTTGATAGCGTATAAATCGTTGATGCACGCGATCGAGCCGGTTCAGACCTTTGTAAGTACCAACCCAGATATTGCCTTTGTCGTCCTGAGAAACAGTCGTTACAATATCATCACTGATACTGGTCTTATCGTTGGGATCTGTACGGTAATGCGTAAACGTTTTATCCTTAACATTATAAAAGTTAAGTCCGCCTTTCCAGGTGCCTATCCAGATGTTACCGTCCCGGTCTTTGAACAGGTTGTTCACATCGGATATGGATAAGCTCTGCTGATCGTGTGCTTTGGGTAAATGGTGTTCGAAGACGCCGGTTTTGACGTTAAAAAAATCAAATCCGCCGTTATGATAGCCAAGAGCCAGAACATCAGGCGATACCCGAACCACGGATATGACATGATTGTTGCTGAGTGAATTAGGGTTTTTATCAGCGTGCTTGTAAAGCGTAAAGCTTTTTGTTTTCCGATCAAATAGATTCAGTCCCCCGCCATCGGTTCCAATCCAGATCTTATTTCCCGTCGGATCGCCTGAGATAGACAGTACCACATTATTACTCAGGCTTCGCGGATCGTTGGCAATCTGCCGATAAGAGACAAATTTCTTACCAAACCTGGGTACAAAATTTACTCCTCCGGCATACGTACCAATCCAGATGTTGTCGGCATTATCCCTATAAATAGAATACACCGAATTGTTATTGAGGGTAGATGTATCGTCGGGATTGTTCTGATAGGTAGTAAATGTAGCTGTGGGTTTGTCATACACACTTATCCCTCCGTTTTCGGTACCAATCCACAAATTACCGTTCCTGTCTTCCATTAAGGAAAGAATATCGTTGTGGGCGATACTCCGGCTATCGTGCGGATTGTGCAGGAAACTATGAAATGAATCGTCTTTTTGATTGTAGACCGACAGCCCGCCCCCGTGCGTTCCTATCCAGATAGCCCCTGTCCTGTCTTTATACAGTTTCTTTATCCAATCGGACTGTAACCCAGCCAGAGAGGCCGGTTTCCTGAAATAGCTGACAATCCTGCCGGTGGCAACAGTATACCGGTACAACCCTTTTTCCGTCCCAATCCATAGGTCACCCTTGTTATCTTCTACGATACTGGTAATATACTTAGTATGCCTGCTTAACTCTTTGTCGAGCGGTGGCTGGGGTTTATATGTGCCGTTTCCGGGGTCCAGTAAAAATAGGCCCCGGTCAGTTCCTACCCATAGTCGGTTCTTACTATCCTGAAAAAGATCGTTGATACTATACCTTAACTTACCATTCTGGTAATGAACAAAACTCTCCTTCGCCCTGTCGAACCGATCTAATCCATTTTCTGTCCCAATCCACAGATTTCCGCCTTTATCTTCCAGTAGAGCATGTACATAGCTGTTACAAATACTATTTTTATTGTCGAGCTCCTGCTTGTAGTGCGTAAAGGTGTAGCCGTCGTATTTATTAAGGCCATCTTCACTGCCAAACCACATAAAGCCCTTTTTGTCCTTAAGAATGGCGCTAACCTGGCTTTGTGAAAGACCCTGATCTGTCGTTAAATGGCTGAAGTTAATAGGTTGCGCGCGTAAAGTAAATGCGGTAAAGCTTATAGCCCATAGCCAAACAATAGCAGCAGTATATGTTGGTTTCATCAATCAAATCGCCTATAATAATCTGGTTGCAAGCGTTTTTCCATTCACTACCAGGATTTACCCGTGTGCGTCTTGTTGAGTAATGTGTAACCTAACTATGCCCGCTTTACTTTTTGTTAATTAACCCGGCCTCGATTCTACATTTAAAATGTATACACACTTAATAGGCTGAGCTGAGGTTAATTACATGGCACTATTCATCCCTAAATAGTAAATCCATTTATAAATATAACACCTATATATATATTATTATCAAATTAACTATAGATAAGGTTACTCGTTAGTGCTTAATGTCTCCACGCTTCAGCGCTTTTACGGCATAATCGGCGGCTCGTGCAGACAAAGCCATGTACGTTAGTGATGGATTCTGGCAAGGCGACGAGGTCATGGAAGCCCCATCGGTGCAGAATACATTTTTTGCAATATGATGCTGGTTAAACTTGTTGAAAACCGAGTTGTCTGGTGATGTTCCCATGCGGGCGGTACCCATTTCGTGAATGCTCAGGCCCGGATGCGCCTGCGCATCAAAGCCATTGATATTCGAGAACCCGGACTTTTCTAACATCTGAATGGCCTGCTCCTGCGCGTCTTTCCGCATGAGGGTTTCGTTTTCCCGGTAGTGAACATCCATTTTCAAGACGGGCTGGCCCCATTTGTCTTTCACATCATTCGTCAGATACACGCGGTTATCTTCATAGGGCATACATTCGCCAAAGGCATCGAGCGTAATCTTCCAGTTGCCAAACTGCGTGGCTTTTTCTTTGAAGTCGGCCCCAAACCCGTCGTCGTGGTAAGCGTGGTCCCAGTTTTCGCGACTGGTGTACACTTCAAAGCCGTATCCGCGCTTAAAGGGCTGGCTGGACTGTCCGGGCAAGTTCCGAAAGCGGGGAATGTATAGCCCGGCCGGATGCCGACCATAGTAATATTTATCCAGATCGTGTTCGTAATCGGCGGTGGCTCCTACATGAAAATGGTGGTCCATCAGGTTCCGGCCCAACTGTCCGCTATCGTCCATCCCGTTCGGAAAACGGTTCGATTTGGAGTTCATCAGAATGAACGTCGATCCCAGCGCCGAGGCATTCAGAAAAATAATACTGGCCTTAAACTCGTGCCATTCATGCGTCTGCTCGTCAATGACCCGAACGCCCGTAGCCCGGCCCGTCTTCTCATCATACACAATGGAATTGACGATAGAATGCGGCCGAACGGTGAGCCGTTTGGTTCGTCGGGCAGCGGGCAGCGTGGCCGACTGTGTGCTGAAGTACGCCCCGTATGGACAGCCGCGCATGCACAAGTTCCGAAACTGGCATTTGGCGCGCCCCAACTTTGTCTGCTCCGGTGTGGGCGCGGTCAGGTGGGCCGCCCGCGCCGATATCACTTTCCGGTCGGGAAACTGACCATTAACGGATTGGCGCAGATGAGCTTCTACGCAATTATCGGGCAGAGCAGGCTGGAACTGGCCGTCGGGCAGCTGCGGCAGGCCGTCGCGGTCACCGGCAATACCGGCAAACTTTTCGACATAATCGTACCAGGGCGCAATGTCTTTATAGCGAATGGGCCAGTCGGTGGCGATACCTTCCCGAGCGTTGGCCTCAAAATCGAGATCGGAGAAGCGGAACGAGTAGCGGCCCCACATCAGCGATTTCCCACCCACATGATACCCCCGAATCCAGTCGAACGGCTTTTCTTCAACGTACGGATTCTCCAGGTCATTGACGAAGTGCTGGTGCGTAGCTTCCGTAATGGTAAAGCCGGTTCGGTTCTGAATGGGGTATTTCTTAAGCTCATCCAGCGGCATAGTCTGATTCCGATGCGGAAAATCCCACGGATTCATGGTGGCCGTGTGATAATCCGACACGTGTTCGATCATGCGCCCCCGTTCGAGCAGCAGCACGTTCAGCCCCTTTTCGCAAAGCTCCTTCGCCGACCACCCGCCACTGATGCCAGAGCCAACAACGATGGCGTCGAATTTTTTGCCGGATGGAATGGGTGACTGGGGTAAGTGGGTCATGGTGTTAGTTTATTGCGCTATAGTTAACTTAAAACGTATGTGGTGCTGTTGTAGTACCGGCCGGTGTAATAACTGGTCCTTCGCCCGACCGGGACAGCCGGCCCTACTTGCTTTGCAAAAAGGCGGCAATTTCCATGCCCCACGCAATGCCGATGTGAATAAGCAAACCGCCCCAGATGCTCCGGGTACTTAAGGCCAGAACGCCTAGCAAATAACCTCCGAACAACGATGAAACAGCCTCTCCCAACGGGCGTCCGAAATGAATGGAGCAGTACCAGACAACCATGGGCAATACTGCTCCACCGCCTAAAACTTTACGCATACCAATAACGAGGAAGCCCCGAAAGAGGAGCTCTGTTGGCACGAAGTCCCAGCCGTAACAAAGCTCGTAAACAAGTGCGGTTATCCACTCAGGGACGCCGAAAAACTCGTTGGCATTGGTATCGTGGTAGGTTGGGTACGATTGCAGGAAGTCGGGCTGGAACGAAGCCAGCGTAATGAGCGGGAGCATCATGGCCAGCATGAGCGCGTACAGCACAAGCCCCTTTCGCTTGGGAGCCATCCCGTAGAAACTGCTGGGGTATGGGTCGATAAGTTTATAAAACAGGTACAACGGCAGAACAATCGTCAGTACCGATTGCAGGTTATGCAGGCAGTAGTACGCAAACACATAGATCTGCCCATCGAAGAGCTGTCTACTCCAGCCGCTGTGGGCGTAAAAACCGGCGTAGACCGAATAGCAAACCAGCGCCGTTCCGCTGCGGAGCCAGAACTCACGGTTGCGCCAGGTGTCGGGTCGATCATGAAAATGAGTCCAGAGCCATACGCTGCCGTAATAAGCCGTTGCGTAAAGACAGAAATACAGCACCGGCCAGATGGGTTTTCCCTGATGCGCGTCGATGTAGTGGTCTTCGAAGTCGACGTAATAGTTGACGGCGAGGAGCAATGCCACCCAAAGTGCGGTGGCAATGTAAAGATCAGGTCGAAAGTCGGTGCGGAGGTGGTCGCGCAGGTCGCGCCAGAGGGCTTTCACAGAATATCAACTAGGCTCTTTTTGGACCAGAATACGTTTGAATAGGGCGTAATTGTAATGCCGACCATGCCTGCCGATTGTGAAGCCAGATAGTTCACAGCCCACCGGGACGGTCGGTATCACAGTTAAAACCCTTCTTTCTCAGCCTCTTTGTCTTTTTTCTTCTCGTCTTTTTTCTTCTCCTCCTTCACTACTTTCTGGCCGGGTTGGATCTTGGGCTTCGGCGCGGGTTTGGTTTTTGTTTTGTACTGATCCAGATACCGGTCAACGAATAGAGATTTCTCATCGGCGGTGGCTGCTACCACTTCAATCGTGGCCTTACCCGAATTTTTAGACCCGGCCAGCAAACGATCATTGATGTCCTGCTCGGAGGTAACAATGGCCAGTTGGCCCAGACCCGTTGGCGTGCTGGCTGGTTTATAATCGTAAAATACCCATACATCGGGCGACGATTCGAGGTAGATGCTGGCTTCGTCGCCGTTGCCCGTCTTTCTGATTTCGACGAAGCCGTCCATCTGGGCGTTTACGTCGGTGGCCATCATATTCGACACGCCTAGTTTCCCTACGCTGTAGAAGGTATTGTATTTGGTAGACCAGCGCAGATTCGCATTGGCAAGCACCAGCATGGTATTTAATTTGGGCGATGCCTGACTAAGTGGCACGTGCTGATTCTGAGCTTTGAGCCGGTACGCATCCACCGCCTGCTGACCAATCAGCGGCACCAGTTTGTCAGATAAGCGGTTTAGATCGTCATCAGCTGCTTCGTCATTTTTCTCCTCCAGATTCGCCTTAACGATCTTATCTGAAATCAGCGCCGTAATCGGATCTGGAACGGGGAAGGCAAACGCCAGCAGTGTGTTGAACCGGTACTGACTACTGTCGATGTTGACCCGCGCCGAACCCGACGCCATCAGGTATTCGCGCGGCCCTGCATTCAACAGGTTCATCTTCCCCTTGAAGGTCATCAAACCACGGGCGTCATTGAACGTAAACGCATTTTCAACCTCGTCTTCCACGACAGCTACCGCAGCGGTGCTATCTGTTTTAACGCTGTCTGCGGCAGGAGCGGTGGCAGCGGACGACTCAGCAGATAGATCACTGCCTTTGGAGGCTATGCGATACACTTTATCTTTTTCGTCGTAGCGCATGATACCCGTTGCGGTAAACAGGTCATCGTCTTTGGAATCTTCTTTCGGCGAGAGGAACGTTGGGTACAAACCTGCATTACCGAGCCGGAAATGGATACCGGCCACCAACTGCTGGCCACCTTCGTTTTTCAGATTTTTATCCACCTTCACTTCCAGCCGTTCCTCCACCTTTTCTTTGAAAGGAATCCAGCCGCCAACCAGATCCTGCCGTTTTTTGAGTGCGGGTTTGATAAACCCATCCATGGCCAGATCGGGCGAGGGGGCCTGCATGGCAATGGTTCCTTTGAACAGCATTTTAGGGGCCAGTTGCAGGTTGTCTTCCTCCTCCACTTCGGCACGGGCCACGGTGAAATAAGTCGTTACGGGTTTTGTTGATGCATTCCGTTTGCTGCGCGTAGCTACCCGACCGGCTTTCTTCGTGTCGGCTGTCAGCGATGGGGAATCAGGCTTGGCCACAGATCCGGCGGGGGCTTCCTTCAATTCAAAACTACCCATTTTTATACTGGCCGTATCGCCCTTTGCCGTAGCGAACTGATAGGTGGCGTCGCCCGAGAATTTAGTCCGCGACAGAATCTGAATATTTCCGTTCTTGAGCCGGTGGAACCGGCTTACGGTGTCCAGTTCAAGCCGGGCATTCTTCAGCGGCATCATCTCGCCATTTCGCCGGATAGCCACCTGCCCTTTGTCGGGGTAGATGCGGGCGTCGGCCGAGGTTACGAAAGGTACTCCGCTAATGTTCAACGTTCGTTTCTCCACATCATACAGCCCGCCCGAAGCATTGAACGAGAGACCTTCCTGCTCTTCGGCGATGGCCGTGAATGTCGACGTGTTCACGTCACCCTTCATGGCAATCGTTTTAGCGTTGATGTTCCATTGGGCTCGGTTAATGCTGGTTTTGTAAGCCGCAAACGGAAACTCCATGCTGGAACTTACGGTATCGTCCAGGCTTTCGTTCTTTTTGATCGCCAGCCCGACAATGCCTTTGGCCTGGTTGAAGTCAACGTCGATGCCGTTACCCAGCAGAATGGGCTTGCCAGCAGGTGTACCGGGCGTTTCTTTGTCGGCTATGATCTTAAATTGTGCGTTACTGGCAATGAAGCCTTCTTTATTGAATTTGATACTGCCCGAAACGGCTTCCGAATCTTTACGGCGTATGGTTCCGTTGCCAAACAGACCCGTTGATCGCAACGCCAGTCCACCTTCGAGGTTGGTGGTGGCGTTGTAGAAATTGAAATTATTTTTCTGGGTCGTAATGACCATACTGTCTGCTTTGGGCCACCACTTCAGGCTGTAATTGTTCAACTGAACCTGTGGAAAAAAGGCTTTACCAACCAGCCCTTCTTTAATTTCGCCCTTCTCGCCCGATGCCAGCAGGGAGTCGGTCATAAACAGGATGCCTTTGGTATCCAGACTGGCCGTAAGGTGATTCAGAACGCCCTCCGCCCGAAGCCCGTTCTTGTCCATCGTTAGTTCGCCGGTGAACTTGACCGTCGATGGAACTGCTCCTTTTTTGCTGCTGTACACGGGATAGCCCGTGGCCGGTGCTTTATGGACAAAGCCCAGCGTATTATCGGGCATGGTTTTCAACTCGGCTTTGAACGGCGGAAAAATGCCGTCGGAGTAGAAGGTACCCATGAAGGAGATATCACCCTTGCCCAGACTGTCGTTGTCAATGGCCGGAATTTTGAAGTAAACCTTCTGGTTATAGGTAACATTTCCGCGAATAGGCTGGTTGAAATACACCGTCATCCCCTCGGGCATTACCAGCCGCTGGGTTGTCTTCTTCCCGGCAATACGGCCCGATTTATTGTCGGCTCCACCCAGGTAAACCGTTCCGGGATTTTCGTATTTGATATCCCCGCCTATTTCGCCCTCTTTACCCTGAGCCGCCAGTTTCTGCGACGAGAAGGTAATCGAGTCAATTTTATTGAGTGTCATCCCAAACTTCTCGTAGTCGAATTTGAGGTCGCGACCCGCATACCGGAGCTTCCCGGCTTTGAGTTGTCCGTTTAGGGTAAACGCCCGGTTTTTTCCGACACGCAGGGTTTTATCGGACGGGAAACCGAAAATCTTCAGCGAGTCGGACAGTGTGAACTGGTTGACTCCGCGAATGGTCAGGATTTTATCGTCCAGATTGATCGTCGCGTTTTTGGTGCTGTCGTTCGATGAGAAGATCGATTGCACCTGAAAATTATCGTAGTCCTTTTTCTGGGTATACGCCAGTACGTAGAGATACCCTTTCCGGCTCAGGCGCATTTCCTGCGTATTGGGGTTGCGGTCAATGTACCCTTCCAGCACCATCCGCCCCAACGCCCCGCGCAGGGAGGTAGCGTTGACATTTTTGGCAAAGCGGGTAATGTCATCGTCTACAAACGACTGCTGCTTGGTGGTCGAGATGTAGTTCGCCACAATTTGCAGTGGGTGGAAGCCGTAGTCGACCGTCAAGTCGGCGTAACGCTGGGGGTGGAAATAGTCGAACGACTCGAACCGGACCGGCACTTCACGCTTGGCACCCACCTGGTAGAAATCCACTTTCCGGCGCGGCAAGTCCCATCGAACTACCTCGGGCATGATGTAGAATTTGTGGTACGAATCGGCGTAGGGCACCCGAGCGTAATCGGTACGCTGTTCGCGGTCGAGCCAGGCGATCTTTTGGTTTTTATCGTACCGAAATTTCACCGACGGGTGCGACACAGAGTCCGTATCGACATACCCGATGAACGATGCCGAATTCGCCGAGATCATGGGAAGCGATTTACTCATTGGCGCTTTGGCCGGTTCGGGTGTGGTGTTGAAACCCGACGAAGCCAGTCCGGCCTGCGTAGAATCCGCCCGACCGCCAACGGTCGTAGTCGTGTCGCTCATGTTGAAGTCGAACCGGCGGCTGCTGGCTTTAAAGGCAGGCTTCCCGTTGTATTTCACGATAAGCTGCGCGGGCTGCCCACTGGCCGAAGCGCCCACCATCTGCGTACCCGAAAGCGCCAAACCACCCCGATACTCGATATCCGATCCCAGATCGGGCATCTTTACGTCGTTCTGCCACGACATGAAGCGCGGATACGTGACTGGCCCGCCCTTTTTCTTACTGACGTATTCGAATACGCCTTTAATGGGTTTGGTGGTGCCGTAAGTCAGCGTTACGTCGTCGGCCTGCAAGCGCGGGTTCATGGTAATTAGGGCATACTCGCTCAGGGTCACGAAAATATCCGGCCGACCGGCGGTTGCCCAGGTAAACTTGCCCCCCTGCCCCACCAGTGTTCCATCTTTGAGCATCAGATCGCCACTGGTATTCGCCAGCACGGCCGAGTCGCCGTTGGCAATCATGGCCAGCGATACATCTTTCAGGGTAATGACTGCCCCCGAAACGGTTGGAATGGGCCGACGTTGGGGAATGTACTGCGGCCCCAACTGGCGCGGCATGGTCGAATCGACAGCAGGCGTATCCCACCCATCGAAGCGCGACCGTTCGGCGGCAGCTTTAGCCGCAGCGATCGAATCGGCGGGCGTTTTTATGGCATCGGGTTTGTTGGCTATCTGCACATTATCGACGTAGCGGAACTGGTACGAGCCACCCAGGGCGTAGAGCTTGTTGTACGAACCGGCATACAGCTCCTGACGCTCCATAAACCGCCGGGTTGTTTCCAGACTTTTGGCGAAGACTTTCGGATCGTTGGCCTCGAACAGCTTTTCGGCGATAGTCAGAATCCCATCGACATTACCGCCGGATGGCTGCTGTGCGGCCAGGTAAAGCGACTCGTAGAAGGGTCCGAAATGCGTAGCTGCCTGAAGCCGTTTCTGGTTCATCTTCCGGCTTAGCACCATGACCCGCTCCTGCTGCTGCGCCGACAGCTTATTCTCCGACCAGAGCGATTGCAGGTTCGTACCGGCCCGAACGGCCACCGGTCCGCCCGTGGCCATCAGTTTCTGCACCTCGGCCACAAACTGGTCGGGCTTGTCCGAAAGCCGAACCGCCTGCCCAAAGGCGCTGGTAATGCTCAGGAAAGCAACAATAAGGCTGTACTGTATCCGATTCATATAGCTTATAGCCGATGTAAACGCAGTCAGGCCGGCGTTCCCATCAACGTTTATTAAATGATGAAGGCGTCCATTGATTTGTTGTCAAGTCTTACAGATGTTTATAAAACACCCGGTACCAACGTTGATTTCTGAAACAACAATGATGTCCACTCCCGAATTGCCATCCCCTTCACGGGCGTTAGACCAGATTCGCGGGCTTTCTGTTCGATATCGACCGCATCATGTTCGTAGAAACCACTCACCAGCAAATAGCCGTCTTCTTTTAAAAGATCGGTGTAAATCGGAATTTCGCGGAGCAGTACATTTCGGTTGATATTGGCCAGTATACTGTCAAAAACAGCGGGTGTCCAGTCGAGTATGTTGTTCGGTGAGTTTATGTCATCGATCGTCCCCTGAAATACCGTGATTTGCGGGCAGCTGTTCAGCTCGGCGTTTTCGCGGGCATTTTCAACGGCCCACTCTTCAATATCGAACGCCAGTACGTTCGCAGCACCCATTTTCGCGGCCAGAATCGCCAGAATGCCGGTTCCGCTGCCCACATCGAGCACCGTTTTGCCCGAGAAATCGAGACCAAGCTGCTGCTCCATCATCATGGCTGTGGTTTCGTGGTGGCCCGTTCCAAACGACATCTTCGGGTTAATGACAATGTCGTAACGAAACCGGGCATCCGACTCATGGAAGGACGCCCGGACCCGGACCTGGTCGGCAACTTCTATCGGCTCATAATCTCTCTCCCACTCGGCGTTCCAGTTTCGCTTTTCTAACGAATTGACTTCATAAGCTATTGCAGTTTGATCGGCGTATTTCGCAATCAGTTCAGGAATGGCCTCCTCGTTGAAGTCAGGCTCTGTAATGTAGGCGTTCAGTCCCTCGTCGGTTTCGACAAATGACTCATACCCAAGTTCGGCGAGTTCGGCGGTGAGGATGTCGGTATAGTCGGGCGACAGACGGAGTTGTAGTTCAATGTAATTCATACATCAAAGTAACGAAAAAGGGCAAGCTGTTTGGCTTACCCTCTTAGAAACTACCGATATGGTTTCGCTATAACGTCCCGGCTTTCATCTTTTTCAATGACTCTTCCAGCGACGTTACCATGGGTGAGTTACGATCTTTTTCTTTTTTCACAGCTTTCGTCTGCCATTCCAGAGCCTCTTCTTTGCGACCCAGCCAGTACAGAATATGCGCGTAGGTATCCAGCAGGCTCCCGTCTTCGCGGTACTCAAGACTTCGCTTCGACCAACTGAGGGCTTTGTTGAGGTAAACCGGGTCGCGCGTTAGCTCCTGAAATTCCCAGGCGGCCTGGTTGAGCGCGCTCACAAACCGCTGGGTGTTCGGAAATGCCATTACCTGAACCACCTGTACGGGAGCGTTGGGCCGGGTAAGCGGTCTGCTCGACCCTGGCAACTCGCCCCGCATTCGGCGCTGGCTGTCCAGCTCGTCCAGTTTCTGAATCGAGTCGACTCGGGCAGTCATGAACTGCTTATCGTAGTAATCGGATGCCATTCGTAAGTATTGAAGTGTATCCTGAATACCCCGGAAATAGCGCATCAGAACCCAGTCGTGAGCCGCCCTTCCATTTTTATAGTCATTATTGTAGGTTCTTAGTCTGAAGATTGCCGTCTTCATGGCTAATTCGACGTCATGGTCCTTAATGGCTTTTCGCAGGGAGTTATTTGTAATCTGACCATTAAGCTCAACGGCTCTGTTCCACCCAACCGCTTTATAGAGACTATCCGTCATGGCGTAGTTACGACGGAATATTTGATCGGCCTGACTGCCTACTACGGGTGCCTGGTCGAAAATAAACCGGAGTAACGACCCGGATTGTAGGGAGTCTGCCGGAAGGCTGGCCACAAACGCATCCAGCGGCTCAGTATTCGACAGGCCCAATTCACGCAACCGGTTTATGTAGGCGCGCATAAATGCCGATGACCGCTCCCCTTTGGCATAGGCTTCTGCCATGACTTTCAGCGGTCGCTCCTGATGCCGGGTGAGTGCTTCTTCGGCTTTTTCGAGGTAAATCCGGTCGAACGTGGTGGTACCACAGTAGCGAGCCAGCGGATTCTCGTCCGCATCCAGATACACCGATGAGGGCGTACACTCGACCTGTAGTTTTTCAACCAGCTCTTTGCCGATCCCCGCGGTTCCATTCGTCCGGAAACTAATGAAATGTAGGGCGAACTTCTCCCGTACCAGTGGGCTTCTGAAGGCTACCGACGCTACTTCACCACACCCCCCGCAGCCGGGATTATCGAGGTGCAAGAACAACAGTTTTTTCTCTTTTTTAGCTTTCTTTACGGCATCGGCCCAACTGCCTTTTTCAAAAACTATACCTTGTGCCGAAACTAGTCCCGACATTATCAGGACCATTAATAGTGAATAGAAAGTTTTCATACGCTGATACAAAGAAGATGGCTGTGTATTGGCAAGATACGTTAAAACATGACAAATGTCTTTCTCATCATAGACACTCAGTTCGATTTCTGCCATCCTCAGGGTGCCCTGTTTGTACCCGGAGCGGAGCAGGATGTTGAGCGCATGTCGGCGCTGATTCGAAACCACGCCGATCAGATCGATCACATTGTCGTTACGCTCGACACGCACCAGGTTCTCGATATTGCGCACCCACTTTTCTGGCACGATGCATCGGGCAAGCACCCGGCACCGTTTACCCGTATTTCGGGCGAGGAGGTCGATGCGGGCCGATGGATACCCCGTTTCTCACCCGAAAAAGCCATTGCTTACATTCACAATCTCGAAGCCGATGGGCAGTTTGCGCACTTTATCTGGCCCGAACATTGCCTGATTGGCTCGCGTGGGGCAGCCCTGCATGATACGTTGCTCGACGCGCTCAAGAATTGGTCACAGCAGCGGGACCTCGATTACGTGGCGGTACAAAAAGGGCTGTATCCGCTGTCCGAACACTTCGGTATTTTCCGGGCTCAGGTACCGGATGCAGCCGTACCCGAAACGCAGCTCAATAGGGCGCTCATCGCGGATCTGACCCGTTTTGACTGTATTTACCTGATGGGCGAAGCAAAATCGCACTGTGTAGCAAACAGTCTCAAGCAAATACTGGATTTTGCCCCGGAACTTGTCCCGAAACTTATTTTGGTAACAGATTGCATGTCGGATGTAACGGGACTGGGCTACCTTGCCGACCCAATTTATGCGGAAGCACGATCGAGAAACGTTCGTTTTCTGGAATCAGACGCCCTTTTTAACTAAAAACCCGTACCTTTTCGTCGCTATGGAAAAGACGCTCTCCCTGTTCCCGCTTAACCTGATTGTTTATCCTGGCGAGGATTTGAATCTGCATATTTTTGAACCACGCTACCGCCAGCTCATCAACGAATGCCTGGATGAAGAGCGGACATTTGGTATTCCGGCCTTCATCAACAACAAACTTCCCGGCTACGGTACCGAAATGCACGTCACCACGCTGCATAAACGCTACCCCGACGGCCGAATGGACATCAAGTCGAAAGGCTTAGGCGTTTTTAAACTCGTAAATTTTGAAAATCCGATACCCGGCAAATTATACGCCGGTGGTGAGGTGGAGTTAGTACCCCCCGGCGACAGTTACAGCGCCCACGCATCGGCCCTGACCGAACGGCTGGAACGCTTGTACAACCTCTTGCAAATTGAAACGGATTACTCCGCCACATCCGAAAACTTATCCTACAAGGTGGCGCATAAAGTCGGGCTGTCCATTGAGCAGGAATACGAACTGTTAACCCTCGAAACGGAAGCCGAACGCCAGCTTTTCCTCATCCAGCACCTCAACAACGTACTTCCCGTGGTGTCGGACATGGAGCGTACCAAACAGCGCATTCGCATGAACGGCCACTTCAAAAACCTCGACCCACTAAATTTTTAATTATCAATGAATGAAGGATAGAATGAGTGAACGGCTTCCATAAAATACTCACTCATTCTATCATTGATAATTAATTTTTCTCCTCCACCTTCCCGACTTTCTTGGCTCGTTTGGGTAGCTGGTCGGCTAGTTCCTGGAGGTTTTTGATGGGTGGGCGTGGCTTTTCGGCTTCGCCGATCACGAAGCCGTATGGTTTGAGGGCTTCTACAGAATCGAAAATAACTTTTATGATGGCCGTCATGGGCAAGGCTAAGATCAGGCCCGGTAACCCCCAAACGTTTTCCCACAAAATCAGCACAACGATGGCCGCCAGTGGGTTGATACTCACTTTAGACCCCACAATGTACGGCGTGATGAAATTTCCTTCCAGCGTTTGTACAAACAGGAAGACCCCGATGACGCCCAATGCTTTGAGCGGGTTATCCTGCGTGACAAGCGTGTAGGCCGCCGGTAACAACGAGCCCATCGAAATACCGAAGTAGGGAATCAGCACCAGACAGGCCCCAAAAAAGCCAAAGAAAATGGCGTAATCTACTCCCAGGATGAGTAGCCCGACCGTCATTAAAGTGCCGATGATCAGAATCACCAGTACCAGGCCGGCCAGGTAATCTTTAACGACTTCGTAAATACCGCTCATGACATCGTCGATCTTCGATCGGCGGGTATCTTCGAACACTTTGTAGAAGAAAGAGCGAAAGAAGTCGCGGTACAGTAGAAAAAAGAAGGCAAATAATAAGACCAGAAACAGGTTTGTCAGAATACTGGTGGTCGCCAGCAACGTCGTCGTTAAAATGGTTCCCCCCTCAGCCAGCGCTTGATTCAGGTATTTTTTGATTTCGGATACCTGCCGCTTGCGGTCGATATTCAGTTGTTCGTCGGCAAAGGTCTGAATACTGTCGATGTACTGACTTCCGCGCTTGACAAACTGTGGTATCACTTCCGAGAAGCTACTGATTTGGACCGACACCCCCCAGAACAAAGCCGTCAAGGCACCCAAAGCCAGTAGCAGGCAAATAACAATGGATAGTATTCTCGGAACGCCCCAGTTTTCGAGCCGCTGCACCAGAGGAAACAGTAAAACGGAAAACAGGATGGCAAAAACCAGTGGGATCAGTAAACCCTGTAACTCATGTAAGCCATAGACAATAATAACCAGCGATAACAGCACACAAACAAGTTTTGCGTACGGTGGGAGTTCGATTTCCCGGGAGCGAATATTCATAATGCAAGTAAAAACAACTCGGTAGTTTAATGCTAATTTTCGTTTAAATTTGGATAGCTTACCGTTGTAACCAACTCGTATCCTTTCGCTTTGTTCAGATAGTTTGTCGAGCTTAATGGGGAATTAATGAACTCAAAATCAATTGTCGGGAGAAGGGGCCAAGCAGGAAATAGCTGTTAAGTTTTTGTTAAGTATGCATTAGTGATTCGTAACGTTGCGGATAAGCCGCGTAACTTCGGGCTACCGATGGATTAAAAGAGGTACCAACGGATAAACGATTCTTACCAACTTCACTTCGTATGAGTGCTGCTAAAGCTGCTCAACCATTACACCGCGTTCTAGTCGTTGACGATGACGCCGACATCCTGGAGATGCTCGAATACAATCTGTCTAAAGAAGGCTACGATGTTCGCACTGCAACCGACGGCCGCAAAGCCCTTGAGGTCGCCAGAACATACATGCCCGAATTAGTCCTGCTGGATATCATGATGCCCCATCTGGATGGCATTGAAGCCGGTCGGCAACTTCGCGACATTCCCGAACTCCGCCAGACGTATATTCTCTATCTGACAGCCCGTTCTGAGGAATATTCTGAAGTAGCCGCGTTTGACGTTGGAGCCGATGATTACATTACCAAACCCATCAAGCCCCGCGCCCTGATGAGCCGCATCAACGCGCTGTTCCGTCGAGAAGCCCAGAAAGCCGATCCGGGTGAACAGATCCTGATTGCCGATCTGCTCATCAACCGCAAAAATTACTCGGTCAGCCAGAACGACAAGCAGGTTATTCTGCCCAAGAAAGAATTTGAACTGTTGTTTTTCCTCGCCCAGCACCCAAACAAGGTGTGCAGCCGGGAGGAGTTACTGCAAAAAATTTGGGGAGCCGACATCTACGTTCTCGAACGTACGGTAGACGTTCACATCCGGAAACTCCGCGAAAAAATTGGCGATACCCACATCCGTACGCTGAAGGGAGTCGGGTATATGTTCACCGACCAGCCTGAATAAAGCGTGAAAGAGTGAAAGAGCGAATGCGTGAAATGGTGGTCCGATTTCACGCATTCGCTCTTTCACTCTTTCACGCTTTCACCTTTCTTTGCCCCATGTCTCTTAGTCCCCGTATCATTGCACTTTTGCTGGCCTGCCTGATTTCGGCCATGACGCTGATATTCCTGTCGTTTGTCGATGGGGCTACCAGCAATATCTTGTTTGTTGCAGGTCTTTCCTCCTTTGCCATTTCGTTTTTTCTGGTTCTGTACGCGATCGAGTTACTCGTATTCCGCGAAGTGAACAAGATGTACAAGACCATCCACAAATTAAAAATCCGCGACTTTAACATCTCCCGGAAGGCCATCATCAAAAACACGAATCCGTTCAAAAAGCTGAACGACGAGATTTTCGTTTACGTGGCCAAAAAGCAAAAGGAAATCGATGAACTGAAACGCCTGGAGCTGTTTCGGCGGGAGTTTCTGGCCGATGTATCGCACGAATTAAAGACGCCCATTTTTGCCGCCCAGGGATTTATCCATACGCTGATCGACGGGGCAGTCGATGACGAACGGGTACGGGATAAATTTCTTTCGAAAGCAGCCAAAAGCCTGGATGGTCTGGATGCGCTGGTAAAAGACCTGGTAGCGCTTTCGCAACTGGAAACGGGCGAAGTAAAAATGAATTTCGAGCGGGTCGATCTGGCCCACGTGACGCACGAAATCTTTGAACAGCTTGAGAAAATTGCCCACGCCAAGCGAACATCGCTGGCGTTAAAAAGCACGCCCCCCGGTCCCGTTTGGGTAAAAGCCGATGCGCAGCGTATTCTGCAGGTGATGACCAACCTGATCGAAAATGCGGTTAAATACGGGAACGAAAACGGGCATGTGCAGGTCAATCTGGAAGAAGACAAAAAATTTATTCTTGTTTCCATCCGCGACGATGGCCCTGGTATTCCTCCCGAACACCTGAGCCGGATTTTTGAGCGGTTTTACCGGATCGAAAAAAGCCGTTCCAAGGACCGGGGCGGTACGGGTCTGGGCCTCGCCATCGTAAAACACATCCTGAACGCCCACAAAGCGAAGATTTCCGTAATGAGCAAAGTCGATAAAGGAACAACTTTTCGATTCAAGCTGGAGCGGGTTGAGTAGCCGCATGAGCCGCACACGGTTACAAGGCGATGCACCGCCCGCACTATCGTTTAGATAAGTCGCTTCAGCACAAAGCTTGTTAAAATAATCTGTCCGTTTCGCCGGACCAGTATAGAAACTTCCTTCCCTTCTCCCTTCTGAAGAATTTTGTATATATCACTAACCGTCAGCTCGCTGGCCGAAGTATTATTAACGAACAGAACTTCATCGCCTTCCCGTAAACCAGCCATATCGGCCGGGGAGCCGTCGACGACTTTATCGACATAATAATTTCGAAGCCGTTCACCTTTGGCGCGGAGTTCCATACCGCTCATATCGTGCTCAAAACTCTCGCGCATGAGCCGTTTGATGGGCTTCATGACAATGTATCGATCCGTATAGTTGAAGGTAACGTTGAAGCGTCGCAGCAGCTCACAGCCCACATTACCCTGTCGTTCCGGCATATCGACTAGTTTCATGCCAAAGGCCATGCTGTCTGGAAATGACGCCAGAATGTTATCCAGCTCATACCGGCCAAACCGAACTTTCTGAATACGGCCCATTACGCCATTGATAACCCCGTTGAGGCCCCGGCCCAATTGTGCCCGAATGCTCTTGGCGGGCATGGGCATGGCAGCCGTACTTCGCGAACGGTCAAGCAGCAAGGCATGGCCCGCCCCCGTATCCAGTACTACCCGTAAGGGCAAACTTTTCTCGCCGTCAAACACAGATAATGCGTCGGTATAGGCTTTTGTATCCTGAATGGTAATTGGATAGCGATCGCCTTTACGCTTTCGGTACGTGTACTTTTCCGGCTTCATCAGGGTTATTTCCCGACGCTGAAAATCGACATTGACCACAAAATTGGCAAAGACCTCGTAGCCAAAGATGCCATGAACGGGCGTGCCTACATACTCCGACAGTTTTAGAACATCTTCGTCGAGAATGACCAGGTTATGATGCGCAGCCCGAAGCCCGCCCATGCTCAACGTGTTATCGATGGCGATTGAGGCTGTCAAACTCCCCCCTTCACCAGCCCCACTGATTTTCACTTTTCGGGTAAGCGTCAGCGGCTTTTTAGCAAACGCATTGGGGTCAGTAATGATGGTATTGCTTACGCCTGTGTCCAGAATAAATCGCAGCGTGTCGGATTCGTTGATGCGTACCGGAACGATGATCAGGTTCGAGTGAAGTTGGAACGGGATGCGGGTCCAGGTTCGATTTCCGGTGATGAAAAAACCGTAACGCTCCTTGTCAGGTATTCCCTGCTGGTGATCGTCGCCCCGCGTGACCGCGCAGGTGCATAACAGCCCGATTATCAATACCAGCGTTTTCATATAGAGATTATCTTACATTAAAATTACGCATTTTTTTATCCGAATAACACAAGATTATATCGATTGGTTTTTTCTGTGTATGAATGGTTTAGCCCCCCAGCGACCCGCTAAACAAATTTTAGTAACAGTACGGGCCGGGTGTTCGGCTGAAATGTTCTAATTTCGTCCCGAATTGACAAAGAAACGACTGTTTCTAGGGGTTTATTTATTGGTTCT
Organism: Spirosoma pulveris; assembly: GCF_054781875.1. Lineage (NCBI taxonomy): Bacteria > Pseudomonadati > Bacteroidota > Cytophagia > Cytophagales > Cytophagaceae > Spirosoma > Spirosoma pulveris. Next base: position 116,963 of record NZ_BAAGTO010000009.1, read on the forward strand.
GAACTCATTATTAATTGATTATGCGGAAAAAAATCGTTGCCGGAAACTGGAAAATGAATAAGACAGCCGAAGAAGCAACAGCCTTGCTATCGGAGGTAATCAATATGGTTAAGGATGAAGTAACCGGCGATGTAGAGGTAGTCCTTTGCCCACCTGCGCTGTATCTGGCTACTGCCCGGCAATACGTGACCCAGGGCGGTAAGGTTGCGCTGGGTGCTCAGAACTGCCATGAGAAAGCATCCGGTGCTTACACGGGTGAAATTTCAGCACCTATGCTTCAGTCCATCGGCGTTGAGTACGTCATTCTGGGACACAGCGAACGGCGGCAGTACTTCAATGAAACCAACGCCCAGTTGGCCGAAAAGGTAAACATTGCTCTGGAGAATGGTCTGAAGCCTATTTTCTGCTGCGGTGAATCCCGCGACCTTCGCGAAAACGGCGATTACGTTGCCTTCGTGAAAGATCAAATTACGGAAAGCCTGTTTCACCTCTCGGCCGAGTCCTTCGCCAATATCGTTATCGCCTACGAACCCATCTGGGCCATCGGTACCGGGCTGACGGCTTCATCGGCCCAGGCGCAGGACATGCATTTTGAACTTCGCCAACACATTGCCGGTCAGTACGGCGATACCGTTGCGCAGGACACGACCATTTTGTACGGGGGCAGCGCCAACGCGCAGAACGCCGAAGAGCTTTTCGCCCGCCCCGACGTTGATGGTGGCCTCATCGGTGGTGCTTCGCTCAAGTCCCGCGATTTCCTGACGGTTGTAAAAGCAGCGCAATAAAAGTAAAACAGTGAAAGAGCGAATGAGTGAACGCGTGGCCTATCAAAGCAACACGCGTTCACTCATTCGCTCTTTCACTCATTCGCCATTATGACAGCCGCTTACTACGTTCGAACCTTCCATATGCAGCCCCATCCGGAAGGAGGCTATTTTGTAGAGACGTACCGCTCAGCCGAGACCATCCCTGAGTCTGCTTTGCCGGGTCGATTTGGCGGAGCACGTTCGTTTGGTACGGCGATTTATTTTCTGCTCGAAAGCCATCATGTATCGGCCCTGCACCGGATCGCATCCGACGAAGTCTGGCATTTTTATGCGGGTGGAGCACTGGAGATTTTTGTAATTACCCCAACCGGCGAGCTAACGGTTGTCCGGCTGGGCAACAACCCAGAAAAAGGTGACGTATTTCAGGCGGTCGTTCCGGCGGGTTGCTGGTTCGGGTCTGCGCCCGCAGCGGGGGTTGACTTCTCACTGGTCGGTTGCACGGTAGCACCCGGTTTCGACTTTGCCGATTTCGAAATGGCCAGCCGTGAGAAGCTGCTGGCGGAGTTCCCTCAGCATAGGGGAGTTATTGAGAGGCTATCGTAGTCGCTCTGCCAGCTCTCTCTCTGATTACCTGCAATTATTATCGAGTTTACTTACTGCGCTTTGTCCCGCTGCCGGATACTGTATTCATCTTTGGGGAATAGGTCTGTATTGATCTCCCGGCCCACCGGCTGATTTCCCGGTATTAAGTGAGTATGTGATCGATAGCGGGTCAAAATCTTCCATAGATCAATACCTGCCGATTTATAATGAGCCTGGCTGAAGCTAGTCATGGCCCGTTGTTGAATGGCGTTCCAGTCGATCGTGATGGGTTTATTACTGCCAATCAGGACTAAGTCATCGACATAAACAATGTACGGGAATACCGTCTGGAACGTGTTGCGGATACGCACCGTAGGAGACCAGGTAACCGCATACCCACCCGGCCGTAACCTCGACCGAAGTAACTCGAAGTATTCTCTCGAATAAATATTCCCCGAAAAAGCCGATGTTGGCCGGAGGGCATCTGCCTCGATCACATCATAAGTGTCAGGGCTATGCTGGAGCGCGTACCGACCATCGCGAAAAATAAGTTTGAGTCGACTGTCCGACAGTACGTTGTTGACACTGCTGTCTTTGGCCTGTACGCCATAGTCCGCCAGGATTTGGGCCTGATTACTAACGATCTCGAAACAGTCGATTTGTCGGGTTTCAGCCCGGCCACCGATGCCCTGAACGGTTCCGGCCGATCCTAACCCAATTACGGCGACGCGTTCCGGGTTGGGGTGCATCATTACGGGCAGACCGCCCAGCAACGTGTGTACATCGTCAATTGAATAAGGCAAAGCACTTTGACCAAGACCGTTGACAAATACAATGCCCGATTGACGGCCGGGCATAAATTTAATGACCGATACGCCCGATTCGTTCTCGTTGAACAGCAGATCGGTTGGCGTATCGACACCGTTCAGGCGTTGCCAAAGGATGGTATTACCCGGAATTAACAGGAGGGCCATGATTTGAACAACCGTCAGCACAGATACGGCCAGCGCGTTGAGATGCCGACGGGCAAACAGCACAAATCCGTAAACCAGGCCAAGCCCGGCAATGAGTTTAAGCAGCATGGCTGTACCCAGAATCGGGAAGCCGACCCACGTAACCAACCAGGCCCCCAGTGCCGAGCCGACGATATTAACGAATTGCAGCCAGCCTATTTTACGTCCTACCTCTTCAAACCGGTCCTGAATCAGCGATTGCGATAGCGCAAAGCTTAACCCCATCAAAAAGGTGGGTACAAACAGCAAAAACAGGGGAATGAGCCCATAGGTGACAATGGCAAAGCTCGGAGATAGAACTGGCTCCCCACTTTTAAAATAATTCCAGAGAAAATCGAGCGCAGAAACGCGTCCGATGGCCTGAACGAACAGGCCTATTGATGCCGCGGTATAAATATACAGGCCCGTTTGTGCCCATAAAAACAGGCGCTCCCGACGCACCGGCGCCCGTAAGGAGAGTCTCCTGCTCAGGCCAACTCCCACCAGCGTACCCAGTGCCATGGAGCCCAGATAGACCGCCAGCAGCATGGAGAAGGTTAGCGAAACAGATTTGATCAGTGACTCCAGAACCCGGAACCAGATCAACTCCAGCGAAAGTGCAGCCAACCCAGACAGGCCGTACTGCACCGACCAGAACGTTAAAGCCGGTGTAAATTGTAACGGGGCGGATGCTGAGTTGTTGGTGTGCTGCCGAAAGCCGGCCGACTGATGCAGCCGTCGTCCCAACCAGAGTGCGCCCACTACGCATAACCCATTGAAGAATACCCCGACCCAGATGGAGGACTCATAGCCTATCCAACGAACCAGCAGGAAGCCGGTAACGAACGCCCCTACTGCCGCCCCCAGTGTGTTTGCAAAGTAAAGCAGGCTGATGTAGCGGCCCTGAGCGGGGCCATCGCTAAACTGGAATGCCCTTGATAAAGCCGGAAGCGAGAAACCCATCAGAAAGGTGGGTAGCAGCAACACGCCAAAGACCACAGCATACATGACAACGGGGCTGGCATTGTCGATTGGGCTGTTGACGTAGAGGATGTCATACAAAACCCACTTGCTGATGGCGGCAAACCCCATGATGCCCGCTTCGGCCCATAGAAAATAACGCAGGTTGCGGGCCGCCAGCGCCCGGTCGGCCAGGCGTCCTCCAAAGAGGTAGCCCAGGCCGAGGCCGGTCATGAAGGCTGATACGATGAGGCTGATGCTGACGGTGTCGGAGCCGGTATAGAAAACCAGCAGCCGCTGCCAGATTACCTGATATAATAGGGCCGCAAATCCGGACAAAAAGAATAGACAGTATAGCAGCCTTATGGAGAATGTTACGGGTCGGGTAAGTAATGTCATACCCGAAATATATATACATCCTGCCTATCCCTGTATATTTCTGATTAAATCAGCTGTCTATCTGAAGCTTACATTACCAAATTTCGATACAACCCTTACTTTGGTGCCCGAACCATTGCCAACTTTACCAATGTACTGCTTGGTAAGCCGCGGGCCGCGGTGACTGTCATTGTCGTTAGGTTGACTGGAGAAGTGCATCGTTGACCCGGACCCGTAATTGAAATTGCCGTAGCTTACGGTCACATCGAAGTCGCAGTCGTTGCTATTGTCCAGCGGCAGACCGACCGACGAATAGGACGCCTGAATGTTCAGGTTATCCGCACTTTTGGGTAGCTGTTCGATCCGGAAACCGTTCGAGAACTCAATTTTGATCTTGCCTGATTCCCGAATGGTACCAATTTTAGCACCCGAGTAATTGATATCTGCATCCAGCTTACCTACATCGCCAATATTCATTTTTCCAAATTTGTTGGTCAGCACCAGCACGTTGGCTTTGGACAGTTCCAGACTACCGTAAGCCATATCCACTTTCCCTTGTCCTATGTTGCCAATGTCCGCCTTACCATAAGCCACATCGATGTCGTTCTGGCGGCTGGTTAACTCATCGGCGCTAAAGTTACCATAGCGGCTATATACGGTTAAAGGCGCCTGAAAAGCGGGGATGCTGGTATCACCAAAACGGTTCCGGACAGTCAGCGCGTTTTGTCGGGGCATCATGACTTCATAATTGATCTTAACGAAGTTGCGCTCACCGCCTTCTTTCCATTTACCCAAACTCCAGTTCGACACACTACTCTGGCTGAAATTGGTGCGGACGGTAATCTGGTTGCCGGATCTTTTCTCTTCAATGGAAACAGCATCCATGAACTTTTGCACCCGCTCGTCGGAGTCTGAATTGGCGATAATGGTGATCTGCACCCGAATTTCGCTTTTATCCCACAGCCCAACCGATACCTGACCGAACTGGTTGTCGACTACCAAATTATCATTACTGCTCACATCGAACAATTTGATAATCGTTTTCTTCTTTTCGATTGCGCCAAATCCTTCATGCTCCTCGGCCCAGGTGAGCATTGGTAACAGGCACAGCAATAGACTACACAGGATTTTCATGAGTTTGTTGTTTAATGCGGTCAATAACATGCAACTGTTCATTCAGCAGGTTAATCTGGAGTTGCAAATTCTGTATCATGGCCTGAATAAGCACTTCCTGGTTTGGGTTTTTGGGTAAGTCTGACTTTAACAATTTGTATGACTTTTCGAGCCGGTCGAGGTCGGAGGCAAACTCCTGATACAAAGCCGGGTTATCTCCCGTCATTTGCTTCAGCTCGGCCCGCTTTACGTCAATCAACTCGGTATAATGGACCACCTCTTTGGCATACAACGGACTGGCCGCTACAACCTCCGGCTGATGCGCAACGCCATACTCATGGTTCATGTACAGAAAAGCACCCGCCAGCAGCAGCACCGCCACCGAAGCCGCCACCCGCCAGTCGAGCGAGGGCCAGCCAATCTGCCTGCCAGCAAATCGGGAGCGGCCAGTATCGGTTTTCGACGGTATCGTTTTCGACGCTCCGTATTCCTCACTGCCTGTTTGAACAGGGTTAATGTGAATCTGACGGAACGGCGTATCGCGGTCGGCTTGCTGCTTGTCCAAACCAGCTTCTATTTTCTGCCACAAACTATTGGGTGGCTCCTTGTCGTCAAAAGCTTCGCGATTATCGCGGACGAAGCGTTCAAGATTATCTTTTTTCATTTTCCTGGTGTCGAATCTAGTGACTCGTCGTTCGTATTTGTTCGTTGTACTCTTCGTTTGCGGCCCTCGTTCAGCACAGTACTTATAATAACTCCAGCAATCGTTTTTTGCCGCGTAAATACTGCGTTCGCGAGGTGGTTTCACTTATGTTCAGGACATTCCCGATTTCTTCGTGGTCATATCCTTCAAATAAGTACAGTGATAACACGACCCGGTACCCTTCCGGCAGTTGCTGCATCGCCCGCTTCACCCGCTCGACTTCCAGTTGTGTACCTTCTTCGTCGTAGGGTTCAGCGTCGGCATAGTCGAGTCCATCGTCCTCACCCAGCCGGTGCGACTCCATATCGACCAGTTCCAACCGCCTTGTACGCAAATGATTGATGGCCCGATGCACGACAATCTGCTTCAACCACGCGCCAAACGTACTCTGGCCCCGAAACGAGTTGATATGACTGAAGGCGTCCATGAAAGCCTCCTGCAATACATCTTCCGCTTCGGCCTCGTGGTTCACAATCCGCAGGCAAACGTTGTACATCGCCTTCACGTATTGCTGATACAGGTCATACTGCGCTCGTCGCTCACCCTGTTGGCAGCGTTTGACCAGGTCGGCATGACGGTCCGGGTAAGGCGGTCCGACCGGTGCACCGTCATGATTTCGGTTCGATTCCAACAGATTCAGCGTCTCGGGGTGGTTTTTAGGTTGTTATCGATAGAAAGAGGCATGAATTTCTGAAATGTTGCACAATAATTCAGAAAAAGACAACGTTTTTGCAGCCGCTCACCTTAGGCGCTGTTTTTCTGTAACTTAGAGCACCAAATTCGTCTAACAGCTATGTACGAACAAAATTATAATTCGCCCTCTCTGGCTCATGACGATGGCACCAATTCTCCGTTTGGTCATCAGCGCATCATCAGCAAGCTAACCGTTGAATTAGGCGTGCTGTATTATCACAAAAAGACAATAGTGCTCATTCCGCTTCCCGAAACACCCTTAGACGAAGGGCCGGGTTTTCCGGTACCCGATGTGATCCTGTTTGACGAGAACCTAGAACAGACTCGTATCATTATTGAAGTTTGTACTAACCGGGGTGTTAACAACGACTTGAAAAAAGTCATTCGACTCATCGAAGACACTGAGTACGGCATTCTCGAAGGCTTTGTCTACAACTATAAAAGCCGCGAGTGGTTTCGCTACCGGAAAGGCGACGGCGGAGCCGCCACAGCCTCGTCTGTTTCAGACGTGATGGGCATCGATATGGGTGAGTTTGTATAGCGCTCAGCCGATTTCCTCCTCCACCCCAACCAAATTTTTTCGTACTTTTACTTGTTATAGAAGGAAGAGATACGAGCCGAATGGTTGATTATATTTCAGGATTAAATGACCCCCAGCGGGAAGCCGTCATGCACGGCAGTGGCCCGCTGATGATTATAGCCGGAGCAGGTTCGGGAAAAACCCGCGTATTGACGTACCGCATTGCTCACCTCATCGAAACCGGCATTGACCCATTCCGAATTCTGTCGCTGACGTTTACCAATAAGGCGGCTGGTGAGATGCGGAACCGGATCGAAAAGGTGGTTGGGACCGAAGCCCGCAACATCTGGATGGGCACGTTCCACTCCGTCTTTGCCAAAATTCTGCGCATTGAAGCCAAAGCCATTGGCTATACCAGCAATTTCTCCATTTACGATACCGACGATTCCAAGTCGTTGCTGCGCAGTATCATAAAAGAAATGGCGCTGGATGATAAAGTGTACCGGGTCAACAGCGTTTTTAGCCGCATTTCCGGCGCTAAAAACCGGCTTATCGGACCGGAAGACTACATTAATAACGCAGTTATTCAGGCCGACGACGAATCGGCGCGGATGCCGCACATTGGAAAGATTTACAAACAGTACGCGCTGCGGTGTTTTGCGGCTAACGCCATGGACTTCGATGACCTGCTGTTCAATACCAACGTGCTGTTCCGCGATCATCTGGATATTCTGCACAAGTACCAGCACAAGTTTCAGCATGTGATGGTCGATGAGTTTCAGGATACCAACGTTTCGCAGTACCTCATCACGCGCAAACTGGCGGCCGTTCACCAGAACATCTGTATCGTGGGCGACGATGCCCAGAGTATTTATGCGTTCCGGGGAGCCAACATCGAGAATATCCTCAACTTCCAGCGCGATTACGGCAAGGAGAACGTCAAAATTGTAAAGCTGGAGCAGAATTACCGCTCCACCAAGACCATTGTAGAAGCCGCGAACTCTATTATTTCCCGGAACAAAAACCAGTTGGAGAAGTCGGTCTTTACGGCCAATGAAGACGGTCCGCTTATCGACCTGATCAAAGCTTCGTCGGATAACGAAGAAGGGCGTCTGGTAGCCTCGTCTATTTTCGAAGCAAAGATGAACGAGTCGCTGACCAACAATGACTTTGCCATTCTGTACCGGACCAACGCCCAGTCGCGGGCTTTTGAAGAAGCACTGCGCAAAGTGAGCATCAAGTACCGGATCATTGGTGGTCTGTCGTTCTACCAGCGGAAAGAGATCAAAGATTTGATTGGCTACCTGCGCTTCACGGTCAACCAACAGGATGAAGAAGCCTTTAAGCGCATCATCAACCTCCCCAAGCGCGGTATTGGCGACACGACCATTGCCAAACTTAGTGTTATAGCTGCCGAAAAGGAGGAATCAATCTGGGAAATCGTGTCCAATATTGGTCAGCACGTAGCAGGTCGCTCGGAAATTCCTATTGAAGGCTTTGCGAACCTGATCAAGAGTTACAAACTCCTGCTCGATCAGAAAGATGCGTTTGAAGTAGCCTCGCACATTGCCAAAACATCGGGTTTGCTCAAGGAACTGTACGACGATAAAACGGTGGAAGGGCTGGCCCGGTACGAAAACGTACAGGAATTGCTGAATGCCATCAAAGAGTTTGTCGATAACCCGGACAATGAAGAAAAAAGCCTGAGTGCGTTCCTTCAGTCCGTTTCGCTGCTCACCACGGCCGATGAAAAGGAAGAGGATGGCGACAACGATAAGGTGACGCTGATGACCATCCACGCGGCTAAAGGACTTGAGTTCAAGAACGTTCACATCGTTGGGCTGGAAGAAGACTTGTTCCCGAGCCAAATGATGCTCGAGAGCCGTAATGACCTCGAAGAAGAGCGTCGCTTGTTTTACGTAGCCGTTACCCGCGCGGAAAAACGCCTGACAGTCTCTTATGCCGAAACGCGGTACCATTATGGACGGCTGAAAATGTGTGAGCCCAGCCGGTTTCTGATGGAGATCGACCAGAAGTACATGAAACTGTCGAAACTTCGGTCGGCACCGAGCCGGACGGATTTCGACCGGCCCGAGCGCGACCGCAGTGAAAGCACTTCGTCGGGTTCTATGAACTTTGTGCGATCGCTGGCGCAGAAAACCGCCCGTTCGCAGGTCCCCCAGCCAACCGTTTCGCACACGCCCTCTTCAGACTTCGCGCCCACCAGCACGGCCGAGTTGGCGGCTGGCCAGCGGGTTGAGCATGCAAAATTCGGATTTGGCACGGTTAAAGCTGTAGATGTGAACGGCACGGAACGCAAAGCCACCATCGCCTTCGAGAAAGCGGGCGAGCGGGTGTTGCTGCTGAGCTTCGCGAAATTGCGGGTAGTTGTCTGAACCGCCGGGCGGCCCGCATGATTTCTAACATTATACTGATTCTCGTGACTCCATGACAACCTTACCATATCGTCTTATTTTAACGCCTGAGCCCGAAGGAAGATGTACGGTGAAAGTTCCCACAATTCGGGGGTGTATCACGTATGGCGAAACAATTGAAGAGGGTATTGCAACGGCAAAAGACGCTATTGAAGGTTGTCTGGCAGTTTTGAAGGTAGAAGGTCAACCCATTCCGCCAGACGATAGTCAGACAGTAGCGTATTTACTTGGTTTAACGACCGCGTTGGTATGAATTTATCACCAAAGCGGCCCATTGAAAACGTTTAAAAAAACGGCTGTTTTCTTAAAAGGATGGGAAAAGGCAGCCATCCTATTTATTACGATCCTGACTTAAAGACTACGGTTGCCGTTCCTTTTCCTGGTAAAGACATGAAGAAGTGGACGTTCCTGAGCATTCTAAAGGACGCTGGTATTGACATCTCTCTTTTAGATAAATAAAATCAGCTGGCAAACGCTGCGAAACCAAATACAAAACTTACTCCTCAAATCGTTCTTTTACAAGTCCCCCACTATCCTTCGTACCGTCCATGAACGTTTTTGGTGCCGTTGCTTCCTGTTTTCTATTGCTTGTCTCTTTGTTGGTAAACGGCCAGCCGAAGGCGGATTCGACCAGCGTTGAAAACCTCGGCAATCAGGTCAACTCCGAATACAACGAAATCAATCCGATGATTTCGCCGGATGGGAAAACGCTGTACTTCGCCCGTATCAGCCACCCCAACAACACCCATGGTACCAAAGGGAGCCAGGACATCTGGTATTCCGACCTCGACGCGACCAGTGGGAAATGGGGTCCGGCCCGGCGCATGGGCTTCCCGCTCAACAAAGACGAATACAACTGTGCCTACAGCATCACGCCCGATGGCAACACCATGCTCATCAAAGGCCAGTACAGTAACGGCAATTACGAAACACGCGGGTTCTCGCTGAGTAAGAAAACGGCTTCGGGCTGGTCGCCCCCGCAGAAAATAGACATTCCCGGATACGTAAGCATGAGCAAAGGGCAGTTTGACTGCGGGTTCATGTCGGCGGATGGCAAAGTGCTGCTGATGGCGTTCAGTGAAAAGAAAAACAGCAAGGAGGATGATATTTACGTGAGCTTCCGCCAAAAAGACGGGTCCTGGAGCAAGCCCATGAACCTGGGTGTAGAAGTAAATACGAAGTTCACCGAAACGACGCCTTTTTTAGCTCCCGATGGCGCTACATTGTATTTCTCCAGCGACCGCGAGGGCGGACGGGGCAGCAACGACATTTATGTGTGCAAGCGGGTCGATAAAACCTGGAAACACTGGTCGAAGCCGGTTAACCTCGGCACGAAAGTCAACACCGATGGCTACGATGCCTATTTTACCCTCAGTGCATCGGGTGATTACGCCTATCTGACCACCTTCAAAAACACCTTGGGTAAAGGCGATATTGTTCGTGTTAAACTGACGGATGATACCCCATCCAACCAACCCGGCAAAGTGGGGGGCAGCACGGATGTAGCAGCTAATACCGACGTTACACGCCCCGATCCCGTGGCCCTGATCAGCGGCAAGGTAGTTGATCAGGTTACGGGCAAGCCCATCGAAGCCCGCATTATCTACCAAACCCTTCCCGATGGCGCTGAGGCTGGCGAAGCCACGTCAGACCCAATTACGGGCGAGTACAAAATCATACTGCCTTATGGCCAGCGCTACACCATGCGGGCGGTAGCCAAAGACTTCATCGCCGAAGGAGCCAATATTGATTTAACACAGCCGAAAGGCTACCAGCAGATTACGGACAAACAATTAAAACTGATTCCGATTGAAGTAGGCAGCATCGTCCGGCTGAACAACATCTTCTTCGACACAGGAAAATCTGAACTACGCCCCGAATCCGGCCCCGAACTCGACCGGCTCGTAACTACGCTGAATGAAGCCCCCAAAATGACCATCGAAGTTCGCGGGCATACTGACAATACGGGTTCCAAGGAAATAAACGCCAAACTTTCGCAGGACCGGGCCGACGCCGTTCGGGAGTATTTCATCAGCAAAGGCATCGAACCAGACCGCATTGCCAGCAAGGGATTTGGCGAAGCGAAACCAACGGCCACCAACGATACCGACGAAGGCCGCCAGCAGAATAGACGGGTAGAGTTTGTGATCGTGAAAAAGTAAACTGGTTTTCAGCCTTTTCCGACAAAACCTGCTGTTGGGCATCAACTATACACAGTTATTTGTGTTTGACTTTTAACAAACCAAATGTCTCATTTCATTACCTATTAAGCGATGCAACTCAACGCTGGCTGCGAACTCTCCTTTCATGCCCAAACGCCAACTCCCCTTATTCTGATGCTGAGGCCCCGCTCGGGAGCCGGTCAGTGGATTATCCGGGAAGAATATCAGATAACTCCTGCCGTTAATGTTACCGAGTTTACGGACATGTACGGTAACCTTTGTCAGCGGGTTGTTGCGCCGGAAGGACCTTTTTCTATTCACTTTTCGGCAACGGTGCAAACCGCTGATACAATCGACACGGCCCCCGGCGCTCCCTACACACCCGTTGAGGAGTTACCGGATGACGTGCTCCATTATACGCTCCCGAGCCGGTACTGCCAATCCGATCAGTTGGGCGAACTGGCCACTGAAATTACCAAAGATGCCGAGCCCGGGTACGATCAGGCCGAAGCGATCAGGAAGTGGATTCAGGAATCCGTTACTTACCAATACGGCACCAGCGATGCCAGCACATCGGCCGTAGATACAGCCGCCAGCCGCATTGGCGTTTGTCGTGATTTTACCCATCTGGGCATTTCTCTTTGCCGGGCATTGAATATCCCGGCCCGAATGGTCGTTGGCTATTTGTATCAGCTCGATCCAATGGACCTCCATGCCTGGTTTGAAGCCTATGTCGACGGCCGCTGGTTTACCTTCGACGCAACACAGGCCAAGCCACTCGGTAACCGGATTACAGTAGCCTATGGTCGGGATGCCGCTGATGTGGCGTTTACAACACAATTTGGTGCCATGACGCTCGATGAAATGAAGGTCTGGGTTGATGTTGCGCAAACGGATGCGAACGAAAGTGAAAAAAAAGCAAATGACGCGCCAACCCTTTCAAGCTCAGTGGGGTCTACCAATCAAACAATGAACTAACTATGAAAAAACGACTGCTTTTCTGCTCGTTTGTAGGGATACTGACAGCATGCCAGCGTGAAGGAGATATTCAACCGAATATCACGACACTGACAGGTGAAGTAGTCGGTACTTACCACACTAATTTTTACCTCGACCCTGCCGTTGCGCTTTCATCGGGCCAACTGCCGTATGCGGAAATAAAGGCCGAATCAGACAGCACAGTTACGCTGATCGTACATCGGCCGACCCAAATAGATTGGACCATTCAGCATGTCAGTCTGAGCCGTCAGTCGGCCAGCATTCAACTCAACGTTGGCAGTTCAACCGTTGCTACCCTACAAAGCGATCAGGTTTTTACCAGCAACGGAATGGAAAAAGATGGAAAGCTTTTGCGCATTACGCTGCAGAATGGTTCCGAAAACACGGTCAACTTTACAGGTGCCAGACAGTAAAGACAGCTATAGTTCATAAAAAAAGCGTGATGCCGTTGGGCATCACGCTTTTTTTATGAACTAACAATCAGCTTATTAACGAACGGCAAACTCACCCGAACCAATCCGGAAACCTTCCGAATACAGCTCCACGGTATACTTACCGGGTTTGTAAGGAATGCCCCGTGTGTACATCAGTTCAACGTTTTGTCCGTTGTTAGTGTAGTTCACGGTTTGTTTGGTGGTATAAATGGTTTCGTTGCCATCTACCGTAAATGTACCCGAACCGTTGGCCATGTCAGATACAACAGCGCCCGTTGGGTCAAGTACCCGAACGAATACATCTTTCGGCTCTTCTTTTGTCAACGGGTTATCCAACAGCGTATAAACTAGTTTGATTTTGTCCAAACGCTTGGCTTTATACGAGTCGTCGTCTTTTACTTTTCCTTTAGCGTTCACCGCAAATACCTTTACGTTTTGGGCTTTCAAAGCGGCAGCGCGGGTAACTTTTGTCGATAGTTCCTGATTTTGTGAAACAACCGTCGTTACCGAATCGGCCAGTCGCTGGCGTTCTGTTTTAAGGCCGGTGTTTTCTTCATCAAGCACTTTGACGTTCGATGCCAGCGTTACGTTTTCGCGTTGCAGGTTAGAGATGAGCGTATCTTTCTCCACCAGAAAAGCTTCGTATTGCTTGATTTTGGCCTCATACTTAGCCAGTGAGATTCGGTTACCTTTTCGCAATGCAGCTTTATCCTGCTCCAGTTGCACTTTCATTTTTTCCAGTTCGGTAACGTCACCACCTAATTTCTGAACTTCAGCAATTTTGGCATCCAGCGCGGTCGAAATAGAATCTAACTTAACCCGGGTTGTTGACAGCTCTTCTACACGCTCCGAAATTGTCACTTCCTGGTTTTCAGAAACTTTCTTCTGATCGAAGTACAAATAACTGGATACACCAGCCAAACCCGTCATGATGATAAGGGCAGCCAGCAACGCGCCGTTAGTTTTTGACTTTTGCGGATTATTTTCCATTTAAAATTTTCAGTTTAACGATTGAACATGCACAAACTTTGCAAAAAAAGCCGCTTTCGCGGTTGTGTAGAGGTTGTTACATCTGATACTTTTTTTAATGAAGAGACTGGAAAATCGTCGGTAAAATTACCTGACAGACTGTTAGTTGAACGTCTTCATTACGCTTCGTATTGCCACATACAACAGCGAGCATTTTGAAAATGTTTTTAATCCAATAGCTAATTGCATGAAAACCAGCCATTGATAATCAACCGAATCTACCGCAAAATAAAGAAATTATACTCAGACGGCCGAAAAAACCTCCTGAACGGGCCATTTCCATGGCTTGTAACATCTCGGATGAACAGTGTGTTATCAGATAAAATCTGTTCCAATGCCCGAACTTCCAGAGGTCGAAATCAGACGCCAATACCTCGAAACATCATCGCTCCACCAGACAATAAATCATATCGAGGTCGAGGATAAGAAGCTCCTCACCACCGATTACGCTACCCTAGTCAATGCACTCGTTGGACGACAGTTTACCGGCACGCAACGGGTCGGTAAAAATTTGTTCGTCCTGACCGACGCGCCCGATGTTATTGTCCACATGCACTTTGGGATGACCGGCGATCTGGACTATTATCACGCATCGCTCGACCGGCCCCGCTTTGCCCGAATCGTGTTCGAGTTCAACTCCGGCTTCAATTTGGGCTTCCTTTGTCCCCGCAAGTTTGAGCGCGTTGGCCTGATCGACAATATAGATACGTTCTTACAGCGCAAAAAAATTGGCGAAGATGGGCTGAGTATATCCTTGGACACACTCACCAAACAAGTACGTCGCAAAAAAGCTTTCATCAAACCGGTGCTGCTGGACCAGAGCGTTGTGGCCGGTTTGGGTAACTGGATTGTAGATGAGGTGCTGTTTCAGGCGTTCATCCACCCCGAACAACGCGCCGATACCCTTACCGATGAACAGATGAGCGCCTTGCATCAGGCCATCCGGCTAGTACTCGAAACGGCCATCCGCTACGAAGCCACCTATCGCGACTTCCCGAACAGTTTCCTGATTCACGTTCGCGAGTGGGACGAGTCTCCTTACGATGATGTGGAAGCGCACAAATATTGCCCCCGTTGTAAAACACGCATCGAACGCTCCGTAGTAGGCGGGCGCACCACGTTCTTTTGTCCAAATGAGCAACGCGTGTAGTCGTGTATGTTTAAATGAACTAGTCACCGAGCTAGTTGGTTTTAAAATTAGATGTATCTACACGAATTATGGCAACACAACGTACAATTTCAGCTATACGAACCGCTACCCCCAACAGCGTGGGTGACGGATTTATTGGGTTAAACGCTTTTCATCCGCAAGGGTCACGTCCGTTCAATCCATTTCTATTGCTGGATCACCACGGCCCCATGCAGGTTCAGCCATCGGAGCGGCCCAAAGGTGTCGATCAGCACCCGCACCGGGGCTTCGAAACGGTAACGATCGTGTATGAAGGTGCTCTCGAACACCGCGATTCTGCCGGTAATAAAGGAAAACTCTTCTCGGGCGATGTGCAATGGATGACGGCGGCTTCGGGGATAATTCACGAAGAGAAACACGAACGGGAATTTTCGCGTCAGGGTGGCCAGCTCGACTTTGTCCAGTTATGGGTCAACCTGCCAGCTAAAGATAAAATGAGTCCACCGCGCTATCAGGACATTGCGTCCTCCCGAATTGCCACGTCTACCTTACCCGGTGGTGGCGAGTTACGGGTCATTGCGGGTGAGCTGGCCGGGCTGCATGGTCCGGCAAACACGTTTAGCCCGGTTGTTGTCGCAGATCTTACCCTGGCCAGCGGTCAATCGGAAACGATTACGGTTCCGGCTACGCATAATCTGATGATATACGTATTGAGCGGACAGTCAACTGTTAATGGAAGCAGCCTGGAACGTGGGCAGATAGCCCTCACGAACCCCGACGGCGACACCATTACGGTATCGACCACTACCGGCACTAAAATTCTTATTCTGGCTGGTGAGCCTATTCAGGAGCCGCTGGCTGTGTATGGCCCTTTTGTCATGAACACCCGCGAGGAAATCATGGCCGCTTTCGACGATTTCCAGAACGGGCGTATGGGGTCGCTGAATTAAGTTAGCCATTTGTAGTGAGGAAGTTGGGCAGGAAGGCGTGCACGGTCCAGAATCGTGGCACGCCTTTCTGCCCCATCCTTTTTCAATACCCCAATTCTTACAAATCCTTAATATTTCCGAAACCGATTACGTCTTTATAGACCGGATTATCGCGTAACTCAGTAGCCCGAATCAGCTTATCGGTGCCAAATTTCGCTTTGAGGTCGTAGAGTGTCTGGCGAAACTTTCCTTTACGATCGTCACGTTCAAACAGGTTCAATGGCACCACCTCGGCCGGAATGAAGTGAAAAACGGCCACGCACATACTCCGCAGGTGTTCATTCAACACCGGCTCGCAGCGGTGCGCCAGTTGAAACTTCTCCAGACGTTCCCGGATAATGCTGTATAGCTCCGGCCCATCCTGTTTTGGCTCGTTGAATCGGGCTTCGTAGTTATAGGTTTTGCCGTTATGATACCGGCAGGAGAACGACATATCCTGACAAAACACGCCTTTCTGTACCATCCGGCGTTCGAGCGTGAGACAGAGCGATTGCAGGAGTTCGTCCAGACGTTCGGGCGTGCTTCGCTGCTCCTGCGAAATAGTCCGCATCGCCGATATGCTCTTGTTGTCCGGATTAGTGTCTAAGTCTACTTCGCCCCCGAAGTTGAGCCGGATATGCCAGTGCCAGCCAATAATGCTCTTACAAACCGCCCGCAAGTGATCCGGTGCTGCATAGCGTAATTCGAGGGGTGTACGTACTCCACCCGCTTCCAGCCGGGCGGCCATGCGGTCGCCAATACCGGGGAGATCGGTAAGCCTCAGGGTTTTCAGTACGTCGTCAATTGTATCGGGTGCAATGATCGTCAGACCGTCCGGCTTTTGAACGTTGGAAGCCAGCTTGGCCAGAAATACATTCGGGGCAATCCCAATGGAACAGCGCAGCCAGTCGCCCACCTTTTGCCGGATCGCCTGTTTAATTGCGATCGCCGTCTGCGAGATGTCTTTGTAGACTAGCTGGTAATTTGTCAGGTCGACAACCGCTTCGTCAATACTTTTCGGCACAACATCGTCGGAGAAGGTTCGCAACACGTCGATGATCTTCACGTGATATTCCCGATAACGACCGGGGTGTGTTTCTATCGGCACCAGGTCCGGACATAGTCCAATGGCCTGATCCAGACGCATTCCGGTCTTTACGCCCCGCATCTTGGCTTCGACCGATGGAGCAATTATGCATCCGTTCTTGCCTGTGTAGACGCAAACGCCAACCGGCCTTCCCCGTAACCAGTAGTTATCCTGTTGCTCGCAGGAGGCAAAGAAACTGTTCATGTCCACAAATAGAACAGTTGGTTGCCTTTGGGTAAAAAGCCGGTTGCGATTCATTGATTTTGGGTAATAAAGTGACTTTCGGTGCTGTTAATCGTTTATATTTTGAGTATGTTTGTTGTAATACAAGCGCAATATATTTTACTTGTATTATAATCACTAGCTATCTGTACGGCAATGGCCGAAAATTGTTTAAAAAAAATAGCATCCCCCGTGACAATCCAGGACAGACTAAAGCAGGTTTTTGATGCCCTAGGCATAACTATTTATCAGATAGCCAAGGAGTTAGGCGAGAACCCATCAAAGTTTTATAATATTTTGAATGGCAGAGCCAAACCTTCTTACGACACTATCATGAGTTTGCTGGCCTGCTACCCCCAAATCAGCGCCGATTATCTGATCCGGGGCATCATGCCCGTCCTGAACTCCCCACAGGCAAACGCCAGGTTGCTCTCGGCCGATGATGACACCATTGAAGTGCCCTTCATACCGGTAAAATTTTACGCCACCTTTGTTGAGAGTTTCGCCGAAGGCATTCACTCGACCGATGTTGACTCCTTCCGGGTACGGAAACCCATTGTGAAGGGGCACAAGAACTCGGTTGTTCTGGAGATTTCGGGAAACAGCATGAGTCCGCAGCTGGCGCACGGCGCTAAAGTGCTGGCCATTCCCGTCAGCGAAAACAACTGGGAGTACCAGTCGGGGGGTGTTTATGCAGTGATGTACCGGGATTATTTCGTTGTGAAGCGCATCCGCGACAACGAACTCTTAACCCGCAAATACCTGACCCTCCACTCCGATAATCCCAACGGCGGCAATGTAACGGTGCCCTTGCAGGACATTCGCGGCCTTTGGAAGATCGTAGCGATCGTGGAAGCGCCGGTGGAGTAACGGCGACTTGCACTGACGAAAAAAGATTTATATACCACAGAGGCCCAGAGCACACAGCGGTTTTCCGTAACAGGCAAATGACCTGCTAACGGAAACCGCTGTGCGCTCTGGGCCTCTGTGGTTTTTTCATTTAGGCAGCTACACGTGTATAGGCTTGCTAAGCACGCCGACTGGCTCGTCTTGCCTTGGTCTATTCATCGGGTTGCAGACTAAATACAAAAGAACAGGTAACAGCAAAGCAGATTCTGGACATATTTAAAGAATCAGCCGTTATGAAAGCACTTGAAAATAAGCCGGAGGCCGAGGGAAACGAAATTCTGAGAGAAATTCTTTCTCAAACAAACGAAGAGAAACAGGTCAGAATGATCTTGACGATATTGAGGAGTTAAGCAAGTGCGCTAATTACCGACTTCAAAAATTTAAGTTGCTTGTGTTCTTTCGCCCTTGTGGTGGTTCCGTGAAACGTTCAAGATGGGTTACCGGCGATGACAGTATGTTTCAACAGAAAGATCAAATAAGCTGGACGAGCTTCAATTGACAAGGTAAGCGTTTTAAAAAACGGATTTAATTTAAGAATGATAAGATTCCTACTTGATTGTCAGACAACCGATATTATCATTATTACCACCAATTCTATTCAGAAAACTGATTTCTATTATATAGCCGATTTTCTCGAAACTAAGAAAAATGAGCATCATGAATACGAATTATCAATAAAGGATCTTTTCAGAGATTTACTGAATTATTGGCAGTCTCTTGTCGAAGAAGACTCGGATGAGTTCTATTTAATTTATGACTTGTCTGATCAATACATATCAGCTTTTCACTTGGAAAAGCGTGATTTTAAAGGTCGGCCGTATCTGACGATTACCAAAGAATACACGCAAGACTTGGCTGGCTGGGCAGTAACAAAGACCACAAGTCTTTCAGAGTTAAAAAGTAAAACGTGGGAAGTTGACAGCGGTTTTTCTATGCAAGTTAATCGTGATGTTATTCTACAAGGCATTAGATGGAGCTTGGAAAATTTACGAATCAACACTAATCTCGTTGACCTTTAAGGTAAAAAACGGGCAACTGCCTATAGACAGGTAGCAAGAAAAATTAAAACTGGCCTACAAGCTCCCTTTGGGCTACTGCTTCTTTGAATTTATCCTTTACTCAATGCCAAGAAGCGTTAGCTGCAAAGCGTCTACAACGCTGCTGTGGCAAAAGGTTTTTGGATCAACACCAATGCTGGAAGCAACTACATCGACTATTGGGCGGAAGGCGTTCAGGACTGGTTTGACGTCAATAAGTAGGCAATTCCTACTTATTGCGTTCATAACGAAACAAATATCCATGAAGATCTTAAAACGTATAACCCGAAATTTTACGAATTGATAAGCCGGTCCTTTAACATCCCTGCTGAAAAGTGAGTTGTCAGGCAGGTAAATAGTGTCAATAGAAAAGTCCGGTTTTGTGTTACTCCTGTAAAGAAGTAACACAAAACCGGACCAGACATACAAATCAGCTTGTTCAGCTATACCTTTCTCTTCACTTTACGCCAGCACTGGCTGTTCCATTACATCCTTCTGATGCGCCCACATCTCCTGGAATACGTCGCTCCGCACCTGTAGCTCCGCAAAGCTGCCTTCGTCGATGATCTTGCCATCCTGCATGATGTAGATGTAGTCGAACAGGGGGAGCAAATGCAGGCGGTGCAGCGTCGAGACAACCGCCTTATCGGCAAACTCATTGAGCAGTTTACGGTAAATAGCCAGTTCCGTTTTCGGATCGATGCTGCTTGTAGGTTCATCGAGCAGAACGATGTCGCTGGTGCGGGCGGCCAATACACCACGCGCCAGTGCCAGCCGCTGCCGCTGCCCGCCCGACAAATTCAGTCCTTTCTCCTGAATGCTTGTTTCCAGCCCATTGGGCAGTCGATTTACCACCTCATTGAAACGGGCTACCTGACAAACCCGGGCAATCGTTTCATCGTCGAACGGCAGACCGAGGGTGATGTTATAGGCAATCGTATTCTCGAAGATTTCCGGCTCCTGCGGAAACAGCGTTACCGTATTCGTGACGGCGTTCAGACCCGCTTGTTCCTCGCCATCTACATAAACTGACATACCCGGCTCCGGCTGGTACAATCCGCGCAGCAATGTCAGCAGGGTACTTTTGCCGGAACCGCTCTCACCAATGAAGGCTATCCGCTGACCCCGTCTTAAACTAATTTGCAGTTCACTCAGGTTCGCCACCTTTTTGGAGGTACCGAAAGTGCGGCCATGTGAGAAATTAAGGCCGCTAATACTGATCGTTTTCCAGTTTTCGGGTAGTCTCTCATCTTCCGGGCGCACATGCTGTGCGTAAGCCTCGCCAATACCCCGCGCCGTCTGCACATCGGTGTTGTACTGTACAATCTGTGTGTACTGAAAGGCTACATCATTGAATACACTCGTAAACTGGTTAACATACCCCAGCAGGGTTACCAGGCCACCAATCATGAACACCTGCCCCGGCACATAATGCTGGTAGATGTAGCCCGTCGACATAACAATGTAAATCAGCGTGACCAGCAGGGTAGCCACAAACCACTTCCACTCGTTGATCTTTACCTGTTTCAGAAACGGAGGAAGAACCGCATCCATTTTCTGACCGAAACTCACCTGTATACGTTGCTCCAGCCGCAGGGTAATGACAGTGATGATATTAGACAGATTGTCGAAGAGACTGGCCGAAACAACGTGCTCGTGTTCGTTGGTTTCATCGAGTGCTTTAATAAACGGACGGTCGAAGCGGAGAATGACCCAAACCGTCAGCGCGCCCAGCCCCAGACCGATAATGCCGAACAGGGGGGAAAAATACAGCATGGCACCAAAGGAGAAAACCAGCTTGAACAGCGCGTTCAGGTAGACGAATCCTCCCTGAAAAAAGCCTTTCAACGCATCGTAAGCTTTCCGGATTCGGCTGATGGTATCACCGCTATGGTGTTCCTTATGCCAGCTAACGGGCAGGTGCAGCGTTTGGTGAAACATTTCATCCAGGAAATTTCGGCTCAGGTTAAAGGCCAGTCGGCGTTCCATAACCCGTGCCGGACCATGGAAAGACCAGTCCAGCAACATAAGGCCCAAATGCGCCCCGGCATACATCCAGATCAGCCTGGGAATATCGGTTTGTTGCTTTTGAAGTTCACCAACAAACCAGCCAAATAACAGAGGGAAAGCAGCTCTAACCAGGTTGGCCAGAACAAAGAGGCAATATACGAGCACATACTGTCGCTTTTCGTATCGTGCATACGTCCAGGCAGTACGTAGCAGGGCTACATACGGATTTTTCATGAAGGTTCAAGTTACGGTCTATTTACTCTAACGAATATAGGGACATATATTCACAAAAAAAGGAAATCGTTAACAAAATGTAAATTTTAATCTACATTAAAGTGTTCGGGTACAGCTCGTCATTTTACGCTGACGGGCGTGAGTGCCATTAGGTGCTCTATAATTGTACGGGCCAGGCCTATTTGTAACACAAGCGGTTCGTTAACAGTATATTCTTTACGATTCAATTTGATTTGTGGTTGACTTTCAGTAATTTTGCGTCCTGATTCGCAAAGAGGCCTGCCAATAACGTGCAAGCGCTTCTTTCTTCGATTGTAGAAAAACATAACTTTCAGTATAACAAGCTAATGGCTCGCGATTTAAATTTCACGAGAAACATCGGTATCGCTGCCCACATTGATGCGGGTAAGACGACAACAACCGAACGAATTCTCTATTACGCCGGGGTAAGCCACAAGATTGGTGAGGTGCACGATGGTGCCGCAACGATGGACTGGATGGAACAGGAGCAGGAGCGTGGTATTACCATTACCTCAGCCGCTACCACTGTTGACTGGACCTACCGTGACAAAAAGTACCACATTAACATCATTGACACACCAGGCCACGTTGACTTCACGGTTGAAGTGAACCGTTCGCTGCGTGTACTGGATGGTCTGGTGTTCCTTTTCAGCGCCGTTGACGGTGTTGAGCCACAGTCGGAAACCAACTGGCGTCTGGCCAACAATTACAACGTAGCTCGTTTAGGCTTCGTTAACAAAATGGACCGCTCCGGTGCCGACTTCCTGAACGTGTGCAAGCAGGTTAAGGAAATGCTGGGCAGTTACGCTGTTCCCCTTCAGTTGCCAATCGGCGAAGAAGAGAACTTCAAAGGTGTAGTTGACCTCGTTAACTTCCGCGGTATCCAGTGGAATGAAGATGATAAAGGTATGACATTCCAGGAGGTACCCATCCCGGCCGATATGCTGGACGAGGCTACCGAATGGCGTGAAAAACTGCTGGAAGCCGTTGCCGAATTCGACGACTCCCTGATGGAGAAATACTTTGAAGATCCTGAATCGATCTCGGAAGACGAAATTCTGGCGGCTTTGCGGAAAGCAACCATCAGCATGAAAATCGTTCCGATGCTTTGCGGTTCATCCTTCAAGAACAAAGGTGTGCAAACCATGCTCGATTACGTGATGGCCCTGTTGCCATCGCCAATGGACAAGGAAAGCATCAAAGGAACAAACCCAGACACCGGCGAAGAGATTTCTCGTAAGCCTTCGTCAACGGAGCCTTTCTCAGCCCTTGCGTTCAAAATTGCTACCGATCCTTACGTAGGTCGTCTCTGCTTCGTTCGTTCATACTCGGGCGTTCTGGAGTCTGGCTCATACATCCTGAATAACCGTTCGGGTAACAAAGAGCGGATTTCCCGGATTTTCCAGATGCACGCCAACAAGCAAAACCAGATCGAGCGTCTGGAAGCGGGTGACATCGGTGCCGTGGTTGGTTTCAAAGACATCAAGACGGGCGATACGCTGTCCGATGAAAAGAACCCAATCGTTCTGGAATCAATGGTATTCCCCGATCCCGTTATCGGTTACGCCATTGAGCCTAAGAAATCTGCCGACCAGGATAACTTCTCGAAAGCTATCGGTAAGCTGATCGAAGAAGACCCAACCCTTAAAGTTGAGTCGAACGAAGAAACCGGCCAGACCATTATCCGTGGTATGGGTGAGCTTCACCTCGAAATCATCATCGACCGGATGCGTCGTGAATTCAAGGTTGAAGTAAACCAGGGTGCACCACAGGTAGCCTATAAAGAGAAGCTGACGAAAAACGTTGAGCACCGCGAAGTTTACAAGAAACAAACGGGTGGTCGCGGTAAATTTGCCGATATCGTATTTGAACTCGGACCACGGGAACAGGACGAAACCGGTGTTGTTCAGCCAGGTCTGGAGTTTGTTAATGGTATCGTAGGTGGTGTTATTCCTCGCGAATTTATCCCCGCCGTTCAGAAAGGCTTTGACGAGTCGCTGAAAAACGGTCCGTTGGCTGGCTTCCCCCTCGAAAGCATGAAAGTCCGGTTGTTCCACGGTTCGTACCACGACGTTGACTCCGACTCACTGTCGTTCGAAATGGCCGCTCGTTTAGGTTTCCGTGAAGCCGCTCGTCAGGCTGGTCCGAAACTGCTCGAACCAATCATGGCCGTTGAAGTATTAACGCCGGAAGAATATACGGGTCCGATCACGGGTGACCTCAACCGTCGTCGGGGTGTGATGAAAGGAATGGATACGAAAGCCGGATCGCAGGTGATCAAGGCAGACGTCCCTCTCTCGGAACTGTTCGGTTATGTAACGGATCTGCGCACCATGTCGTCGGGTCGTGCTACGGCTAACCTGACATTTGCTCACTACGAAGTTGTTCCGCAAAACATTGCTGACGGCGTTGTAGCGAAAGAAAAAGGTACAGGAAAATAAGTCTTTCAGGATATTGGGCAGTTGGTCTGTTGACCGACTGCCCATTTTTGTGTCGCTGGAGTAAATGGTTCTTTCGGCGGCATTTTCACATAACGAACCAAAACACAATGAGCCAAAAAATTCGCATTAAACTGAAGTCGTTCGACCACATGCTGGTTGATAAGTCGGCCGAGAAGATCGTGAAAGCGGTTAAGTCGACGGGTGCTATCGTAAGCGGCCCCATCCCTCTGCCAACGAACAAAGAAATCTATACCGTACTGCGGTCGCCCCACGTCAATAAAAAGGCGCGGGAACAGTTCCAACTGTGCACCTACAAGCGTCTGGTAGACATTTACAGCAGCAGTGCTAAAACGGTAGACGCGCTCATGAAGCTCGAACTGCCCAGCGGTGTTGACGTTGAAATCAAGGTCTAACGATTTTTAGTTGAAGGCTTCAGATGCCGCTGGTAAGAGACGAAACCGTTTCTTACCAGCGGCATTTTTCCTTTCGTGGAATTTCCCTCGCATTCTGTTGAATTATACGGCCTTTTCACGGGTTATTTTTGTATATTGTAGGTACGGCATTCCAGCCGTTTGAGGAGATCTATCCGTTATGTTAAACGTTATTCAGCTACTACCCGATTCGATTGCTAACCAGATTGCGGCTGGTGAAGTTGTTCAGCGCCCTGCTTCGGTAGTCAAAGAGTTGCTGGAAAACTCGGTAGATGCGAAAGCGAAATCCGTACAGGTTATTGTTCGGGAAGCAGGCCGCAATTTAATTCAGATTGTGGACGACGGTCTTGGCATGACCGAAACCGACGCCCGCATGAGTTTCGAGCGCCATGCCACCTCCAAAATCCGTTCGTCAGACGATCTGTTCCGTATTCGGACCATGGGTTTCCGGGGCGAAGCGCTGGCGTCTATTGCAGCCGTAGCGCAGGTTGAAATGCGCACCCGCCGGGCCGAAGAAGAGTTGGGTACACTCATTCGAATTGAAGGTTCCGACATCAAAGCGCAGGAAGCTATTTCGTGTTTACCCGGAACAAACCTCCTGATCAAGAATCTATTTTTTAATGTACCCGCCCGGCGCAACTTCCTGAAGTCGAACTCGGTGGAAATGCGTCATATCATCGACGAGTTTCAACGGGTAGCCCTCGCCAATCCGGAAGTTGCGTTCTCCCTGTTTCATAACGATCAGGAAATCTACAATCTCCCAGCCGGAAAGCTGAGCCGCCGAATTGTTGATATGTTCGGCAAAAGTTACCGCGAGCAGCTGAATTTCTGTGAAGAACAGACGCCGTATGTGACCGTACACGGATACATCGGCAAGCCCGAATCGGCCAAGAAAGCCCGTAACGAACAGTTTTTTTTCGTTAATAACCGGTTCATCAAGCACAACTACCTGCACCATGCAGTGGTAGGTGCCTATGAAGGGACATTGCCCGAAGGCAGCCACCCGTTTTACGTGCTGTTTATCGACATTGATCCGTCTCACATTGACATTAACATTCACCCGACCAAGACAGAGATAAAATTCGATGATGAGCGGTCGGTGTACGCGATCATGATGGCGGCTGTTCGAAAAGCGGTTGGGCTTTATAACCTCTCGCCCTCCCTCGACTTCGACTCAGACGTTAACTTTCTGTCGGGGGTTCGTCCAAAGCCTGCATCGACCGATGCCAGTGTAAATCGCAACGGCGAGGCCGATACCAGGTCTGTGGCAAGTGCATCGGTGGCCGCACGACCTATTTCACCTTCCTGGGCATCGGGAGGAACGCAGCAACCCGCCAGCGAGCGCACATCGTTACGAAATGAGTCTCTGGACAAGGCTGCGGGCTCCAGCTTCGACATGCCCCGCAAAGCAGACCCTAAACCGTCTGTCAATAACTGGCAAACGCTGTATGAAGGCGTTGCCGGCAATACAGGCCCTTCATCACGTCCAACAGCGGAGCCCGTTGAGAAGGGCGACTGGCTGGGACCGGCGAAACCAGCACCCGCCACAACGGAACAGCCAACAACGGAAAATGAACCCATTACCCTTGGTAGCCGGGCCAACCAGTTGCAGGTAAGTCTGGAGTCGCCGGAACAAGATGTGCCGGTACTGGTTGATGATGATAACATCGTTCAGATACAGAATCGGTATTTGCTGGCTCCCATCAAGTCGGGTATGCTGTTGATCGACCAGCGCCGTGCCCATGAGCGGATTCTATACGATCAGTTTCATGCCTCGCTTACCAAGCGGAACGGGGCCTCGCAGCAGTTGTTGTTTCCAAAAACGATTTCGCTGATGCCCGTTGATTTTCAACTGGCTCTCGACCTTCGCGAAGACCTGATGAATCTGGGCTTTGAATTCGACGAACTGGGTGCCAATACGTTTGTTATACGGGGTGTACCTGCCCTGATCATGGGCGAGAATGAAGAGGAATTATTCGCTAACCTGCTGGCACAACTTCGGGCCGATACAGGGCGGTTAAAATTAGACCGAATAGAATCCATGGCTCGTTCGCTGGCTCGCCGGTCGGCCATGCGTTATGTTAATCGCCTGAGCACTACGGAGCGTAAGGCTTTAGTTAATCAATTGTTTGCGTCCGCCAATCCAAGTTATACACCTACTGGTGAGCCAGTAACGGTTGTGTTGTCGTTGGATAAAATTGCGGGGCTATTTCGCTGATATTTGCTTTAATCAGCATAACTTGTCATTATAAGATGTTTTCACTAACTCCAGTAGTACGCGCGATCTTAATAATAAACGTATTGGTTTTTCTGGTAACAAATGATGCAATCATTGAGCAGTTTGGATTGCACTCGTTTTTATCCGATCGATTCAATCCAATTCAATTGTTGACGCACATGTTCCTGCATGGTGGTTTTAACCACATTTTCAGCAACATGATTGGCTTGGTGGTGTTCGGCCCTATGCTGGAACGGTTTTGGGGACCGCAGCGGTTTACATTCTTTTACTTTTTTACCGGGCTGGGCGCTGCCTTATTGTTTTCGGGTATAAACTATTATGAAGTACACGACGTATATGAAACAGTGCTGTCCTATAGAGATAATCCGGGTTACGACAACTTTCTGGGATTTGTCGATCAGCACGCAGTTTCATACTACGATCGGTTAACGCCTTTTATTGATAAGTTTAAAAGCTTTCCAAACGATAGTAAGAATATTCAGGATAGTATTGCCATTGTCAATGGCATTTTTTCCAATCAGGTTGATGAGCCAATGGTTGGTGCGTCGGGAGCAATTTTTGGGGTTATAATGGGATTTGGACTATTGTTTCCGAACACTCAGCTTTTTTTATTGTTTCCACCTATACCGGTGAAGGCAAAGTATCTCGTTATCTTTTACGGGGCCTTTGAGCTTTACTCGGGTGTGTATCGGACACAAGCCGACAACGTTGCTCATTTCGCCCATATTGGCGGCATGCTGTTTGCATTTATACTGATCAAATACTGGGGTTCACAACGAAAAACGTTTTATTAAGGAATGAGCGGGTTGTTCGATGATTTTCGGAGCGAATTCAATAAGCCCAACAATACGTTGGTCCAATTGATATTAGTTAATGTCGTCATATTTCTGGTCCTGTTAGTGACTAAAGTCAGTCTAACAATGGCCGAAAATACGGGCGCGTATTTTTTCATTACGAGCCAGTTGATGGTTCCCGGTGAAATCCATGCGTTTTTACGTAAACCCTGGACGCTGTTCACGTACTTTTTCTCGCATGAGGAGATTTTCCATATTCTTTATAACATGCTGTTCCTGTACTGGTTCGGGCGGTTGATTGATGAATATCTGGGCAATCGGCGGCTAATGGGTTTGTACATTATGGGAGGCCTTGCCGGTGGATTACTGTACCTGGCCATGTACAACCTAGTACCCTTTTTTCAGAGCCAGGCCGATGGCGCACGCATGCTCGGGGCATCGGCTGCTGCTTTTTCAGTAGCCGTTGGAGCCGCGACTTTGCTACCCAACTACACCTTCCATTTACTGTTCTTTGGACCGGTGCGTATCAAATATATCGTCTTCTTCTTCATCATTCTTTCGGTCGCACAAACAGCCGGTACCAATGCAGGCGGGCACCTGGCTCACCTTGGTGGCGCACTAATGGGGTTTGTGTATGTAAAGCTGCTTCAAAACGGCACCGATCTCGGCCGTCCTATCTACTGGCTGGTGGATGGCTGGAGCAATCTGCTTAAACCAAAGCCAGCGGTTAAGGTGTCGTATCGGCAACGAAGCAACGCCAGTACACAGGCCAGTTCATATGTATCGGCCGCCGGGGCATCGTCTGCATCGGCCTCAACGCCAGACCAGGATGAAGTCGATATGATACTTGATAAGATTTCCCGCTCCGGCTATGAGAGTTTGACACGCGAAGAAAAACAAAAACTTTTCCGGGCCAGTCAACGCAACTAAACAGGGTGATTTAGCCAGTATTGAGCTAAATTTTATCCCTCTACCGGCCTTCTATAGACATTTACTATTCTTTTAAAAATCTAAGCCTTTGGCGCCTGCGTAAGTATGTAGGTCTCCGAAGGCTTAGATTTTTTATAATTCATAAAATTTGTACTAGCTTCGCTATAGAAATATATTTGCACGTCGTCAATAGAACAATGATTTCTATACGTGTGTTGTTGTAAGACAGACGCTTAGCTGCTACCATCATGCTGATTACCCCTGGCAGTCTTCTTGCCACCATTAATACGCCCGAAGATCTTCGCAAACTAGATAAATCCCGCTTACCCCAGGTTGCTGACGAACTACGTCAATTTATCATCGACGATGTATCTGTCTATGGTGGTCACTTCGGTGCCAGTCTGGGTGTAGTTGAACTAACTGTTGCCCTTCATTACGTTTTTAACACCCCCGATGACCAATTGGTCTGGGATGTAGGCCACCAGGCTTATGGACACAAAATCCTGACGGGTCGGCGGGAGAAGTTCCATACCAATCGATTCTACAAGGGTCTGTCGGGCTTTCCTAAGCGAAAAGAAAGCGAATACGACTCCTTTGGGGTTGGTCACTCGTCGACTTCCATCTCGGCCGCGCTGGGCATGGCCGTTGCCTCACAACTTCAGGGAAATACCCAGCGCAATCACATTGCGGTTATTGGCGATGGTGCCCTGACCGCAGGCGAAGCTTTCGAAGGTATGAACCATGCCGGAGCCACCGATAGCAACCTGCTGATTGTCCTCAATGACAACTGCATGAGCATCGACCCGAATGTTGGGGCCCTGCGCGAGTATCTTACCGACATTACCACCTCTCAGACGTACAACAAGGTAAAAGACGAGATCTGGAATCTGCTCGGCAAGATGGACAAACTCGGGAAAACGGCGCAGGAGCTGGTTTCTCAGGTTCAGTCGGGTATAAAGAGTTCACTGCTTGAGCAAAGCAACCTGTTCGAGTCGCTGCATCTGCGTTACTTCGGACCAATTGACGGTCATGACATCGACCATCTGGTTAGTGTTCTGGACGACATGAAGCACATTCCCGGACCCAAGCTTTTACACGTACTTACGGTGAAAGGAAAAGGGTACGGGCCTGCTGAAAAAGACCAGACCAAATGGCACGCGCCGGGTCTGTTCGATAAAGTGACGGGCGTCATTCAGAAGAAAATTTACGATACGCCACAACCACCCAAGTACCAGGATGTATTTGGGAATACGCTGGTTGAACTGGCAGAGCAGAATGCCCGTATTGTGGGCGTTACGCCCGCCATGCCGTCGGGTTCATCCATGAACATCATGATGAAGGCGATGCCAACGCGGGCATTTGATGTGGGCATTGCCGAACAGCACGCCGTAACGTTCTCGGCGGGTATGGCTACGCAGGGTGAAGTTGTTTTCTGCAACATTTACTCGACATTTATGCAGCGCGCCTACGATCAGGTGATTCACGACGTCTGCATTCAGGAATTGCCGGTTATTTTCTGCCTCGACCGTGCCGGTTTTGCCGGTGCTGATGGGCCTACGCACCACGGGGCCTATGATCTAGCCTATATGCGCTGCATTCCAAACATGATTGTGGCTGCGCCCATGAATGAGCAGGAACTCCGCAACATGATGTTCACCGCCCAGTCCGACGAGATTCAGCAGGGTAAGCAGGCTTTCACCATCCGATATCCACGAGGTGAAGGCGTTATGCCAAACTGGCGTACTCCGCTGGAGAAACAGGTAGTTGGTCAGGGACGGATGATCAGCGACGGCGAAGAAGTTGCCATTCTGACCATTGGCCACATTGGCAACTACGCCGTTGAAGCCACCGAAATGCTGGCGAAAGAGGGTATACGCCCCGCTCATTTCGATATGCGCTACGTGAAGCCCCTGGACGAAGCCCTGCTTCATCAAATCTTTAGCCGGTTTGACCGGGTAGTAACGGTTGAAGATGGCTGCGTGATGGGTGGGTTTGGTAGTGCTGTGCTGGAGTTCATGGCCAATCATGACTACATGGCCCGCGTGAAACGACTGGGGATACCTGACGCCGTTATTGAGCATGGCGAACAGATTGAGCTACACCGTGAATGCGGATTTGACCCAAAAGGGATTGCCGACGCCGTCCGCGAATTACTCTTTACAGGACGCGCTATAACTGTTTAATTTACGTAGGAGCACAAATAAGACGGATAAAATGGATTCGGGCGGATAGTGTATCCGTATAAATCTGTTCAATCCGTCTTATCTGTGTTCCTATCTTCTTTTACCGGAATGAAAGTTTTCAAATTTGGTGGCGCTTCCGTAAAGGATGCTGCCGGAGTTCGCAATCTGGCCGAGATTGTCAGGTCACAGGGTAAGAACATTCTTGTTGTCGTCTCGGCAATGGGAAAGACGACCAACGGCCTGGAAGCTCTCGTTCGGGCGTATGTCGACAAGCAAACGGAAGCTTGCCAACACCAATTTGATACCATTCGGACCTACCACAACGCCATAATTAACGAGCTGTCCGGTGATTTCAGCCCTGTTCACCAAACCTTTGCCCAGCTCGAAAATTACCTGAACCAACCGGTCAAAGGCCTATATGATGAGGTGTATGACCAGATTGTGTCGTTGGGCGAGGTGCTGTCAACGCAGATCATCGCGGCTTACTTAACCCAGGCCGGTCTCAACGCCCAATGGCTCGATGCCCGGCAGTTGGTTCGTACGGACACCACCTTTCGCGAAGGGCGAGTCGACTGGGACATAACCGGGCGACAGATAAAAGATGCCGTGAATAAAAGCGGGGTGAGTATAACCCAGGGGTTCATTGGTCAGGCGGAAGACAAGCGCACGACGACCCTTGGCCGCGAGGGGTCCGACTATACGGCGGCTATCTTTGCGTTTTGCCTCAATGCCGAAAGCGTTACCATCTGGAAAGATGTTCCGGGCGTGCTGAACGCCGATCCCAAATGGTTCGATGACACAGTACTGCTGGAACGGCTAACCTACCAGGATGCTATTGAACTGGCATATTATGGCGCAACGGTCATTCATCCAAAAACCATCAAGCCGCTTCAAAACAAAGGGATTCCGCTCTATGTACGCTCCTTTCTGAAGCCGGAAGCACCCGGAACGGTCATCGGTAATTACGAGCGGCACCTGACCATTCCATCGTTTATTTTCAAAGTCAACCAGGTATTGATCTCATTGCATCCGAACGACTTTTCGTTTATCGCGGAAGATAACCTGAGCCGCATTTTTGGCCGGTTTGCGCAGGCTGGGGTTAAAATCAACCTGATGCAAAACACCGCCATCAGCTTCTCCGTGGTTGTCGACAACAATCCCGACCGGGTACCTGCTTTACTGAATCTGTTGAAACAGGATTTCCGCGTAACGTATAACAGTGACGTAGAACTGATCACAATCCGCTATTACGACCAGAGCACCATTGACCGCGTCCTGCCCAACAAGAAACTACTCCTGGAGCAGAAAAGCCGATACACGGTTCAGCTCGTTGTTAAAGAGCTGAGTTAGGTCATATCCGGACCGGCCCCGGCTGTTGGGTTTAAATTCGGGGCTTTTTCGCCCATTTCATTTATCTTTGGGCATGCGCCAAACCAACGTATCGCCCATGTTTTACGGATATTTCAATGGTACCATCGCCCCCACCGACCAGCTTGCGGTTGGCATTACCGACCTCGGCCTTCTGCGGGGCTATGGCCTCTTTGATTACTTCCTGACGTATAACGGGCGACCGTTTCAGTGGGATTGGTACTGGGCACGCTTTCAGAATTCGGCCTCCCGCATGCACCTGAAATTACCGCTCGGTAAAGACGAAACGTACGCCATCGTCATGAAACTTGTGGAACGCAGCAACGAGGCAATCCGCAAAAGTGGGACAGCTACGCCCACCGATGTTGGCATTCGCTTCGTGCTGACGGGTGGCTATTCGGCGGATAGCATCAGCGTGGAGAAACCGAACCTGCTCATCCTGGCCGAAATGATTCATCCAGTGCCGGTCATTCAGTACGAGCAGGGAATAAAAGTGATCCTGGACGAATATGTCCGGGAGATGGCCGAAGTGAAGAGCACGGATTACAAGCGCGTGATTCTAATGGCCGAAGCCATCCGAGCCGCGCGCGCGTCGGACATACTATACCAGAAAGGGGGCGAGATAAGTGAGCTGAGCCGGAGTAATTTCTTCATCGTTAAAGGGGAAAAAATTAGCACGCCCGACCGCCACATCCTGCACGGAATAACCCGGAAAACTGTGATGCAACTGGCTCAGAGTGACTTTGAGGTCGAAGAACGGCCAGTGCTTCTTTCCGAACTTTACGACGCCGACGAAGCCTTTACAACCAGCTCGACCAAAAAAATACTGCCCATCACGCAAATCGGTGAGTTGACCATTGGTGACGGGCATGTTGGCCCCAAATCAAGATTTCTGCTGGAACGGTTCGACGACATGGTTAAGAACTGGTAGTTTCCGGTTCTGCCAACACGCACAATGGCAGAACCGGTCAGGGTTTACTGGCCCGCAAATAGCCGGGAGGCATATTTCCGGATTACATCCTTAGTAACAACGGCTTCCTGCTCAATCCGTCCAATACAGGGCAACCCCGTATAGTTCAAAATAAACGACTCCGAAGCCGGAACGGTAGGGCCGTTAAACAAAATTCCGACCAGTGGAATATTTCGGCTGCGGCAGGCTTCGACCGATAGCAGCGTATGGTTAATGCTTCCGAGGTAATTCCGGGATACCAGGACTACCGGCAATGCCAATTGCTGCACCAGATCAATCGTTAGTTTATGGTCGTTTAAAGGAACCATAAGCCCCCCTGCCAGCTCAACAACAAGCGCATTTCTGGTTTGGGGCAGCGTGAAATTGCCCAGTTCGATGGTGACACCGTCAATTTCGGCCGCTGCATGTGGCGAGAGCGGCTGCGTAAGCCGGTAGGCCTCGGGGTGGAAGTACGATTTCGTATTGCTGATCAATCGGCGAACCGTATCGGTATCAGAATCGTCCAATCCACCCGATTGAACGGGTTTCCAGTAATCGGCCTGTAAGGCTTCCACCAACACTGCCGACGCCATCGTTTTTCCAATCTCAGTGCCTATACCTGCTACAATCAGTTGGGTAGGTAATTCCGTTATTGTCATACTGTATCATTTTCAGCCAGCGCCTGTTGAAGAACGCCCAATAGCTGATCTATTTCGTTGGTTGTGTTAAACGCGTGGATACAAAGCCGTAGTCGCTCCTGCCCGGCCGGAACCGTCGGGCTAAGGATAGCCCGCACATCCAGACCGATAGCCTGCGCAGCGGCAGCCACCCGCCGAGCCCGGTCATTCCCCGGAACAATGAGACACTGAATA
Source organism: Spirosoma pulveris (assembly GCF_054781875.1). Lineage (NCBI taxonomy): Bacteria > Pseudomonadati > Bacteroidota > Cytophagia > Cytophagales > Cytophagaceae > Spirosoma > Spirosoma pulveris. Next base: position 150,554 of record NZ_BAAGTO010000009.1, read on the forward strand.
GGCGAATGACCAGCGCTCCAGTAGCTACCGGGAAGTCTATCGGCTACCTGCCGACGGAAATAATCCAGTTGATGATGAAGCTGCTCTAAGGCTGATGAGCCTGCTCTTAGCTGCTCATGCGCGCAACGGATAGCCAGCAGACTATGCGGAGGTAAGGCTGTCGTATAAATGAATGGCCGGGCAAAATTGATCAGGTAATCGCGCAGGACGGCTGGCCCAACTACAGCGGCTCCATGAACGCCCAGTGCTTTACCAAATGTGTGTACTCTGGCCAGCACGCGGTCCTGTAAGCCCAGAGCGGCTACGAGGCCTTCGCCATTCGCTCCGTCCGCCGAGCCATAAACACCCGTGGCATGTGCTTCGTCCACCAGTAAGGCCGCTCCGTATTCATCGCAGAGATCAGCTAGTTCGCGAAGAGGAGCCATATCGCCATCCATCGAATAAACCGACTCTACAGCTACAAAAACCTGTCTGTCCGGTAACCGGGACGCCTTCTCCAGCTTTGTTCTTAAATCGGCCAGATCATTGTGACGGAACCGGTGACGGGTTGCGTAACTCAGCCGGGCACCATCAATCATACTGGCATGAATCAGTTCATCCGTTAGCAGGGTGTCTCCTCTTCGGGGCAGGCAAGCCAGCAAACCGATGTTGGCATCGTAACCTGAGTTAAAAATAAGCGCGGCTTCTGTTCCATAAAAGATGGCTAGCTCCTGTTCTACAGCCTGAGCAAGTTCTGTTTGGCCAGCCAGCAAACGGGAGCCGGTAGCGCCGGTCCGCATGGTTACGTGCCGGGCAGCAGCTTCCTGGATAGCCCGCTTAAGTTCTGCAGAACGCGCAAAGCCCAGGTAATCATTTGAGCAGAAATCAACGGCTTCATCTGCAGTCCGGAGTTTTCGTAATAATCCTTTCTGCTGATAGTCCGCTAATCGATCCTGCAATGTCTGGGTAATCGAACCCGTTGAAGTAAGCATATCGACAAAGATACTATCCCCTACTGGATTGGTTTTTTCTGATTAAGGGACAATCGCTAAAATGTGCGTAACTACGAAGTTATCCACAATTTAGTTGTGGATAACTTTCATTTGGCCGTATAATCATGAACATAGCGTTATTAACCGTGCAAAACCGAATCATTAAAAGAGAATTAATCCGCTATATGGATAACAATCTTGCCGAACTGTTTGCCGGTATCCATTTTCCTCATGGCTTCCGGTGTATCGGTTAACGAAAAGACCTCGTCTACAACCGGCACTATGTTTTTCTGGTTTACGAACGAAAGCATGTCTGCAAACTCGCGCTCGGTGCCCATGGTCGTACCAAAAATTGAGAGTTGTTTAAAGAATACTTTGGGCGGCATAATGTCGGTAATATTACCCGTGGTGCCACCAAAGAAAGCGATTCTGCCACCCGAGGCTGCCGCGTCGATCAGTTTCGCAAAGCCGGGTCCACCCGCACTATCGATAATAACGTCGAAGTAGCCTTTCCGTCCGCCACCCGTAAGCGTCATAAGTGTCTTATCCCAGTCTGGCTCCCGGTAGTTGACGCCCCCCGCTGCGCCTAAGGCAGCGGCCCTGGCCAGCTTTTCTTCGGAACCGGACGTAACCCAAACCTGGGCCCCGGCACCCACCGCAAATTGCAGGGCAAACAAGGCAGCACCTCCTCCTATACCCGTCACAAGCACTTTTTCGGGACTACCCGATGTGTTCAGGCCTGCCCGCGTCATTAAGGCCCGCCAGGCCGTCAGACCCGCCAGTGGCAGTGCGGCTGCCTGCTTAAAGGAAAGGTGATTGGGTTTAGCATGCACATACGCTTTATCGACCACGATATACTCCGCAAACGTTCCATTGTCGGGCATGCCTAAAATCCGGAAATCTTCCCCGTAAAACTTCGGATTCGGCCCCCAATGCAGGCCCGGATTAATAATAACGGCTTGCCCGCGCCAGATCGCGTCGACACCCTCACCCACCTCGGCCACAACACCGGCCCCATCAGATCCCAGGATAGCCGGGAGTTTGATTCCGGGGTATAATCCCTGCTGAACGAATACATCGCGGTGATTCAGGGCAGCGGCTTTGAGCTTGATCAGCATCTGGCCCGCCCCGGCGATCGGCATGGGGGCATCAACGAGTTGCACAGGTTGTTTTTTTTCGGCAAGCAGTATGGCTTTCATAAACTGACGACAAGAAGTGATTGATAAATTTGTAACACAATACCGGACGTTTACATTTGTTTGAACCCGCTTTTACAAAGCTATGATAACTTACCGGGAGGCCACTCTTATTGACGCCGAGCCGATCGCGCAACTCCATAGCCTTAGCTGGCAGCAAAACTACAGAGGTATCTGGAGAGATGACTTTTTAAGCGGTCCTGTTCTGGAGAATAGGCAAACCGTTTGGTATGAGCGACTGAGCCAACCGGTCCAAAATCAGCAGGTTATCGTTGCTGAAGAGAAGGGTATACTTCTTGGATTCGCCTGTGTTTATGTTGATGATGACGCTGTTTGGGGAACATTACTGGACAATTTACACGTTCTCAGCCATCAGAAAGGCAAAGGAATTGGTACACAGCTCCTGAAATCGGCAGCCCGCTGGTCGTATACCCAGGCCCCTGAGGCCGGATTATACTTATGGGTGCTGACGCAAAACACCAGCGCCCAGGCATTTTACCAAAGCCTGGGAGGGGTCAATCAGGAAGTAAAGGCGCATGAGAATCCCGGTGGCGGCATTTCGGACGCTTACCGGTACGTGTGGCCCGACATCAAAACATTACTTTAACAAAAAGCCAGCGGTAGTTGTAGACATGCACTTCCCTACGCTCGAACGCAAGGCTGATCATTACGTATGATTCGTTTTTTCAATGAGGACGTCCCGTATAAGCTTCCTCAAAAGCAGGCAATCCGTCAATGGCTGAAGCAGCAAGCCGAAGCCGAAGGGTACTCGGTTGGCGATCTTAACTACATGTTCTGTTCCGATGAACATGTACTGCAGGTTAACCGGGACTATCTTCAGCACGACTATTACACGGATATTATTACCTTCGATATGAGTGAAGAGGAAGGTAAGATCGAAGGCGACGTCTTTATTAGTGTGGAGCGGGTCGTTGACAATGCCGGTAAATTAGCCGTTCCCGCCGATCAGGAAATGCGTCGCGTACTGGCGCATGGCCTGTTGCACCTGTGTGGTTACGGTGATAAAACCGACGAGGAAGCCGCCCGGATGAGACAAAAAGAAGATGAGTGGATCAGTCGGCTATAATTAGCCCGCTGTCATTCCACCATCCAGTTGAAGCGCCTGCCCCGTATAAAACGTATTTTCATCCGAACAAAGCCACAGAATAGCCTGGGCGATTTCTTCCGGCTGCCCAAACCGGCCAAGGGGAATGACACGGCGCATTCGGTCTTCCATAGTAGGTGCTGCACTGATCAGGCCATCCACCATGGCCGAATGCGTGTAAGCCGGGCAAATGGCATTGATCCGGATGTTCTGCTTCACGTACTCAAGGGCTGCTGTTTTTGTCAGCCCAATTACCGCATGTTTGGATGCGCTGTAAGGCGCGCCCATGGGCATCCCGCGAATACCGGCAATGCTGGCTACATTCACAATCCGGCCGCCAACCGGGTAACTCTCCATAGGATCTGCCCCAGCTTCCTTGCCTTCGGCTTTAGTCCCTTTTTGCTGTAAAAGCATTTGCCGGATCTGCGCCTGCATACCATAGAAAACCCCACCTACATTTACGGCCATTATTTGATCGAAATCTTCCGGAGACTGATCCGTAATTCGACCGTATGCACCGCCGATACCCGCGTTGTTAACGGCAATGTCCAGTCGACCATACCTATCAACGGTTTGCAAAATAGCCGCGTTAATTTGGTCTGGCTCGGCCACGTTGCAGGGAACAAACAGGGCATCCTTTCCCAATTGCAGAATCTGGTTCACGGTATCCTGACCGGCCGCTTCACTGATTTCGGCAACAACGACTTTAGCACCGGCTTTAGCAAAGGCAAGGGCGGTGGCCCGGCCAATACCAGACCCAGCACCCGTAATAAAGGCAACCTGATGTAAGAAGCTCGACATACCCAAAAAGCTAATTAGTACTCTGCCCTGAAAAATAAGCCTATTTTATGATTTGGCCGCGCTTTCCGGACGCGTATCGGCAAAATTGCTCTGCAACCTAAAGCAAATCAGATTCCAGGTTAGCCGCCCGGACTATATTATACTATTAGTTAATTGTACTTTTCCGTAAATCTTTATTTTTCTTACTATGTAACTAACTAACAACCAAAGGTGTAACGAGAGTCAATATATCAATAAATCGCGTTTATATAAATTTAAAAATCCCTCCTCCAACGCTTCGCGTAGATACATCACCTTGATCGGCAAACAATTGAGGATAATCACTTAAATAACTTTTACTCAATGAAAAACGTTACTAATCGACCCGAAGCGACGCCTTCGGAGGTGGCCGCAGCCAGCCGCCGGTCGTTTCTTAGAGTAGCGGGCGCAGCAGCCGTAACGGGTGGTCTGCTATCTGCCTGCTCAAATGCAGATCAAACTTCTGTTACACCAAACGGTGCTCGTGCAGCGGGTCCAACAGTTGCGTTACCAACCGGCGACGTAGGCATTCTGGCTTTTGCTTATGTGCTGGAGCAATTGGAAGCCGCTTTCTACGAAATGATTTTGGCGAAACCTTACCCAAACATGTCTTCTACCGACAAGCAATTGTGGGCAGACATTGGCGGCCACGAAATCATTCACCGTGCTCTTTTCAAAGCCGCTGTGGGTAGTGCCGTTCCAGATTTAACATTCAACTTCTCAAGCATCGACTTCAACAACCGGGCAGACGTACTGCTTCATGCCGAAGCGTTTGAGAAGACGGGCGTTGGTGCCTATAATGGTGCTGGTAAGTACATCAAAAATGCCGACTACCTGACCCTGGCGGGTAAGATCGTATCGGTAGAGACGCGCCACCATTCAATTATCCGTGAACTGCAATACCCGCACTCGGATGCATTTGCCGGTCCAACCATCGTGACCAGCGATACAGGTTTACACCTTGCCTATGAGCCAACGTTTGTGCTCCCCATCGCACAGAAATACATCAATGAAACTCTCGACGCAAGCGCTCTAGTATCCAGCCTGGCATAAACCACTCAACTCCAATGAACTTACAGAACATACTTAGCGAAATTGAGAAAGTGGATGGCGAGATCTTCGATCGCCTGGCTCACGTCTCCCGTCGGGGCTTATTTAGCTCACTGACCAAAAAAACGATTGCTGTTGCAGCTCCGGCTATCATGGCATCGGCCCTGACAAAAGCCTACGGGCAGTCGAGCGCACTCCCACAAGGCGTGAAAGATGTGCTTAATTTTGCACTCACGCTGGAGTACCTGGAGTATCGTTTCTACGATGCCGGCCGCAATTTGTCTATGATCCCAAGCGATTATAGAGCCGCTTTTGAACTGATTCGTCAGCACGAACAGGTACACGTTCGATTACTGAAGTCGGTACTTGGCGCAGACGCGGTTGCCGAACCCAAGTTCGACTTCTCGGCAAAGGGCACGTTTACTGATACATTTACCAACTTCGCGACCTTCTCTGCCATTGCGCAAACACTCGAAGATACTGGCGTTCGGGCCTACAAAGGGCAGGCGGCCAATCTTATGCCAGCCCCCGCTATTTTACAGGTAGCTCTGCAAATTCACGCTACGGAAGCAGCCCACGCAGCTAACGTACGTTATATGCGGGGTCAGAAGGGCTGGATCACGGGTGGTACCGCTGCCATGCAGGGTCTTCCGGCCGTTGTCAATGGCAATTATGCCGGCGAAGAAAACGTGACTCAGGCTGGTGTAAATCTGGTTTCAGCCTTGGCGGGTGATAGCCGCATCACGGCTGATATGGTTAGCCAGGCGTTTGATGAAATTCTGACCAAGGATCAGGTATTGGCATTAGTTACGCCTTTCCTAGCCTAATTAACCTAACACGGTTTACAATCAAAAGCGGTCGCCGGTAATGTACCGGCGACCGCTTTTGATTGTAAACCGTGTTATACTTTACAAGTCCAGTCCAAACGCCGACAGGGTAACGAACTCACTCACCCGCGCCTGGATTTCGTCCTGCGTCAGGTTCATGATCCGCTCGGCACCAAATTTCTCGACGCAAAACGACGCCATAGCCGACCCATAAATAATGGCCCGTTTCATATTTTCGAACGAGATATCATCGGTTTTAGCTAAATGACCGATAAATCCCCCGGCAAAGGTATCGCCCGCCCCGGTGGGGTCGAACACTTCTTCGAGAGGTAAGGCCGGGGCGAAGAAGATCTTACCTTCGCTGAATAGCAGTGCCCCATGCTCACCCTTTTTGATGATAACCGTTTGCGGTCCCATCGAACGAATTTTAGCAGCTGCTTTAACCAGTGAATACTCGTGGGTAAGCTGGCGGGCTTCTTCGTCATTGACAACCAGCACATCAACCAGCTTGAGCAGGTTCATCAGATCCGGGTTGGCAATTTCGATCCAGAGGTTCATGGTGTCGAGCACGATGAGCTTCGGCCGTTTGTGTAACCGCTCGATCACCATCTGCTGAATGGCCGGAGCCGTGTTTCCCAGCATCAGGTAGTCGCAATCCTGGTACGAATCCGGAATGATGGGATTGAAATGCTCCATCACGTTCAGCTGCACCTCCACCGTATCGCGGCTGTTCATATCGTTGTGGTACTTCCCCGACCAGAAGAAGGTCTTCTCTCCCACTCGAATCTCCAGTCCGTCCGTATTGATACCGTGCTGATGGAGGTCGTCAATCATGGTCTGTGGAAAATCGTCGCCCACAACAGCAACCAGATTGTTTTCTTTCGTAAAGTACGAAGCCGACAGTGTGATGTAGGTAGCGGCACCGCCAATAATTTTATCGGTTTTGCCGAATGGGGTTTCCAGCGCATCGAACGCTACAGAACCAACGGTAAGTAAGCTCATTAGTCTAGCTGGGCCAAGCTCCCGTTTGGCCCGTCGGGGTTATAGTTATAGGACCAGACGGGAACGGTCCGCCGTAGCGGTCTGGACAGTATGTTTATTTCTTCCGCCCAATGACCGGGCAGCGTTTAAAGGGCTTGGTTTCGTCGAACAGCTTGCGGTAAGTGACGTGCGTCTTCACAATCTTCGACCCTAACTGACTCACAAACCGCACCATAATTGGGTTAAAATCCCCTACCCAGTTCATTTCCAGTTCGGTATACTGAAAGTTGGGGTTATGGTCCGCTTCGTGTGGCATCCGAAGGGCAATGGCGGCTTCAACACCTTTGCCCTGATGCTCCGGCGCTACGCCGAACACTACGCCAAAGGCTTTACGGTTGGTTTTCAGTAGCATATGCCACAGAAACTTAAGTTTACCGATCAAATCCAGCTTGCCGTTCACGTGTTTAAACACCTGATTAAGCTCGGGCAGGCAAACGAAAAAGGCAACCGGCTCGTCCTGGTAATAGGCGAAATAAATGATTTTCTCGTCGATTACCGGCTTCAGCTTCTGCATGAGTACCTGCGCCTGTGCCGCCGACATTTCCTTTACACCACTATGCCCGCCCCAGGCTGCATTATAAATATGCCGGAACTGCTCGGCAGCTGCCGGCAGCTGCTTTTTGTCGATGGTTCGGAACGTATATTCCGGGTTCTGGAATATGCGCTGAGCACGGTCTTTTACCGCCTGCGACATCTCCGTAAGTTTCGACCAGGTGGTTGGGATTCCAAACGTGTACTGCTTAAAATAGTCTTTAAAGCCGTAATTCTCGAAAAGTGGAATGTAATACGGTTTAGTATAGGGCATGCAGTAGTTCGGCTCCCGGTCGAAACCGTCTACCAGCAGTCCCCACCAGCGGTCGCGATCGCCGAAGTTGATCGGCCCGTCCATGGCTTCCATTCCCCGGCTTTGCAGCCAGGCCTTACCGGCATCGAAGAGAGCAAAAGCTGCCGCCTGATCGTCGATACACTCGAAAAAACCTAATCCACCCGTAGGCTGATCGTTGTCGAGGGTAGCGATTTCATGATCCACGAAAGCCGCCACACGGCCAATGGTTTCGCCTTTGTCGTTCAGTAACAGATACCGGACGCATTCGCCCTGTTCAAAGCGTTTGTTGCGAGCCGGATCGAATACTTCCTCAACGTCGGCATCCAGTGGCCTGATCCAGCATGAATCAGCACGATAGAGACGTACGGGAAACTGAATAAATTCTTTCTTGTATTGGGCGTTTTCGCCTACCTCAACTACCTGCATTACAGAACCAGAGCCGGTCAATTTTCAAAATGAAATGCGAATATAGCCAAAAGCATCCGGGCTACCGTTTTCCGCCGAACAATCCCTAACTTTGGGTGTCTGTTTTTGACCCGGCCACCGCCGAACAAAACCAGCATTATGACTTAACATCGAATGCAGCCACTTCAGTTATACAATACGCTTTCCCGCAAAAAAGAACCGTTCATCGCGCTCAATGCGCCTTATGTGGGTATGTATGTTTGCGGCCCTACGGTATACAACTATGTTCACCTGGGCAACGTCCGTACGTTTCTAACCTTCGATACGCTGTATCGCTACCTAACGTTCATCGGCTACAAAGTCCGCTATGTTCGTAACCTGACCGACGTGGGCCACCTCGTGGGCGACGGTGATGACGGCGAAGATAAGATTGGCCGTATGGCCAAGCTGGAAAAGGTGGAGCCCATGGAAATTGTGCAACGGTTTACCAACGATTTCCACACGGTGATGGGACAGTTCAACACCTTTCCACCAAGTATCGAACCGACCGCAACCGGCCATATGGTCGAGCAGATCGAAGCGGTACAGACCTTACTGGCTAATGGATTGGCTTATGAATCCAATGGGTCGGTATACTTCGATATTGAAACCTATAACAAGCGGGGTGGTAATTACGGAAAGCTTTCGGGCCGGATTCTGGACGATCTGCTGAACGAAACGCGTGAACTGGATGGTCAATCTGAGAAGCGGAGTCCGCTGGACTTCGCCATCTGGAAACGGGCCGCTCCGGAACACCTCATGCGCTGGAACTCGCCCTGGGGCGAAGGTTTTCCCGGCTGGCATTTAGAGTGTACCTGCATGAGTACCAAATACCTGGGCAAACAATTTGATATTCATGGTGGCGGTATGGACCTTAAGTTTCCGCACCACGAATGCGAAATTGCGCAGGGTGACGGCCTCACCGGTGTCGACCCGGTTCGGTATTGGATGCACTCGAACATGCTGACAGTAAACGGACAGAAAATGTCGAAGTCGCTGGGCAATTCATTCCTGCCCGCCGAGCTTTTTGCCGGTAGTCACCCCCTGCTCGACCAGCCCTACAGCCCCATGACGGTGCGTTTCTTCATGCTGCAATCGCATTACCGAAGCACCCTCGACTTCTCGAATGATGCGCTCAAGGCGGCTCAAAAGGGCTACCGACGGTTGGCCAATGGACTACGCGTCATTAAAACGATGACGTATCCGTCGGGCGAAACAACGGCTAGCGACGTGACCGTTGACGAGACCAAGCAAAAAGAGATTCAGCAAGCCGTTCGGCAGTTTTACGATGCCATGAACGACGACCTGAATACGGCCGTAGCCATTGCCCAGCTATTTACCCTGTTGAAGTATGTGAATATGCTGTACCTGAACCAGCTTCAGGCGGCTGTTCTCGGCGAAGAAACGTTTACCCTGTTGAAGGAGTCTTTTGTGACGTTTATGCAGGATGTGCTGGGCTTGCTTGAGGAAGGTTCTACAAACCAGCCCGTTCTGGAAGGCTTACTGACACTCTATCGGGAATACAAAGAGCAGCGGCAATACGACAAGGTAGACCAGATTCGTTCGTACTTTAAAGCACAGGGACTGGCGATCAAAGACATGAAACACCAGATCGACTGGGCGTACGAGGAATAACGTCTGGGTCAGTCTCCAGCCTGGCCTACGAACAGCCTAACGAACATGGGTCAATCTGGAGATTGATCCTGACCTAACAGAATGAGTAAGTCATCTTTATTTCTGGTACCCGCGTTGTTAATCCTGACAGCCGGTGCCTGCCGAACCAAGCAATCACAAACGGACGCTACCCAGACTACCGAGCAACCCGCCACAGTCTCCGCACCGGCTTTCAATGCAGATTCGGCTTACGCGTACGTGGATCAACAGGTAAAATTTGGGCCACGGGTTCCCAACACGCCCGCGCACGTGCAAACCGGTAATTACCTGGCGGCTAAGCTAAAACAGTTTGGTTGTGAGGTAACCGAGCAATCATTTGTGGCCACTACCTGGGATGGCAAGAAACTGAATGCCCGAAACATCATTGGCAGCATCAACCCTAAGGCCACGAAGCGTATCGTACTGGCTTCGCACTGGGATTCGCGCCCACATGCTGACGCCGATGAAGATAAAGCTGACCAGTCGAAGCCCGTTACGGCAGCCAATGACGGAGCCAGTGGCGTTGGCGTTTTACTGGAACTGGCGCGTACCATTCAGCAAAACCAGCAGAAACCAACTGTAGGTATTGACATTATCTTCTTCGATGCCGAAGACTGGGGCAATGGAGAAAAGGCCGTTGGTGACTTTGAGAAGGAAGGCGGCAGCCAGTTCGATTACATTGGTTTCTGCTTGGGCTCCCGTTACTGGGCTAAAAACCTGCATAAACCGGGCTATTCAGCTTATTATGGCATCTTGCTGGACATGGTTGGTGCCAAAGGCGCTACATTTGCCAAAGAAGGATTGTCGATGCAGTTTGCCCCAACGGTGGTGAATAACGTATGGCAGACGGCCAGCCGGGCTGGTTACAGTCAATATTTTATCGACACACCCGGCGGTCAGATCACCGATGACCACGTGGCACCGAACACCATCGCCAAGATTCCGATGATTGACATCATTCATACAAACATTGGTACGGGGGGCTTCTTCCCTGCCTGGCACACGGCTGAAGATAACATGAGCAATATAGACCGGGGCACACTAAAAGCCGTTGGTCAAACGCTTCTGCAAGTACTCTATAACGAGCAACAATAATCAGAAAAGGCACCGCTTAGACGGTGCCTTTCTGCTAAGCCATTCATAGACAATGAAGTTCTTCTACGCAGCTTTCGCTGTTATGCTGATAAGTGGGTGCAGCTCCACTCCCGACCAGTTTGGTAAACTTGATATAAAGAAATGGCGCGGGGACCGGGGCGGCTGTTATGGCATCCGGTCTAAACTTGAGCCCGATTTCAGAGCCGAGATCCAGAATTTAAAAGGCAAGTCCGCAAATGAAATTGGCGAACTCCTCGGCCGGCCAGACGTTAACCAGATCGCCGACCGGAACCAGAAGTTTTATATCTACTTCCTTGAAAAAGGTCCCCAATGCGATCAGGCGGGTACTAAATCAACAAGTCGGTCGGTCGCGATTCGTATGAGCGCTATTGGCCTGGCGACAGAGATTACGTTTCAGAATGGTATTCCGTGAGTGTAGTGCCGACCGGGACGGTCGGGTGTAAGGCTAATTATGATACACATGACCGGGATGGTCGGTATTATACATAAAACTTTTTCCGCTCGATCATCTCTTCCACTACATCCGGTACCATATAACGAATGGATCGGTTGGCGCGAATGTTATCGCGAATAAACGTGGCGGATATATCTAAAAGGGGCGCTTCAACCAACCGTACATTCGGGTGAATTTTGAATTCGCTCTCCTTGCTTTTGGGCCGTGGATAAATATAGAGCCCGTAATATTCCAGAATCTTGTCGTAGTTTTTCCAGTTGGCAAACTGCTCCAGATTATCCTCGCCCATAATGAGTCGGAAGGTGTGCTGCGGATATTTCTCGACAAGCCGGGTCAGCGTATCAATGGTGTAACTGGGCTTGGGCATCGAAAACTCGATGTTAGTCGCTTTTAGCCGACTGTTATCGGCAATGGCCCGTTCCACCATATCAAGCCGGTCGAACTCATGCAGCAGGCTTTTAGTCTTCTTGAACGGATTCTGGGGCGATACCACAAACCACACCTGTTCGAGGTCTGTCGTTGTCGCCATCGTGTTGGCAATAATCAAATGCCCGATGTGAATCGGATTGAAAGAGCCAAAGAATAAACCAATCTTCATAATAAGTATTAGGAGCGAGGAGCAAGGAGCGGAAATAGCAGATGCCAGTCCTCGCTTGCGTCAGCCATTCCCGCTCCTCACTCCCAATACTGTTAAATAACCGCCCCCTTCACGGGCACTTTGTTCGCTTTCACGAAATCATCGACCAGCTTCTGGGCTTTTTGAAGTGATGTATCCAGATCGTCGTTGACCAGAATTACATCGAACCGACTTTGGAAACTCATTTCAAAGTGTACTTTAAACAAGCGTTTCGAGAGGCTTTCTTCGGTTTCGGAGCCACGGCCAATCAGGCGTTGGCGAAGGGTTTCCTCATCAGGCACTTTTACGAAAACGGCCAGTGCCTTGTCGCCATAATATTCTTTTAGCTTGAGGCCACCCTGTACATCCACATCGAACAGCACATGCTTACCACTTTGCCAGAGTCGTTCAATTTCTGATTTAAGTGTGCCGTAGAAAGCGCCTACATAAACTTCTTCCCATTCAACGAATTCGTCATTATCGATACGCTGTTTGAATTCTTCGGGCGTGAGGAAGTAATAATCCTTTCCATTTTCTTCTGCGCGGCCCCTTCGGTCGCGGGTACAGGCTGAAATGGAAAAGCCGAGATTGTTATTCTCGGCCAGCAAATGCTTGACAATGGTGGTCTTGCCCGAACCGGAAGGGGCAGAAAAAATGATCAGTTTACCGTCCACGGCAGGTTATCAATTGGTTGAATCTATAATAAAATTGGGGTAATCAAGGTTAGCTTTTACAGCATCGCCCTAATTACCCCAATCAAATGTCTTTAGGAATTAGCTAAACGTCAGGATCTTCGATTTGATCGTTGCCACTAACTGTTCAGGGCAGCACTTCTTCTCCATTCGCTTCGTTAACAACTCTTTTACCTCTTGTTCGAAGTGATACATTTGGATACACGGTTGACAGGATACCAGATTAGCCTTTAATCGGGCGAGTTGCTGATCTGTAGCTTCTCCATCCAGGATCAACTGAATCATCTTCAAGCAGTCGACCTGATGGTCGCAATGTTCTTTCATCTGTGGCTTTGAGTCTGATGAAGAAGATGATAGTGACGACGACGTTTGCATTGGAAAAATTTTATTTATTCCAAGAATAATAATACGTTAAGTTATTAGCAGAACCAAAATAGCCTTATAAAAAGTTCGGTTTATTCTTCACTTTCTTCATTATAACCCATTGATGATGCGTAATCACGCAATTTTTCTTTCAATAGGTTACGGGCTCTATGCAGGCGGGACCGCACGGTTCCAATTGGTATATCCAAAATCTTGGCCATTTCCTCGTACGTGAATCCTTCGATGTCGCAGAGAATAATAACCGTTCGAAAATCAACAGGCAACGAGTTCAGCGCCGTGGCCACTTCATCGCCGATTAAGTCGGACACGGACTCGGCCCGAAGGTCGACTGTGTGTTCAGATTCGGCATCTTCAGAATTATAGGTCGTTTCAACGTCCTGATAATCCACTTTTGCCGGCTCCTTACTTTTCTTTCGGTAATCGTTAATGAAGCTGTTCTTCAGTATTCGAAACAGCCACGCTTTTGCGTTAGTTCCTTGCTCAAATGATGAAATAAACCGGAATGCCTTTAAGTAAGTATCCTGCACCAGATCGTTGGCGTCGTCCTCATCGGTGGTCAGGCGAAAGGCAAAATTGTACATGGAGTCAATGTGCGGCATGAACTCCTTGTTGAAAACCTGGTACTTCTGCTCATCGGTATATCGGCGAGCGGGCGTTTCGGCCGAGGGTTGCTCAACGGCGTCTCCGTCTGGTAACAATTGGTCTGATCCAGTCTCCTGGTCGTCGCGAGTTGGCGTATCTGACATAACTTCGGGTATAGTCGCCATAAAAGTAAGAGTAAATTGCCGTTGTACCGTCGGCAGGACCCAACGAATTCGATAATTATGAAAAACCAATCCGCCGAATCTTATCTGAGGTTGACTACAAAAATCAATCCTTTGTTCAAAAAAAAGGTTTAAAATCAGGCTAATATGACGATTTGGCAGTGAACGTTTCAACAACTGACAACGTTAAAGCCGGTCAAACACCACTTAAAAAAATGGTGCTTGACCGGCTTTTCCCAATTAACAGCCCGTTTAAGCCGTTATTGACTTAAAATAGCGCTTTAACCACGAGTCAGCGGCCCGAATCCGCCAGTCTGACAGGAGTTCTGCTTTCGTCTTCACTAACGTGTTGAATACTGTTGTCTCAGGCGCCAGTTGCCCGTTCGTCACCGCTTCTTTAATAGCCGGTAATGCAATTGTATGCACTGATCCATCAGCCGACTGAACAGCCGCCGATCGATCGAAAAAATCAACGCCAAGCTGACGGCCAATGTCCTGCACCGTCCGCATGGACGAGTCGATGGAGCAGCCGCTCGGCAGCGTATAGCCTTCATCGACACCCACTACCAGAAAACGATTTTCGACAGCCTGTGCCGACGCCAATAACGGCTGTCCATGCGCGGCCCACTCGTTTAACGCGGGTCGTAAGGCCTCCTCAATCATTTTCACATCGCCGTCGGTTAACGGGCGATTTGCCTGATATACCCACACCCGGGCCGTATCGGGCAACTTGTCAAAATCAATGTACATGGAGGAATTTATGTATGATGTATGATGTACGATGTATGATTTGCGAAAAATATATCACACATCATACATCTTTTTCACAACCCCTGCCCCTGCGCAATCAGTTCCGAGATATCGTATACGCGGACAGAATCTTCTTTGTTCTTGTTCTTAACACCGTCAGACATCATCGTCATACAGAAAGGACAGGCAACGGCGATGGTATCGGCACCGGTGCTGAGCGCTTCTTCCACGCGTTCGACGTTTACGTCTTTCTTACCGGGTTCCGGTTCTTTGAAGTACTGGCCCCCACCCGCCCCGCAACAGAGCCCATTGGCACGCACGCGTTTCATTTCAACCAGATCGGCATCCAGCGCAGCCAATACATCACGGGGAGCTTCGTATATTTTGTTAGCCCGGCCGAGGTAGCAGGAGTCATGAAACGTGATCCGGCGACCTTTGAACGACTCGCCATCTTTCACCCGAACCCGGCCTTCGTTGATCAAACCCTGTAAAAACTGTGAGTGGTGGATAACTTCATAGTTACCGCCTAACTCCGGATACTCGTTTTTAAGGGTATTAAAGCAGTGAGGACAGGCGGTCACGATTTTCTTGACGTTGTAGCCGTTCAACACCTGAATATTGGACATAGCCTGCATTTGGAACAGGAACTCATTCCCGGCCCGTCGAGCCGGGTCGCCGGTGCATCCTTCTTCCGGCCCCAACACGGCGAACTTAATGCCTACGTGATTTAAAATGCGAACGAAGGCAATGGTTACGCGTTTGTACCGGTCATCGAACGAGCCAGCGCAGCCAACCCAAAACAGAATCTCCGGTTCCTCTCCCGACGCGGCCATGTCGGCCATTGTCGGCACTTTGTATGTTTTTTCAGTTGTCATCGTCAGTATAATATTTTCCTGAAACGGTTAATCATTCACCTGATCGGCCCAGTTGAATCGGTCACTAGGCGAGAATTTCCAGGGAGCCATGTTGTTTTCGATATTACTGAACATGGCATTCCAGGAAGCCGGTGCCTGCGACTCTTCCATGACGCGATACCGGCGTAACTGAAGAATAATGTCCAGTGGATTGATATTGATGGGGCAGGCATTTACACAGGCCTGACAGGTGGTGCAGGCATTGAGTTCTTCGGCGGTGATGTAATCGTTCAGTAGTGATTTATCGTCGCGGTAGTCCGGACCGTTCGTTTTCCAGCCCTGCTGAATTTCTTCGAGCCGGTCGCGGGTGTCCATCATGATCTTACGGGGCGACAGCTTTTTGCCCGTAATATTGGCCGGACAAGCAGCTGTACAACGGCCGCATTCAGTGCAGCTGTAGGCGTTCATCAGGTTTATCCATTTCAAATCCTGCACGTCTTTAGCGCCAAAACGGCCTATCTCCGCAGGTTGCTCGCCATTATCATTCGTTTGCGAGCCATCGGGTTCTGTTGTAAGGGGCAGCCCAAGAGCCAGTTGTACTTCTTTGGTGATTTCGGGCATGTTCTGCATCTCGCCTTTGGGCTGCAGATCGGAGAAGTAGACATTCGGGAAACCGAGTGCAATGTGTAAGTGCTTGGAGTAGGTAACATAAACAGCGAAGGCCAGAATACCCAGAATATGAAACCACCACGCCGTACGTTCGTAAGCGACTAAGCCTGTATCACTAAAGTTGATGAAAAGCGGCTTTAGGTATTGGCTGATGATGAAATCAGGCACGATGCCCTGTAATTCGCCGTAATGCCCAACGCCCCGATCGCGCAGCACGCTATCTGATGCGTTCCAGGTCAGGAAGGCGATCATGAGCAGAATTTCGGCGATCAGAATGATAGCAGCGTCAGCCTGGGGCCAGCGAGCCATTTCGCGGTGACGCTCCGGCTGAAACCGGCTTACTTTTGCCACAAACCGACGACACAGAAACACCACGCAAACAGCCAGTACACCAAAGGCAAGAACCTCAAAGACATTGATCAGAAAAGGGTAAACGGGCGTGATGTATGGCGCAAACAGCCGGTGAGTACCCAAAACACCATCCAGAATGATTTCCAGAATTTCGAGGTTGATAATAATGAACCCGGCATAAATGACAAAGTGCATGACACCCACCAGTGGATTGGTAAACATCTTCTTCTGGCCGAATGCCACCAGCAACATGGTTTTGAGTCGCTCATCGGCGTGATCTGTCCGATCTTCGGCCCTACCAAGCTTAATAGCCCGGGAAATAAGCTGAATTCGCTTGGTTATGTACCAGGCCACGACTGTTAAAGCCGCGACAAACAAAATTTGCTGAAAAATTTCCATTCGTTTAGGAATCTAGTTTGTTCTGATAATCAACAGATTGCCAGAAGTCTCTTTAAATATCTAAAATTATTTCTTTGAATGTGTTGCAAAAAGACATTCTTCACGTACTTTTGCACCCACGTTTCAGGGTGATGTAGCTCAGTTGGTAGAGCAAAGGACTGAAAATCCTTGTGTCGGCGGTTCGATTCCGTCCATCACCACCTTGAACAGAGGCAGTTACAGCTAAAAGTTGTGACTGCCTTTTTTGTTGGTACAACATAGGTACAACTTTCATTCCTCAAAATATTGAGGATGTCAAAGTAAGTATGTCTAGAACTTGCCTGTAATCCAGCACAAAAAAAGCTTCGAATATCCATATTTGTATAACGCCTAAACGATATGCTTCGTTTAGCTGCATACAAAAATAGTATGCAAGCATACTATTTTGCAAATAATTGTACGCCCCGCTGACAAGTAAAAGTCATTACATTACCGTATCACCAGATAATTTCAGCAATGTAGATACGTTCTCTGATTAATTACCTAGACTATTGGGCCTTGAAATGACGAATTCTGTCGATATACCAGTTATTATCGATCTTATAACATGTACAGGTGTATTCACGCTCTACATAGACAGTTGTTCTATTACTAAATAGATTTGCAATTACATCCGGGCTGAAGCCACATTGGAACCATATATTTTCAGATGCGGCTGGCTGAAGAAACGTAGAGAGTTCGATTTTATCAAAACCTGTTCCGCCTAGTCGTTCAACATCTGACCGAATTTTCTTTAAAATTCTTGCAAATTCATCTACGTCTTTCACTGTCATTCTACTCAGAGAGTCCAGTTCAAAAGAAGATCCGGCTTCAATTTCATCCCTGTACGAAACATCACAGTCTATAAAACTTTTAGATGACTGATGTATGTTTTTAACTTCAATGTTGCGGATTCCACGCGTATTAGCATACCCTTCCTCAAAGCGCTTAAAACTACCTTTCCAGGCGTCTCGGTTTCTAAAATTAGGAGATAGTCGCTCCCATGCTTTATCCAAATCTTTGACCGAGATGTCTTCATAAAAACCTACAATAACGGCTTCTACACTCGCAAATTCTTGATTTATCACGTCCGGTTCTTTTAGGTTAGATTCATCTTTGAATCTTTCAAAACTTGGCGGTTGAGCCTCAGCCGATAGATCCTCTATTTTACTCCGATTTGAACTACGAAACTGTTGAAACAAAATGTCAACATCCCGTTTCAAGTTAGTAGGTAGCTCTTTGACGATCTCGTATGTGAAATCCTCTTCGAGATATTTTAAGGCTTTAAACAGAGATGTATCATCAACCCATGCTTGTGGCTTGCTTTTGAAATCACCATTCAACCGCCAGAAATAAAACTCGCTGTCACTTCGACCACCAGAAAAAAGCACTTGGGCAATACGCTTTGACTTATAGATTCCGCCTTTGTACTCCTGCTCCCAGATAGCTTGTGAATAAAAATTTTTAGCCGTTCCAGGTAAGACATTTCCATGCTCTCGTTCGACAAATTTTTTGCACAGGAGTTCATAGAAAACGTGCCATTCATGACGCAAAACAACCATGATTGTATGAGTTTAAGTGCTTACAGTTATAACTGTAAGCTGGTTAGACAGATACGGCAATTTAGGTCAGAGATTCGAATTGGAGTACTTACAGTTATTCCTGTAGATGAGAATATTAGATACTGTAATTTATGTCAGAGCTATAGAGAGTCACCGTTTAAACGGATAACGCATAAGCAAAATATAAAATCCGAACATTACACCATTATTCAGGTGTGAGGTCAGTCGGGATAATTACACTGTGATTTTGGCCTGACGCAGTAACGTTCAGCTCTTTACAGAATGAACAAAACTCTTTGAGTTTCGTGCGAACGCGGCTAGGTGTATTAGAGTAGCGTCTATTGGGTTCTTCTGTGGACAAGACGTTGTCCTCAATGTACTGAACCATGTCCTGAACCGCGTCCAAATAGCCATCAACCCGTTCAGGACTATGGGCTGCGACGTAAGCGTCCAAAATAGACGCTTTGTGATTAGTAAGTGGTTTTGAATTATCGCGGAATGCCTGCTGAGAGGTCATGTTTGCAACCTTACATAAGTTGATTTCCTGTACATAACATCATCTATCAATGCTGTCAAGATAACAAACCGAAATGATGAACACAGGCATACACATAACTCAAAACAACCCTGCTCACCACGGCGGGTCAACATTCGTCACTGTTCAGGCGCAATTTGGCCAGCAACTTTCTGTCACAGTCCTGAGCTGGACCAGTGGATACCCCGACCGCGTGCGAACTCAATGGGGCGCGGTCTTAAGGCGTAATACCGAAGGAATTTATGACCCGGAATAAATGACGAAAAGAAGGATCAAGAAACGCTACTCATGGAACAGAAGCACGCTCCCGCTCGCAACCGGACCCGTTCGTGCGAGCCCATCCTAATTAACCGCCCACGAGTTATTGACTCGCTTGGTGGAGGAAGAATTTCTAACGCCGAAATCCTAAATGATTACGAAACATGAACGACATAACGATTATCGACAACCCCTATAATCTGCCCGATGCTGGGCGTGTCATCGAATGGCACGGCTCCCGCCCTGCGCGTATCAGACTTGCAACTGGCCTGACGCTGCGATTGAGCGAAACGACCGGCCTCTACACCCCAGAGAAGTGAAACCAAATTATCTGACGTCCTATATAAGGTGCCAGATACAAAACAGAAATATTAGGCTTTTGCCCTAACGATACTCACCAGTGCACGGGTAGTAGGCCACGTTGAAAAGCCTGTAATCTTTCAGCCCCACCTTAAATCCATATAACGATGTATAACACAACGCAAACCGTTGATGGTCCGAACGGCACCTCAATTACCGGCTGGGTGAGTAATGTTGCCAGCACGGGTCAGATCACTGAGATCATCTCAGGCGGTGACGTATATGAGCCTTGTCCCTATTCAGGCAAGTTCTACAAGAAGTAAGCTGCCTCAGAAGTAGGACACGTCGCATGATGAGACGAACGGTGGATTACGGGTCAAAGCGGAAAGCTTTGACCCGTATTTAAAGAATGATACTGAACCAATCGAAAACCTTATGCCTATGGATATTTTTGATTTAGATACGCCCCTTATTCAGTTTCCCTCTTCCTACGGCACAGACAGCTTTACCATCCGCAATGCCGTCGAAGGTGTGCAGATTTTTGGCGGGATCGGAAGTGGTAAAACGTCCGGCAGTGGTCGATTGTGGGCACTGCGCTACCTTCTGGCAAATTTCGGTGGTCTGATCTTAACGGTGAAGCCAGATGAGCTAGACATGTGGAAAGAGCTATGCCAGTTAACCGGACGTGAACAGGATCTGGTGGTGATCGAGCCGAATGGAGCAACATTCAACTTCCTTGACGAGGCCAGTCGGGGTTCAGAAGAAGTGACTGACACCGCTAACATCGTTGATCTCCTCCAGACGATCATTCAGGCCGGAGCCTTGCAGGATGGCGGCAAGTCGAATGATACCTTCTGGGTGGACTCTTTCGACCTGTTATTAAGAAACGCGGTCGATTTAACCCGACTGGCTTATGGCAAGATTTCCGTACAGGTTTTGCATGACATTGTCGTAAACGTTCCAAAAGTGGATGTTGCAAGACAATCCGCGAACGATAACGTCAATGCATTTGAACGAGCCTTTGAAGCCGCCAGAGTCAACGTGACCGCACAGATTGAAGCGTGGCATGCGACACTGAGCAGAGAAGAACAGAATTTATTGCAGGACGATACCGCCTACGACAATGCATTAATGGATGCGGTAGCTGATGCGCGTTTATTGAAGTTTGTCGATAACTTCTTCTCGGATACGCTTTACAATCTCAGCGATAAGACACGCTCCATTATTGAAATGATGTTTCAATCGTTTCTGCTGCGTCTGCTCCGCGAACCGTTCTACAGTCTCTTCTGTCGGCATGCATCAACCGTTACGCCAGAAGATTGCCTGAATGGTAAAATCGTTATTGTCAATCTTCCAGTAAAGCTTTACCAGAAATCCGGTCGGGATGCCCAGCTTATCGTAAAATATTGCTTTCAAAGTGCCTGGGAAAAGAGAAACGTCAAGCTGAACGGTCGGCCTGTATTTTTATGGTGTGATGAAAGTCATGTGCTTATCCATGACAAGGATGCCGAGTTTCAGGCTACGGCTCGCAGCAGCCGAGTGGCAACGGTCTATCTTTCGCAAAACCTGCCTAACTATATCGCGTCGATGGGGGGACACACTCCTGAACACCGTGTTCGGGCATTTTTAGGAACGCTGTCTACCAAGATCTTCAGCGCCAACGCCGATACGGAGACCAATGAGTACGCGTCGAAGCTTATTGGAGACGGATTTATCATCGACAAGTCGAAGAATACGACGACAGCATCCAGCAGTTTTTCGCAGTCATTCGGTGAGTCTCACCGGCTGGAACGCATGGTCAGACCGGAGCAATTTTCCAAACTCCGCACAGGGGGCCCGCGCAACAACCATCGGGTTGAAGCTTATATGCACCGACAGGGTGACTGCTTCTGTAATGGCCTCAATCACCTGCGTTTGATCTTTAACCAGAATTGCCAGCTTTAAATCATGATTAAAACTCACCTTTAAACATCTATTACGATGCAACGAAATCAGTATTACCGCCAGGTCTATAAGCGGACCAACGCTTTCAAAGTGGCCATCTATATGATGTTCCTGAATAGCAGTTCATGGCCACGTCTGACCATTGAGCTGTTCACCCGTCGCAAGTTCGGGACACGGTACTTCACGTTTTCAGGTACTATAGTTTTTGCCGTACTATTGGCCTGCTATCCCGTTTTGAACCAGATCAGTGCCAGTTTCCTGTTTCGGCACAGAAGCTATGGCCCGGACCTCAATTTCGGCGAACTGCTGAAGCATTACCTCACCTGGTATGCATATCTGGCAGCAATGGTTTACAGGGCGTACCACCATTGGAGCCAGATCAAACGCGAGCCGGGAGACTTCGACTTCAACTGGTTCAGCCTCTCTCCCGGTCTTGTTGACGCCCGCTTCTTCAATGTCGAATGGGGCGGCAAGCCGGTGAACGTGCGCATGGTCGAGACGCTGATCGAACCGGGATTGTTCTTCTTTATAGGCTTCATGTTATGGCTGATCGGCCAGTCGCTCGGCCCGCTGCTGATGATCTGTGCCGTGATCTATGGCATGAGCTATCGTGCGCAATATTACATCGGAGACAACTTTATGTATGACAAATCGGACGAATTGATTGCCAACCGGCAACTGCACAATACCTATGTCAACGGCATGGATGCCAGTCAGACGCAAGGCTTTCAGGTGTATGGCCGCCGTCCGGCTGACCCGGATTTCCGACGCGATCTGGCCGACATGATGATCGACCGGGACGAATTAATTGAGGCGGTTTAGCTTCACTACTATGTAGCGAGAAGAGGTCTGATTTTAAAAGTCTAACCGGGTCGGACTATTTCCGTTGCACAGCCTTTCGCCCTGTTACCTCGTTATCCCTCATGCTTTGAGACTAAGAAACGATCAAAGTAACCTGTCGTCTCACTCATCTCCTGTACACTCCTGGACATGATACGAATGGTACAATCCCAATCGAGCGGACACGCCAAAGCTTACTATACAGAGGCTTTGGTTAAGTCCGATTATTACCTGTCCGAGCAAAATCAGGAGATGAGTGGGCGCATGCAGGGCAAACTTGCCGAACGACTTGGGATCGCTGGTTCGATCACCAAAGAAGCTTTCTTTGCATTGTGTGACAACCGGCATCCCGTAACCGGTGAAGCGTTGACCCCAATAACAAAAGAGGCCCGGACGGTTGGTTACGATCTCAACATGCACTGCCCAAAAAGTTTAAGCATCATTCATGCTCTCTCTCAAGATGATCATATTCTAAATATATTCCAGGAGGCTGTTAGGCAAACGATGCAAGACATCGAGCGAGATGCCCGGACCCGTGTTCGTAAAGCCGGAGTGGTTGATGAACGTCAGACCGGGGAGTTGATCTGGGCCGACTTTTACCATCAGACAGCAAGGCCCGTAGATGGACACCTTCCAGATCCACACCTACATGCACATTGTTTCATATTTAACGCGACTTGGGATGATACGGAGAAACAAATCAAGGCCGGTCAGTTTCGAGATATTAAGCGCGACTGTCCTTATTACGAAGCATTGTTCCAAAAGCGACTATCAGATGGACTGGTCGATTCTGGTTATCAGATTCGCCGTACCGGCAAAAGTTTTGAGATAGAAGGGGTGCCCCAAGATGTCCTGGATTTATTTTCGAAGCGTACAGATGAGATTAGGCGGGTTGCTAAAGAAAAAGGCATAACCGACCGAGAGGAATTAGACAATTTAGGAGCGCGTACCCGCGCTAAAAAGCAGAAAGGCCATACGATGGCCGAACTGAAAAAGGACTGGCGGCAACAGATTGAAAATTTGGGGCAACGAGAGGGAAGCGAGGGCAAAGCTACGCTACGTCATGCCATGCCAGTACAAGATAAATCCGGCCTCACCCCTGATATGTGCGTCGATCATGCGATCAGTCACGGTTTCGAACGGGCCTCCGTACAGAGTGAGCGCCGATTGCTGGCGTCAGCTTACCGGCACAGTATCGGGCGACGGTCAGTCTCTCTGGACGATGTGACGGCAGAGTTCAAAGCGGACGCCCGGCTGGTTCACGTTGAAGAAAAAGGACGGACATTCTGCACCACAAAACAGGTTTTGAGTGAAGAGCAACGTATGGTGGGTCTTGCCCGGCAGGGTCAGGGCAAATTGAAGCCTTTATACGACAAAGCGCCAGAGATCAAACTTGACGGTCAACAGGCGGAAGCGGTGCGGCATGTCCTAACGACCCCTCACCGCGTGTCCATTATCCGGGGAGCGGCTGGCACGGGCAAAACGACACTGATGAAAGAAGCGGTTGGCCTCATGGAAGATGCGGGCAAAACGGTGACTGTCGTTGCACCCACCACGCAGGCCTCACGAGGTGTTCTCCGAGAAGAGGGTTTTGCCGGTGCTGAGACGGTCGCCAAGCTGCTCAGCGATGAGAAGATGCAAGCGGCACTAAAGGATCAGGTTCTTTGGTGTGATGAAGCCGGGCTACTGGGGACGTCCGACATGACGGCCTTACTCGACATTGCCACAAAACAAAATGCTCGCCTGATCCTTGGGGGCGATACGCGCCAACATGCTTCAGTCGTCCGGGGTGATGCTTTGCGTATATTGAACACCGTCGCTGGCATCCAGACAGCGGAGGTGAGCCGCATCTACCGCCAACGTGGAGCGGATTACCGCTCGGCGGTAGAAGACCTTGCCAAGGGAGATGTGACGCAAGGGTTTACCAAGCTGGATGGCATGGGGGCCATTCAGACCATCGACCCGATGCACCCAAACAGCCAGCTTGTAAAGGACTATGTGGAGACGATCAAAAAAGGCAAATCGGCACTTGTCGTCTCTCCGACTCACGCCCACGGCGAAGCCGTAACGGGTGACATTCGCCGCTCGTTGCAGGAACGCGGGCTGCTCTCGAAAAAAGAGGTTTCAGCCGCCCGGCTGACCAACCTTAACATGACCGAGGCAGAACGCAGTGACTGGCGGAATTTTCAGGAGGGACAGGTCATTCAGTTCAACCAGAATCTGCCTGGCATCAAGCGCGGCAGCGTCTGGACGATTGATACTGCATCTGAGAAAGGTGTGACGATCAAGGACGATCAGGGGGCATCCCTGTCCTTACCGACCGCCAGGAGCCGGGACTTTGATGTTTACCACAAAAGCGAGATCAGCCTTGCCAAAGGAGACGCTGTGCGGATCACGCGCAATGGCTTTGACCTTGACGGCACCCGTCTCAATAACGGCCAGACCCTGGACGTGATGAAAGTGTCGAAGCAAGGCGACATTCTTTTACGCAATGCGCAAAGCAAGGTTGAATATCGGCTGGATCAGCAATTCGGGCATATTGCGCATAATTACTGCATCACAAGCCATGCCTCACAAGGTAAGACGGTGGACGAGGTGTTTATCTCACAACCGGCTTCGACCTTTGCGGCGACCGATGCGAAGCAGTTTTACGTCTCGGTCTCCAGAGGGCGTGACAGGGTAAGGATTTACACCGAGGATAAGGAGCAATTACTGGCACAAGCTTCGGAACTTGGTGACCGGCAATCAGCCCTTGAACTCGTCGGACGCAAAAACAAGACCTCAGAGCTGGTCCAACAGCGCGTCCGCGACGATTTGAGCCGGTCACCAGCCGATCCAACCAGACAGAAAGAAATTACAAAACCCACTCGCATAAAAGACCGCGAATATGAACCAGGGCTTTAAATTGCGTTTTGACCAGTTGCGGGAAAACGATCCGACCGGTTCTGGTGAGGAGTCTGGGACGTTGCTAGTCGAACAGTACCCATCCAATGGGCACACCCGAAATGTCTGTCTGGTCTGGCCGGACGGTCGGCGGGTCTTTCTAAACTATGCTTACCTGATTGCTGGTGAGTATGAGCCAAATGACGAAAAGAACGTGATCAAGCTCAGTTTCTCGTCGCACAGTGTCACGTTGCAAGGATACAACCTTGAGCCATTATTTATGGCCCTGCTTGACCACCTGCCCCGTATCATTACAGCTATCGACCCGCGTTATGTGCTAGATGAAGACCGACAGGACAGCGTGGTCATAAGTATCGTCATAAGTCCGGTTGAGTAGACGCAGTATATATATTAGATTGCCGTTAAGGCTGTTTACCAAGTTCTAATTTAGCGTTTTCGCCGATCTTCAGTTTGCCTATTTGATTAAGGCTTTGAGCGTAAGCTTTGTAATTATCTGGGATCGCTACTCTATGATTTTGATTGATTTGAACTTTATCATTGATAGTAGGCACTCTTTGGCACGTCCATAAAGCTAAGTTGTCCCACTCACCTGACTTTAAGCTTTCGCAAATGGCATTTGGATCAAAAGCTTCATACACAATTTTTGTAGTTACGTTGTAAGGCTCACTTGTAAGTATGGGTGTGTATAACTGAGTTGCCTCAGTTACTAGCTCTGTATCTGTCAGGCTGATTATCTTTGCAGGTACTTGTTCATCGTCGAAAAATATCTCATTATTATTTGTCAATTTATATCTGCCCGGAGTGGGAATTCCGGCTGCATTAAATCCTTCTAAAAGTCCATTTTTCTTGAATAACGTAACGACACTGCCGTACTCCACAGCGCCTTTATTCTCATATCGAGAGTACATTAAGACAGTGTCATTCGGCTTAATAAACTCATACGTTTTAGTACGCCAATGTTTTTCGTATAATTTCTCTAGGTCAATCTGAGCTTGGGCCTTTGTTATTGAAAAGCTTACGGCAAGAGCAAAGGAGATTAGAATTAATTTGAAGTATTTCATGGAAATTTCCTTTGAAATTCTGTTTTCACACGAACGTCCACATTTTTAAACAATCTTTTCCCTTCGAAAACATTTATGCCAGCCGCGGCTATATCAAAAGGAAACTGAAGATTGCTAGCGCCTTCTCCGATAGTTACTACATAGATCTCATTACATTTTTGAATAACTCGCCGAATAACTCTGCCAGGCGATAATATATGTCCAGGAAGCGTGTAGTTTATAACGCAACGGGTCTGATCGTCAATATATGTCATTATTGGATTTGGTATAAGTTTAGCTACAGGAGCAAGTCCTGTTTCCAGAAAAAAACGGATAGCGGGACCAGAAAGGTTTACAGTTCCATAATTTGTAACTGGCGAAAAATCATCATAACTGTAACGATTATCATTATAACCTATTCCCCGCATATCTTGAGTAATCGCCGCGATATATTGATTGCTACTTTTTATAATGTCGAAGACATTCTGAACAGTACAATTTGAGTTATCATCAATGGAGCATATGGCGGTTTCTACTGAATAGCTATGATAAGAAAGGAGTAAAGGACTGCGTGTCAAAGACTCAATTAGCTGAATAGACGAACGGTGTTCTGGTAGAACTCGCGCCAGATCAGGCGGCATGTAAGAGATCCCTGTTTCATAATCTGATGGATCACTGACGCATGTTCCATTTAATGCAGTGCACCGGACTCGGTAATACTGACCGCCTGCACCCGGATTCGTACCGTCAGGATTGTGATTTCGAGAGAAAAAATTATTCGGCTGAGCTGCACAGTCCGTGTTATTCCACTGATATTCGTAGCCGTATTCTGTATTACTGGTCGGACAGCCACTCGCAATAAACTTGATGTTATTTGCGCTTATATATCTCTCAACGGTCAAACTGGGCGTTGGAGGTTTGGGTACAACCCTAAACCTGTGAACCCAGATACGTTCAAGAATGTAGTTCTCCGGTGGGTTGGTCGGACATTGAGGACCGACAACATATTCAAACAGGCTTCGACTGGTAATCGTAATTTCACCGGACTCAGTCAGTTTTGCCATCGCTTTGAACACTTTGATTGTCGCCTTGTTCGTGCCAATTGTGTAGCTTCTGATTTGAGTGAGTGTCGGGTCACCAGGTCCTGAAATCTGTATTTCAGTTGATTTGTCTTCAAACTCATCGGGGAACGGATCACCACAGACGCCTATTTTTGCTTTAAAACAACTGATCTCATCGAGAATACCCATCTCTAAAGTTTCGCCTTCGCATTTCAGGCCGTAATTATCAAAATAGCGCCTATCAGTCACGACTTTTTGCGAAAACACCGTATTTGTCCAGAGTAACAGCACAAATAAAATGATCAGGTTCTTGAAATGGATCATATACAAATTATAAAAGCACTTACCCAAAGACACGGCTGTGTTAGGACGCCTTAACCGCCTGAAAGTAAGACTAGATAAATGATTTAACCAAATGAGTTTATCTGTTGACTCATTTATGTAAATAACGCTGCGACAGATTTCAAATCCGAACGCCTTTTGAATTTTAAGGCGTCCGGTTTGGTTTGATGTTATTTAGCCATGTTGAAGCCTGTGCAAGTACTCAACCGCTTTCTGGGCATGAGATGCGGCTGAGAAGATGAACCGTTTATCATTTTGCAAAACCTGTAACCAGGACTGAATGTAGGCCGCATGTTGGGCCTCCGGCATCGGTTCGAAGCCGAGATCAGCCGCCAGAAAACAGGCTCCCAGTTCGGCAACCAGCTCTTCGCTGGCGTAACCGGCATCACCGTATGTTTTCCGGCCAAGGTCGCGGTTTAGCCGTGATGGATGGCGGGTCCAATGGGTGATTTCATGAGCCAATACGGCATAATAGCCTTCCGTGCTTGTAAAGCTTTCAAATGGCGGCATCTGGACCCGGTCGGTCGTGATGGAGTAGGACGCTTCGCGGCCGGTGTGGATGTCGGCTTTTGTCTGGGAGAAGAACGCTTCAAGCTCTTGATTGCGGGTCAGGTCGTTGGTGACGGTCTGTTCGGGTTTCTTATAAAACCCTTCGGATAGACCTTCGATCTGATCGGCGTTGAAAACCGCGTAAGGTTTGAGAAACGGGATCTGACTGGTAACGGCTTCGCCCTGCGCGTTCTTGTCTTCGACTATGAATTTGTCGGCATAGACAATCTGCGTTGATTTCTCGCCTTTACGGACCTGGGCTTTCAAATCGGTGGCCTGCTTGTAGGTCATCCAGTAGGGCGAGCTGTAGCCTTGCTCGGCGGCTGTTCCCCATAACAAAAGCGTGTTGACGCCCTGGTAGGGAATGTCATTCCAGCGTAGGGGCCGCATGACCTGACCGGTAAGATGTTCCGCATGCCACGGCTTGCGCCACGTCAGATTGCCTTGTTCAAGATCAGTGATGATTTTACCCGTTACGCGGGCGTATAGATCGTTTTGTGTAGGTGGGTTGTTGGTGTCAGACGGTTTTTGATTTGCACGTTTGGAAGAAGGTTTACGGGTGTTGGTCGTCATGGTGTGTTCTCCACGGGTGAGGGTTACAGGGACTGGCAAAACCCGGTATCCAGCGAAGGAACCGGCAAGAATTTTGTCTCGCGAGGAAGGCCGTTAGGCCGGGGAAAATTCTTGTTGGTGAAAGAGTGATGGCGGGTACAGTCTCGTCCTTAAGCCTCAGTTGTGGCAGAACAGGCCTGAACGATTGAGACCGGCATTCGAGACGATCACATCAAGCATTGGATAATGCAGCGGCAGCAACTCATCATCAGCGAACGAGCGCTCGTTGCGAAAAGTAACAATCAGATGATCGAGACCAGAGATGTCGAGAAGCCATCTCATGCATCATTTAACGGCTCAAGGTCTTACAAGGCCAAATTCCGCTTGTGCATGTGCCATGCGTTAACATCTTTGTGTGGGGCATAGATGGGGTTCATGGGTTTATAAACAAGCTCATGTTGCGTTTTGAAGAATTGGCTGAGGGTGCGGGTTGCGGTTTCACCGGCCAAATCGTTATCGAGCCAGGTAAAAGCGCTGCGATAACCATAATTGCTGATGTACGGCAAAACTTGCTTGAGGCAGGAGATTGAGTTCAGAACGATGGTGTCGCCCTTGAACCCTCGGCCCTTCAATTGTGTGATGGCTGAGAGGTAATCGAAAAAGCCTTCAAAAATGTGGATTGCTTTCTCTTCCGGGACTGTTCCTCGAATGAACGATATGGATTTCGCCCCAAGCGAACCTTTGAAGAAAGGATTGCGGAGTTCATAGCCACCCTCCTCATTGTCAAATCCTAGAGCGATAAAACTCTTTTGCGTGCGCTTGTTACGGACATGAACTTCTTTTAGGTGTTTATGAGCGGTCGCCACCGGAATGCCCCGTTTTCCTAAATAATGAATAAGTCCGATATGCTGGATGACACCCGCTTTCTTTAAGGAAAGACAAGGTTCATCGTCTACTACGGGCGCGTCGCTTAAGGCAGGATCAAACTTGTAAGGGCCGCTAGTCAGATTGCTGATCCATCGCAAGGCGTCAGCAATCGTGTGATCTTCACGGATAAATTTGAGGTACGCGCATGCCAGATCAATGGGATCACCGCCCTGCCCGATGCCATAGTCATGCCAGCGATTGGCTTTACTATAAACCCAAAAGCTTGGGGTCTTTTCTTTTCGGATGGGTGACAGATAAAGGAGTTTACCGGCACTCGTTTTACGAGGCTTAATGTTGAGTTGATCTAAAATTTGGGCGATAGGAATCAGTTTCGCATGATCAATGTTCATGGCGATCTCCAAGGCAACGGAAATAAAAGGAATGGCTTAGATTTTAACGGCGCGTCTTACTAGGCGGGTCAGGGTTGGGATTATTGGATGACCAGAGCCGTTGCTCGATGAATTTATCGAGATCCGCCTTACGGTAGCGGACGGCACGTCCTATTTTGATGGGGTTGAGATTATAGCGCTTTGTGCAGTCCCAAACGGCCAAAGTTCCAGGTGACAGATTGAGGTACTTGGCCGCAGTTTTACGATCGAGTAGAGATTCGTTTTTGTCAGACATGATATTTCTCTCCCTCTAAAAGAATCAGGCAATCATCTTGATTGACCTAGGAATATATTCATGTTAAGTTACAGATTACGGATAATCAATAGGAATTTGGTCTTGTTAATAATGAATAATGGAAATGGTCCAAATCAGGCTTTCGTGGTTTGCAGACATAAAAAGCCCCGAAGGGCTTTAACTGAAGCAACTAAAAAGATTTTTTCAGGTCTGTACCTGACCAATAACGCCATCTTTGATTTGCTTTGTTAAGGCCGCCAGGTAAACCTGATCCAGATAATCGGCGTAATTCTGCATCATCTGTGTCCGTTGAGATAAGAATTTAGCCCGGTCGTACGCACGGTCTGTGCTGCTTTTGGGTGCGTGGGCCAATTGCCGGTCCGCAATCTCATGTGAATACCCTAGCTTCTCCTTTAAAATACCCAGTGCCAACGCACGAAAACCGTGACCGGTCATCTTTCGGCTGTACCCCATGCGTTTAAGAGCGACCAGGATAGACCCTTTGCTCATGGGTTTGCGAGGACGCGGCAGGCTTGGAAAGACAAACTCTCGATTACCATTCAACTTTTTCAACTCGGTTAGAATCGTGAGAGATTGACGGGATAAAGGCACTAGATGTGGACTGCGCATTTTCATGCGTTCAGCTGGTATCGTCCACATAGCTTGATCAAGGTCGATTTCCAACCATGTCGCTTCGACAAGCTCGCTGGTTCGAACGAAAGTGAGGAACATCAAACGGATTGCCAGATAAGTTTGATAGTGCAGACGTGCCTTATGGTGGTGAAGAGCCAACATGAACTCCGGCAACTGATCAATGTCGAGGGATGCGAAATGCCCTTTCTTGTAACGCTTAAGAGCCGTTTCTAAACCTGTCGTCGGATCGTTCTCAGTACGGCCCGTAATGATTGCATACCGGCAAATATGGCTGATCAACTGCTTGACCCGCCGTGCCATTTCGGGGGCGGTTGTCTCAATTGTCTGAAGACAGGCAAGTACAGTGAGCGGCTTCAAAAGATGAATTGGGAACTGGCCTAAATCATCAAAAACATACTTTTCCAGACGGTGCAGGATGGTTTTTGAGTAACGTGAGTCCCAGGTTTCCAGACCCTTACTATGCCACTCTCGCGCGATTAATTCGAAAGTCTGTCCATGTTCGAAAGCTGCTTGCTGTTTTCGCTCATGCTTCGCGAGCTTGGGATCAACCCCGTCTTTCAGTTCGCGCTTAACCTTGTCTCTGCCCTGTCGGGCCTCTAACAGGGTGACCTTTGGATATACCCCAAGAGCGAGACGCTTTTCTTTACCGTGAAGACGGTATTTGAGTCGCCAGTAGCGTCCTCCGGATGGCAGGACTTCGAGATAAAGACCCTCGCTATCAGAAAGCTTGTATGGCTTAGTTTTTGGTTTGGCGGTGCGACATTGCATGTCGGTGAGCGGCATGGCTCCCCTCCCTTTCTATCAGCTGACGTTGATTGAACGAACTGGGGGACAAAGAATATGCTAAATTCACACCATGCCCCCAATATGCCCCCACTTTGGATAAATGTCGGGTAACCTGGGTCATTGCTCGTAAATCAAACGATACGCCAAAAGCCCTGCAAAACCGGAGTTTTGGCAAGGTTCTTAAGAACAAATAACGCTGATTAAAGGGAGTATTGGCTCCTCGAGCAGGATTCATATTATTCTCATATCAATTTGATTTCGTATCTAAATGCAGATTTCACACTTAGGTGAGTCCCCTATTTAGTCCCTTATTAGTGGCATGTAGACAATAAGAACTAATTTGCATCTTATTAATGTCTTCTTCTTGTTTCAAGTAGAAAATGGCACTTGCCAGCTGTAGCATACTTTTTCACTCTATATTTTAAGAGAGCATAATGTTTCTTCAACAGCGGACTTTAGAAAAGCTACGCGAAATTATCAATGAAGGATCCCAATACAGATCTGGTCCTATACTTGTAGCTTTCTTTAATCAACTTGGTTTCAAAGATATTTACGGCCAAGGCTTTCCTTCGAGAGGTAAGTATACAGAAGAAAAATTGAATCAGTTAAATGGACGTTCTGAGCTAGACCAATGTATTCGCAACGTCTTTGCTGTAATTAATTATATAGAAAATCTGCCTCAGTTAGACAATTTGATTGAAGATTTCAACAATTATCTTGCCTTTGATAAATGGAAAATAAAAAGGATAAATGCAGAGATACATTTTGTAAAACTGAGCGAGATAATCATTCCTGATGTTAAAATTCAACAAAATTCTGAATTAAAAGAGGAAGACTTTTTAAGTCACGAGTTTAAAGATATTAGCCTTGATGCATTACGTCTGGATAGCATCGTTACAGAAATACTTAAGGCGAGGCTTGAGGAAATAGAAAAATGCCTCAGAAATAATGCTCCGCTTTCAGTTATCTTCTTGGCTGGCAGCACATTGGAGGGAATTTTATTAGGGATTGCATTAATATATCCACGAAAATTTAATCAGGCTAATAGCGCGCCGAAAGAAAAAGATAGCACCGTCAAGCCGTTCCACCAATGGACACTAAGCAATTTTATAGATGCTTCACATGAGGTGGGGTTATTGAAAAGTGACGTAAAAAAATTCAGTCATTCTTTGAGAGATTTCAGAAATTATATTCATCCTTATGAACAGATGAGTGGTAAATTCAACCCTGATATACATACCGCCAGAATTTGTTGGCAAGTTCTAAGAGCAGCAATTTATCAGATTGTTAATAGCACAAAATAGTTATTTGAAAATTTATCACGTTAGATAAGATTAAATTATCAGGATTTACCCACCCTTTTTCAAGTTCTACATTTAAACTTGCATGTGGATAAGACCTTCAAAAAAAGGGCACCAAAATCCCCTACGCGAGAGAACCTATTTTTTGGTCTATCAAATTTTGTTCAAAATCTGGGATACACTTAGCCCAAGCCCCTAATTCAAACAGAGTTTTTTTACTCGGATACTTCAGAAGACGTAGATCTGTAGCATTAACTTGAGTATGACCATTAAACTGCCTAAAATACTGGTCTATCATCGACGAGTTTAAATAGACAGCTAACCCTAATACTAACTCTTCTGACAGACCACGTTTTTTGCAATGAAAAACATTCAAGTGATTTTCAAATCCGTAAAGTTGTCCGTTCAAATCAGAGGGGCTGACGACCCTTGCTACAATCCGTTTTTTTTCTTCTTTTGAGGTGAACCTTTTTACAACGGTGTAATAACCAGCGGGATACAGCCATTTCTCTGTATCTGAGTTTAAAACGATAGCATTTGGTTTTTTGAAATCCAATTTTGGCCAGCTAACATGTTTGTTAGAGAAATGGCCTGGATACAATAAAGGCACGCTCCCTTCTTCTGGCTCCATGCGTAAATGTTCTTTGACCCGAAAGTCTACTATTGGACCGGTAGATAAATCCACGCCAATCTGAGCTAGAGTAAAATGAAATGCTTCAGGTATTTTTAAGCTACCTTCTTCGTGACCTGTTGGAATATGTATGAATTTTTCAACATCATCTATCTTTACAATATCTTTAAAGTCAAACGCAGTCGTTCGTAAATCAGAAAAAGTATCGTCAGATGACGTAGAGATTGTCACTTGCTCTTGCAATCCACCCTTCACTAAATGAATAATAATATTCTCTTGAAGGACAGCGTCTTCTCCAAAGGGTTTATTGCGAGAGTCGAATAGATGAATGTGCCGCAAAGCAGCATGCTTTAAAATTAATTCGCGGAAAGGTCGATAGTAAGGCCCGTTGCAAAAGCTACGGGGAATGATGGCGACAATCTGACCTGCGGCCTTCATTTGCATTAGAGCCAATGCAATAAAGCCTGTGTACAGGTTCACTGTTTCGATACCAGCTGCACGTAGTAGATGTCGATGATGGGAATTACTGTTTATCTTTTTATAAGGAGGGTTGAGGATTGCGTAGTCATATGCCGATCCCTGTCCAGCTAACAGCTGCAAAACCGACGACTCTATGAAGTCGTCAGAAATTATATTAGGTGCGAAATTAACACCGAAACTTAAAGCGAAGCCCTGATAATCATCAAAGTTGTTCGTCAGTACTTCAGATAAGATAGGGTCAATCTCGTAGGCTGTTCCGCTTATACTGCTAAATGAGCCCCATTGATTTTGTACTCGCTCTAAGAAGGCAGCTGATAAAGATCCAACACCAGCACCAGCGTCCAGTAAAGAAACATGATCTTGCTGGTTATCTGTAAACAAAGACGCCATAAAGCGAGCAATCCGACTCGGTGTCATAAATTGACCAAGCTGAGAGCGCCGTGTCGGGTCTAGAGCTGTGTTAGTGTCTCGGCGGATGGTATCGATTTGATCAAACATTGCTACAATTTAGCGTTTTTTCCGGATCGTGGCTACTATTTTAAGCCCTATTATCCCCGCTAGTAAGTATGTGAATGAGACATTAGAAGCGTTTTCGAACCTACAGGCAATTCATGTAGCAGTCTGATTCATAACTGATAACAACGGTATTAATGTGCCTCAGACAAGGTTTTTGAACCTGTAATTGTTTGCTGTTTAACCGATTAAAATCGGCGCGAGCGACCAATTAATATGTTTACATTGTAATGTAAATTGAAACCTTTAATGTTGCAGTTATTAATAATCTTAATAACCGATTCGGATATACCGTTTCAATGAAAACAAAAATGAAAATTGAGGACGAATACAGTGAAAA
Source organism: Spirosoma pulveris (assembly GCF_054781875.1). NCBI lineage: Bacteria > Pseudomonadati > Bacteroidota > Cytophagia > Cytophagales > Cytophagaceae > Spirosoma > Spirosoma pulveris. The sequence continues at coordinate 185,696 of NZ_BAAGTO010000009.1, forward strand.
GCGGAAGCATTATAATTTTAAAGATTCATACCAACGCATTGGTTTAAAGCAAATAGAGGATGTACTTAAGCAGATTGGTAAATTCAATGATGATACCCGAGATGCGGTTTGGTGCCTTCTGAATGATGAGCTGACATCCAAATTCGCTAAAAATGACGGTTACAAATTGAAGGATGGTGCCACTATAGCCGAAATTGGTTCATTCGTGGGAATACTCATGAGAGGAAAAACCAAGCTTGATAGAGAGGGCCGCGATAGTTGGATTAAGCCTCTTCGCGAAATTGGCGCTATCGAACCTCTGACATTTGATCCGTTTAAAGGCTTTCTATCTGGTCATGTCAAAGCCAAGTCACCGAATTCCTGTTACCGATTGAATGCTGACTTTGTTAGCCTACTTCAGCAATTCGATACAAAAAACTTTGATGCTGCCTTAAAGGTCTGGATTTCAGGCGATAGCATTCGTGAACGTTTAGAAATACAAGCCGCTGCTGAAGTTGCGTCAAGGGCCTTGGTTGAAGGCAACCCACATACAAACCTCATCGAAAAATCAATCGAATTATACGCTAGCCACTTCTTGCCTGGTTTTATATCTATTTATAAAGATGATGCTGATGGAGATAGAATTAGTGATGAAGAGCGGTCTCTCATGGACAAATACGGAATTAAGTTAGAGCTAGAGGATTCTTTTCCAGATGTAATTCTTTATAATCCTACCAGTAGCACATTGTGGTTCATAGAAGCTGTTACAAGTGATGGCGAAGTAGATGAACATAAGCTTACTGGATTGAAGCGTATCTGTTTAAAGTCATCTAAAAACTTTGGCGGCGCTACTACCACTTATCTAACATGGAAGATGTTTTCTGCTAGACAACAAAAACACAAGAATTTAGCAGACTCAAGTAGAGTGTGGATTTTAGAAGATCCTCAAAAAGAATTTATCGCTGAATACTATAAAAATAAGTCTTCTAGCTAAACTCAACTTGGTCAAACACCTTCTTGTGTTTATTTATCATTGCAACTATAAGCACCTAATCATGTTAAGTGCTTATAATGCATTGCATCAAGCCAATATCTTATCTTCTTAGGTAGCAAATATTCGTGTTTGCTCAAAAACGCGTAAAGTTCTTGAATAGATAGTACCTCAACATTTGAAGCCGTCACCGAAGCAGCTCCTTGAGTTGAAAAAAGGAAAATGCGATCAGCGACGTTTTTTAGCCGTTCATCTAACGCTACGCTCCCTTGTTTAACTTGTACTGCCGCCGTTTGACCCGTTTCACCGTGATGAAGTATAAACTCATATCCAATTGTCTCTCGCTTACTCGTACTCGGTATCAGACAGTAGCCCCTTATCTTTTGAAGATACAAACCGACAATGTCTTCACATTCATCGGCACTAATCATTTTGAAAAAGGCGGTCGGATCAATTGTTCTGTTATCAGAAGTGTCAATTTCCAATGAGCCCTTAGGGTTAGCATAAAGCCATCGCGAATAACGTTCCATTTCAGGGTCGCGAATTGCCTGAAACGCATTGACGGGTCGAAAACAGGCAACAATCTTCCCTGGGACGTTTGCTTCATTACCTACATATATCCAATGACAACCACGCTGGTTCGGAATATCCAGATCTAAGTGCAAAGGTTTGTCTGAATACCGCCAGTCGCCTTGCTCATCGTCAATACGCCCCAAATAATATTCCCCATTACGGCTGCGTGTCCAAATCAGATGACCCGGCTGAGGCTTTGTCGCAAAAGCAACAGCCGCTGTAGCTCTGCCATATGTTTTCTTAACAAGATCAACGTAATCCGATGGCGAGGCTGGCTTTGATGTAACCGGCCAGCCAATACCAGCCACGTCGTTCTGAATACAATAATTCACAACGTCGTTCTGCGTTTTCCCGTTTTTGGGAGTAGATCGCAAATGGAGCCGCCACAACATGAGTGCTATCCGGTCTAAGTTAAATAGTGTAATTCTGTTTGTGAATAACGATAGTTATCTATTTCACAACTATTCTAATGGCACTTTTACTTTTAGCATGTCTAACCAATCTTTCGTATAAAAGGGGACTTGCATAGCGAGCTTTAGTATAGCTTATTAAGCAACTTATACAGTGTATGAAGCTGAATACCGTGTAAGATTATAATCTACTTACAAGATTCAATCATCATATCATAGTGACTCTTGTGATCCATTCTTTCGAATATTATTCGAAATACATCTAAATATCTTTGAATTTCTTCATGTTCAGTATGCACAATTAGATCATCATTGATAAAATGAGACCCATCGTTAATCCAGGCGACAAGTGATTTGCAAATAATTTTCTCTTCACCTTCAAACTTATTGATACAATCTTCGTAATCTAGCCCACCAATAATATTAAAATAATATTCAAGTATACGCCTGAGTGTATTATAAATCGTAGCCTTGTTTACATTTTCAATATCAGCTACTTCTCTCCATAAAAGTTCGTATGTAGTTTTGATAGGATTTTCAGGGTGAACAGATATTGTTGACTTACCTCCGATTTTTTTTACAACCCAAAAACTTTCCTCTTTTAGAGGATTTCTGTTTCTCCCACCTTTAAATGTCACTTCTTTATAAAAATAGATGTTATGAGTTAAAACGAATACTTGCTTAACATCATTAGTCTTATTTCTGCTATAGTTTATAACCTCCTTAACGAGACTACTGACTACAAATAACACGCTACTGTCCAAGCTCGAAATGGGATCATCAAAAACGACAATTTTCTCTTTTACAATACCATGACTATTTGTGCTACCCTTGATTAGTTGATAAAAATATAGAAATGTTATGAATGTGCTTTCACCTTCACTCAATGTTTGTTTCGCTTCAGATCCATCTTCTCGAATTATTTTATAAAAACCTTTTTCGGCTGATTCATCAAGTTTAAAATTAGTAAATGAGAATAGTTTAAGGATGCGATTTATTTCGTTTATGGTGTGAGTTACGTTCGTCACTTCAGATTCAAGTGCTCTGATATCAGATTCCAGAACTGACTGCTGAATTTCATTTGCGAGTATTTTATCTTGTATTTTATGCTTTGCTTTATGGTATTTGTCAGATATTTCTAGAGAAGTGCTTATGTCTAACTTCAAATTGTTCGACACAAAGCGCCATATCTGATTTTTTAAAAGCTCTTGTTCATTACGCAAATTATTAAATGTGTTATTATTTTCTAGCACTTTGATTGAATAGGACTCAATTATAGATTTTATTTCAGCAAATATTGGAGATAAAGATCTAATCTCTAATGCGACGCTTGGCGAAGTTAGTTTTTCTTCAATAACAGTTAAATTTGCTGAATATATCTCGTTCAATAACACGCCTTGAGCAATTAATTTTTCAGGTTTATAAACGCCATCTTTCTTTCGAGCAATGCTCCTAATCTCATTAAGTTTTTCTTCTATATATTCAATATAAGTATTTTTGAAGGCAAGTATTTCGTCGTACTTTTCTAGATACATTTCATCAAAGAAGCCGATCAGATCAGCCTTCAATGTTTCCTCAATTGCCTGATGACAAAACGGACAAGAATTTTCAGAAATTCTAAGATAATCGGTTCCTCTTTTAACCCAATCACTGTTTTGTAATTTACTGATGAGTTTGCCAATATATGTATCATCTTTCCCAATAATTTTTGTCGCTAAAATTTCATTTTTTTCTATTGATTCTAAATCTTCATAGTCAAAAGGATTTATGTTTTGTTCTATTTTTATAAAACTATTAAAAACCTTATCACATTTTTCCTTTATTATTTCAACCTCGAATAAATCTTCTGTGTTCAATTGTTCTGCAATACACTTTTCTAAAAAAGACTTCTTGCTTCCTATAAAGCCTATGTACGCTGGTTTAAAATGTGTTTCGAATTTAGTTTTAGCATTCCAACACTTTTCAGATAAAATGCTATTTTCTCCAAATTCTTTACTTTCAATCTCACCCAACGATTTATTAAGACCAATAATTGTTTTCTTTACAGTATCTAACCTCTCCTTTTTGATGCCAATATTTGCCAGTGCATCGACTGAGCTTTTCCCCAAAGTGAAAATACCTTTCAACGCTTTAGCCTGGCCGAAATTTTGTTGAACAAACTCTTTATTATAAACAAGAGTTTCTGTTGGGTTTGTATGCCAAGTCAATGTGCAATCTTCAAAAGAAGCGCAATTCGCAATTACATTCGATAGAGTAGTTTTACCGCTACCATTACTACCATACAAATAATTTATTTCAGTAGGGTGGATTTCAACTGGCTCTGTATAAGTAGCAGCTTTGTGTAGATATATTTTGGAAATCATGTTAGGCTATAAAACTCAAATTAAACTTGGTGTTAGACAGTCTGTAAAACTAATAAAAACTAGTCAAGATATTTAACTTACTTACAAAGTCTTCTCCACTCAATCAAGCTGAACTTTAAGCAATTCTTCCCATCGAGTAGTGTAACAGGGACTTTTCCGGTCAGCCTTAGTCTGCCACTTGTGCTGAGTCATTTGTGCAGCGAAGAGAACGGTGTTACGTGCATATTGCCGGTTGATACTATCCATCGCAAGACTAACGTTCTTAAGTCTAGCGCGGTCAGCGGTGTCGAACAAATCGACCGTTATTTGGTCGGCGGGGATAATTCCCGTCACAATTACACCGACTTTCGCATAGATGGGGCCGGTCATGAAAATCTGCCTCAAGACATATAGGGCGTATTTAATCAGTTCGGCGCTGCTGTTGCTGGCGGTCGGCAGGTTGATTGATTTAGTGCGATGGTACTGCGGCTGGTCTGGACGGTGCTTGTTGGTGTGGATAAACACGGACAGGACACTTGCGCAGGCATTTTGCTCCCGCAATTTCTGGCCGCATGTGCTGGCAAAAGTGCTGACGGCAGCACTGAGCGCATCAAAGGTGGTCTGCGGCTGGCCGAAGGAACGACTGCTGCACACGTTCTTCTGAATGGCGCGGGGCTCCAGCATGGGGACACAAGAAAGGCCGCGTAGCTCCATCAAGAGCCTGTGGCCCGTAACGGTCATATTGCTCCTGACCCATTGCTCGTTGAGACGGGTAAACTGCAAAGCCGTCTGCACACCCTGTGTCAATAAAAGCTTTTGAGACTGTGAGCCGATCCCCCAAACATCGCTGACCGGAAAATCCTCAAGGGCTGCAATTCTGGTTGCGTCGTCTTTAATGACAAAAACCCCGTCAAGGGCGGGGTTCTTTTTGGCGATCTTGTTCGCAACCTTTGCTAGCGTCTTGGTGGGCGCAATACCGACGCATGTTGGGATTTTCGTCCATTGCCGGACGGTGGTTCTGACTTTGTGGGCGAATGGTTCAAGCTCTGCAACTGGCAAGATCGACAAGTCTAAAAACGCTTCATCAATAGAATAGACTTCGACAACCGGGCAAAGTTCACCCAAGGTGTTCATGACGCGGGCTGAAATATCGCCGTAAAGGGTATAATTACTGCTGTAAACCTGTACGGCATGCTGCTTGATCAGTTGACGGATTTTGAAGGCTGGTGCTCCCATTAGAATGCCTAAATTTTTGACCTCCTGGCTGCGTGATATGATGCAACCATCATTGTTGCTGAGAACGGCGACTGGTTTGTCCTGCAAGGTTGGGTCAAATATCCGTTCACAGGAACAATAGAAGTTATTGCAGTCCAGGAGGCCGAACCACTGCATCAGTCGCGCCGGAAATTACGACTTAGCCCTTTCACGACGCCAAAAATGCGGAGATCATCGCTCTCCTGTATCTCAATTGGGGCGTATAACGGATTGCGCGATTTCAAATACAGTTTGCCCTTTTCGCGCTTGATAGTTTTGGCTTTGTGACTGCCGTTTAAACAGCAAATCACGACATCATTTTCTCTGTAGTCCATACTGGTATCAACGATTAGCACATCATTTTCCGAAATACCGGCGTCATTCATGGAATCTCCGACAGCTCTCACCAAGAATGTGACATGCTTACGAATATGATGGAACTCGTTCAGATCCAGATTGGCTTCGACGTGCTCGTCGGCGGGGCTGGCAAATCCAGTAGTGCTGTTGCCGCATTCGACACTGGATGCAAATTTTGGTAGCGGGATTGGCGTAAAATCCGGGATGCCGAATAAAAGAATTTCAGACCTTGGTATCGTTTGGAATCGCATGGTGACCGCCTTTTTTTATGTATTGGCCTTAGCGATTGTGTCACAGATTCGAATAATAGCAACAAATTCCTATTACTATCTTTTAAATTGAATTATAATCCTATTGAAAATCAGATATTTAAGAATGTAGTCCTATATGACATAATAAATGACCCTGATCCCTATAGTCAGGGAATCACGATCATATCGGTTAAAAGCGGAGATTTATCGGCTTCGGCCTGCCCGTCTTTCAAAAGGACTTCACGATACTTGATAAGCGTCATCGCCCGGATGTCATCCGGGGTCATTTCAACCGGGATCTTATAAGTGTCGTCGGACATGATGTCCCGCATCCACATCTCAGCGATCAGCGAGTGTTCGAGTTGCGGTTCGTAGCCCAAGAAGTTTGTCAGGCGTTCCTTTACGGCGTAGCCGTAGGGCGCAAAATTCTCTCTGTAGTTTTGATAAATCGCGTCGTCGTAATTCAGACAGACATTGTGTTTCATGTCAGCGTTGCGAATAAGTCTGATGTGATCTTCCACTTGATGCATAAACTCATCCTCGTCCATCGTGCTATGCCAGTACATTTGGATAAGGGCGCGTAAATAAGGCTCATAGGGCAACATCACCTCGTCAGGCGGAAGATAGCCGAGATTGATTTCAATAACGCCCCGCCCCGTGTCCTTAAGATGAGTCAGGGTCGTTGCATCCGCCAAAAAGTCTTCCCAATGGACGGCGTTTAAGCGGCCTTCGGTGACGGCTTCGGCAAATTCAGTATCGAACTGCGCCGTATTACCATTGTAATGGCCATCTATTATGTCTTTTTTCCAGTCCATGCAACAGCCACATAAAAATGATTTAACCGTTTCTTATCTTAGCAAAAGCAACGAGCGTTCGCAATGAAAACTCTTAGAACAAATGGAGACAAACGATGACTTAAACAGTTCTTATCCTCTAGGGTATGAGTATGTGGAACGGAGCGTGAGCGAAACAATTCGTGAAGTCCATAACATCGACAGGCAGATTGAGACGACACCGCAAAGCAGCAGGCCAGTACCGACGCTTAAGCCGCGCGGTTTTGCCACGACCCGCTTTATCAACCGGGAACGGACGGTTTCGCTTTTAGAAGCGCAGAAAGAGAGCGTTCAAGCGGAAGCGTGGGGAAAAATTGAAAAGGAAACAACAAAGCCGAATGATAAAGCGGCCCGTGTCGCACGGGACACTGCCAGACAGGCATTATTTCCAAATCCCTATCGCAACTTGAATAAAGAGGAACGGAAAGCAGAACGCGGGAAATCCAGGGACATTCAGATGTCACAAGATTACATGGATGCCGAACGATTGGAAAAGGCTTCAGAACGCATGGCAACACCTCAACCGGAAAATCCGACAGTTGGGATAAAGGGAGAGCAAGCGGTTTCAGCGTCTGAACGATATTCAAAATCGTTTAAGTGCGATTTTAGCAGGCAAGGTCGCGAAATGACCGAGCCCTCACCGGACCGTGGACCAGACAGGGATCTAGGCTAACTGTCACTTTTCCGGCTCGATGTCGCGGTCTTTGTCTTTAGTCTTGCCAGGTACATCCTTTTGTCCGCCGAAACGATCCTCTTTCATCCACGACGGCAGGCGGGTTTTCGCTCGCTCGGCCTCATACTGTTTCTTACCGTCCTTAAATCCAACCAAGCGGATAAAGTCGCTGTCGATAGCAGCCAACTTTTCTGCAAGTTCCGGTTTGTGCCTGGCTATATCATAGCCTTCGTTGAAGCCCTTTAGATATTCTGGTTCGACCTTGTCCTGTTCTTCCATCATCTAAAAGTATTTCGGGCGTTCTGTTCAAGATAAGCGTTGATTGAATCCCGGTCGTAAAGAATGATTTTCTTTTGGGGCTGGGAAAAGCGGATCCTCCCCTCGTCTCGTAAGGTCTGCAAAGTCGTTTTTGATTTGATGTTCAGAAGCCGCATGGCCTGCTCGCCGGACACCCATTTGTCCTGGTCCTGTCCATTCTTCTCCTTGATACGGGCGACGACCTCTTCGATTAGGGCGTAAAAAGCTTTATCTTCAAGACAAATGACTTGCATACATAAGCATTAGGTTTACTTATCAGCTTTATCAGGTCCTTTTCCGTTCAATGACATAACCTTCTCAGCTAATGCTGACACTGATTCGGTTAGTGACTTGAAGTTATCAGTAAAAAACCTGTCTTTCTCTCCTTCAAATTTTTGCAGTGATGTGGTTGTGATTGCTTCGTCAGATTTCAACACTGCGTTTCTCTCCGTCTTTGAGTATTCAGTAAGCATACTTGATAGGAGACTTTTATCTTCTTCGAATAAAGCAACTTTTAACGACATTATTTTAAATTCAAAATTTGTAAGCTCATTTTGATAAAATCTAATGTCCACTAAGCTGTTGCGATACAACTTCAGAAAGAAAAAAGAAAATACTTCTATAAGTAGTATGAGGGACACTCTTGGTACATAGTATGAAAGTAACTCATAAATATTAGCAGACTTCAGCGGGTTCAACACGCTATATAAGAGAATTGTAACCGCAGCTAAAGTCGTTACTGATGCAATTATAAGGTTTGTATTTCCTCTTTTATTTAGGCTTTCTATTTCGAAAGTTAGCCTTGACCTGTATTCCTGAGCTTCACGGCTTAAAACATAATATCTTAGATTTTTGGCGTCATTGCCACCAAATAAAGTTTTGACATTGTCAATATCTGTTAAAGATTGAGCCTTTTCTTCAACTTTATGACCGGAAGTATCCATCCGTTCAGTATCAACATCTGGATCGTGGTTCCCAAGCGGTGAAACTCTTTTCCTTGCGTAGTGATATAAATCAAATATCCGAACACGACCAGATTCTAAATATTCTGCCATTGACATTGATACTGCAATGATCCCTAAAAATATCATCATCAAATCGATAGCTAACATTCTAGGACTTTGGGCACGAAATATTTCAACAGTTGGATACGGGTCAGATAGCTCATTATACAGAACTGATGCTATCCTTACTCGGAGAAAATAATAGGCAAAGACGACACATGTTATGCAGATCGTTATGATTGATCTCTGTACAGTGATCTTTAGTCGTCTGTCTACCAATTTTGGATCATTACTAGATGGTGTTTCGTCAGCGGTCTGCATTTTAAATTTTTTTATAGCAAAACATCTTGGGGTAATTTTTCTATCCCATAAAGACAACAAAAATCCAGTTATATCTTAAATTCATTTATATACTTACACCATTAATCACTTTGTCCAAGGCTTCGTCTGCTTGCTGAGTTGTGAAATTTGACTGGTAGCCGATAGTCGTGATAATGCTACTATGGCGATAAAGCTCTTGCAGAATCTGCACAGGAATTTTGTCTCCTGCCAACTGTGCGAACGAATGACGCGCAAGATGCATTGTCAGATTTTTTTCGATGTTGGCGGCTGGTGCGACATGAGTTTTTAAACATTTGTCGATAGCACTCGTCTTAAAAGCGATAGTACGCTGGGCGACAAATTTGTCGTCAAGATTGACATCTTTCAGCTCAGGGAACACAAGATCGTCTGCGTTTCGTTTAAAACTTTTGTACTCATCTAGAATTTGGGTGGCTTCTGGTCTGAGTTTAAGCGAACCGGCTTTATTGTTCTTACCCATTGCATAATGCAAGCGATCATTTTGAAAATCGCTCCATTTTAAGCGTAAGACATCACTCACCCGCATACCTGCAAAGTAGTAAGAGATCATCCACAGATTACGAGCGTGATGCGGCTGTCCTTCAAGGGAAACGGTTTTTAAGCTCTCTACTTCATCTTTGTTGAGGCCAATCTTAGACGAGTCTGGAAACTTGATCTTCATTTTGCCCTTGCCGAATGGGTAATGTTTTTCATCGACCACGCCTTCCTTGATGGCGTGACTGAAAACTGAACGCATCATGACAATGTGATTGACAGCCGACCGCTCAGATAAATTGAGCTTTATGCGGACGTAGCTTTTAAAGCGTTCCAGCACAGCAACCGTGACTTCCGGAAAAGGAAGATCATGCTTGATGAACTCTCTGAAGTGTTTTACACGCGGCTTGTCGGCGGTGTATTGATTATACTTGCCCGCTTCCTTCAGTCGTTGCAAATAAAGGTCCGCCTGTGCAAAAAATGTACTGCCAGCAGAAGGTTTGATCTTCTGCTTGATAGCGCGTGACGAAGTGTGTGGTTTTTGCGTTTTGAGCTCTAAAGACTGATCTTCGGCCTCGATCAGTTTTTTCTTGATAAAATTGTTGAGCCGAGCGCTATTCGGATGTGATTTCCGAACTTGCCCTTTAGCGTCGTCCCATTCAGTGGGATCAAGATGGTAACCTAAATGAATGAAAGAGGATTTGCGATCCTTTGTGATGCGTAACGCCAAAGGCAATTTGCCTTCCTTATTGGGTTTCTGGCGCAGAACGAGCTTAACTTCCGACATACAACATCTCATTGTTGGTACAACAAAGGTACAACAATGGGTGGTTTTACTCGGTTTTTGCTGGCTTAAATTAATCTATATACGACTGATAATCACCATTATTGATTCATATGGAGCCACATAAAACCATTTGTCCAAGGACTGAAAATCCTTGTGTCGGCGGTTCGATTCCGTCCATCACCACCCTAACGCAAGCCTTCCCATTCGGGAAGGCTTTTTTATGCCCTGTCTATTCAGAAGTTTGCTTTTCGTAATCATCTACATAAGATTTGCAATAATAGTATGCTTGCATACTATTATTGCAACGGCAAATATACTGCTTTCGATATATCTAACAAGTGCTGGAAGGGGTTGTTTTAGCACTGGTTTAAGTAAACTACAATTTTTCTAGTAGCCTTAACTGATGCAATTAGCGCAAGTTTAAGCCAATTAGAATGGATTGAGAAACGTCACTTTACTGGTAAAGTGACTTAATTTGTACTTTTTTTTCAAGTTACCTTAATGAGTGAACACGAGTAGGTGTACCATTGAGTAGCGGCAACCGCTGCAATAATCAATATTGCTGGGTAGATGAGCTGCATCCGAAGTCGATAAACCATCTAGTACTTTCTGGATACATCTTCCGGAGGGTTATACTTCTCAACTTTATCAGTTTAGGACAAGGGTTAAACACAGGTGGCGAAGTGGTATACCGTCTGCCACTTATCGGATAGCTACATTCAATCAAAACAATTACACTTAATTAACAGGCTTATATATTGAAATGTATACCCTTTTATCCAGGATAATCCTGTTATCAAGTTCTTTGGTACTAACCCTTTATGTCATGTACCAATACGTAAATCAGCATCAGGAAGCAAATTACTTTTCCTCCATAGTCGATAAACAAAACCGGGCCGAAAGTCTGAAAGACCGTCCGCGGCTGCTGCTGGTAGGGGGCTCCGGGACGGCGTTTGGCATTGACAGTAAGTTGCTGGAAGACAGCCTTCATATTTCTGTTGTAAACCTTGCAATCCACGCAGGTTTAGGTCTTCCATTCATGCTTAACCAGGTACAAAGCATTGCTCATTCGGGAGATGTAGTCCTCTTAACCCCTGAATACTTCCTCAGTGACGGCGATGAGTATATGCAGTTTTATACCAGCGTGTGCTACTCACCGGCATTGAATTACATCACGTTCGATCATCCCCTAAGCTTTGCTGTACGTCGCGTAAAGTACTGGATCAGACGCATTCAATCCAGTTTCCTTTTAGTGATCAAAGATGAGCGGTCTGCTCGAATAAGCGATACTACATCTGTTTATTTTCGAGCTGGATTCTCACCACAGGGAGACCTCATTAGCCCGCTCAACAACAAGGCGCCAGAAAAAATTGCCCAACTGGATATAAAGCCCCTCGACTATAAAAAAGAGATTGCCTTAATAAACGCACTGGCAAAGGAATTTCGGCAGCGTAATGTCAGTATGCTACTCACTTATCCTGCGCTGTCTGAGAGTACGTTTATGGCAAATCAACCTGCCATTAAGCTTTATACCAACCTGTTAAAAAATTTGAGATTTGTTAACGTGCTAAGTCAGCCGGAGAAAAATATGTACCCCGACTCCTGCTTTTTCGACAGCGCATATCACCTGGCGTCTGCTGGCCGTCATGACCGTTCCTTACAATTGGCTGGTCTCTTAAAACCATTGACGCGTCGGGTAAATCAGCCAACACTTCTATCGAGTAATTAAACGGCATTATGTTATTTAATTCAGTTCACTTCCTGTTCTTCTTTCCCTTAGTAACTGTCTTTTTTTTCGTGTTGCCACATCGCGTTCGCTGGGCCTGGTTATTGCTGGCAAGCTGCTATTTCTATATGAGCTTTTTGCCCGTTTATATTCTAGTCCTTTTTTTCATAATACTGGTCGATTATTTAGCCGGTATAGGTATTGAAGCATCGACAGGAAAACAGCGTAAAATTTTATTGATCACGAGTTTAGTCGCTAACATTGGGTTATTGGTTGTTTTCAAATACTACAATTTCATAGTCGGCAGCCTACCTGGTTTTTTGCACACGCCCGATGGAGCAACGAGCCTTCCATTGATTTCGTGGGCACTCCCCATTGGCCTATCGTTCCACACGTTTCAGGCGATGAGTTATACGATCGAGGTTTACCGGGGAAATCAGCGGGCAGAGCGGCACTTAGGGATTTACGCGCTTTATGTCTTGTTTTATCCACAAATGGTTGCGGGACCCATTGAACGTCCACAAAACATTTTACCACAACTGCATACCCGGCAAGTCTTCAATTATGAGAATGTAGTGAGCGGTTTACAATTAATGGCTTGGGGGTTCTTTAAAAAGATAGTTATTGCCGATAGACTAGCCCCAATGGTCGACTCAGTTTACGGCCACCCGAAACAGTTCATGGGGCCATCAATGGTACTGGCGACTGTACTGTTTTCTTTTCAGATTTTTTGCGACTTCTCCGGATATTCCGACATTGCTCTTGGTGCTGCCAGGGTAATGGGTTACAAATTGATGACGAATTTCGACCGGCCTTATTTTTCCAAAAACATTACTGAGTTCTGGCGCCGTTGGCATATTTCCCTGTCAACCTGGTTTCGAGACTATGTATACATTCCTTTGGGCGGAAATCGGGTACCCATGTGGCGACAGGCGTTCAATCTTTTCCTGGTCTTTATACTCAGTGGTATCTGGCACGGAGCCAACTGGACATTTGTTATTTGGGGGGCGCTACACGGAGTTTACTTATTCGTAGAATTAGTGGCCCGCCGTGGTAGAAAACGATCGAATGCCAATCCTGTTTTCATCAAAAAAGTGCTGCACGTAGGCTTAACGTTTTCATTTGTCAGCTTCGCCTGGATATTTTTCAGGGCATCAAGCGTACAGGATGCTTTTTATATTATCAGCCATTTAGCCGTGGGCTGGCAGTATACCTGGAATCATCTGAGCAATCCGGAATTTGTACGAACCCATATATTGCTAAAAGAATCAGAGCAATTATTTACTTTTTCGCTGCTGGCTATCGTATTGATGGAACTGGTGCATTACTTACAGCGAAATCCTTCCTGGCAGACTCGTTTCCGGATGCAACCCATCTGGGTTAGATGGAGTGTGTATTATGTGGGTATCTTACTTATTCTACTCTTTGGCGCGTTTAATAAACCCGCTCAGTTTATCTACTTTCAGTTTTAAAGCAGGCCTTGAGCAGGCGCTGTATCAGACGAATACGATACTTGTTTTACTTCCGAAGGGCGTCCATATCAATACCGATGGCCCGCATCAACTGACTGGCGTTGAAGCTCTGGCAGATACCATTGCGGAGTTTGTAGTCGAAGACAAGTTCGCCGTTAATCAGGTCTGACTGGAAGTGATAATTACGCACGAAACCATCGGCATCCGTAAGCTGCCCGAGTTCAAGATCGTGGGTCGATACGAAGCCAGACGCCGTTGTGTGATGTAGCTGCCGAATAAGAGCCTCAGCGCCCCGATGACGGTCGGCGGAGTTCGTGCCTTTCAAGATTTCATCCAGAAAGTATAATACAGGCATTGGTAGCCGATCAGTTGGTGAGTCGGCCGTTGATTTAGTCGGGCTTGTCAGGCCAATAAGTGTTTGAAGACGTTTAAGTTCGGCGTAGAACGACGAGGTACTTTCTTCGAGCGAGTCCTGCGTACGCATACTCGTAAACACCTGAACGGGCGAACATCGGAATTGGTCGGCACGCACCACGGCGCCTGCTAATGCCAGCACTACGTTCGTGCCTACAGTCCGCAGAAACGTGCTTTTCCCCGACATGTTAGAGCCGGTAATCAAAACAGTTTGCCCGGCACCGCGCAGGATGAGGGAGTTAGCGATGCTGTTATTTTCTGCCAGTAATGGGTGAGCAGCGGCTGTTATTTCCAGCACAAACTTATCATCAACGATATCGGGAGTTGCGTAAGACGGATGCGCGTACGAGAAGCCGGTCAGACTATTCAGGGCTTCCAGTTCGCCCAGTGCGTCGAACCATAGATGAAGTGACGGCCCGTGCGTTTGCCGCCAGCGTTCGAGCCGAAGCAGGTAATGAATGTCCCAGAGTGTTACTACACCAAGCAGCAAAACGAAATAAGGATTTCGGCGGAAGTTTAACCCTTCCGTAAGCCGTCCGAGTTGGCCGATCGCTTCCGAAGCAGCCCGTTTATTGTCTGACGTGAGTGCCTGCCGAATAGCCCGCAGTCGTATAGAATCGCCTTGCACCTGTTCGGCCTGCTGGAGTAACGCCTGATAGGCCTTCAGTGCCGTCGAGATCTCAAATGTCTGTTCACTAACATCTTTCGCCAACCTTGAAACCTGACTGAGTACCAGACCATGCCCGGCAAGTGCCAGCAAAACGGCGGCTCCCTGAGCATAGCCCATTAACCAGGCAACAAATATGCACAGCGTGATGATGGGAAAAACAAAACGAACAATGGATAAGTACCCCGGCAACGACTCTCCTTTAGCCGTGGCCCATTTAACCAGCGCATCCGGCGACTGGCTAATGGTTGGCTCCGCATAAGCCAGCGCTTCCAGCTGCTGACGCCATTCCAGTTGCGGTTTAAGCATGGCTACAGCCTCCTGGCGCAATCGAATGGAATCCGGTGCCGTGGGAGCCTTTAGCCAGCTTGCCAGCCGTTTCTGACCTTCGTACGTGTGGGTACGGTTAAGTAGTCGGAAAAGTGAGTGTTTACCAAAAACATCTAAGTCACCCGCGTAGTAATGAGTAGGGCCAACAAACTGTTCGCCGGTTTCAGAACGCAGGTATTGGCGCTTAAGTCGGGCTAGCTCATCCTGATTGACAAAGGCAAGGTGATGATACAGATCTCGCTCCTGACGAATGTTCTGGTGCTTTTTCAACAGAATCATAAACCCAATCAGGCCGATCAGTAAAGCACCAGCCGCAGCTAACTGCTCATCAAGCCGGGCGAGCAGCCAAACCCCGGCAACGGCTCCAACAAACCAGATGAGCCGCCAGAAGGCAAGTTGATTGTATTTACCTTGAGCAGCCTGTTCTTTCTGACTGAATTCCTGCTGACGTTCGAGAAAAGTAGTTTCTGGGGGCATTCGGCACCGGGCTGGCGTTCCAGCATGACAAAAACAATCAATTACTTATTACAACCCTGGCAAACCCCCTGAATGAGTAGATTCATTTCCTTTCGGTTGTAACCTTCGGGTAACGCAATGGTTGGTATGCTGACTTTATCAAGGCAAGTGGTTTGCCCACAGGCTTCGCACTTGAAGTGGACATGGTCGTGATGATGGTGTCCTTCCGAACAATTATCGCGGCAGAGGGCATATTTTGTCCCCCCTTCGTCATCCAGCACTTTGTGCAGCAGCCCCTTGTCCAGAAATGTCCGCAGCGTTCGGTAAATCGTTACGCGGTCATGGTCAGGACCCAAACCATTTTCGACATCGTTATGGGCCAGTGCATGACCGGCATTCAAAAACAAAGCAAGGACTTCCTCCCGGCCACTGGTATGGCGAAGGTTAAAGTCTTTCAGGGTTTTAGCAGCCAAAGTCATGATCTATAGGAATGTGAAATGTATAATGTATAATGAACATTCACTGATTACTTATGGTGCTCATTATACACTGTGCATTATCAATTAGTCTTTATTCTATCGTTTCGAACTGCAATTTAACCAGATTGGCGTAGATGCCGTCTTCCTGGGTTGCCAACTCGTCGTGGGTGCCCGCTTCGGCAATCTGCCCTTCTCGCATCACGTAAATCATGTCTACTTTACGGATGGTGGCCAGCCGGTGGGCAATGATGATCGTAGTCCGGTTTTGCATCAGTATATCCAGTGCTTCCTGAACAAGTCGCTCCGATTCGGCATCGAGCGAACTCGTTGCTTCATCAAGAATCAGAATGGCAGGATCTTTCAGAATGGCACGGGCAATAGCAATTCGCTGCCGCTGGCCACCGGATAGTTTAACTCCACGCTCGCCAACAATGGTTTGTAAGCTTTCGGGGAAGGAGTCGATAAACTGGAGCGCATTGGCTTTTCGCGCGGCTTCGCGCACTTCGGCTTCGGATGCGCCGGGCTTACCGTATTGAATGTTTTCGAGGATGGTCCCGCCAAACAGCATAACCTCCTGCGGTACCACAGCAATATTCTTGCGTAGCTCCGTTACATTGAACCCCGACAAATCCCGGCCATCGACCGTTACCTGACCACCACCAATTGGGTAATAGCGCATCAGCAATTGAACGATTGTCGATTTGCCAGCTCCGCTCTGACCCACCAGTGCAATTTTCCGACCGGCAGCTACATTGAGCGTGATACCTTTCAATACGGGTACATCCGGGCGGGATGGGTACGAGAACCGAACATCGTTGAACTGAACATTACCAAGCACTGGTACAAACAGGGGTGTTTCTTCGGTAGCATCTACTTCGGACGGCTCTTCCAGAATCTCCAGTATCCGCTCCGAAGCACCAATCGTTTTTTGTAGCTGAGCGTACAAATCGCCCATACCTGCTACCGAACCGCCAATGAAGGTTGTGTAAACGATAAATGTCAGCAAGTCGGCAAACGGCATTTCATTGGAAATTACCAGCGAACCACCATACCAGACAACCCCGATAATACCGCCGAAGAGCGCAAAAATTACAAACGAAACAAACACGCCCCTGAACCGGGCCGCCCGGAGTGCGGTATTAACCACCCGCTCCAGGGCTGTTCCATAACGATTGATCTCCAGCTTCTCGTTCGTAAAGGCTTTCACCACGTTCACCGACTGGAGGGTTTCCTCCACAATGATGTTTGCGTGAGCAAGCAAATCCTGCGCCTGCTTGGACAGCTTACGAATAAACCGGCCGAAGACCATAGCCGCCACAATGATAACCGGGAAGGTTGCCAGCATAAACAGCGTCAGCTTCCAGGAAACATAAAAAATGATCGCCGTACCAATGGTCAGCGTGCCGACTTGCCGGAACAATTCGGCCACGGTCAGTGTCAGTACGTCCTGTAACTGCGAAATATCGGCGGAGATACGGCTGGTCAATTCGCCAACGCGTCGTTGTTCAAAAAATGGAATCGGCAGGGTAATGATTTTGCTGTATGCTGCCCGACGCACATCGGCCATGGCTCGCTCACTCACCTGCGAGAAAAAGTAAATTCGGAAAAATGAGAAAATGGCCTGTGCCACCAGCACGCCCACAAAAAACAGCGTGACCTGATTGAGCGTAAACGCCGATTTTCCCTGGATAACGCTCGTTATCTGCCCGATGAGCAGACCAAAACTCATAGTCGTACCCGTCGATAAAATCAGGAACACGAATCCAATGATGTACTGCAATCGATAGGGTTTCACGAACTGAAATATGCTCAGTGCCTTTTTAAACCCTTCCCGACTAATTTTCTTTTTGTCCTCTTCGCTGGCTTCCTCGCCAAAACTTCTTCCTCTCTTTGCCATTATTTTTGGTAGAATGGTGCAGTAGTCTACTAGGTGCAGTACGTTTTCACGAAACAACCCACTACACGTTTTTTACTACTACTAATTCACTATTCTTTCTGTCCTTTATAACCCGACTGCTCAAAAATCTGCCGGGCATCAGAATTTCGCATTAGTTCCGGAATGCCAACACTGCCGTGTTCGTCATGGTACCGGCCCACAATTCGCCAGCCCACCCAACGGCCAATCGCACCGGGGCAAGCCTGACCAATTTCGGCCGTAAACGGCCGCTCATTCAAATATCGCTGTTTTATAGCAGGGCTCGTTTGGTATAAAAGTTTATTGTCGATAAAATGCGCCCAAACAATGTCCTGCGCATTAAACGTTTCGGTCAGTTGTTTGTCTGTATATCCGATGATCAGGCTGTCGGCAACGGGTTCGCCGTCGATGTTGGGCAGCATGGATTTTGTGAATACGTATCCTTTACCATAATACACCATATCGGCCAGCATGGTCTGATCGGCCCGGTTGGTGGCATTGTACTTGTCGGAGATAGCAAACACAATGGCTGGTACGATGTACTGCTTTTGGTATCTACGCAGGATATATTCAGGAAATTCTTGTGTGGGCGGACGGTATTTGGCTTTCGGTCCGGCAAAGTAATCGAGGCCAATCACAATCAGGCTATCGGTAACGACCAGGTCAGGGCCCATGAAACCCGTTACAACGGTAACCACTTTAGGCGAACGAAAATCGGGGAAGTCTTTCTTTATGTTTGTAAAGGCTTCAGCCAGTTGACTTTTCAGATCGGCCATATCGCCAAATTCAGTCTGAATCTGGTTATTGAGTTCACTAAGTGCCGGATTTGAAACCCGGTTGGTCAATTCCCGGACGAGTGCTGTATCATTTCCGGCTCCGTTCGCGTTAAAGTACAATTGAGCTACGGCTGGATTCCGGTTTAGTAAAGCCCGAATACTATCGGGCGATTTACCGGGAAAAAGCTGCTGGTTGAGCCGGATAAGGGTGATGTCTTCGTTTTTAGTACACGAAGTCAATAAAAAGAAGCAAAAGAGGCCTACAAGGGCCAACCATATTCGCATGAAAATCACGTGTTTTCAATATAGAAAACGTGCAAAATTATGAAAAAAGTTGCAGGGTTCGGATTGATTTTGGTCATGTTGTCCGTTGGGTGTGGCTGGGCACAATCTACATCACCCGCTTTATACCAGATGAGAACGAAGGAATCGAACGCTACGGATAGGCGATTCCGAAAAATCTTAGGTGATAATTACGACGGTCAGGACAAAAACCGCAGGGAATATGACGACGACCGCAAACGACGACGGAAAAAGCAGCAGCAACAAACCACCGGTAACCAGACCGACAATAATGGCTACGGTTCCGGCCCCGATTATGCCTGGCCAACTCACCTGATTGAAATGGGCATTCGTTTTGCGCCATCGCTCAATCTTAACACGGCCGAAGGCACCGGTTCTTACGCTGGTTTTCGTAACAATGGCGCGGGTGTTCGGATGAGTGTCGGGCCAACACTGGACTACTTTTTCTTTAAAGACCGGTATGCGTTCAGTACGGGACTTTTCTACACCATTAAGCGATCCGGCTTTCAAATGCCCGGCTCATTTGGCGAGTCGCGGTGGAACCCCGGTGCCCCCGAAAAGGAATCGGTTTATAATTTACAGTACCTCCAAATTCCGGCAACAGTGAAGTTGTTTGCCAATAACATTGGCCCCAATATGCGGCTGTATGTGCAAACGGGCGGCCTATTGAGTTTAAAATTAGCTGAACATGCCGTGGAGCCAACCCGCAATGGTCTCTACATGGCCGAAAGTGGCGGCACCCGCCGACAGTACGGTTTCGGTGATATTGAGCTGTTACTTGGCGCGGGCGTTCAATACCGAATCAATCAAAACAACGCCTTCAATATCGGCATGAGTTATCAGCGTGGTTTGATCAACGTAGCTCGGGCTAGTGAGTTAACCTCTAAAAACCGGGTCGTATCGCTGGATTTAGGGTTTAAGTTCTAAGGTGTAAGGCTGGGCCAATTTCTGGATTAGCCCCTGCAAATTTGACGGGCCAGGCTGGAGGCTGGCCCAAACTTTTCAAATCCGCATTTCAATTCCTTTCTCCCGCAAATACCCTTTCAGGTCAGGGATCTCAATTTCTTTGAAGTGGAAGATACTGGCGGCTAGCCCGGCATCGGCTTTCCCTATGGTGAACACATCGACAAAGTGATCCATGGTACCTGCTCCGCCCGAGGCAATGACCGGAATATTGGCCGCTCCCGAAATCCGGGCGGTCAGCTCAAGGGCAAATCCGGCTTTGGTACCGTCGGTATCCATTGACGTCAGCAGAATTTCACCCGCCCCTCTTTCTTCTATTTCTTTCGCCCAGGCAATCGTGCGCAATTCCGTAGGCTTACGTCCACCGTGGGTATGAACGATATGTTCGTCGTTCACATAACGTGTATCAATAGCCACGACCACACACTGGCTGCCAAATTCCAGCGCCAGCTCATTAATCAGGCCGGGGTTGCGAACGGCCGATGAGTTGATCGAGATCTTATCAGCTCCCGCGTTGAGCAAGGTCGACACATCGGCAACAGACGAGATGCCCCCGCCAACCGTAAACGGTATGTTGATCGTATGCGCTACGTTTCGAACGAGTTCGATAAGGGTTTTACGCTCATCGACGGTGGCGGTAATATCCAGGAATACCAGTTCGTCGGCACCCTGTTCGGCGTAAACGGCAGCCAGTGCAACGGGGTCGCCAGCATCGCGGAGATTGACGAAGTTGGTGCCTTTTACAGTGCGACCGTCTTTTATATCGAGGCAGGGAATAATTCGTTTTGTCAGCATTAGTAGGCAGTGAAAGCTTTTATAGACATTGTATTTTCGGGCATGTCGATGGGTTTGAAGCCAAACTGCTCGTACAAGCCATGGGCGTCGAATGTAACCAGCATGAGTCGGCGTAAGCCCTGCAAAGCCGGGTACGCCATAATAAAGGCTACTAGTTGTTTGGATAATCCCTTACCCCGATGTTCGGACAGGATGAATACATCGGCCAGATAACCGAACGTAGCCTGGTCTGTTATAACGCGGGCAAAACCAACCTGATCATCGCCCAGATAAGCACCGAAGCAAAGCGAATTGTCAATCGAGCGCTTCACAATGTCCATCGGAATGTTCTTGCACCAGTACGCTTCCTGGCTCAAAAACCGGTGAATCAGATCCAGATCAAGTTTCGTTTTATCGTCGCTGATGGTATAATCGATGGTCATTGCCCGCTAATTTTCTGCAGTTCCTTCAACGTTACGCGCCCTTCGTAAATCGCTTTACCGACGATCACGCCGAATACATTCATATCGGCCAGAGTTTCAATGTCGGCCATGTTGCTGACGCCCCCGCTGGCAATGATATTCAAGTCGGGAAATTGATCCTGCATGTTGCGGTATAGATCGAACGAAGGCCCCTGCAACAGCCCATCTTTCGCCACATCAGTACTGATTACGTATTTTATTCCCTTATCCACCCAGTTTTGCAGAAAGTCATAGATCCAGACATCGGTACCTTCTTCCCAACCACTGACGGCGATTTTTTCGTTTTTGGCATCGGCACCCAGAATCAGCTTTTCGGAACCCAGTTGCGAAAGCCACCGCTCCATCTGGTCAGGTTTTTTCACGGCGATGCTTCCGCCAGTTACCTGCTTTGCCCCACATTCAAACACAACCCGTAAGTCTTCGTCGGATTGAACGCCACCGCCGAAATCGACGTGCAGGCTGGTCTTTGACGTTATCAATTCAAGAACCTTCCAGTTGATAACCCGTTTCTCCCTGGCTCCATCGAGGTCAACCAGGTGCAGGCGGGTTAGTCCGGCGTCTTCAAACTGTTTGGCCACTTCGAGCGGCCGGGCGTTATATTCTTTCTTCTGATTGTAGTCGCCCTGAGTGAGCCGGACGGCTTTACCATCAATAAGGTCAATAGCGGGAATAATATACATGTATGTATCACCGGGCATCCCGCCCGGCCGTGATTATAAGTTCTGGTACCGATTCTTGTGTCAACGAATCAATCGTTTCAATTTCACTTGTTCACATTTCTTCCAGGCGGGACGCCCGACACTACAACGTCAAAAAGTTTTCCAGTATCCGCTGGCCTACATTTCCGCTGATTTCGGCGTGAAACTGGGCGGCATAGAAATTATCCTGGTGCAGCATGGCGCTGAACGGCCGAACGTAATCGCAGATGGCCGTTGTTTCAGGACATACATCGGCCGCGTAGCTATGAACGAAATAGACATAAGCATTGTCCGGTAGGCCTTCCGTAAGCGGACCCCGCAGCGTATGGATGTTGTTCCAGCCGGTATGCGGCACTTTCAGCCCGGCATCGTTCGGAAACCGGCGGACGTCAATATCGAAAATCCCCATGCAGGTCGTGTTGTTCTCTTCGGAATAACGGCACATGAGCTGCATACCCACGCAGGTGCCCAGCACCGGCTGTTTGAGCGATGGAATCAGTTTATCCAATCCACGTTCCCGCAGATAAGCCATGGCCGTACTGGCCTCACCCACGCCGGGAAAAATAACCTTGTCGGCCGAGCGAATTTCGGCTTCGTCGTCGGTAAGCAGATAACTCGCTCCCAGGCGGTCCAGCGCGTACATCACCGACTGTACATTACCCGCGTTGTATTTGATAATAACCGTTTTCATATTTTCCGTTGTACAGAAAAAGCCCGGTTCCTAGGCAGAACCGGGCTTTGTATATTGTGGTAGTCAGGAATATCTCTCCGAATTCACAAACACGAGCATCTCGTTCTGCTGCGTTACCGCTCAGAATGGTGATGCCGATACGTTATTACCTGTGAAATCATGCAACAAAGGTAAAGGGTCCGGCCTGTAAATCAAAACAAACTTCCCTGTACTACTTTAAGATGAGATTCAGTCGATGCGACGGGTTCTAATTTTTTGAATCGTTACGGTTGTGAAACAACCAACTAATTCATCTAGTCTTTCGGTTAGAAGCTTGACTAGTACTTCGCGCATGGCTTCGGTCTCTTTAAAATGATACCGAAGAAAAAGAACACTGATTCCTTTCACATTATGCGCAAACACCCACTCACCGAAATCTTTATCTTCTGTCAGAATAATACGTGGTGGATTTCGAGATGACTCTATTACGGTTTCGTCACGAATACCCCGGTTTGATTCATAAACCGAGTACACCTCAATACCCAGGTTACGAATTGACAAAATAAGACTGTGATCGATGTTCTCGTCAGCGATAATCATGCTGCTTTCAGCATAATTACTTCTTCGTTTGCTAAAACCTCAGATGCGTACATCAGTGCTGCCAGAATATCTGACTCCTGTAAATGTGGGTACATGGCTAATAAATCAGCCATTACCGCACCTTCCGACAACTTACGCAGGATTAACTCGACCGTAATGCGTGTGCCTTTAATAACAGGTTTACCCAGCATAACCTGGTGGTCAGAAACAATTCTGTCTTTGTAGTTCATAGAATGCAATATAAATCAAAACAAACTTCCCTGCACTACTTTCGGCTGGAGAACGGGCTGGCGCAGATTCAGGCCGCAATGTTTGTTCAGTTCGCGAATCCAGTAGGCGATCAGTTCGGGGGCGGTATCGTTGTCACCGCCCCCATGCACAAATACATAAGCCCGTTGAAGACCCTTTTCAAACCAGGTTTTTAGCCGCTGCACCCAGGCATCGGTCCGGGTATAGTCTGTGGGGTGACCTTCGTTGGCGATGAAGCGAAGTGTCAGTACCGGGCTGCTTAGACCCATATGCAGCACATCGCGCCGACCGGCGACATCGGTAATGACCACGTGCCGGTGAAGGTTATACAGCCTTTCGAGGGTTTGCTGCCAGACAGCCGTTTTGCTGAACCAGTCGGGGTGACGAAACTCGACGGCAACATCCAGTTCATCGGGCAGACTCTTGAGGTAGGCTTCCAGAACCGGCCATTTATCAGGACTGAAGTTGGGTGGTAATTGCAGAAACGTCATACCCAGGTATTCTTCCAGGCTCAAGACGGCATTCACAAACTCTTCGGTCAGGCCTTCAGTTGCTAGCAGTTGCCGCTCGTGACTGATCATCTGCGGAAATTTGGGGCAATACGTAAAGCCGTCCGTTGCTTCCATCTTCCATTTCTCGATCATACCCAACGTTGGAATCTGGTAGTGGGTCAGATTCAGCTCAATAGTATTGAACTGCCGGGTGTAGTAGTGCAAAAACTCCTTTTCTCTGGCAGTAGACGGATACACTTTTCCGACATAATCTTTGTTAGCCCACACAGGGCCACCAATAGAAACCGATGGCTGACATCGACCGCTATGTTGTATTTGCTCAACAGTCGCCCAAATTCGGCCATTGAAGGCAGCACCGGGTGGTAAGCTGAAATTTACGTTACTAAGGTTCTGTACTTTCCCGAATTCCATGTGTGCTGGTCATGAAGTGTAGTTATAAAACTAGCAAAGACATGCTTTCGTTTTTTCGCCCTATCCAATTTAGTTAATTTTGCCTTTTATCCATAGTCCTCACAATCGGTTTTTAGGATAACACCACGTTGCAGGATTGTACGGCATAGTATTTCAACTGATTTATGATTTCAAAGACATACGCCCCCCAGGAGATTGAAGCCAAATGGTATCAGTATTGGCTTGACAACCAGTTTTTCAAGTCTACGCCCGACGAGCGTGAGCCTTATACGGTTGTCATTCCGCCCCCAAATGTGACCGGTGTGCTGCACATGGGCCATATGCTTAACAATACCATTCAGGACGTACTGGTGCGGAAAGCGCGTATGGAAGGCAAAAACGCCTGCTGGGTACCCGGCACCGATCATGCCAGTATTGCCACCGAAGCCAAAGTGGTAGCGATGCTCAAAGAACGGGGCATTAGTAAGAAAGACCTCACCCGCGAAGAGTTTCTGGAATACGCCTGGGAATGGACGCATAAATATGGTGGCATCATCCTGGCACAATTACGTAAGCTCGGCGCTTCCTGCGACTGGGATCGTACGCGCTTTACCATGGAACCAGCCTTACACGACTCGGTTATCGACGTGTTTGTTGACCTCTACGAAAAGGGACAGATCTACCGGGGCGTTCGCATGGTGAACTGGGACCCTCAGGGTAAAACGGCAGTGTCTGACGAAGAAGTTATCACCAAAGAAATTCAACAAAAACTGGTTTACATCCGGTACGAAATAGCCGGAAGTAACGGGCAGGATTCGATCACTATCGCCACGGTTCGGCCGGAGACGATCATGGCCGATGCCGCCATTGCCGTTAACCCGAACGACGAACGGTACAAGCACCTGCACGGTCGGAAAGCCCTGATCCCGCTTATCAACCGCGAAATCCCCATCATTACGGATGAATATGTAACGATGGACTTCGGAACGGGTGGCCTGAAAGTTACGCCCGCTCATGATCCGAACGACTATGCCCTGGGAATAACCCACAACCTGCCGGTTCTCGATATTTTGAACGACGATGGCACATTGAACGAGAAAGCCCAGATTCTGGTCGGAATGGATCGCTTTGCCGCCCGGAAGGCTATCATCAAACTGCTGGAAGAATCTGGAAATCTGGAAAAAACCGAAGAGTACAAATCGAACGTTGGTACGTCGGAGCGGACCGGGGCCGTTATTGAGCCTAAGTTGTCGTTGCAGTGGTTCCTGAAAATGGATGAGCTGTCGAAACCAGCGCTCAAGAACGTCATGGACGATACCATTCAGTTGGTACCGCCCAAGTTTAAGAACATGTACCGCTCCTGGATGGAGAATGTCCACGACTGGTGTATCAGCCGTCAGCTTTGGTGGGGGCAGCGTATTCCGGCCTTTTACATGCAGGATGGTACCATCATTGTCGCCAGAAATAAGCACGAAGCACTGGAGAAAGTACAGCATGAGAAACTGCTGTTCGCCATGACCGAAGCGGATCTGACGCAGGACGAAGATGTACTCGACACCTGGTTCTCGTCGTGGCTATGGCCGATGTCGGTATTTGACGGGCTGAAAGACCCTAAAAATGCCGACATCAACTATTACTATCCAACCAACGACCTCGTTACAGCCCCCGAGATTTTGTTCTTCTGGGTGGCCCGGATGATCATTGCCGGGTATGAGTATCGGGGCGAAGCGCCGTTCAAGAATGTATACCTAACGGGTATTGTTCGGGATAAGCTGGGCCGCAAAATGTCAAAATCGTTGGGTAACTCACCCGATCCCCTCGATCTCATCGACCAGTACGGTGCCGACGGCGTACGCACGGGTATGCTGTTCAGTTCGGCGGCCGGGAATGACCTGATGTTCGACGAGAAGCTGGTTGAACAGGGCCGCAATTTCAGCAATAAAGTCTGGAACGCGTTCCGGCTGGTGAAAGGATGGACGGTGGCCGACGAGAACGATACAACGCATGCGTTATCCCTACCAATCCAATGGTTCGAATCGAAACTGAATGCAACGCTGATTCAGATCGAAGACGATTTCAGCAAATTTCGGATTTCGGATGCGCTACAGGCCGTTTACAAATTGATCTGGGATGATTTCTGTTCGCAATATCTCGAACTCATTAAACCCCCATTTGATGCAGCAACCGGTACTGCGCAGCCAATTGATAAAACGACGTACGAGGCCACAATTAATTTTTTCGAACGGCTAATGGGTCTTGCCCATCCGTTCATGCCGTTCATTACGGAGGAGATATGGCAGGATATTCGCGAACGTAAACCGGGAGAAAGTATCTGCATCTCGTCGTTTCCGAAGGCCAGTGCCGTCGATGCGCATATTCTGACCGATTTCGACACCTTATTTGAGATAATCTCGAATATTCGAAACATTCGGAATGCAAAACAGATCTCGCCTAAAACGGATCTTCCACTAGCCATTAAAACAATTACGCCCGAGCGATTCGGGAAGCTGGAAGCGCTGGTGCAGAAAATGGCCAACGTTTCGGCTATTAGTTATGTAAATGAACAGGGAGCCAGTGAGGCTGCTTCCGGATTGGCACTTTCGTTCCTGATCAAAGGCGACGAATACTTTGTCAACATAGCTGGCGAAATCGATGTAGAACAGGAAGTTGCCAGTACGCGTAAGGAGTTGGAATACAATATTGGATTTCGGGAATCAACGCTCAAAAAGTTGTCGAACGAAAAGTTTGTTGCTAATGCCAAACCTGAACTCGTTGACCGTGAGCGTCAGAAGCTGGCCGATGCCGACGCTAAAATTCAGGCGCTCGAGCAACGTCTGGCCGATTTAGGCATATAGACTAAAAGCCATCTTTATGTGGTCTGCAGCCTGATAAATAAGGTATTGGCGGCCGCTTCCTAATATTTAACGGTATTTTAAAGCAATAATGCAATTATTTGGTCAAATAATTGCATTATTGCTTTTCAAAAAGTCTGTATCATCAATGAACAAATGTATCTTTTTAGACCGGGATGGCGTCTTGAATGAAGACCGAACGGACTATGTGTATCGGATTGAGGACTTTATAATTCCCAACGGTGTGCCGGAAGCTCTCCGCTTACTGAAAGATGCTGGATATTTGCTCATTGTGATTACTAACCAGGCCGGTATTGCCCGGGGGCTGTACACCCGCGATGATGTTATGGCTTGTTATCAGTATTTACAAGAGCAGTGCGGCCAACTCATCGACGATATTTATTACTGCCCGCATCACCCCAAATACGATACAGAGTCACTCACCCGGAAACCCGGATCGCTAATGCTGGAGAAAGCAATGGCGAAATACGATATTCTGCCCAACGAGTCCTGGATGATCGGCGACGCACTTCGGGATATGCAGGCCGGCAAGCGTGTCGGAGTTCGTACCGTTCGAATTGCTCACGAACCCGAACTCACCCCCGACTGTGATGGGTGCGCACCCAACTTACTGGAAGCATCCCGGTTTGTACTGGAATATGCCTAAACAAAACCTCACAAAAAATGCCTCTAACTCATACAGAATTAGAGGCATTTTTTGTGAGGTAAACTTCTCTTTAAGCTCGAACCTGTCCGGAGGCCGGCTTTTGTACGCTTCCATAAGCCGGGCAATTTGCTTTACGCGAACATGCTCCAAGCGATAATGTTGCCAATACGGCACCAAAAACCAGTAGTTTTTTCATGAATCGATAGCCTCTGCTTTTGATTTAACCTTCAGATTTATAAACGAATATAGTGCCAAAAACAGTACGATTCGTTAGATTTTTGTCGGACCGGGCTCCCGGTCCGACAAAATTTAGTTTTCGTCTTTTATTAATTCAGCTTCTTCCTCCCGCTCTTCAGCGGCTTCTGTCGCTTCGAGTTCTGTCATGCCCGGCTCAGCGCCACCATAGCCCAGAATTTTAAGCATTACCTCGCTGTTTTGCTCAGGAGCGAACAAACGGGTTCGGAGGTTACCATCCTCATCTTTATCCACAATAACGTGCTGGGGCGCCGGGATCAGGCAGTGCTGGATTCCACCATATCCACCCAACGATTCCTGATAAGCACCGGTATGGAAAAGTCCGATGTACTGATCTTCCGTATCCTGGTCAAAAATGGGCAGGTACAAATCGGCACTATGCGCTTCAGTATTATAGAAATCGTGCGAATCGCAGGTTAGTCCGCCCAGGTTCACCTTCTGATACGGATTCTCCCAGTTATTGACAGACAGCATAATGTATTTCTGCCCTAACCCCCATGAATCCGGTAATTGCGTAATGAACGACCCATCGATCATATACCACAACTCCTTATCGTTCTGGAGTTTTTGGTCGATTACTTTGTAAATAACCGCTCCGCTTTCGCCAACAGTGTACGAACCAAACTCCGTAAAAATATGCGGCACGGGTACATTATTCTTGTTGCAGATCCACTGAATACTTTCCACAATCTGATCGATCATGGCCTGGTAGTCGTAGGTAAACTGGAACGACGTCTGAATAGGCATGCCCCCACCGATATCAATAGAATCGAGGTCCGGGCACATTTTCCGTAACTCACAGTATTTATACATGAACCGGCTTAATTCGCTCCAGTAATAAGCACTGTCTTTAATGCCGGTGTTAATGAAGAAGTGCAGCATTTTCAGCTTGAACTTTTCATTCGGCTGAATTTTGCTCCGGTACAACTCATTCACATCACTGTACCGAATGCCCAGACGAGACGTATAAAACGCAAAATTCGGTTCTTCATCCGTAGCGATTCGAATACCAAAGTTAACGGAATCGGCTGTTACCGAATTTTCGTACGCTTCGATCTCTTTCAGGTTATCGAGAACCGGAATACAGTTGGTAAAACCCTCGTTGAGTAGCTCACTTATATACTGCGTGTAAAGCGGTCGTTTATATCCGTTGCAGATGATATAAGTACCTTTATTGACCTTATTCGCCTTGTATAACTCCCTTATAATTTGAATATCATAAGCTGACGACGTTTCGAGATGTACGTTGTTCTTAAGAACTTCGTCGAGTACAAACCGAAAGTGTGACGACTTCGTACAATAGCAATAGGTGTAATTGCCTTTGTAATTGTACCGCTTCATAGCATTCTTGAACAGCAGCTTGGCATGGTCAATATGCTCCGTAATTTTCGGC
Source organism: Spirosoma pulveris (assembly GCF_054781875.1). NCBI lineage: Bacteria > Pseudomonadati > Bacteroidota > Cytophagia > Cytophagales > Cytophagaceae > Spirosoma > Spirosoma pulveris. Next base: position 215,324 of record NZ_BAAGTO010000009.1, read on the forward strand.
AGATACGTCAGTTTCAACGGGGTACCGTACTGCTTGACAATGTCCATTAAAGGAACATTGTTGAACATCAGTTCATTGTTCTCGACATTGAACTCCCGCGTTGGGAACTCGAACGTCTGGTCAATCAGGTCATAGTATGTCTTCATTCTTACGTTTGACGCATAAAATGGGGTTTGTGTTCAAAAAACAGGCGCGAATTTGACCCGAAAAATGGTAGTCCGGCATTCCGGCTTTCCAACTAAAGTTAATTCGTACGTTAGTCAACGAAAAACAAGGGGGTTTGATTCGTAACAAACATAAAATTAATAGTACCAGAATCAGCTTTTTGAGCCGTACCATTATCTTCTTTCCTGAAACCAAAAAGAACGTCTACTTTTGTCACTCGACACAGATTGATTTTACCGAATGTCTCAGGTTATTCATTTTATTTCCATTGGCGGCAGTGCCATGCATAATCTTGCCCTGACGCTTCAACAACAAGGCTATACCATATCGGGCTCCGATGACGAAATCTACGACCCATCCCGCATCCGTTTGCAGCAACATGGCTTGTTACCAGCTGAAATGGGATGGTTCCCTGAAAAAATCCATTCGGGTTTAACCGCCGTTATTGTTGGCATGCACGCTCATAAAGATAATCCGGAGCTCGTGAAAGCGCTGGAACTGGGCTTGCCCATCTACTCCTACCCTGAGTTCATGTATCAGCAAAGTCAAGAGAAGCAACGGGTAGTTATTGCCGGAAGCCATGGCAAAACGACTATAACTGCCATGATTCTGCATGTGTTGAAGTATCACAACAGAAAATTTGATTACCTGGTAGGTGAACAGATTGACGGTTTTGAGACCATGGCTCAGTTAACACCCGATGCACCGGTCATTATCCTCGAAGGAGACGAATACCCATCTTCACCAATTGACGCCCGACCAAAGTTTCTCCACTATCAGCCACACATTGCGTTGATCAGCGGCATTGCCTGGGACCATGTTAATATTTACCCAACCTGGGATGAGTACGTCGACGCTTTCGAGTTACTGGCCGAGGCCATGCCGAAAGCGGGAATTTTGGTTTTTGACGAATCAGATGATATGCTCGATGTAATTGGGCAGAAAGAGCGCACCGATATTACCAAGATTCCTTACCTGCCTCACCCGGCCACAACGGTTGAGGGCAAAACTATTTTGGTAACGAAAAAAGGGGCCAGGATTCCGGTACAGGTATTTGGTGAACATAACCTGAAAAATATTGCTGGCGCTATGACTGTCTGCGACCGGATCGGAATCACCGAAGATCAATTTTATGAAGCTATTCCAACGTTCAAGCCTGTAGCAATGCGGCTGGAAAAAGTTGGCGAAAAGGGCGGACGAATTCTATACCGTGATTTTGCCCATTCACCTGCCAAAGTAGAGGCAACTACCGAGGCTGTAAAGCATCAGTACCCCGGCCGAAAAGTCGTAGCTGTTGTTGAGTTGTCTACCTTCAGTAGCCTAAATAAAGCGTTTCTCGACCAATATGAGGGCACATTAGACAAAGCTGATGTTGGTGTTGTTTACGTCGATGAAAACGCGTCAGGCGGCAACCCAGAGGCTATATCGACAACCGATGTGCTTACAGCCTTTAATAAGGCCGGCTTACGTGTATTCAGCCAGCCTGAAGAACTGCAACTCTTTTTGGTTGAGCAACAGGAAGCAGCAACTGTTTTTCTGCTGATGAGTTCTGGTCAGTTTGGCGGATTAGCGATGAATACGTTAGCTGAAGCTCTTTTATAAACGGGTTGAATAGCTATTTTTTAGACCTTTTAACAAACGTCCGTTTGTTTTTCATATGCAAAGTATTGTCGTTTACTGTGCGTCGAGCCTCGGCGTCAATCCAATTTATAATGAAGTAGCTGTTGAGCTCGGAGAGAAAATGGCGGCTAATAACGTCCGCCTTATTTATGGCGGGGGCGGCTTTGGCTTAATGGGCAATGTGGCCAACGCTGTGTTAAAAAGTGGGGGCGAAGTAACGGGAGTGATTCCCAACTTTCTCGCTGATTTGGAAGTGGCTCACCAAACGTTGACAGAACTGCATTTTGTTGAAACCATGCACGAACGCAAGTTCAAAATGGTACAGTTATCCAAAGGCGTAATTGCATTACCGGGCGGCTATGGCACAATGGATGAATTATTTGAGATTCTGGCCTGGCGGCAACTCAAGCTGTATGACGGACCTGTCGCTATCGTCAACACCAATGGTTTTTATGACCTCATGCTGAAGCAACTCGACCGGATGGTTGCCGACGGATTTCTTAAACCAGAAAACCGGTCCATCCTGCTCGTTGCTGATACTGTTGATGAAGTACTTCAAATGATCAGCGATTTCTGGAATACCATTTAGTATTCCAGAAATCGCTGGTATTTATTATTTCGCGGTTGAGAAAGAGTAAGGGAAATCAGCCGCTTTTGTTCCTCGTTGGGTATCGGGTTTGTCCGTCATTTCGAAATTAAGAGTGGCGCCCTGCATTAACCCTTTATGACTCAGCCAATTCGGACTGTAAGGCTTTCCATTAACCGTTAATGTTTTTACGTACCGATTCCGGGCGTTGTTGGCCGGCGCATCAATGGTTACAGTTTTACCATTCTCTAACTTCAGTGTGACCTTTTTAAATAAAGGCGCTCCCAGCACATATTGGTCAGTACCCGGACAAACAGGGTAAAAGCCCATGGCGGAAAACACGTACCAGGCCGACGTTTGTCCATTATCTTCATCTCCGCAGTAGCCATCCGGTGTTGGCTGGTACATTCGATTCATCACTTCACGAAGCCAGTACTGCGATTTCCAAGGCTGTCCCGCATAGTTGTAGAGATAGATCATGTGCTGAATCGGCTGATTGCCATGGGCATAATTGCCCATATTCATGATCTGCATCTCACGAATTTCATGAATCACAAATCCATAATAGGAATCATCGAAAACGGGTGGTACGACAAATACCGAGTCGAGCATTTTAGTAAACTCCTTACGGCCACCCATTAAATTGACCAGTCCCTGTACATCATGAAACACCGACCAGGTGTAATGCCAGCTATTTCCTTCCGTAAAAGCATCACCCCATTTAAACGGATTGAAAAGGGACTGAAATGTACCATTTTCATTTTTACCCCGCATCAGTTTCGTACTTGGATCGAAGAGATTGCGGTAATTCTGCGAGCGTTTGGCAAACAAATCGATCTCAGATTGGGGTCGCTTTAACTCTTTAGCAAGTTGATAGATCGTGAAATCATCATAGGCATACTCCAGTGTCCGGGCCGCATTTTCATTGATCTTAACATCGTACGGAACGTAGCCCAGCCGGTTATAATACGATGCCCCTTTTCGACCAACCGAACTCAGCGGCCCTTCGGTTTGCGTATTCTTCAGGATAGCTTCGTAAAGCGTGTTGATATTGTAGCCTGTCCGGATGCCTTTTAAATACGCATCGGCGATGATCGATGCTGAGTTAGAGCCCACCATACAGTCTCTATGACCTGGACTAGCCCATTCAGGCAGAAACCCGCTTTCCTTATAAGCATTTACCAATCCTTCCATAATATGGGCGTTCATGGTTGGCTGAAGCAAGTTCAACAGGGGAAATGCTGCCCGAAAGGTGTCCCAGAACCCATTATCGGTGAACATGTAACCGGGTAAGACCTCACCATTGTATGGGCTGTAATGCATTACTTTTTTATTGGCATCCAGCTCATAAAACTTGCGGGGAAATAACATAGTCCGATACAGACACGAGTAAAAGGTTCGAAGCTGTTCATCCGTACCACCTTCCGCACTTACCCGACTCAGCTCTTTATTCCAGATTGCTTTTGCTTTATCTTTTACAGCCTCAAATGAATCATTACCGATCTCTGCAAGATTACGTTCTGCTTGATCAGGACTGATAAATGAAGATGCTACTCTGGCTCCAACCTGCTCACCCTTTTTGGTCTTAAAGCTTACAACAGCCCCAACATGATCAGCCGTTTGTTCGAGGTCTTTTAACGACAATTCTTTTCCATGCCAGGTGGCTGTCTTGGCAAATGGCTTGTCGAACTTGATGACAAAGTAGTTTTTAAAATTTGCAGGAACACCACCACTGTTCTTTGTCGTATAGCCGATAATTTTATTCTCACCAGGAATGATTTTCACGTAAGAACCTTTGTCTAACGCGTCAATTACAACGTGAGCTTCTTCCGTTTCGGGGAAGGTAAAGCGTAAAGACGCTGCTCGTTCAGTTGGGCTAATCTCTGTTGTTACATCATGATCTGCCAGGTAAACCTTGTAATAATAGGGTTTTGCTATTTCAGACTTATGCGAAAACCAACTAGCCCGCTCGTCCTCATTAAAGCGAATTTTTCCGGTTATGGGCATGATAGCAAACTGACCGTAGTCATTGATCCAAGGACTAGGCTGATGAGTTTGTTTGAAGCCACGAAGCTTATCAGCATCATAAGTATACGCCCATCCATCTCCCATTTTTCCAGTCTGGGGCATCCAACAATTCATTCCCCAAGGCAGTGAAATTGAAGGATACGTATTGCCCGTTGACAAACTTGGCTTCGATGCTGTCCCCATCAACGGGTTGATTAAATCAACAGGGCTTGTTTTGGGTTCTATAAATTGAGCAAACGATATTATCGTTGCCCATATTAAACAAACTAGCGTAAGAGAGGATGTACGCATTAGAGAATAGGCTAAAGAGCTGCGCTTCATGAAAATCAAGAATTAGAACGTGAAATTACGGTAACTTCTTCTTATGCGATCAAGCTGAATCCAGGAAGTTAGGTAGCCAGCACATCAATTTTTGACAATTTAGGCTCTATTTACCCTGACCTAAACGCAAAAAGCCGTTCACTGGGTGAACGGCTTTCGCTGTTTCAATAGGTGGCATCTTCCTACTCTCCCGCTTATGACAGCAGTACCATCGGCAGTACGGGGCTTAACGGCTCTGTTCGAAATGGTAGAGGTGAACACCCGCCTAAACTACACCAACCTAATTGACTCTTCTGTGATTCCCAGGAAGTATAAACTCCCTTCTCACAATATCTTGGTGTCTTTTTTCCTACAGAGAGAGCTATTGATCTTTTGAACTTGATTCACCACTGATGCAAAGCAAATCATAAACACGCTTCCGGGGTCATTAGTACGGCTCGGCTTTATGGCTCTCACCACCTCCACCTGCCGCCTATCAACGTCGTCGTCTACAACACCCCTTTATACCGGAACACTCATCTTCAGGCCAGTTTCGCACTTAGATGCTTTCAG
>NZ_BAAGTO010000010.1:0-197212 GCF_054781875.1 Spirosoma pulveris
ATGAGGCAGGTTGCTTACGCGTTACGCACCCGTTTGCCACTGGCCTTGCGGCCCGTTCGACTTGCATGTATTAGGCCTGCCGCTAGCGTTCATCCTGAGCCAGGATCAAACTCTCCATCGTAAATATTTGCGTGACCTGCTAAAGATCACTATGTTGTTCAACCGGCAACCGAAGTTGCAAAGTTGAGTCTTTCTGTGCTGACCGTTTGTCAAAGAACTTGGCGCCTGACCCGTTGGTCGAAGCGTTGTTGAGAAGTGATTTAAGCGGGTTAAACCGTGTCTCGTTGTTTGGGAGTGCAAAGGTACTGCTTATTTCCCGATTGTCAAGTAAAAGTGAAATTATTTTTTAACTTAATTTTTTCACTTTTTCCTGGTAACAGATTGATAGTGAGTGGTTTATTTCTCTTTTTTCAATCTCCCTCATTGTTTGGGAGTGCAAAGGTACGAGACGTTAATTAGTTTGTCAAGTAAATCTGAAAATAAATTTTTAGGTTGATTTTCAGGCTGTTGCACGTAATGAGTTGATTGCCAGTGGCTTTCGCTTGTGTTTTCGACTCATTCCCGATGTTTGGGAGTGCAAAGGTAGGTGGATTTTGGCCCGGTGTCAAGCCCTGGTTTGAAAATAATTGGGGGCTTGCCAAACATTATTTGGTAAGGCCCGCAATCTCAATTAGTTACCGCAATAAAATAATTAAAAACTTTTTTCACCTATCCTTGTTACTGCCCCTCGAATAACGCAAAAAGCTTGCTCATGCCGTTTTTATGCCCACTATGCGGGTGTCATGAGTTATATTGCATCTTCCTTTTGTATCAATTCATCCGATACAATTTGTCATCTAATGAAAATACTACATACGGCAGACTGGCATTTGGGAAAGCGGCTTCAGGATTTTCAGCGGCTTCAGGAACAAAAAGACGTATTGGCCGAGATTACTCAGGTGGCCGATCGGGAAGGTGTCGACCTGGTTTTGGTAGCGGGCGATCTGTTCGATACGTTTAATCCAGACCCTAAAGCCGAGGATCTTTTATATAGTACCCTGAAAGAACTCACGGGAAACGGTCGTCGGACGGTGGTAGCTATTGCCGGAAACCACGACAACCCGGATCGGATCGAAGCGCAGGATCATTTCGGGCGTGAGTGTGGAATTATCTTCGCAGGGTTTCCAAAGACAGAGGTTCGTTCCTATGAACTGAGTTGTGAAGCCAAACTGCTTTGTTCGGCACCAGGCTTCATCGAGTTGAAGTTGCCACGGCACGACGCACCCGTTCGTATTATTATGACGCCCTATGCTAACGAGACCCGGCTTCGGTCATATCTCGGTATGGTGAGTCTTGACGACGAACTCCGGCAGCATCTGCACCAACATTGGGCTGCTCTGGCCGATACATACATGGATGAGCAGGGCATCAATCTGCTAATGGCTCATCTGTTCGTGATGAAACGGGGTGGTGAGCAGCCCGAAGAGTCCGACGATGAGCGCAGTATTTTGCAGGTCGGTGGGGCGTCGGTTGTGTATACAGACATGATTCCGCCCCAGATTCAGTACACGGCGCTTGGGCATTTACACCGGTATCAGCAAATAGCGGGTGGGCCTTCTCCTGTTATATATAGTAGTAGCCCGTTAGCGTACAGCTTTGCCGAAGCCGATCAGCAGAAATACGTTGTTCTTATTGACGCCGAAGCCGGGCAGCCCGTTACGGTTACCCCGGTTCCTCTTACTACCGGAAAGCGTCTGTTGCGTCCGAAGTTCAAGCGGGTGGACGAAGCGGTGAACTGGCTGCGGGAGAACCCTAACTGTTATCCCGAAATAACCCTGCAAACGACAACGTTCTTGACAAGCGACGAACGCCGGCAATTACAACAGGCGCACGAATTTCTAGTAACGATCATCCCGGACGTACGCGACGTAGAAGAAACGGAGCAGGAAGCAGCTCCCGCCATTGATCTTAGCCAGAGCATGGAAGCGCTGTTCACGAGTTATTTTAAGAATAAGAACAAAGGGCAGGAGCCAAACGAACGGCTACAGCACCTTTTTAAAGAGATTTTAGCTACCGAACCTGAATGATACCCATCAAACTGTCAATTCAAGGACTCTATTCATATCAGGACTTACAGGAAATTGATTTCCAGCAATTAATTGGTTCGAGTGTTTTTGGCATCTTCGGGAAGGTAGGCAGTGGCAAAACGTCGCTGCTGGAAGCCATAAGCTTTGCGTTATACGGAAAGACAGAGCGACTTAACGCAAAAGATAATCAGGCATACAATATGATGAATCTGAAGTCGAAGCACCTGATCATCGACTTTCAGTTTCAGGCTGGTCCGGAACAGCAGTTGTATAAGTTTATTTACGAAGCGAAACGTCATCCCAAAAAGCATCACGAAATAAGCACCGGAGAACGTCGGATGTTTATCCATGAGGACAATGAATGGAAGCCGATCGGTAATGAGAAAGAGAATGTTGAAGCTATATCGGAGCAGATTTTAGGCTTAAACTACGAGAATTTTAAGCGGACGATCATTATTCCGCAAAACCAGTTCAGGGAGTTTTTGGAGCTTAGTCCTACCAAACGGACTGAGATGATGAACCAGTTGTTCAAGCTCGATCAGTATGACCTGGCCGCTCGGGTCAATAAACTGAGCAAAGCTAATGACAACCAACTGGCCGAACTGCGTGGCTTGTTATCCCCTCTGGAAGCTGTAACGCCCGAAGCTATTGAACAGGCGAATGCCGATATTGCTCTTATTTCGGAGTCTCTTAACCGCAAGGAAGCCGAAATCAACGAACTGTTTCCTACCGAGAAACGATTACTGGAAAACCAAAAACGAAGTCAAACGCTGGCTTCAACGCAACAGGAACTGACCCAGGTCCTTAACCGGGCACCACTTTACCAGCAACGGGAACAGGCGCTTGCCCTCTACGAGACCTGTCTACTCGTTTTTCAAGCCGATTTTGCCAGTCTTGACAAGCTCAACGCCCGTAAAATTAAGCTGATTGACCAGGAACAAGTGTCCCAAAAGCAACTTCTTTCGGTAACGAAGCGGCTGGTGGGTTTGCGGAGTTTGTACGATGCGGCTAAACAGGCCTACGAAACGCGCGACGCATTACAGCAGAAAATCGATGAACTGGATACGGTCCAGCAAATCCGAACGCTGCAACAGACCATTGGTCAGCAAACACGCAACCGCGATAACTTAGCAAGTCAACTCGACCAGCAGGCGGTTTTGATCGAGAAACATAAAGCAACCCGCGCCAAACACCAGCTTATTCTGGATGACGGCATCGGTCGGACATCCGATCTGGAGCGACTTTATAAGGTCAAGAACTGGTTCACGGCCTATAAACCACTAAAGAAACAAGCCGATGACCTTCTGCTGGCCGTTGACAAATACGACCAGACTATTGAAAAACTGAAGCAGCAGAAGAACGATGCGCTGGTGGGTTTCCCGGCCGATTGGACTGACTTGACGCTCAAAACCTTGCCGGATGCCATTGAAGATGCGCTTGCCAAATTTAAAGAAGTCCGGCAGGAACGCGAGGATAGACACCGAAAATTACTCGTTCAGGATGAGTTACGAAAGTATGCCGATGCGCTGACCGAAGGACAACCATGCCCACTCTGCGGATCAACGCACCACCCCAACCGACACAAGGGCGATGAGGAAAGTATTGATGTAAAAGGCAGCGAAGCCGGTTTACAAAAGGTAATCCAGCGAATAGAGGTTACCAGCAAGCTACAACTCACGATCAAGGAATTGACGACAAAACTGCGGAGTGAACTCGATAATGGGAAACGGCTCATTCAGGAGCGTACCGAAATCGTCCGGCAGTTGACCGAGCACGAGGATACGTTCATGTGGCCGGAGTTCTCGAAAGAGCAGGAAGGCGATGTAATTAATGCCATTCAAAGGGAAAGTGACGCCCAAAAACAAATTCAGGACGCGCAGAAAGCCATTCAGGATCTCGAAAAACTGATCGCAGAAGCCGATGCCATCCACAGCGACTTAGCCAAAAAGGTTGTCGACGCGGGTAATGCTATCTCGGGATTAAGCGGGCAATTAAAAACAGCGGCCGAATCGTTGGAGCACTTCCGGCTGGAAGAAGTAAAGAACTGGGGCCTCGACCAGATCGCCGACTTGCGCGAAACACTCACCAAAACGTACAATCAGGCAAAGATTCACTTCGAAGATACCTCGAAGGAGAAAAGTGAGGCCGAAAAAGATCAGGCAACGGCAGAGGAACAAATTCAGCAGTTGCATAACCAACTCGCCGAAGTCGCTACCGAACTGGACACGCTGGAAGCTACTATTGTGCAGAATCTGGCCGATCAACAACTGACCCGCGAGCAGGTGAAGTCCATTTTACAGTCCAACCTCAACATCGGTCAGGAACGACAGCAGATCAACGAATACAACGAAAAGCGAAGCGGTCTGCAAGGGCAGGTCGTCATGCTACAGACTGAACTGGCCGAACAGCCCTTCGACCCGGCCGAACTGGCGATGGTTCGACAGCAATTGGCGACATTACAAGCCGAGAAAGATGCCCTGAACAAGGAACACGGCCGCGCCACGAGCGTATTGGCTTCGCTCGAAGGCCAGTTGCAACAGAAGCTGGAACACCAGAAGCGGCACGATGAGCTTGACCTCCGAAAGCAGGACCTGAAGAAGATGGACGAGATGTTCAGGGCGCAGGGTTTTGTCAATTACGTATCGTCGGTTTATCTGAAAAACCTCTGCGAGTCGGCCAACGAGCGCTTCTTTAAGCTGACCAACAACCAACTACGGCTCGAGTTGGACGATAAAAACAACTTCCTGGTGCGTGATTTCCTCAACAGTGGAGAGGTACGCAGTGTGAAAACGCTCTCGGGTGGCCAGACCTTCCAAGCGGCTCTATCGCTGGCGCTGGCGTTGTCGGATAACATTCAGCATTTGACGAAGGCGAAGCAAAATCTGTTTTTCCTCGATGAAGGCTTCGGTACCCTCGACAAAGATTCCCTGCAGACGGTCTTTAAAACGTTGAAAGCCCTCCGCGCCGAAAACCGGGTGGTTGGTATTATTTCCCACGTGGAAGAGCTTCAGCAGGAAGTGGAGCATTTTATACGCGCGGAATCGACGGAGAACGGCAGCCGGATCATTCGGAGTTGGGAGAGTTGAAAAAAGGAAGAAAAGGACGAGAGGGATTTCTGTCTGTTAACAAATCTTGAACTTGACGGATAAATAATCCCGCTGTTTTACTTTTGGCGCGGTTAACGTAGCGCGGGTCTTTAGCCCGCGCTACGTTAACTCCAATTTTACCAAATCTGAATGAAAACACTTGTTACTCTTGGCTTACTCGGTTGCGTTGCGTTGGCCGGGTGCCGTACACCAAAATCGGGGACGGCTGCGATTCAGCAGCAGAAACCAATTACAAAAATTGCGTTCGGGTCGTGTAGTGATCAGAAGCGGCCACAACCACTGTGGGATGATATTGTGGCCCAAAAACCGGACGTGTGGATCTGGCTGGGCGATAATATCTATGGCGATTCGGAAGTGATGGATACGCTGAGTGCCAAGTACGCTCGTCAAAAGTCGAATCCCGTGTACCAGCAGTTGCGGCAGTCGACGACCGTTATCGGCGTGTGGGACGACCATGATTACGGCGTTAACGATGGTGGCAAGGAATACCCGAAGCGAAAAGAAAGTCAGCAACTGATGTTGGACTTTCTGGATGTACCCAGAACTAGTTCGTTACGCACACAGGAAGGTGGTTACTCTGCCCATACCTATGGCCCGAAAGGTGAGCGGGTGAAAGTGATTTTGTTAGATGCCCGTTATTTCCGCGATCCACTAAAGAAAGAAGGAAAAGCTAATGCGCCCGACCCATCGGGCGATATGCTGGGCGAAGTGCAGTGGAAATGGCTGGAGCAGCAACTTACCAAATCGGATGCCGACGTCCACATCATTGGAAGTGGCGTTCAGGTATTGCCCGAGGAGCATGTTTACGAGAAATGGGCGAATTTTCCCACCGCCCGCAAACGACTGCTGGATTTAATCGCCAAAACGAAACCGAAAGGAACCTTTTTCATTAGTGGCGACCGCCACATGGCCGAAGTTTCAAAAGTCAATGTACCCGGCCTCGGCTATGATCTCTTTGATATTACAAGCAGCGGCCTAACTCACGTATCGGCCCCGCACGAAGAAGCCAACCGCCACCGCGTCGGCAATATGGTCACCAAACTGAACTACGGCCTGATCACGATTGACTGGAACGCCAAACCGCTAAAAGCCATTGTCCGCATCAACGGCGACGAACAGGCCACATATTTAACTCAGGAAATAATCTTTTAAAGGAGGAAAGGGAGGAGGGACGAGCGGGAGGAAAGGGATAAATTGACATCGGCCATATCTCTTTCCTCCCGCTCGTCCCTCCTCCCTTTCCTCCTCTTTTCTTACTCCTTAGTAACAAGCGCCATGACCTCTTCCGATATGCCGGTCATCGAGAAACCGCCATCATGGTAGAGATTCTGCATGGTCACCATGCGGGTCAGGTCCGAGAAGAGCGTGATACAGTAGTCGGCACATTGATCGGCGGTGGCGTTGCCCAAGGGCGCGGTTTTGTCGGCGAAGTCATAGAACTTGTCGAAGCCGCCGATACCGCCACCCGCCGTTGTTGGCGTGGGTGACTGCGAAATGGTGTTCACGCGTACTTTGTGCGATTTGCCATAGCGGTAGCCGAAGCTCCGGGCAATCGACTCCAGCACCGCTTTCGCATCGGCCATGTCGGTATAGAACGGAAACGTCCGCTGGGCCGCCATGTAGGTAAGCGCAACAACAGAACCCCATTCGCTGATGGCATCCAGCTTATAGGCCGTCTGCATCATTTTATGAAACGACAGCGCCGAGATATCGATGCTTTGTTTGAACCAGTCGTAGTTTAAATCCGTGTACGCTTTGCCCTTACGGATGTTTGGACTCATACCGATGCTGTGCAGCACAAAGTCAACTTTGCCGCCCAGTACCTCGGTCGATTTGGTGAACAGATTTTCAAGGTCTTCAACCGACGTTGCATCAGCCGGGATAATTTCGGCGTTGCATTGCTCGGCGAGTTGTTTGATTGCTCCCATGCGCATCGCAATCGGCGCGTTGGTGAGGGTAAACGTAGCACCTTCTTCCTTCGCTTTCAAAGCGACCTTCCAGGCGATTGATTTTTCGTCCAGGGCACCGGAAATGATGCCGCGTTTTCCGTTCAGTAATCCGTAAGCCATAAGTTTAATGTATAATGGATAATGAAGAATGGACAATGAAGACGAAGCACCTGCGTGATAAAGAACGCACTGGCTATCACTATTTATTCGTCACTCTTCATCGTTAACTCTTCACTAATTCCCGCAAAGTTAGGTTATTTTTTGGTCGTACCACCTTTTGATCGCATGGCAAACATGGGTGTTGCTACCGGAGCCAAAGGTACTTTTAGTACGGTCGACATAAAGGTTTCGGTGGCTTGATAAACCCCTTTCAGGTCGCCGGAGGTAAAATGGGATGTGATAACGTGTTCACCCGCGTTCGGAAAAGCCATTTTCTGTTTTTTGCCGGCGGGCGTTCCGAGTTCATCGAACATCGCCAGCATAGCCGGTACCGATACTACTTTATCCTGATGCTCGTCGTCTTTGTAGTAATAGCCCATGAAAACGGGTTGCTTTACTTTTTCAAACTGCTCGGGCGTCATGTATCGGTCCAGCATAGTTTGCAGGGTAATCAAACCATTGGTATGGTACTGCGGAAACCAGTATTTGGCACGCTCACCGCTGTAATTGGTATTGACAACATGTTCGCCTTTAAAGACCTGGTCGAGTATCTGTTTTCCCCAGGGTCCTGTCGTCAGTTTCAGCGCCGAATTAGCCGTCGCAACACAGGGTGAATAGAGGATCAGGCCTTCAATTTCGGGATGATGAGCGGCCAGATAAAGCGTAAGCATCCCTCCTGCCGATGTGCCCATAACGATCACCTTCTCCCCCAGCGATTTGCCAATGGCTAAGGCCCGTTCGGCAGAAGCAGCGTAGTTGGCGGGCGTTATGTCTTTCAGCGCATCGGGCGAATCAACGCCATGTTCGGCGGTACGGGCAAGGTACAGATTACATCCAAATTTCTTCGCGATTTGCTTATGAACCGGATCGCCCTCGGCCCAACTAGCCGAGAAGCCGTGTATATAAACGATACTATACGGTGTTTTCACCTTTTTAAGGCTATCCGCCCAAATAATGCGGGCTTCGTTATCCGGGCGTAGATTGGCCTTTTTCTCCGATTCGGCAATAATTTTCTCCAGCTTTATCAGGTCGGGATCAAGCACAATGGCTTCCTCCTTTACCGCATCGCGCTTTGCGGTGGGCCCTAAAAAATAACTCACGCCGATAGCGGCTACCAGCAAGCCTGTGATCGTGAAAAACCGTTTCATACGTACTCTTTTATGTCCATTCTAATTCGCCAGTCTTTCGGCAGATAGTTATTAACGCGAGTACCTACTCCTTTTACCCAGCCCAGATTTACCCCTTTGTACTTGGCAAGCAACCAGCCTTTTACGGGTTCATCGAACACCAGGTTTTCCTTCTTAAAGTAACGTAAGGCCTCTTCCTTACTCAATTCGAGCCCCGGAAGGTCCTGGTTGACAGCCGTACTCAGCGCCAGCGCATGGGACGGAATGAAATCGGTCCCTTTAAACTGACCCATCTCCAGCCCAAATCCTTTGCTTTTCAAGGCACTGTCCAGGAACAAGTACGTTTTTTCGAGTGCTTTGGGCAGGGCCATCACATCGCCATTAGGTTTTTCCCAGAACGAGAAATCGGCCGGATTCTGGAGCCACTTGGCCGCCGACGCTGTTTCGCGAGGGCGAAGCGCACGAATGGTCCGAAAGGTACGGGCGTCGAGTTTAACCGGAGCCGTAAACGTTGTTTTCTTGAAGACGCTGATAAAAAAACCTTCACCCCGCACCCGCTGTGGATAGCATTGATACCCCACAGCCTCACCTGTATCGGGATCTCCCGCCTGGCGTTCTACGATATTCCATTCCGAAGGCAGAATGAGCGGTTTGTTTCGAAACCCGATTTCGGTCAGGTACCGGACGTTCCCCGCGTTCTCTTTATCGTTATAGGTGCAGGTGCTGTAGATCAGAATCCCGTCTTTGTCCAGTAAGGACGCGGCTGCAGCCAGAATCCGTTTCTGCCGGGCTGAGCAGAGCTCGACACTTGCTTCCGACCATTCCTGCATGGCGTCGGGATCTTTGCGGAACAACCCTTCGCCCGAGCAGGGCGCATCGACCAGCACCACATCAAAAAAGCCGGTCAGTTTGCTCATATCTTCCGGGTCGTGGTTGCTGACTGCCACATTCGGGTAGCCCCATTTATCCAGATTTTCGCGCAGGACCGACACCCGGCTCCGAATCACTTCATTACAAATCAGCAAACTATCGGGATGGAGGGCCGACGCCAGCAGCGTGCTTTTCCCCCCCGGAGCCGCACACAAATCCAGCACCCGCAGCGGTCGGTTGAGGTTAACCGTTTGCCGAAGAACTTCGTGCAACAACATGGACGACGCTTCCTGCACATAATAAGCTCCGGCCTGAAACAGTGGATCGAGCGTAAAACTAGGCCGTTCGGACAGATAATAGCCATCAGGACACCAAGGTACCGGCACCAGACCGGTCGTGTCATAAGCCGCCCCGGTTACTTTTCGGGAGTTGATGCGGATACTTACCGGTGTTGGTTGTGCTAACGCCGATTCGAACTCGGCGAACTCGGCACCCAGTTGCGTCTGCATTTGAGCTAGAAATTCGGGAGGCCAGCCAGCCACCCCTTCCTCAGCCGGGAGTGAAGCACTACCTGTCAGCTTGTTTGTTGTCATGCCACAAAAATACGGAACTGTCGGGCGGTTTTCACTAAACTTGCAGCATGACAGCACTAGAGGAGCAATTCCGGCAAGTAAAAACCTTCATTTTCGATATAGATGGTGTACTAACCGACGGCGGGGTTTCCCTGCTTGCATCGGGCGAACGCTACAGAACAGTTTTTATCCGCGACACTTACGCCATTGAACAGGCACTAAAAGCAGGCTTTCGGGTAGCCATTATTTCGGCCGCCAATGCGGATGGTCTTCGTAGCTGGCTGACGTCCATGGATGTGAAAGACATTTTTATGGGTGGCCCATCCGACCAGAAATTGAATGCCTTCCTTGGCTACATTGCCCGCGACGGCTTAAATGAGTCCGAAATTCTGTACATGGGCGACGACATCCCCGATTATCCGATTTTGAGCCGGTCGGCGGTACTGAGCACCTGTCCGGCCGATGCTGTCGACGAAGTTCAGGCAGTTTGCCGGTACATATCTCCCAAAGCGGGGGGCCGCGGTGCCGTTCGGGATGTGATCGAATACGTCATGAAGGCGCAGGGAAAATGGGGTGTTTAAAAATAGAATGTAGAATGGATCATGAACAATGTAAAATGATAACCCTTAATGGATGATGTAGGGTACATAATGAATTTGTTTCCGTTCATTATCCATTGTTCATTTTACATTATCCATCATTGAACTTATAGTATTTAAATGAATGATTTAGCCGAACGTGACCGGGCTGTGATTTGGCACCCGTTCACGCAAATGCAAACAGCCCCACTACCGATTCCAATTGTTCGGGGCAGTGGTTCAGTAGTATATGGTGCCGATGGTCGGGCGTATCTCGACATGGTTTCCTCCTGGTGGGTCAACATACACGGGCACGCCCATCCGCACATCGCCAACCGAGTATCGGAGCAGTTACGAACGCTCGAACACGTCATTTTTGCCGGTTTTACGCACCAGCCCGCTATTGAGCTGGCCGAGCGACTGCTGCCTATTTTGCCCCAAAATCAGTCAAAGGTTTTTTATTCGGATAATGGCTCAACCGCCGTTGAAGTGGCTCTGAAAATGGCTTTCCAGTACTGGCATAACTTGGACCAGCCACGCAAAAAAATAGTGGCGTTCGAGAATGCCTACCATGGTGATACATTCGGGGCGATGGCGGTCAGTGGCCGAAGTGCCTTTACGGCCCCCTTCGTTCCCTTTTTGTTTGATGTGGTCTATCTGCCGGTGCCCGTTCCGGGTCAGGAAGAGGCCGTTCTGCAACAGGCCGAAGCGTTATTTAGTGAAGACGTAGCGGCTTTCATCGCTGAACCGCTCGTGCAGGGCGCTGGCGGCATGGTCATGTACCAGCCCGACGTGCTCGATAAGCTGTTCCAGCTAGCCCGCAATAAAGGAGCGCTCATCATTGCCGACGAAGTAATGACGGGCTTCGGCCGCACGGGCAAGCTCTTTGCGTCTCATTATCTGACTGAGAAGCCCGACATGATGTGTTTATCAAAAGGCCTGACCGGTGGCACGATGGCACTGGGCGTTACAACCTGTGCGGAACACATCTATAACGCGTTCCTATCCGACGATAAACATAAGACGCTTTTCCACGGTCACTCGTTCACGGCGAATCCGCTGGCTTGTACGGCGGCACTCGCCAGTATGGATTTACTTTTGTTGTCCGAAACACAAGCCAATATACAGCGCATTGCCGCCAGCCACGCAGCTTTCGCCAGTAAACTAACGACTTATCCAACCGTTGAGAACATTCGCCAAAGAGGTACTCTGCTGGCGTTTGATTTAAAAGCCGGGGAGCAGACGTCTTATTTCAACAATATCCGTGATCTAGCTTATAATTTTCTGCTTGATCGGGGGGTTTTGATGCGTCCATTGGGCAATGTGTTGTATATCATGCCGCCTTATTGCACGACAGATGAGCAACTAAGCTATACGTATGAACAGGTGAAGCTATTGTTGACTACCATGTGATCGAGACTGCTCACTACACGGTGGCACGGCTCAGATTTAATATTGAAAACCAGACGCTTGATTCAGCCGTGCTACAGATCTACATGCACTCCCATCCGACTAACCGGGCTTGACATTTCAAGTTTAATCACACACCTTTGTTTTACCAATCAGCGCGGGAGTAGCTCAGTTGGTAGAGCGGCAGCTTCCCAAGCTGCAGGCCGTGGGTTCGAGACCCATTTCCCGCTCAAGTCTAATATGTTGATTAAAAGCCGGTTAGCCGAAAGGTTGACCGGCTTTTTTCCTTTGCAGATGTTAATTAACAGACACCCTGGTTTACAATACTACTACAAGTGCTCTTTTTATATGAACTTGATGAGTGAGTAATAAAATTTATCAATAAACTAATACTTTACCCCTAGTAACAACGTATCGCTGATAGGCGCAATACTTCGCGTGGGCATGCTGAAATTTTCGGAGATACCGACGATCAGCGGAGACGAGGCCACTGATTCCAAACAAGAATATATTACTAATAATCAGCACTTTAAGAAAAATAATCAGTTTGAAAATTTCCTTTTTTTGTCGTAAATTGATAGCCAATTCTAACACAACAAAAGATGATGAACACAACTACACACAAGATTTTCAACCTGATTATTCTCGACGAAAGCGGCTCGATGGAGAGTATCAAGGCCCCTACACTCAGTGGCTTTAACGAGGTCGTTCAAACTATTAAAGGAGTTAGCGGGCAATTTCCCGAGCAGCAGCATACCGTTACGCTGGTTACCTTCAATAGCCTGGGTATTCAAACCCGGCTGGACAATCAACCCGCCGGCCAACTGACCGAACTTACCGATGCGTTGTTTAAACCTACAGCCGGTACGCCCCTCTACGACGCGATGGGCCGTAGCCTGATGCGGATGGAATGGCTTACCGAGAAAGAAACGGACTATACCGTGCTGGTGAGTATACTAACCGATGGTGAAGAAAACGACTCTCATGAATTTAATGGTCGTCAGATTCAGGCGATGGTCGAACGGCTGAAGCGGCACAACTGGTCATTCACTTATATGGGAGCCAATCAGGACGCTCAGAAAACGGCATCGTCGCTGTCCATCACGCAGTCCATCACCTTCCAGGCCAATGAGGCCGACATGAAAGAGCTGTTTGCCAAAGAACGCAAAGGCCGCACAGCATTTTATGAAAAACGCAGCAAGGGCGAAACGGTTCAGAGTGCCGAAAGCAGTTATTTCATCCAGCCTTAGAAACGGCATTGCAGTCGCCTATTCAGTTAAGTAACCGGTACGAGTAGGATCTGGCCGCTATCGAGCAGCTTATTGCCCGCAGCTGTTGTTTGAAGTACTTTTATACGATAGCGGCCAGCCCCTAACCGGCTCTTTAACATCATATCTATAAATTCCGGCACGAATACTTCTTCGCCTTTCAGCCATCGATGCCCTCGTCCCTATAAACGGGCTGGATAAATTGACGTTTGTCGGACATTTCAACCAGCAGCTATAGCCCTCGGTCCGTGTTGTCAATGAGATGCCGGGGCAGTTGCTGATCAATCACCTGAACAAACAACGGTTTACCAGAGGTACAAACTGACCAGTAAACACTGCCGTTAGATAAATGATACAAGATCAACGTGAGCTTCTTACGCGTCTATTTACCTTTTCAATTAGTTGATAACCGCCAGTTCAGTACTTTAAACCAGACGCTAATCTGGCTGACTGACCAAGGTAATACCAGCCATCGGGTTGTCATGCAACATCAATAGCAGACCTTAAATGAGCCTTATAAACTATCCATACTGGTTATCAATTTAAGACATGGGCAATCCAGCGTACCTATTTAATAGTCGTATGACGGGGTTTGCAGACTCGTTCTGAGGGAATATATACTGACCAGCGGGCAACGTCACGCTGCTGATGCTGTATCAATTAGTTGAGGGAGAAGCAAGGCTGGCGACTGCCGACTGAATAGCCAAGGTCTGGGCGTGCTTACCGAACAACGAATTATTAGGTTAAGCAGGGCATTTATACTAAGTGGCTTTATAGGGACTCGAACCCCAACCAACAGTTCCGAAGACTGTGATGCTATCCATTACACCATAAAGCCATGGCGCAAAAGTACGCTTATTTTCTGATGCTGGTAAGAAAAATTTGACTGGTTAGTCTCTTTTACAACGCCAGGTAGTCTAAAAATTAACAACGCCTTAATTTGGCTTTAGCGTACTTTGTAAGGGTAGTTGATCCAACTAACGTCTACCTGTAAAAACCGTTTAATTCGACCGTATAGGCCAGTTTTTAACCGTTTCTTAAATTATATATTTCTTGCTAGTAGTAACATTTACAGAATAATTACGTTATTTAAAATAATTTTATCATTAAAAAATATCACGTTTTTACTTTTCGTTTAAAATTTTGAGTGTGGGCGCTATTATTAAATTAACAACGAAGAATGTAATTGCCCTTTGGTTTGGTGAGGACACACCGATCCGGCAATACAAAATCAGAATGAATCCTAAAGTGTGGGCGATGTGTGAGCGAGTAAGTCAGGACTTTAAAGCTCCCTCCGGTCGATTACGTCAGAGCGACTTTCGAAAGTCAGATAAAGTAGCTTTTGCAACACTGGTTCTGGAAGCCCTAGAGCAACAGGGTAATGATGTAGAAAAAGATATGTTTGATCTGGCCTATTAAACCAAATACGGACATATACCTTCGGTTTCGAGAGAACATGGAGCTCCCGGTTAACTAACCGGGAGCTTTTAGTCGAGTCTGATGAGCTTCTTTCGCTGATCGAACGTTAGAACATGCTCTTTCAAAAATCCTTCTCCTACATTGATCTGGTGAGCTTTATCGGAATAATATACTTTCTGGTTTTTCACGCTCACTGAGCCCAGCACCAGTTCATCGTGTAATAGCGCTTCCTGTAGCGTAAATGACGTGTTGGCTTTAGTTTCTTCCTGCTTATTCGATGTATTATCGTAACGAACGCCAATTAGTTTGCCTGCCGGAAAATGCAACGGCAGGTTCGATCCGGTATCCAGGTTGAACAACAAATCTGTTTGTCCGATCTTACCCGGAATGACAAAGGCTTTGCTGTAACTGAAAACGCCTTTCGCCCCCACCTCGAGCGTCTCTTTCGAGACAATTAGCCGACGCGCCGGTCCATCAATAGTGAGCAGGTAATTATAGAAGAAATCCCGGCTTAACACGCCGTCTATCCGTATCCTTTTGGGTTTTGTGTTATAATCGCCAATCATTAGTCTGAGCCCCGAATTTGTAACCTGGCCCAGGCTTAGACTTTCAACGGCAACCAGGATCTCAATTTTTGACTGATAAATGTCTGATACCTGCTGGTAGCCAATAATTTTTAACCCCATCTCTTTGGCCAGCCGGCGATCGATACGCCCCATACCGGCCGTGCCCGAATCGAGAATAAAATTAAAAGGGCCGCGACCATTGACGTGGACCTGCACGTACACCAAATCATCGCTGATGGTAATTTCGCTTTGCTGTCGGAACGGCTGAGCCATAACGGCGTAACCCGATCCTAGCATGAGCCCTATCAGCATGGTCATGCAAATCCGCACATAAAAAACTAGCATCGTTTGAATCGGCGGTCAGTGAAGAGATTACGGTAGCTCGACGCGGGTTGATCTTATCCGTTGTCGGGTTGGCTTTTCATTCGTTGAAATATACGGCACCTGAGTTATCAGAGTATGGATTGACTATAGGCTTTATTCAACAAATAGCCAGTTAATCGTAATGTTAACGTCTATTTTGGGATAAGATGACAACCCGGCTGAGGTTTATTTTCGTCGTACTCTTTGATAGGCTCACCGTTTTTGGAAATCCTGAACAACCACAGTTTTCGAGCAATCTTTTTTGATAAAGCCTTTTGCGTTAATTCCCTGTCAGCATGAACCGTTTGCACCTAATTAATTTATTTTTCACAGCCACAGAATAAATTTCTCCTTTTCCTACTGGATAACATATTTATTCGTTATGTTTGCAAAAGAATATATTAGTTAACTAATAGTTACCGATAGATAAATAGTAGAAATGACTTTTACTAAATTAAGTACTAACACGGTTCGTATTATGTATTTAATGGGTTGGGGGAATTACACACGCGTTTTTTTTATCGATTCCTCTCCGGCCATTAATGCAACCACGCTGAAAAAGTGTGTTGATACGCTGCCCGGATTTATTCGACTAAGCAAAAGTGTGGCGGCAAATCCGGCTCATATATCACAAATCCGTCGGAAGAGTGATCGATCAGCGGAGTTACTTGTAGCTGGAAACTGGTTGCATGTAAGTCGCCGGCGAGTGCCTGCAGTTCTCAGCCAGCTTGAGCCTCATTTTGCTAGCAGAAGGAAAGTAATAGCTTAATTTATAAAGCATTATATATAAAAATAAAAGTATATATAGTATTAGGTTAGTAAGTGTTTAGATAGGGATTTATTATTTCAAGGGTTAGGTGTGACATAGCCGGGCAATGCCCGGCTTTTGTTTTTTGTAGCGAACCAGCATTACTCGTTATGGTTTCTGCACAGGGAATCCACCCGCCTATGGTGCATATAATTAATTTGATGCCTATTTTCGTCCTATGCATTTTAGTAACGAACACGAAGAATTAGAAAATTTCTTTCGCGACCGATCCCTCCCGAGCGGCCCACAACACATCAACGAATACAGCGTATTTCTTAATCTGCCGGGTGCTGTAACCACTCAACTTCAGTGGTTGCATAGTGAAGTAGCCGCTACCAGAAAATCGGCGGCCGTGATGCTGCAGGAAGTACGTGATTGGTTGCTTCAACAGGCCGGTTCAGACCAACTGCCCAATTAACGTTTGGGTTCCTTTAAGACATTGTTGGGGATTTTTGGGGCTTCACCTATTGTGCTGATATTGTGAGGCTGTCAAGAGCCAGGTCCTAGGGATGACGCTGGTAGTACTTAACGCTGACAAACTTGTGGCCCATTCGCCTGATGAAGAAAAAACCCGCAAATCAAAGCGTTCACGGGTTTATATATCTTCATTCTTTTTAATTTTTCGATATAAAACTAACAAATTGTTAACTTAAAATCAAATAAGATAACAAATTTAAATTCGTTTTCTGACAATTAACCACCAGTTGCCTGATTCGGTAGGTAATATGGTACGTTCTACTGGTCAAAAAGATCGGTAAGACATTGTGATAGATACTAGTGTGAGCCTGAATAGAGAGTCCCCTAAAGCGTTGAATCTATAATTGAGTACCCGAAAGCTGACGGCAGAAAGTTAACCTTAATAAAGGCGAGGGTGGTTACCGATCGAAAAGCCACTTAGCTTGTACAATTCTATTTATATGTGTCGCACTTTGTAGGCAGGCCTTCTAATGACTAATGTCGAATTGGCGCGCTCGTAATCGTCAATGAATTCCAATCCCAGTTCGCTTACAACATAGCATAAGGGCTCAACAACGTTTTTTGTATCTACCCAAACAAGTCCACTCTCGAGTAACCCATTCAGGTAATAGTCAATCATCAGACGATTAAGCGTTGTTTTACTTTGCACTTCGCAAGCTGTTGCACCACCGTACGTTGCCGTAAGAACACAATATTGAGCGAAGGTGAGAATCATAATACATCAGTGGCTTATATCAACACTATAACTTTGATTAAATAAAAAGGCCTTATGTAACTTAATTAACCCCTATGTGAAATAGATAATGATTTATAGATGAATTTTGTTCATAAATGTATATTAAATTTTACCTATTCAGTAAAAAAATTTGTTCTAATAAATTTAAGGTACAAGTTGATTAAGGGTATATAGTATAGTAGTTGTCTGCAGGCCATAACCCGGCAATCTAAAATCGCCGAAGATGTGCGATATAGATACGTTTGACCACAGTATTGGATCATCCGGTAAGCAGTAGAGTACATTGATGAAATTGTATTGCCTCCTCTCCTCGCACGACGAGAGCTTGAGGACAGGAAGGGAGGCCGATTAAGATGTAGTTACCTTAATCGGCGTAGAGAATCGGCTTATTGAGTAGTACTCAAATGGCTTCTTCAATAGCCAGACGAACTAATTGTCCTTCTCTATTCCAAAATATTCCTGCTGTATTATTTTCTCCCGACAAAGCCAGTACAAAGCCGTTTTCGTCGGCGTAGTGGCTCATCATTTCCGACATGATCAAACCGTATTCATAAGGAACAACAATTCGCTTTACAGCACCGTATGCTGCCCCCGTCCAAACGGTTAATGTTACTTGTTCTTTCATTACTGCCATCTCATTAGATGAACGTTGCTCTGCTCATCAACTCAATAGCAGCGTAGAATACCCTCATCAGCACTGAAAAGCTATTTAGCGGCAAACGGCTGCTTATTGTAAGCATTCTGATCTGTTGCTTTTGTCAGGCATCTCCAACCGGTTCTGAACCCTAACTTACAGGCGTTGATAACGGAGCCGGCATTTGTTCTTCAACCTGCTGCTGCCGCACCTGCTGCCCAATGGGTATGTATTCTACCTCACACGGATAGCCAAACAGGCAGTTCGTTTTTATCTGATCAGCTACGCGGGCAGGCACCATGTTTTCCCAGCCATCTTCGCCCTGCTGTATCATTTCCAGCACGTGGTCGGTCGAAATGTGCAGGTTCTGTTCGTTGTAATCCGTGATGTCCTCGATTTTATCGTTTCGTACGAGATATTGAAACAGGGGCTCCAATGTTGGGGGTAATTCGAATTCGTTGCAGGTGTAAATAGCACCATGTTTCAGCGTCGGATAGACAAATAGCTTGACTTTACGACTAAACAGTGTGGCGAACGATTCGAGAATACCACCCGGCAGAAACTCGTAGTGCCCTTCTTCGAAAATGTATTCCAGGTTCGGAATACCCACAATCAGGCCTATCTTGAGCCGCGTCAATCGGGCCAGGTACGCAACAAGTTTATAGTATTCGAGGTAGTTGGAAATCATTACCGTCTGGCCCATCGAGCACAGAATGTCGACCCGGTCCAGAAAGTCTTTCTCATCGATACCCTGCTCATTGGCTTTCAGATTGTGCAGGGTCAACTCGGCCATCGACACCACCCGGTTGGAATCAACATCCGGTTCGTCTTTGAACTGCTTAAGCCCGTTCTCGATCATATCCATCTGAACATTGGTAACGGGTCGCAGTCGACCACGCATAACCAGAATATGCTTTTTGTACAGAGCCTCCGATGGTTGGAGCACCTGCCCGTCGGGTCCGAAGAGCGCGGCATCAGTAAAGCCGTTTTTAACGAGGTGCAAACTCATCAGTCGGTTGTCGACATCGGCGAAATCCGGGCCGCTGAACCGGATCATATCAATCTGAATTCGTTCGGGAGCCAGATCATCCATGAGCGAAAGGACCAGCGTTTCGGGCGACTTCGAGTAGTAATAGCACCCATAAATCAAATTGACCCCGATAATACCCAGCGCCTGCTGCTGCAAAATATTCTCATTGTCGATCATCCGAACGTGGATAATGACATCGTTGTAGCCGGATTGCGGATTCAGCTGGAACCGACAGCCGAGCCAGCCGTGTGCTTCGTTGGTTTTCTGGTAGTTCAGGGCAACAACTGTATTGGCAAAGGCAAAAAAGGTCGTGTCGGGGCCCCGCTTTTCGGCTAACCGTTTTTCGAGTAAGCTGTACTCCTTATTAAGCATCTTTACCAGTCTCGACTCGACCACGTAACGTCCGCTTTCTTCGACTCCATAGATGGAATCGCTAAAGGTCATGTCGTACGCCGACATGGTTTTGGCAATGGTACCCGATGACCCGCCCGCTTTAAAGAACATAGCGGCTGTTTCCTGACCTGCTCCAATCTCGGCAAATGAACCATAAATACGACGGTCAAGATTTATACGTAATGCTTTCTGCTTAGTACCTATATTCTTTTCGTACATAGTCTCGTTAGGTTGCTGATGTTAAAGTTACAGTATAAAACGCCAAAAGCAGCCTGTGGGGCTGCTTCAAACGCAAAATAATACAATATTAATGTACCGACCCCAGTTGTTTATCACTGATGTACATGTTCCCTCCTCCGGCTTTTTCATCGAGAGATGAGCCGATCAAAGGCCGATCTATTTCTGCATTGGCGGCCCGACGGGCGTTTCGTACTCCCGCGATCTGAAAAATAGCTTCGCTTAACATCGATTCGTTCAAATCGCCGAAAGCTTTCATAGCTACCGTTGGCTCTTTCACCTCAACGAATGGCACAAATCCGTTGCCATATTCGGTAAAGCCCAGTGCATTGGCGGATTTAAACGTGATGGGCTGCATACCCCATTTAATGCGCCCTGTATTATCCGAAATCGTGATCGACCCAACGTTTTTACCCGTAGTGGTTGTGCCAATGGTGGTTACCGTCATAAACGGCCGTAACCCGTTTATGATCAGCTCGCTGGCCGAAGCGGTGCTGTTCGTCGTCAGCACAAAGACACGGCTCAGGTTGGTACCAATATTGGTCGACTTGTTCACGAAATTCTGAATGTTCCAGTTGGCCCCGTTTTTGGCAGCATAAATGGCCGCAGCGGTAGGGTTCCACTTCTGAGAATAGAATACTTTGGAGGCATCAACATTTTTGCCGATCAAACTGGCCAGATTAACCGCCGAACTTACATATCCTCCGCGATTGTAGCGCAGATCGAGCACCAGTTCATTGACGCCTTTTTGCTTGAACTTGCCGAAAATGTTATCCAGTTTCAGGTCGTACGTCTTATCTGTCGGACCACCTAACGTATAAGTACCGGGGATAAACTGGTTGTAAACAACGTACCCGATCGTTTTGCCATTAATGGTGTAAGTCGTATCGAGCAGCACCGGATCTTCCTGAAAGATAATAGCGGTTACCTGTTTTGTCTGATCGGTATCTACGGTTGAGCCGTTCGCAGCTACCGTGGCAAACCCGTATGTATACGTATCTGAACTCCCCGATAGTAAATCGGAGTAATTGGTACCGGTCAGGGTTTGTCCATTCACCTTTGAGATGATATCCCCCCGTTTAATACCGGCTTTAGCGGCTGGCGAGCCAGGCAGAACATACAGCACCGACGCAATAACAGTGGTTCTGGTGTTATCCCGGTAGTACAGCTTATACTGCATACCCGTCGTTTTTGACTGTCCGCTCAAAGAAGCCTTGAGTGTTTCAGCGCTCGGCTGAATCCACGAAAAACGGTCGCCATCGGCATTACTCGTGGCGTTATACGTATTCAGCAGGGAAGCAAAAAACTGGTCTGGACTTAGCGATTTATTAGGACTGGCCGGGAGCTTGTCGTTCCAGAAGTAAAACGTCTGCATGTTTTGCAAGATCCAGTCATTCACCTCCGCATCCGTTACTGCCGTTGTCGATGACAGGTTTCCGGGCGCAACATCTTCACTTTTCTTACATCCTGTAAGCAGGACAGTAGCCGAAACCGCCAGTAACAATGCCGGACGCCAAACGTTAAATACCTTCATAGTAAGTTGTTGATGTGCAATTTCAATGCCTATTAATAACGTAATCGAACACAAAAAAATTTAGTTGTAACTACTTAATTAACAAAGGACGTTTTTCCCGATTACTCAGGAGAAAGCATCTTCAATGTGCTTTACCTGAGGCTCATTGTTAACGAGGGTAATAGCGATGATGTCGAAACGCACATCGAACATCCAGCCTGTAGCGAATATGTACTGCTCAGCCGCTTTCATGATTAGTTTAGCCTTTGTGTAGGAAACGAACTCCTCCGGGTTTCCGTAAATGACGTTGGTCCGGGTTTTTACTTCGGCAAAGACCATCAGCTTCCCTTTTTTGGCGATTACGTCAATCTCCGCATGTTGGTAGCGGTAGTTCCGGACCATAATTTCATACCCCTTTTCCAGCAGATAACGGGCGGCTTCCGCTTCGCCCTCTTTGCCGGTTTCGTTGTGCTGTGCCATCAGTTTAAGTAGGTTACGGGCTAAAATCGAACGAAACAGGCTCGTCTGATTGTTAATAAAGGGAAGTTGCCTTATGAAAGGCTGGTTCCTCCGTAAAGCAATGAATAGGGTTATTAATAAACAAGTTAACGTTCGCAAATTAGGCTTAATCGCGTATCAGGATGCCTGGAATGAGCAGGAGCGTTTGTTTGCCACCATCGTCGATCAGAAATTAACGAACCGCGCGGTCTCTCCGGATGAGCAGCAGCCAACTGCCAATTACCTGCTGTTCTGCGAACATCCCCACGTGTATACCTTGGGCACGAGCGGGCATGAAGAAAACCTTCTGGTCGATGAAACCCGGCTCGCTTCGGAGTTTGGCGCGTCGCTTTTCAAGATTCGGCGGGGGGGCGATATTACTTATCATGGACCCGGCCAGCTGGTAGGTTACCCGATTCTGGATCTGGATAATTTCTTCACCGATATTCATCGGTACATGCGGCTGCTGGAAGAAAGTATCATCCTGACGCTGGCCGATTACGGTCTTCAGGCGGGTCGAATCGAGGGCGTCGGGGCCGAACGCCTGACGGGTGTGTGGCTTGATGCTGATGGAAACAATCCCCGAAAAATCTGTGCTTTGGGCGTGAAAGCAAGCCGTTGGGTAACGATGCATGGTTTCGCCTTGAACGTTAATACAGATTTGAGTTATTTTAACCATATTGTCCCCTGCGGCATCACCGACAAAGCCGTTACCTCACTGGCGCTTGAGTTGGGTCATGAGGTGCCGCTGGACGAGGTGTCAGACAAAGTACAACAGCATCTGTTTACCCTGTTTGACATGGAACCGGTTAATTCGTAAGATCTCGATACAAGATGTGGGCCGATGCCCGGACATGACCCGGAGCCATCTTTATAGCCTTGCTTTTATCTAAACCTTGACAATGAAAAAAGATATTAATTTTTTGCCCGTTGAGGGCGTACAGATAGTAATTGCCCGGAAAGAGAATGAACTTGGGGAATACGACTGGCGGGTATTTCTGATCAACCAAAACGACGTGCCCATTAAAACGGTCTTTGTTACCTCGAAAGGCTACGGACTCAAAAACGATGAAGAGCAGAAAACATCGACCTTACGGCATTTTTTTGTAGAAGTGCTGCCAGGTGCCCACGAGGTGGTCGAAACGATAATGCCCGATGTATTTCACCTGAACAACGAATACTGGGTCAGCTATTTCATCGGCGATCAGATTTTCGACAAAAAGTTCATCTTCGTGCCCGATAGCATCGTCGAAGAAAACCTTGTCACTGTACCAGCGCTGGGTCTGGAAGGAATTCTGCACGCTTAAGTAACGCGGACTGTCCGCGTTACCCACTACCCGCGCTACTCAAAATACCTTATGCCTCAACCCGTCTCCTGGAAGCGTCGTCTTAAAAACTTTCTGTTTATCGACCTCAAAACGGTGGCGGGAGAGCCATCACTCCTATCGGTCGATCCCCGTTTGCAGCGCCAGTGGGAAGAGAAAAGCCGGTATTTCAAAAATGATGATGAGCTCTCACCCGCAGGCTGGTACGACCGAAGGGCCTCGTTCTTTGCCGAATTTGGTAAGATCATCTGCATTGGCGTGGGTGGGTTGTTTTTCGATGACGACGACAAACCCCACCTGAAGGTAAAGCTGCTCAGCAACGACGACGAAGTACCGTTGCTGACCGAGTTTCTGGCCATAGTAAACCGGTACCCACCCGGCGAACTAACCCTTTGTGCGCACAATGGCAAGGAATTTGACTTCCCGTATCTGTGTCGGCGGCTGATGGCTAATGGACTTCCACTACCACCGGCCTTACAGATTTCCGGCAAGAAACCCTGGGATATTCCCCACCGCGATACGCTTGAGTACTGGCAGTTCGGCGACAAACGGCATTTCGTACCCCTCGACTTGCTGGCCGCCGTACTCAATGTACCCACCCGCCCCCTCGAATGGACCGGCGACCGCACCAGCGAGGTGTATTACCGCGAACACGACTGGCCCCGTATTGAAAAGTACGCCCGCGACTCGATGGTAATGCTGGTGCAGGTTTACCTGAAAATGGTGGGTGCTCCGCTCGTGGCCGACGAGCATATTGTATTGAGTGATTGAGGCTTTATTAATGACTAATGGGTTATGTAAAATGAATAATGCTGTTTAACACCATTGTATATAATTCATTACCCACTATCCAGCCTTCTTCCACACAGAATTAAACATTTTAGCCTGACGAAAGAGTTAGGCAAGTAACATGAGAAACGGAAAACCAAAACAAACTAAATATACAAAGGATGCCGCCAGCCAACCGGCCGGTCGGCAATCTCACACAGCACGCCCGCGCGAAAAGGGGGTAGAACGATCCGGCAAAAGCCATGTTCGCCCCATTCAGCAGGCAGACTCGTTTCTGGATGAAATGAAAAACGACATCATGGCGTTTTTCCAGATTAACGACGGACAGTCGTTTACCCAGGAGCAGGTTCTCGACCATTTCGACACCAGCGACCGGCGCATGAAACTCATCATGCACGGCCTTATTGGCGAACTCACCGACGAAGGCACCATTGTACGGCAACCCGACGGTAGCTACCGCGCCGATGCCGACGCTAATATTATCGAAGGTGTTGTCGACCACGTCAATTCGCGCTTTGCCTTTGTCATTCCCGATACAGCCGCTGGTACCGCCCGCGACCGCGATGATGACATCTGGGTATCGTCTGATGACCTGGCCGGGGCCGTTGATGGCGACCGCGTACGCGTGGTGCGCTTCCAGGACTCGCGCAACGGAGGCCGCAATGCCGCCCGGCGCCGGATTGAAGGCAAAGTAGCCGGCATCGTGGAGCGTGGCCGTACAGAACTGGTGGGCCGCATTGAAGTCTGGCCAACCTACGGTTTTGTAGTGCCCGACAGCAAGAAGATATACGATGACATTTTCATCCCGAAAGAAAAACTCGGGGGTGCCAACGACAACGAGAAGGTCATTGTTCGCCTGACAAAATTCCCCGACCCCAACAGCAGCAAGCAGCGGTTTGAGGGCGAGGTGATTACCGTATTGGGCGTGGCTGGTCAGAACAACACCGAGATGCACGCCATTCTGGCGGAGTTCGGGCTGCCGATTCATTTCCCCGCCGATGTGGAGAAAGAAGCTGAAGCCATCCCGACCAAAATTCTGAAGAAAGACCTGGCCAAACGGCGCGACATGCGGGATGTGACGACCTTCACCATCGACCCGATCGATGCCAAGGACTTCGACGATGCTCTGTCGGTGCAGGTGCTGGACAATGGTAATTACGAAATCGGCGTTCACATCGCCGACGTAACCCACTACGTATTGCCCGGTTCAAAGCTGGAAGAAGAAGCGTACAAACGGGCTACATCGGTTTATCTGGTAGACCGGGTCGTTCCTATGCTGCCCGAGAAACTGTCGAACGGTCTGTGTTCACTCCGGCCTAATGAAGACAAACTGACTTTCTCGGCCGTTTTCGAGATGACCCCCGACGCTAAAATCGTGAATGAATGGTTTGGCCGAACAGCCATCCACTCTAACCGTCGGTTTGCTTACGAGGAAGCGCAGGATATTTTGAACAGCAACAGTGGTGACTATATAGAGGAACTACGCCTGCTGAACGAGCTGGCCTACAAACTCCGCGACGAACGCTTCAAAAACGGAGCGATCAACTTCGAAACGGTTGAGGTGCGTTTCCGACTCGACGAGAATGGCGTTCCGCTGGCCGTTTACCCCAAAATTCGGCAGGACACCAACAAACTCATCGAAGAGTTTATGCTGCTGGCGAATAAACGGGTGGCTGAGTTTGTGCATTCGCTCTCGAAGCGCAACAAAGGGGGTGAAGAAAACACGATGGTTTACCGGGTACACGAATCCCCGGCCGATGACAAGCTCCGCAGTTTTTCGGACTTCGCGCGTAAGCTGGGCTACAAACTCAACGTCGACGACGAGCACCTGTCCAACTCCATGAACCGCTTCATGGCGAGCATTGAGGGCAAACCCGAAGCCAACATGCTTCAGCAGCTGGCCGTCCGGACCATGTCGAAGGCGCGCTACAGCACCGAAGACCTGGGCCATTTTGGTCTGGCGTTCAAACGGTACTCGCACTTCACCTCGCCCATCCGTCGTTACCCCGATATGATGGCGCACCGCTTGTTGCAGCATTACCTGGACAAAGGGAAACCCGCCGATCGCGAAGAATACGAAGAGAAATGCCGGCATTCGTCGGAACGGGAGAAGATGGCCTCCGATGCCGAGCGTGCCAGTATCAAGTACAAGCAGGTAGAATTTATGAGCCGGATGGCTCCCGATCAGGTGTTTGAGGGTGTCATCTCGGGCGTTACCGAGTTCGGTATCTTCGTTGAAATTACCGAGAACAGTTGCGAAGGTCTCGTGCGTATGCAGGATCTGAGCGACGACTTTTACGAATTCGACAAAGACAACTACCGCATTATTGGCAGCCGCACCAAAAAGATGTACACTTTTGGCGACGCCGTGGTAGTACGCGTGAAAGAAACTAACCTCGCCCGCCGGAGCATGGACTTTGCCCTCGTCAGCGACAGCGCCGGTCGGGCTACCGATGCGGGCTCAGGTCGCCGGTCGGGTCGCAGCGATAGCAGCCGATCGGGCGGGTCGTCTTCCAGCCGAAAAGTGGGTGGTAGCCGCGATAAAGAAAGGGTAGCCGCGAAAGGTGAAAACCGACGCGGGGGACGCGGCCGCCGATAGTGTTTATAGGGATTACGTTAAAAAATGGCGTAATCCCTATCGGTTGTTTAGAAAACCGCTTGCGTTTTAGTGGTGTAATCTGCTATATTTGCACTCCCAAACAGGGACATTGCCCGCTTCCGTAGTTCAATGGATAGAATTTCGGTTTCCGGTACCGACGATAGGGGTTCGAATCCCTTCGGGAGCACAACAACAGAAAAAGCCTTCATACAGTATGTGTGAAGGCTTTTTCTGTTCTCAGAAACAATTATAAAACTCATAAACTATGCAATTAAGCAACTCTTCAAGCTAAAAAATCCGCTATAATTATTACCTCTCACTAATAATATAATCTGTATGGCTCCTCCGAAAACGGGCCGGAGAACCACCCACCCGACCCAATGAAAAATGTTTTATCTAGTTACGATTACCAATAACATTAGGGTTTTGCTATCTGTCTGACCTGTTTCTCTAATTGCTCAATTCGATTTTGCTGCTGAATCAAATACAAAGTCAGTTCTTCTACTTTCTCGAGTAGTGTAGCGTTCATTTTCGCTAAGTCAATTCCTTCCTTCAAAACCTCTTTGGCCGATGGTACACCGGGTAAGTGTCCATTCTCCTGAACAAAATTCGAAACTGATTCCAACGAACGTAATCTGTAAGTGGGTGCAAAGACTTTATCGCTCCATTCGCCGGTATTGTTGATTCGTAGCTGATAACGCCCCTTGATCACATCACCCCGTTCATTGACGGTCAGAAACTGATCGGTTGAGGTTGCAACCTGACTATTAGTGGTTAGGTTGGATAATCGAAGACCACTGTTATTAGGTGATTCACTAACAACTTCTAATCGAACGGCAGGAGATGAGGTGCCAATCCCAACGTTGGCCTGATTGCCTAAAATCAGCGCATTACTGATGGCTACGCGAGAATTAGCGCCAATGGCAGCAGCGTTGTACAGACCATCCTCTGCCTGGCTATTGTACCCCATCAGTACGTTGTCGTCACTGGTAGTAATAGCTGTTCCGGAGTTGGGGCCGATAATGATGTTATTGGAGCCAGTGGTAATATTATACCCTGCCCGATAGCCCAGAAAAGTATTTTGACTACCCGTTGTGTTGGTATAGCCAGATTGATAGCCTAAAAATGTGTTGGCAGAAGAAGTCGTGTTATTTATACCCGAACTAGTTCCTACAAAGGTATTATGCTGACCCGTTGTGTTTGCTGCACCGGCAGAAGCTCCGATAAATGCATTAGCTGCACCCGTAGTGTTGGACGTACCCGCTACGTAGCCATTAAACGTATTAAAGGAGCCAGTTGTGGTTGAAAAACCCGCCATTGACCCCGTAAAGGCATTATTAGCGCCTGTTGTATTATGATTTCCTGCTGAAGAACCCAAAAAGGTGTTCGAGTAACCTAGGGTATTATACTGACCTGCATAGACTCCCAGGAAAGCATTATCATTGCCTGTCGTATTGTAATAACCCGTCTGATAGCCGATAAAGGCGTTATTTAGCCCATTTTGATTTCTAGCTCCCGCAGAGTTGCCTAAAAATGTGTTGTTGGCACCGGTTGTATTATTGCCGCCTGTTTGATAACCTAAAAAGACATTAGAAGAACCAGTCGAATTGAAATAGCCTGCAGACTCACCAATAAAAGTATTCTCAGTGCCTGAGGTATTATTAAAGCCCGTCACACCTCCAATAAAAGTATTAAGAGAGCCAGTAGTAGTCTTGTAACCGGCACCGGCACCCATAAAGACATTTTGAGTTCCTATCGTATTGGCATTACCGGCCGCATACCCAACAAAAACATTTGAATTCCCTGACGTAATCGCATTCCCCGCATCATAGCCAACCAATGTATTGAAAGTACCGGGTGTTAGCGAGTTAGGCGTATTGACTACATAGTTGTTCTGTGCTAGCAGAGGTGTATTGATTAAAATAAGAAGTAAATAGAAGAACTGTTTCATTGTACTAATTTAATGGCTCGTTCAGAAAGATAAAGTACGGTAAGTTACTAAAAGTCGATCGCTATTAACTATATAGAATCAATTATTTATTATCTTATTTAGTTTCGTTAATAAGTTAACGGAAATTATAGATATCAGTCAGTTACTAGCGCACAAATTGCGCCATCTGAAATAAAAACGGGCTAGGGAAACCACCCAGCTTGTTCTAAGACGTCAAGCTTGACCTTTATTATTCTGCTTTGAACCAAAGCAGATCGGATTCGGTTAATTTAGTAGTCATGACTACTAAATTAACCGATCATGCAATTTTCAATCCAACTAGGTTTTGTTTCACTTCAGGTGAGTGATCTGGAAGCCTCACGGCAGTTTTATACCGACGTTATGCGGTTGCAATCCGTTACCCAGTCGCCACCCGATACCTACGCCTT
The DNA here is from genome assembly GCF_054781875.1 of Spirosoma pulveris. NCBI lineage: Bacteria > Pseudomonadati > Bacteroidota > Cytophagia > Cytophagales > Cytophagaceae > Spirosoma > Spirosoma pulveris. The sequence continues at coordinate 28,873 of NZ_BAAGTO010000010.1, forward strand.
TGCTGTCTGGAGTGGAGCTATCTTTACCATTCGGAAACCCATAGTGGATTTAAAAACGTCTTCCTGAAAGCCGTTAGGGACAGAGCTACTCTGATTCAGGGCATGCAGCCAACGCCCTTTGGCAATACCGCCATCATTGCCGATTCCGATAGGCATTAGTTAACCCTACAAGAGACAAAAAGCGAATGAACCAAACTAACTATTGGATCGTGGTAGCTAGCCGCGACCACGCGCTGAACGGGGTTGCACAAGGCTTCGTACAGGCTAATCATGGGAAGCCCGGCCCCCTTCGTCGCATGCAGCCCGGCGATGGCGTGGTAATCTACGCACCTAAGCGGGTGTATGGCCAGACAGAGCCTTACCAGCGGTTTGTCGCCTTGGGTGAAGTGAGCCAGGGGCCGGTGTTCCAGGCCGAGGTTAGTGCTGATTTTCGTCCCTTCCGGCGACAGGTAAGCTATCAGTCGGTTAGCGAAACGCCCATTCAACCCTTACTGGAACACCTCAGTTTTACTCAACCCAGAGCGAGTTGGGGAGCCAAGTTTCGGTTTGGCTGTTTCCAGATTCCAGCCACTGACTTTATGCTGATTCAATCGGCCATGACCCCTGATTCTCATGAATGAAACCGCCATTTTTAGCTTTACCCAGCCCGAAGAAAATAACGGCTACCTGCTTTGGCAGGTAAGTATGCGCTGGCAACTACAGATGAATCAGCAGTTGCGTGGCGTGGACCTAACGCTGACCCAATTCTCGCTGCTGGCTGGCCTATACTGGCTCAGTCGACAGGGCGAGTTGGTCACCCAGCAGCGACTGGCCGATTATGCGCACACCGATAAGATGATGACCTCTAAAGTGGTACAAACACTGGCCAGTAAGGGTTTCCTCCTTCGGGTTGATAACCCGGAAGATGGCCGGGCCAAGCACCTGCAACTGACGCCGGTTGGGGAAACGATCCTGGTGCAGGCCAATTCGTTAGTCGAGCAGGTCGATGCTGCCTTTTTTGGCGCTATTGAGCCGGAAACGACCACCTTCAACCGGCTGATGCAGCGCCTGACCGTATTACCTCGCTAACAGCTACCGAGTTGACCGGTGTTGGCCGATAGTTTATTTTCCTGCTAAATATTTGCCCTACAAAATGGGGCCATGGGCGGTAATCTACCGGTTGCTCCCTGTCAGGTTTATCACGGCCCGTTAGTAATCACTGGTGGAGTTTGCCTTTTCTTCAAAACATCTCGGCTCAACAACGCATTGTTTTGAACGTACCATTAAAATATGGCAAAAATGGACAGCCCGTCAGGCCATCGGTTACTGGATTTCGTTAGATAGGTACGTGCTTTATCAACGCTTTACTTTCGGCCCGCAGGCCGCCCTATACTATGGAAAAGACGCCTAATAACGAGAGCAGGCCCAGTAATCCGGCCGAACAGGATGTGAACAACGTTCCCCAAAGTGGTGATCGTCCCGATCAGGGAACTGAGCGTACCAACGACCACTACGACCCGCAGGGAAAACCAGATGCCGATAAACGCGTATTTTCAGCTCCCGATAACGTGGCCGCAAAACATAAAAACCCTGTACTGGCGCAACCGCCCGAAGAATTCACCGGTCTTAAACTTGGCAAGCCTGCTACGGTTGCCGCTGGTGTCACCGCCGTTCTTAAATCCATGGAGTTTTCGTGGAGTGAAGCGGGCGTTGGCCGGGGCACTCATGCGCTGCTGAAGCTCAATCAGAAAGACGGTTTCGACTGCTCGTCCTGCGCCTGGCCCGACCCCGACGACCATCGATCGGTGGCCGAGTTCTGCGAGAATGGCGCCAAAGCCACGGCTTCTGATGCCGATTCGCGCCGGGCCGATCCCGAGTTTTTCGCGAAACATAGTCTGGTCGATTTGTCGCACATGACCGACCGGGATTTGAATAATTCGGGTCGGTTAACGCACCCGATGGTCCTTCGCCCCGGCGATACGCATTACCGGCCCATTGCCTGGCGGGATGCTTTTCAGGTAGTAGCCGATGAGCTGAACGCATTGAAATCGCCCGACGAAGCTATTTTCTACACCTCGGGGAAGGTGCCTAATGAACCAGCTTATCTGTATCAGCTTTTCGTGCGGGAGTTCGGCACCAACAACCTCCCCGACTGCTCCAATATGTGTCACGAAAGCAGTGGTTCGGCGCTGAGCCCCACGCTTGGGCTAGGCAAAGGATCTGTAACGTTAAATGACGTTCATGATGCCGAGGTTATCCTGATCATGGGACAAAACCCCGGCACGAACCACCCGCGTATGCTTACGGCTTTGCAGATAGCCAAGCGCAAAGGGGCCAAAATAATTGCGATCAACCCCTTACACGAAGCGGGGCTGAGCCACTTCAAGAATCCGCAGGATTTCATGAACCCCATCAAAGCGGTAGGTACGTTACTCAGTAAGGGGACGCCCATTGCTGATTTGCACTTGCAAGTGAAGATCAACGGGGATATGGCCGTGCTGCGGGGTATTATGAAACACTTGCTTGTGGCTGAAGAGCAAAAGCCCGGCACTGTACTCGACCACGAATTCATCAAGCAATACACCGCCGGTTATGACGAATTCATAGCGACAATTCGCAATACCGCCTGGGAGGATATAGAAGAAATGAGTGGCCTGTCGCGCGGTCAACTGCTCGAAGCGGCCAACATTATTGCCCCTAAACAAAAAATCGTTACCTGCTGGGCTATGGGCCTTACCCAACAGAAAAACGGAGTCATGAGCATTCAGGAAATCGTCAATCTACACCTGATGAAGGGGGCGGTTGGTATTCCGGGGGCAGGCACCTGTCCGGTTCGCGGTCACTCTAACGTGCAGGGCGACCGTACGATGGGTATCTGGGAACGCCCACACGATGATTTCCTGGACGCTCTTAAAAAAGAATACGGCTTTGAGCCACCCCGCGAGCATGGCTACGATACGGTTGAGTCGATCAAGGCGATGCATGAGGGCAAAACGCAGGTCTTCATGAGTCTGGGCGGCAACTTCCTGTCGGCCTCGCCCGATACCGAACTGGTAGCCGAAGCGCTTCGCAAACAGAGTCTGACCGTGTTTGTCAGTACAAAGATCAACCGCGGCCACCTCGTTACGGGGAAAACATCGCTGATACTACCCTGCTTCGCTCATTTGGATATTGATATGCAGAAGTCGGGGCATCAGTTTACCTCCTGCGAGAACTCGATGGGGGTAGTGAGCCAGAACAAAGGCGTACTGGAACCGCTGGAAGGCGAAATGCTGAGTGAAGTGGCCATATTATCGGGCATTGCCTTGACCACGCTGGGTGAGCGGACAAAAGTCGACTGGGTCGGCTATACCGAAAACTACGATACCATTCGGGATGCTATTGCCCGCGTAATTCCCGGCTTTGATAAGTTCAACGAGAAGATTCGGAAGCCGGGTGGTTTTTATCTGCCCAACGGCCCCCGTGAGCGGAACTTCACAACCGAAAATGGTAAAGCCAACTTCACTGCCACCGACATGGTCAGGCATGAGCTTGAGCCTGACCAACTGGTTATGATGTCCATCCGAAGCCATGACCAGTTCAACACTACGATTTACGATTATAACGACCGCTACCGGGGAGTGTATGGCGAACGGCGGGTTATTTTCATGAACCCACAGGACATGAAAGAGCGAGGTATCGAAGCGCGTCAGTTAGTCAATATCACGAGCCATTTTGAAGGGCAGCAACGAAAGCTGGAGCGATTTATCGCTATTCCGTACAATATCCCGAAAGGCGACACTGCTGCTTATTACCCGGAAGTGAACCCGCTGGTGCCCGTGGCCAGCGTAGCCTACATTAGTAATACGCCAACGTCGAAATTTATTGTCGTTACGGTAGAACCCATCGCCGAGCGTCTGCCCGACGGGAGTACGTCAGCGGTTCCAATGGTCGTTGAAGCCAGCTAGTTTATGATCTCCAACCCTCGAATAGTAAGGAGGTTACGGGATTATAGTTACAACTGGTTACAAAAATCGCTAAACGTTGGCAAAGACATTAAAATAGTATGTACCTTGCAGTCACTGTAGGAACTAAAAACGCCGAACACATTAGCGGCCCGGCGTTTCTGCACTATTTTCTTAACTTAAACGCTGTTACGCGCTGGGTATATGACGAAAATTTCAACCTTAGCGTTGCATCAAGACGTCCATTTTGTACAAACGGTATAATTCCTGTACAAATGGACAACAAACAAACGCCGGACTTCAACAAGTCCGGCGTTTGTATTTCGTTCGTATAAAGGTGTTTGACATAGACACCAGATAGAACAATTTCCTTAGTTTTGTTGCACGTATCAAGGATTTATGGACGCCTGGTCAGGGTACCATAACTTATACTTACTATACCTATCTAAGACAGACGAATTTAGTTTCGCTCTAAAACCTACACGCTACATGAACACTGAATCAACTCTAAATCCGTATCCATGGCGCCGTTTTTATCCTAAAGAAGTGCCGGATGAAATCAACCCAGATACATACCCATCGCTGGCAGCTTTGATGGAAGACGGTTTCCGGCGATTTACAGATCGACCTGCTTATTCCTGCATGGGCAAAGAAATCTCCTTTGGCGAAGTCGATAAACTGTCGGCCCAGTTTGCTTCATTTCTGCAAAACGAATTGAAACTCCAGAAAGGGGATCGGATTGCCATTCAGATGCCCAACACGCTGCAATACCCTATAGCCATGTTTGGTGCGCTCCGGGCGGGTTTGGCGGTTGTCAACACGAATCCGCTCTATACCCCGCGCGAAATGCAGCATCAGTTCAAGGATTCCGGCGTAAAAGCTATTGTCATCCTGAGCAACTTTGCGAGCAATCTGGAGAAAATTCTGGACCGGACAGACATTCAGCACATCATTGTCACCTCGCTCGGTGATCTATTGGGTTTCCCCAAGAAACAGATCGTCAATGCGGTTGTCAAGTATGTCAAGAAACTGGTTCCTGCTTACAACCTGCCCGACGCCATCTCATTCAATGATGCTCTGAGCCGGGGCAGCAGCCAGCCATTTAAACCGGTAGCCATCAAAAATACGGACATGGCTTTTGTTCAGTATACGGGTGGTACCACAGGTGTTTCGAAAGGTGCAGTATTGACCCACCGGAACATCCTGTCGAATGTTGAATGCCAGGATTACTGGATGAAACCCAGCGGCATTCCCGATGGCGAAGGCATCATTGTTGCGGCTTTACCGCTTTACCATGTGTACGCCCTTACGACCAACGCCCTGGCTTCGCTCAAGAACGGGTCCATGAACCTGCTGATTACGAACCCGCGTGACATGAACGCGTTCATCAACGATCTGAAAAAGTACAAGATCACGGCATTCACGGGGGTCAATACACTTTATAATGGCTTGTTGAATAACCCCCGTATCAATGAAGTCGATTTTAGCCACCTTAAGGTCACGTCGGCGGGTGGCATGGCCTTGCAGACATCCGTTGCTGAACGCTGGAAGAAATTAACTGGCAACACACCCTGCGAAGGCTACGGCCTGACGGAGACATCCCCGGTCCTTTGTTCTAATCCTATTGACGGTTCCGTTCGGGTGGGCACCATCGGCATTCCCTGGCCGAGTACAGAAATGAAAATCATTCGGGACGATGGCAGCGATGCCCCCATTGGCGAACCCGGCGAAATAATAGCCCGTGGCCCGCAGGTATTCAGTGGCTACTATAATCGGCCCGAAGAAACAGAGAAATCCATGCTGAACGGTTGGTTCAAGACCGGTGATGTAGGCGTTATGAATGAAGACGGTTTCTTTAAGATTGTCGACCGGAAAAAGGACATGATTCTGGTATCCGGCTTCAATGTCTACCCCAACGAGATCGAAGATGTCGTTGCCCAGTGTCCGGGTGTGCTCGAAGTAGCGTGCATTGGTGTTCCCGACGAAAAGTCGACAGAGGTGGTTAAGATCTTTGTCGTGAAAAAAGACCCCGACCTGACAGCCGACACCATCAAGGCATTCTGCCGCGAGAACCTGACCGCCTACAAAGTACCTCGCGTTATCGAGTTCCGGACGGAGTTGCCAAAGTCGAATGTGGGCAAGATTCTTCGTAAACCGCTACGGGATGAAGAGTTAGCCAAATTGGCGAAGTAATTGTGTTTCCTGCATACAGAAAAAGGCAGCTTCTTATGCAGAAGCTGCCTTTTTCTGTATGCAGGAAACGTGGAAATTAACAACAACGATGTTTTTTTTCGCATAACAGGCCGCCACCCAAAGTAGCATTAAATAACCTGCGTTTCAGATAAATTAAACTTTTAGGCCAAAATTGAAAAGGTATCCATCGTTTTCAATTCCTGCTGAAAACCCTTTACCTGCTTAATAAAGCGACTTGCCTTTCGGCGTGACACTTCTACACGGTCGCCATTAACGAGACCCGCGCAAAGTTGTTCTCCCGGGTAAACACCTTCCAGATACAGCAGGTTAATGATATTTTTTTTGTGCGGTCGAACAAACACTTTAGACGAAAGCCGGCTTTCCATTTTCTTCAGCGTCAGCGATACCATTAACTGGCTTCCGTCGGCGAAATGAAACAAGGTATAGTTCCCTTCACCTTCCAGGCGGACAATACGGTGCATGGGCATCTTTTTGCGGCATCCCCAGAACGGTAGAATCAAATCTGACATGGCAAACTCGTCGGCCAATTGTTCAACATCCCTTTTAGACAGAGGATGGGCAATTAGTGGTAGTCTCATGGTGTAAAAGCAAAGAGGGTGTGAATACAATAGCTCTGAACCAGACAAATAAGGTGTCTATAATCGAGCCAAAAACGTTACCAATTTTACAACTGTTTGCCTGTTAGTCAATGGTTTAAACCTAAAAAATGAACTCTAAATGCTAAAAATACCATGATCAGGGTAGTTAAATTCAGGGAGACAGGCACCCATTTTTGGGAAAACAGTCCGTCGAGCGAACTTATTAAGCCTCTTTCTCCTTGAAAACAACAGGACATTTTTTGATACATCAGCATGGCAACCCTGCTTGATTTGGTCGGCAACACTCCCCTCGTCGAGCTCAATCGACTGAATCCAAATCCCAACGTTATCCTTTACGGTAAACTCGAAGGCAACAACCCAGGCGGCAGTGTAAAAGACCGGGCTGCCGTTAGTATGATTCAGGGCGCACTGGCCCGCGGTGACTTTAAACCCGGCATGACGCTCGTTGAAGCTACCAGCGGAAATACCGGTATTGCGCTGGCCATGATTGCCCGGCTCTACGACATTCCCATTGAGCTGGTCATGCCCGAAAACTCAACCCGTGAACGTGTGTTGACTATGGAGGCTTTCGGGGCTAAGGTGACCCTGACCGAAACCATTGAGAGTGCGCGCGATTACGCCGATGCACAGGTACAGAAAGGTGGCTTCCTGATGCTCAATCAATTTGCCAACCCCGATAACTATCTGGCTCATTACCGGACAACAGGTCCCGAAATATGGCGGGATACCGCCGGGGAAATTACCCATTTTGTTTCGTCGATGGGCACCACAGGGACGATCATGGGCACCTCGCGCTATTTGAAAGAACAAAATCCCGACGTACAGATCGTGGGCTGCCAGCCTACAGATGGCTCTTCGATACCAGGCATCCGAAAATGGCCCGTCGAATACCTACCCAAAATTTTCGAACCGCAGCGCGTAGACCGAATCATAGAAGTATCGGCCGACGAAGCCACCCAAATGACCCGCAAACTGGCGAACATAGAAGGTGTCTTTGCGGGCATGAGTAGTGGGGGTTCTGTTCACGCAGCCGTTCAACTAGCACAGGAACTTGAATCAGGCGTTATCGTCTGCATCATCTGCGACCGGGGCGACCGGTATCTTTCCTCCGATCTGTTTGGTTGAGTATAGTGCCGACCATCCTGGTTGGCACTACAACTATCGACACTACAGTTATCTTTGTACTTATGTACAAGCATATCATTCTGCCCCTACTCTTCCGTTTCGATGCGGAAACCATTCACCATACCGTAACGCGCTTTCTGAAAATTGCCCTCTCGATTCCCGGCGTATCGGCGCTTTTTCGTTCACTCTACGTTGTTAATGATCCGCGCCTGGCCCGTACGGTATTTGGGCTGACGTTCCCAAACCCGGTAGGTATGGCTGCCGGATTCGATAAAAATGCGGAGTTGATCAGCGAGTTGAGCGATTTGGGCTTTGGTTTCGTCGAGATCGGCACGGTAACGCCCCGCCCTCAGCCCGGTAATCCACGCCCCCGTCTTTTCCGGTTAAAAGCTGATGGCGGCCTCATCAACCGAATGGGTTTTAACAACAAAGGCGCCGGTCCGGCGGCCGAACGGCTTCGGCATTTTGCGAAGAACCGGGGCGGACGGCAGGTGATCGTTGGTGGAAACATCGGCAAGAATAAAGATACACCTAATGAACAGGCACTGAGCGATTATCTGATCAGTTTCCGGGAGCTTTTCGATGCAGTCGATTATTTTGTGGTCAACGTCAGTTCGCCCAATACACCGGGTTTACGCGATTTGCAGGAACGGGCGCCCCTTACCCAACTTCTAACGGCCCTTCAGCAGGAAAATCGCCAGCAGCCAACGCCTAAACCGATCCTGTTAAAAATTGCTCCGGACTTAACCAATGGCCAGTTAGACGACATCATTGGCATTGTTGCCGAAACGGGCATTGCGGGCGTCATTGCCACCAATACGACCATTAGCCGCGATGGCCTGGCAACCGATGCGGGCACGGTTACCCAAATGGGAGCTGGTGGCGTAAGTGGCCGCCCCCTGCGCGAACGGGCTACCGAGGTTATCCGCTACCTCCACCAGCAATCGGGCGGGGCGTTTCCCATCATTGGTGTTGGTGGTATTTTTTCGGCTGAGGACGCTCAGGAGAAACTCCGCGCCGGTGCCAGCCTGGTGCAGGTCTACACGAGTTTTATTTACGAAGGCCCCGCTTTGGCCAAACGCATCAACAAGGCGTTGCTAGCGGCATAGCCGTATAATCAGGTCGTCAAATTTTTACGCCTATACACCGTTCTCATCGTAGTTTCTCGGTAAAAAGTGAGAAATTTACCAGTAGCTACCGCCTAAAATCAACGCATGGCACAACCAACTACATCGCCCCGCCAGAATACACTCCGACGCTCTGCTGAACCACGTCCGCGCCCGAACCGCGATGGCAATCCGTTGCCCGGACGTTCGCAGAGTACGTCATTCAACTGGGGGGCAGCACTTGACCGATGGCTCACCGATCAGCGTTCGACCTTAACACTTGGCGTGTTGCTGATGGGCCTGGCGCTTGGTTTACTGGTAGCGTTTATCTCTTACCTGCTCAATGGCCAGGCCGATCAGAGCGTAGTCGGTGCCGCCTTTTCGGAACCGCTGGCCGAATCGGGCAGTGAAACCCGCAACTGGGTCGGCCTGGTAGGCGCCTATGTGGCGCATGCCTTTGTTTTCCGGTGGTTTGGCGTGGGCGCGCTCGCCATTCCGGTCATTGTTTTCCTGGCTGGCTACAAAATGACTTTCGGAAGTGAACTGCTGCCTTTAAGCCGTACAACAACCGGCCTTTTGTTTGCCTCCGTCTGGACAAGCCTTATGCTGGGTTACATCGTCCTTGTTACCGACTCTGCCGAAACGGCCAGCGTGTGGTGTGGTGGCATTGGTTATGAATTCAACGTAGCCCTGTATAGCCTGTTCGGCTGGGGAAACCTGGCCTTTATCGCCTTTGCGCTCTTTAGCTTTGTCATCTACTTCTTCGATGTACGGTCCATCAAGCTGCCAACCTTCTCCCAGCCAGCACCTTCTAAACCCAAACGGTCGTCCGATCCACTACAGACTTACGACGAGAGTGAGCAGGAACCTGACGATGACGATGAACTGGAGCCTGAAGACTCAGCAGAAACAGCGCCCGAATCGATTCGAACACCACAGGCCAATACGTTTGCCAATGTTCCGGTAGCCCCTGCTGCCCGAGAACCGGAAACTCCATTACCTGAGGTGATTGCACAAACAACAGGCGTCACCCTGACAATCAAAAATCGGGATGCCGTAGCCGACACCTCCGATTTGGAGGAAGAGCTAAGCGCAACTCCCGCCCCGACCTTTGAGCCCGACCCCTTTGAAGAAGATGATCTGGTAGCGCTTCATGGTCTGTACGACCCAACTATCGACTTGCCTCAGTATCAGTATCCGGTCAATGAGTTGCTGACGGACTACCCCAACAGCCGTAAAGCCCAGGTTTCGGACGATGAACTGACCGTTAACAAAGAGAAGATCGAAAATACGCTCCGTAACTTCGGCATTGAGATCGATTCGATTCAGGCATCCATCGGGCCAACGGTTACGCTGTACGAAATCATTCCGGCTAAGGGCGTGCGTATTTCCAAGATCAAAAGCCTGGAAGATGATATCGCACTGAGTCTGTCGGCGCTTGGCATCCGGATTATTGCCCCCATGCCCGGCATGGGAACGATTGGTATTGAGGTGCCGAACAAAAACCGGGAGATGGTCTCGATGCGGTCAGTGATTACCAGCGACATCTTTAGCACCAGTAAGTTCGATCTGCCAATTGTCCTGGGCAAAACCATTTCAAATGAAATCTACGTAGCCGACCTGGCCAAGATGCCGCACTTACTCATGGCCGGAGCCACCGGGCAGGGTAAGTCCGTAGGGCTAAACGTACTCCTCACGTCGCTCATCTACAAGAAGCACCCTTCGCAGCTTAAGCTGGTGCTTGTCGACCCGAAAAAGGTGGAGTTAACCCTGTTCAATAAGCTGGAACGGCACTTCCTGGCCAAACTTCCGGATTCGGAAGAGCCAATCATTACCGATACCAAAAAGGTTGTCAACACGTTGAACTCGCTATGTATTGAAATGGACAACCGGTACAACCTGCTCAAAGATGCCGGTTGCCGGAACCTGAAAGAATACAATGCCAAATTCATAAAGCGACGACTCAATCCCGACAAGGGCCACCGGTTCCTGCCTTACATTGTCCTGATTATTGACGAGCTGGCCGACCTCATGATGACAGCGGGTAAGGAAGTGGAGCAACCCATTGCCCGGCTGGCACAGCTGGCGCGGGCTATTGGTATTCACTTGGTTGTGGCTACGCAGCGGCCGTCTGTAAACGTTATTACCGGCTTGATCAAGGCAAACTTCCCGGCGCGTCTGTCGTTTAAGGTTACATCGAAAATCGACTCCCGTACCATCTTGGATACAGGTGGGGCCGAGCAGCTGGTCGGTATGGGCGATATGCTCCTGTCGTCCAATTCCGATATTATCCGGCTGCAATGTCCTTTTGTCGATACCAACGAGATTGAAGACATCTGCGAGTTTGTTGGCAACCAGCGGGGTTACGATGAAGCGTATGCGCTACCGGAATTTGTTGGCGATGATGGCGGCCAGGGCGACGATAAGGACGTAGACATGGCCAATCGCGACCCGATGTTCGACGAAGCTGCCCGACTCATTGTCATTCACCAGCAGGGAAGTACCTCCCTCATTCAGCGCAAACTCAAACTCGGCTACAACCGGGCCGGTCGTCTGGTAGACCAGTTGGAAGCGGCCCGAATTGTGGGGCCGTTTGAGGGCAGTAAAGCCCGTGATGTGCTGGTGCAGGATTTACAAACGCTGGAAGACATACTAAAGCGCTTAAAAGGTGAGTAACCAGTCCCGCTTGGTATTCCGCTTAACTCATTATTAAACTTTTCCCCTCACTTTCCCGTCTAAGAAAAAGAGATTCGTTTCCCGAACGAATCAAAGGATTAACTTGACGGGCAATTCCACTAACAATGAAGAAATTTGCAGTACTGCTTAGTTTGGCGTTTATCATGACGCTGCCTGCTTTTGCTCAAAAAGATAAACGGGCGCAGGGTATTCTGGATGCGATGAGCAAAAGATACAAATCGCTGAAATCATATCAGGCCAACTTTACGTTTGCCAGTGCCGGGGGCGGGGCAAAAGAATCGTATAAAGGCGATTTAACCGTAAAAAATGAAAAGTTCCGGTTGCTACTTGGTGGCCAGGAAGTATTTACAGACGGCAAAACGATGTCTACTTACATCAAAGAGTCGAACGAAGTAAACGTACAGGACTACGATGCCGGTAGCAACAGCGAGCTGAATCCAACGCAGATTTACACTATCTACAAACGTGGTTTCGACTATCGCTTTCTGAAAGAGCAGAAACAGGCAGGCCGAACCCTTGAAGTTATCGAGCTGACGTCCAACCGTCCGAAAAGTGCCATTAAAACGGTGCAAATTGCAGTTGATAAAGCAGACAAGTCTGTGCGTAACTGGCTCATCACCAACCGAGACGGTAAGCAAACATCGTATACGATCACCAAATTCACGCCAAACGTAAATGTTCCGGATACCTATTTCGCCTTCGACAAATCAAAATATCCCGGCGTAGAAGTAGTAGACCTGCGGTAAGATATAGGATGTATGATATAGGATGTATCTGCTGCGTCAGTGATGTATCCTATATCATACATTATACATCATTTTACACTTTTGCCCCGAAGGCCAGATCGCCGGAGTCGCCGAGGCCGGGTACGATGTAGGCGTGCTCATTGAGGTGATCATCGACAGCACCCAGCCACAGATGACATTGCGGCAATTGCTGCTGCACATACCGTACCCCTTCCGGACTGGCAATAACAGCCGCAATGTGCGTTTGGGCGGGAATGCCATAACGCAGAAGCGCATGATAGACTTTTTCGAGCGAACGGCCCGTAGCTAACATCGGGTCGCAAAGGATTAGCGTTTTCCCGCTTAGATCAGGACTAACGATATAGTCCATGGCAATCTCAAATTCATCATCTCCCCCCGGTGTGTACCCCCGATAAGCACCCGCGAAAGCATTCTCAGCCTGATCGAAGTAGTTGGCAAATCCCTGATGAAAAGGCAGGCCAGCCCGCATAATGGTTGCCAGAACAGGTTGCTTGCGAAGTACTTGTGTGTTAGCAATTCCCAGGGGCGTTTGCACAGCTACTGCCTGATAAGACAAACTTTTGGAGATTTCGTAGGCCATCAATTCCCCTAATCTTTCCAGATTTCGACGAAACCGAAGCCGATCCTGCTGTATAGCTACATCCCGAAGCTCGGCGATATACTGGTTGGCCAATGAAGGCTGGTGGGTAAACACAAACATAGTCTGGAGACGTCTTTGCCTGTAAATTAGCCGCAAGGTTGGCGTATATCCAAACTTAATGGCTAATTTAAGCGGCTTTTATGACCTAATCAGCCACAAGATAAGCACAATAAGACCATCGGTCAGTAGTTTCATGCGCATCAACGTTTACTTAATTTCTTTCCTTCTGCTTTCGTCGTCAGCTCTGGCACAAAGTCCATTTGTCCCGCTCAATGCAGATTATTATCACCTTATTGACCGGCTCGAAATACGAAAAAACAGTTGGGCCGAAGGGTTTCACAGTTCAGTGAAGCCTTACAATCGCCAGAGTATAGTTCAGTTAGCTGATAGTGTTACTGCCCATCCCAGTCGTGATTTTTCCGATACTGACTACTTCAACTTTAATTACCTGTTGAACGACAGTTGGGAATGGGTACCACCCGCCGATTCGCTTAACCCGAGCCTCTTTACAAGGGTAGAACCAGCCTCTTCAGCGGCTGCCGGCGACAGTAGAAAGCCTATCCTAACTCATTTCTATAAAAAGAAGGCTGACTTTTATAGCCTGCAAACGCCGGATATCGACTTACACGTAAACCCGGTTTTCTATATCGGCTTCGGCGCCGAATCACTGTCGGGTCTGGCAACGGCAAACACCAGTAAACCTGATCCGTTGTTTGTCAATACCCGTGGACTGGAAGTGCGCGGAACCATCGGCAAAAAATTAGGCTTTTATACCTTTTTTGCTGATAATCAGGCCATCTACCCAGAATATATTCAGCGTTACGGGCAGACCTACGGACAAACGTACAACGCCGAGGGCGTCTTACAGACAACAGCGCCGGGCGAAGGGTTCGTGAAGCCTTACCGCACCAACGGGGCCGATTTCCTGACAGCCAGAGGCTATATTACGTTCAATACGCTAAAAGTTATCAATGTTCAGTTCGGTCATGACCGGAACTTCTTCGGAAACGGCTTCCGGTCGCTGCTTCTGTCGGACAACAGCCCGGCTTACCTCTTCCTGAAATTGTCGACCCGCTTAGGACGCAACATTCAGTACACAAACCTTTTCACGTCGCTGCAAAATACACAGACGCCCCGCGTTCAGGACGATAAACTCATTCCGCCCAAGTTTGCGGCCATGCACCATGTGAGCATCAATCTAAGCGACCATATCAATATAGGTGTTTTTGAAGCGGAGGTATTTAGCCGCGACCGTCTGGATTTGAGCTATCTAAACCCGATTATTCTATACCGCTACGTTGAGTCGAGCCTGGGAAGCAAGGACAACGCCTTCATTGGCATTGACTTCAAAGCTAATTTCCTGTCGCATTTTCTGGTATACAGCCAGTTTATGCTGGATGAATTCCGGCTAAGACCATTGCTGGCTGGCAAAGGTGACTGGACTAACAAATTTGCGATACAGGTTGGAGCCAAATACATTGATGCCTTCGGTGTACCCAATCTCGACCTGCAAACGGAGTTTAATCTGGCACGACCTTACACGTACTCGCACGAGTCGTCTCCTACGGTTACAGCGGGTCAAACCAATTACGCGCATTACAGCCAGCCCCTGGCGCACCCGCTGGGCAGCAACTTTTTGGAAGGACTGGGCATTGTTCGGTTCCAGCGCCAGAAGTTATCGGCCAATGGGATCTTCGGGGTGATGATGTATGGTTCCGATCCCGCTGTTGATATTAACTACGGTGGCAATATCTTAAAGGACTACACCTTTCGGTTTCGGGATGAGGGCAACTTCATTGGCCAGGGACGCAAAACAGTGGCCACGTACGCCGATTTGCGGGTTTCTTACATGATCCGTCACAACATATTCCTGGAAGGCCGGTATATGTACCGGTACCAAGACAGCCAGTACCGGCCGGATAGCTATACCGATCAAACGGCTACCTTTGCACTTCGCTGGAACCTACCCTACCGCAACTGGGTGTTTTAGCCGGTTAATCGCCGAAAAATCATTAGTCGTAACTAAGTTTACGTCACCGTTTTCTGCGGGTTTACGACTTTATCATTTACGACTAGAAAAATGCTTGACATTATCCGTCAGGAGCTAACCGAAGCTCAGACTGTTTTAGATACATTCCTTGCCAATCCCGACCATCTGACGGCCATTGAACAGGCCGCCATCCTGATGGCCGATGCACTTAAAAGCGGGCGTAAAATTATATCCTGCGGCAACGGTGGTTCGCATTGCGACGCCATGCACTTTGCAGAAGAGCTTTCAGGGCGGTATCGGGATAATCGCCGGTCGCTGGCTGCTATAGCCATCTCCGATGTAAGCCACCTCTCCTGTGTGAGTAACGATTTCGGCTATGACTTTATCTTTTCCCGTTTTATCGAAGGCTTAGGCAATGAAGGCGATGTGCTGCTGGGCCTAAGCACGAGTGGTAACTCAGCCAACGTTGTCCGGGCCGTTGAAGCCGCCCGGGAGAAAGGCATGAAAGTGGTTCTTCTAACCGGTAAAGATGGTGGTAAACTAGCCGGTAAAGCCGATGTTGAAGTCCGAGTTCCCCATTTTGGTTACGCCGACCGTATTCAGGAGATACACATCAAGGTAATCCACCTGTTTATCCTGCTGATTGAGAAGCAGGTCATCTGAAACCGCACGGGCAGCCCGTGCGGTCAGAACTGCTTCAAATACGATAGCTTACCAATTATGTGCTGCTCGCGCTGCCGGTCGACGGTTCGGATGGAGCCAGCGTAGGTGCCTGCGTTGTAGACGATGTACAGAAACGACAGGGGTTGAAACTCCCAGGCTAGCCGGATGTTCCAGGCATTCTTTTCGGTAAATGTATTCCGCTGAAAAAAGCTGATCAACTGCAAGCGGGGATTGACCGCCAGCCTACTTTCTATACTATACAGAGAAATTGTACCGGTATAACCGCCTACCTTCTTAAAATCATTTGCTTCGGCACTGAGCGTAAAAGCCGCGTGCGGAATGGGTGCAACAAGCAGCGTAGCCCGTCCGTAGTTCAGGTTACCATCGTAATATGCTCCCGTCTCGCCGTTGAACTGAAACGACACTTTTTTAGATGGGTCTGTGCTGAACATTGCTGTATACCGAACGTAGCGGTACTTACCCGATTGGATACCCAAACCGAGCGGCCGATAGTCGCCATCGTCTAGCCGCTGAAACGTTGAGTTGACAAAAAGTCCCACATTACCCCCATTCTGAAACGTCAGCCAGACAGGGTTAAAGTTGGACTGCGTTTCCTGCAAATAACCGGTCGATGCTTTATGGTAGATCTCAAAAAATGCACCGGGCTCGAAATTACGTACCCATTTGGGTAACCATTTCGACCGATTGACCAGATACAGCCCCGGCGTGGTAGCAATTACGTCGCTGCGCGATACGAAGCCCATTTCCGGGTTAAATGTCTTCGTAACAAGTGCCTGCGTCCACCAGCCGACGACCTGATTGGTACGGTACATTACCTGGCTGTAGGCAGATATTCCCTGATCCGCGCCGGCCGAACTTAGGGAACCCACGACCATTGCGCTGTAAGTCCACTTTTCATTCAGACGGAAGAAGCCATCCAGCGCCAGTGTTCCGTTCTGCCGACTGCTCGTACTATCCGTTCTATGTACATTCTTCAGCGTGAACAGCGCTCCAATGCGGTTTCGCTGACCAATGTTTTCAACATAACGGCCCACAACAAAGTCGGTTGTGGGGCTACCGGGAACGCCACGCTGCCGGATAACCATACCGCCATAATTACGATTGAGCGACCGATATACCAGCCGGGCACCGGCATCAATTGGTACGGGACTGCTGGTGCCATCCGCTAACGTTGCCAGACCAATTGTTCGGCTGAAGAAAGGCTTGATCACCATACTTCCGCCTTCGCCGGTATTTTTGTTGCCCGGCAAACCCGCTCCGAACAGGCTCGCGTTCTCCAGAAAGAAAGCTCGTCGTTCGGGAAACAACACCGAAAAACGCGTGAGGTTATTAACCTGCCGGTCAACGTCGGCCTGGGCAAAGTCGGTGTTAAGGGTTAGATCGAGTACCGTATTGGGATTGATCGCCCACTTGGCATCACCGCCAAGCTTTACATTGGCGCTCTGCCCATAGCCAACTTCTGTACCAGAATAACGATCATCGCTTACCAATACATAAGGTTGGATACGGATGTTAGGCGAAGGTGGTGGTGGCTTCAGACCCGTCAGCAACCCGGCATAAGTCATCCGGCTGGATGTGAACGCACGGGGAAACGGCGACCAGGCCGACAGTTCATTGGAGTACCGACGGTTCCGAAAAAAGTTGATACCCCACGACTGGGTCGAATCGGCCGAGTGAGCGTACCGCAGTGTCTGCCAGGGGATCTGCATCTCAGCCACCCATCCCGAATCGGTACGCGTGGTACGTACTTTCCAGAAGCCGTCCCAATCTTCGTCGTAGAGTACATCATCGAAGGAAAGCAAATCGCGCTGCGTACTATGCGGATTAGTCACGAAGGTCATGGCATTACGGCGGTCGTTGAAGCCATCAATCGACACTCCAAACAAATCGTGCGCCCGACTGCTGAAATCGCGCTTGAAGTTGGGCACGCGCAATGCTTTTCGACCAAGCGAATCATGATTTATGGCCGCGATATATAAAAAGTGGCGGTTGTACAACACCCGAACATCCGTTTTGGACACAGCAGGACGTCCCTGCCCAGGATCCACCTGTACAAAACGCCGGGCAAGTTTACTCTCTTTCCAGTCGGCCTCGTCCAGACGACCGTCAATTTTTAACCTGTTCTTTATTTCAACCGCCCGGATAGTCCGGGGACGAGTTGAGGGAGCAAAAATTACCGATTGGCCAACGCCGGCGTTTGTGGCAGACGAATTCTCTTCGGCTGTATAATCATCGGTTGAGTCCGATTGTACAACAGTAGGCTGAGTTGTATTAGGGGCAACAGGAGTAGTTTGTGCTCGTGATAGAAGCGGCAGAAAGGCGAGCAGTAAAACGTTACGAACAGTAAAAAGAAACATACGCTGGTGAATGGCTAACCAACAAAAATAGGTACATGGGTAAGTACATGTACCTATTTTTGGTTGAACGGCCTTTAAGACCCATTCACTGGCAGTGCATAGCCACGGTTTACAGCTGCTTAGTAGTCGCCACCGGCGCCACCACCACCGAAGCTGCCACCGCCAAATCCGCCGAAGCCGCCACCGCTACCGCCCCCGCCACTCCAGCCGCCACCGCTGGAACCACCCCAGCCGGAGAACGTAGATGTTGGGAAAAAGACGGGACCACCCCAGCCACCACCGCGATTGCCGCTGTTACCCCCACCACCCCGGTTGCGCCGGGCAATGATGAAGATGATAACCATGAATACGATGAGTATGATCAGGAAGCCTCCCGGGCCATCGTCTGTGTTAGTATCTGGTTCGGCTTTGTATTCGCCCTGGGCACGTTTAATGATTTCGGTTGTTGCCTCGTCCAGTCCCTGGTAATACTGTTCCTGTTTGAAAGCCGGAGCGATGGTATTCGTGATGATGCGCTTGGCAATAGCGTCGGGGATAGCTCCCTCCAGCCCATAACCAGGCGCGATAAAGATCTTCCGGGTCTGGGTAGCCCAGGCCAGCACCAGCCCATTGTTTTTACCCTCTTGCCCAACGCCCCATTTGCGTCCTACCTGAAAGGCAAAGTCACCAATTGGGTAAGGCTCCGTAGTTTTAACAATAACAATGGTGATCTGGGTAGACGTAGAGTCGTTATAGGCACGCAGTTTCTGTTCCAGCTGGCTGCGTTCGGTTGGGTTCAGTATCCCGACAAAGTCATTAACCAGACGGGGCGGATTCGGCTTGTTGGGAATAACATCATTCGCCGATGCACCGTTATCGGTCGCGGTATCCTGCGCTTTCACCGTAGCCGGAACAACAGCCAGCAGCACGAGTAGCAACCCAAGCCGCAGCCATCGGGCAATAAAGGAAATAGAAGAGAGTACGTTCACGGCAGTGTCAGTCAAACGAAATATCGTCGGCGAGTTCGTTAACGTCGTCGCTGGCGTAGGGAAAGTACTGTTTCAATTGTTGCCCGGCCCGTTCAATACCCAGGCTGAGCCCTTCGGCATACCGACCTGATCTGAAGTGGCTTCGAAGCAGTTCTTTCGTACTTTCCCAAAAATTATCGGGCACTTTGGCGTCAATTCCTTTGTCGCCTAAAATGGCAAACTTCCGGTCGGTATGGGCCAGGTAAAAGAGTACGCCATTCTGTTCTTTAGTCTGGTGCATTCCCAGTTGGGCGAACACTTCGATAGCCCGCTGCACGGGATCGGCATGGGCACAGTGTGGCTCTACATGCACCCGAATTTCGCCCGATGTAGCCTTTTCGGCCTGTCGGATGGCTTCCACAATGCGCTGTTGTTCGTCCTGCGTGAATGGGTTCGTTTGCATAGGGCATGGAGCGAAGGTATAGGGTTAAGGGGTTAGTCATAGGCCACATAGCCCTATGCCCCAACCCCTTTGCCCACTACCATTAAAACTGTACCGTTGGAGCACTTTGGGCCGCTTGCGATGCTTCGAAAAAGCCTTTGACGGGGAAGCCAAATATACCGGCGAAAATATTGTTCGGGAATGAACGCACCGACTGGTTATACGTTTTCACCGCTCCGTTAAAATCATTTCGGGATACGGCAATTCGGTTTTCCGTTCCTTCCAGCTGAGCCTGCAACTCCAGAAAGTTCTGATTCGCCTTTAAATTCGGATAACTTTCAGCCACGGCCAGTAAACGAGACAGCGAGCCACTCACCTGATCCTGTGCCGCCTGAAACTTCTGGACATTCTCCGGAGTCAACTGATCGGCCGTAAATTTCACCTGGGTAGCACTGGCACGCGCCTGAATAACAGCCGTCAGCGTACTTTTCTCGAAATTAGCAGCACCCTGTACCGTCCGAACGAGGTTGGGAATTAAATCGGCCCGGCGTTGGTACTGAGTCTGTACCTGAGCCCATTTTTCCTGTACGTTTGTGTCGGACTGGACTAAACCGTTATAGGAACTACAGCCGTACATGCCCAGAATAAGGGCAAGAACCACCACAATAATTAATGTCTTTGACATGGTCTGTTGGAATGCAAATAGTTGATACTGGATTCAAAGTTGGTCAAAACTACTACTTTGTAAACGCAAAACTACGCCAGTGGTTTTTTTACCCATTTTGCGACCAGTTTGTATTGATGACTGGTATACGCAATAACGCGATTATATGAACCTGACACTAATCGGAAAGACCGCCCTTGTTTGCGGTAGTACTCAAGGCATTGGCCGCGCTGCGGCTGTAGAACTGGCCCTGCTGGGAACCAACATTGTGCTGATGGCACGAAACGAAGAAACACTTCAGGAAACCCTGGCTGAACTGGACACAAGTCAGGGCCAGACACACCGATATCTGGTAGCCGATTTTAGTAAGCCGGGCGAGGCTCCGGCAGTGCTTGGTCAACATCTGGCCAGGTTTCCAGCCATGCATATATTGATTAACAACACAGGCGGGCCAGCGGGTGGAGCATTGATTGATGCCAAACCCGAGGAGTTCATCCAAACATTCCATAATCATTTGCTTAACAACCAGGCGCTGGTTCAGCTGGTTTTTCCTGCCATGAAGGAAGCCGGTTTCGGACGGATCATTAACGTCATCTCAACCTCTGTGAAACAACCTATTGTGGGTCTGGGCGTCTCGAACACGATTCGGGGAGCCGTGGCGCAGTGGGCCAAAACCCTTTCGCTGGAGATCGCTCACGCTGGTATTACAGTCAATAACGTGCTGCCTGGCTATACAGAAACGGCACGTCTGGCCGCAGTGCTTGCTATGCGGTCGAAGTCGTCAGGTAAGTCGGAAGACGAAGTAGCGAAACAGATGGCGAGTGAGATTCCAACCGGACGGTTTGTGAAAGCGGAAGAGGTAGCGGCTGCCATCGCTTTTCTATGCACACCCGCAGCCGCGTCGATCAACGGTATCAACTTACCGGTAGATGGTGGACGAACGGGCAGTCTTTGAAATGGGTGTTTGTTAACTAATACGGTCGCTGAATGATCTGCGTAGGCCCGGTCTGTGTCCCTTCAGAAAGCTCATAGAATCTACACTAACAGCGTTTGGTGAGTACACAAACCGGGCCTACAAGTAGACAAACACCTGATTTAACAAACAGGCTTAATCCGTTAAACTCTTCGTTCCCGGTGTCTCTGTGTTCAATAAATCAGCTTACATACTTATTTAACTTACACCGCGTATCAAACAAGACTGTTCTTGAATGCGTAGGCGACCATGCCAGCGGTGTTTTTGGTTCCCGTTTTTTCGAGGATGCGTAGCCGATGGCCTTCAACCGTTCGGGGGCTGAGGAATATTTTCTCACTGATCTCCAGCGTCGAAAGGCCTTCGCAAATGAGCATCAGTACTTCCTTCTCCCGTTCGGAAAGCAGAATCTTGCTGTTATAAAAGGCATTGACGGGCTTTGTTACGGTTGTCTTATTCGTCATCTTCCGCAGCATAGCCTTCGACACGAACTCATTCAGGTAAACCCCTTCGTCCATCACCTTCCGGACAGCTTTTTCCACTTCGCCCGCTTCGGCGTCTTTCAGCAGGTAGCCGCTAACGCCTTTTTCGAGCAGGTGAAGTACCATCCGGTCCTCATCGTGCATGGTGAGCACAACGATCTTGATAAGCGGGTAATTTTCCCGCAGATAATCGGCGGTTGCAGTGCCATCCATAACCGGCATCTGCAGGTCGAGCAAAACGACGTCGGGGAGTTTCCGGGCAATTTTATCGATCAGTTCCTGACCGTTGCCCGCTTCGAGGACTAATTCAAAATCATTGATCTGCCCGAGTATAGTGGACATCCCGACCCGAAACAGGGTGTGATCATCGCAGAGGGCCAGTTTAATTTTTCGCATAGAGGAAGAAAAGTTAAGAGCTGATACCCTATTAGTCGCATAGAGCAGCCATTTGGCAAACAAATTAACTCAATAAATTAACAGGTTGCGTGTCGTGCAGTTGAACCTGTATATGGATTTGCGATCCGCGGCCGGGGGCCACATCGAACGTTACGTGTCCATTCACCACGCTAAGACGGCTTTCGATATTTCGTAACCCCAGCCCGCCCTGTTTATTTTCCATGACGGCATCGAAATCAAAGCCTACGCCGTTGTCCATGACCGACATACGAACCTCCTGATCGATGCAAACCAATTGAATGGTAATCTGGCTGGCTCGGGCGTGACGAATGGCGTTATTGACCAGTTCCTGCGCAATTCGATACAGCATCAGGTCGAGCGACGGTGGAAATGGGGTCTCACATTCAGGAAAGGTCAACTGTACTTCCGTATTTGAATCGGTAGCGCGGTCGGCCAGTTCTTCCAATGCGGCCAGCAGACCAAATCGCTCCAGGGTAGTTGGCACCAGGTTCCGGCTTATTCGCCGAACGTTGGTCATAGTCTCATCAATCATGGAGCGTGTTTTCTGAAACTGAAAACTCACCTGCCCATCTCCCCCTACCTGACGCTCCAGTTGGTTAAGGCTCATTTTGGTGACGGACAGCATAGTGCCAATGCCATCGTGCATATCTTCGGCCAGTCGTTTTCGCTCTTCTTCCTGCCCCCGTAAGGTGGCTTCCATCAGTTCCCGACGGTGCTGAACCTGCAATTCTTTAAAGGCCAGTTGTTGTTTCGCCTGTTTTTGCTGGTAATAGGCCACGAAGATGATGATGAACACCGCCATCACCAACAGCACGGCCGTACCAACGGCAATCACAAAACCGGAATCTACTGACATTGGCGTTTTACAGCAATCGGTATAAAGTAAAGGTCAAAAATCTATAGCTGAATATCAATTATACCAATAACTATTGAGTTAGCGGAACAGTCATCCTTAGCCTATTTACTATAAGTTATAAAAATTACAAAGAATGAAGATATATTTTTATCAAAGTCCGTTAAATTATATTTTCCTGATCGTATTTGCTTAGCCAGATACCAATTGATGCAAGCAAACAAAAAAAGATATAGAAAATAAGATTTGTATCCCAATACTGTTGAAATATGTCCGGTTTAGCTTTGCTTGACAATACTTTATCACTTAAAAGAAAAATAAAAAAGGTGCCACAAAAATACAAGAGCAAGCCACTATTTATCCAAAACATTGAATACGTGAGTATGTTTTTTATTCGTACTTCAGACAAGACTCGTTCAAAAAAAACTATGGAAATCAATATACCGTATAGCCTTACAATTGTAAAATCTATTATAGAGAAATCATTTTTACTATAAAACAATAAGCCTATCAATAGAGAGATAACGACACCCCAAATGATAATTTTCCTGTATTTTGGGGAGTGTATCCTAGGGTTATTGTAAAAGATCAACGCTAAGAAAAACAACTCAACAAAAGAAAAAATATTATAAATGAAGAGATTGTTTTCTTTGATAGAAGCAAGTAGGTTAGATAGAATATCTCTCAAAAAATAGAGAACAAAGAGTACTAGAAGAAATTTGATTTCATGCTTGATTGATAAAATTCGAAATAACCCTATTAGTATAGGTAATAGGGTTATTAGTTCGGCAATAAAGGCTATTGGATAATCTTGATACGGGCTAAAGAATCGACTCATTACATAAACTCATTACATAGCTTAATTACCACAGTATTGAGGACATGGTCTGCCATCCCCTACCGCTCTGCCACTGCCATCATTTGCGGGCATATCTTTCAAACCGGCTTTATCGACACGAATAGGCATGTCTTTACCTTTAGCATCTACTCCCGTTAACAGTACACGAGGCACAAGCTGACCCTTATCCGGACTGGTCGGCTTGCCATCAGAATCTTCCCAACGCTTGGCGTGATGAACTCGCAATCCTACACAGCCGGGTTGACTAAGTAGATACTCGATGTGGTTTGTACCAAAAAATTCGGAACGAATGTATTCGTCTTTTGAAAGACCAACTTGAAGCTTGCGCTCCTGGTAGGCGCCTGTCAGGGCCTGTGTTTCTTGTGGGTCCAGAATACGACCCGCATCTTTGGTAAAAACACTCATGATAAATTAGAATTGAAATTAAGGTGATAGATGCGCTCTCTAAGGGTGGATAAAAGCGGAAAGCGCATCTAAATTACAACATCGATGTTTCCCGGCGAATATCCATGCATAATCCGCTATGCAATCAAATAACTCATAACCAACACCTTAAACCTTATAAACTATTTATCAATACGTAGTTATACGTACCAAATTGCGGACTTCTGCGTAGTTTGTTTGTGATACTGAAATTCCGTGTTTATGCGCTTATCCAAGTTTATCCTTACCTCTACCTTTGTTCCGTACTAATGAACACTTGGCGTAGCACTAAAAATTTCTCATAGGTTAGGTTTACGAAAAACGCCGGAGCAGCTTGCTCCGGCGTTTTTGTATTAGTGCCTTATAGTTCTTGAATACCTCTATTTCAGCAGGTTTAGCAGGTAGGCGCCGTACCCGCTTTTCACCAATGGCTTGGCAATGGTTGCGAGTTGAGCAGCGTCGATGAATTTCATGCGATAGGCAATCTCTTCGGGACAACCGATTTTCAGGCCCTGCCGCTCTTCGATGACGTGAACGAACTGACCGGCCTGCATCAGCGATTCGAAGGTGCCCGTATCGAGCCAGGCAGTTCCCCGATCCAACACGCCAACCTTCAATTTGCCCCGTTCCAGATACACCCGGTTGATATCGGTGATTTCCAGCTCACCTCTCACGGAAGGTTTTATGTTCTTGGCGATATCGACAACATCGTTATCATAGAAATACAAACCTGGAACCGCATAGTTTGACTTAGGCTTCTCTGGTTTTTCTTCAATGGATAACACGTTAAAGGCATCATCGAACTCCACAACGCCATAGCGCTCCGGGTCGTGTACCTGATACGCATACACCACGCCCCCATCAGGATCATTATTAGCCTGTAGCAGTTTTGACAGGCCTGAGCCATAAAAGATGTTATCGCCCAATACCAGCGCCACTTTATCGTCGCCAATAAATTCTTCGCCGATGATAAATGCCTGAGCCAGCCCATCCGGACTAGGCTGAACGGCATACGTAAATTTACAGCCGATGCGCTCCCCATCGCCGAGCAGCTTTTCGAAATGAGGCAGATCGTGCGGTGTCGAGATGATTAGAATCTCCCGAATACCAGCCAGCATCAGGATCGACAGGGGATAATAAATCATCGGCTTGTCATACACCGGCATCAATTGTTTCGAAACAGCCAGCGTAAGCGGATGAAGACGAGTGCCGGAGCCTCCGGCAAGTATAATTCCTTTCATTTGTTTAATGAGTGAAAGCGTGAGAGAGCAAAAGAGCAACCAGCGGATCAATTTTTTGCTCCGCACCGGCAGCCCGGTTTCGCTCTTTTGCCCTTTCCCCTTTATTAACGATTCGCGTACATTCCCTGATAATAACTCTGATAAGCTCCGGAAGTAACGTTATCCATCCATTCCTGATTGGCCAGGAACCAGTCGACCGTTTTTTCGAGACCTTCGGCAAACTGAAGGGAAGGCTCCCAACCAAGCTCGTTCATGATTTTGTGCGCGTCGATGGCGTAGCGCAGATCGTGTCCGGCGCGGTCGGTCACGTAAGTGATCAGTTGTGCCGAGGTGCCCTCCGGCCGACCGAGCTTACGGTCCATAATGCCACAAAGCAGGTGAACGATGTCAATGTTTTTCCACTCATTAAAGCCGCCAATGTTATAGGTTTCGCCTTGCTTGCCTTTGTGGAAAACGGCATCGATAGCACGGGCGTGATCCACCACGAACAGCCAGTCGCGAACGTTCTCTCCTTTGCCGTAAACCGGCAGTGGTTTGTTGCTCTGGATGTTGTGAATCATTAACGGAATCAACTTCTCCGGGAAGTGATTGGGGCCATAGTTGTTCGAGCAGTTTGACAGAACAACGGGCAGCTTATAGGTATTTCCGTACGCCCGTACAAAGTGATCGGAAGCCGCTTTGGAGGCCGAGTAAGGCGATTGGGGATCGTAAGGGGTTTCTTCGGTAAAGAAGTCTTCGGGGTTGTGCAGGGAACCATACACTTCATCCGTCGATACGTGATAAAAGCGTTTGCCCTCAAATCCACCCGTAGAAGCCCAGCTGTTCTTGGCCGCATTAAGAAGATTGACCGTACCAACCACGTTGGTCATTACAAACGACATTGGGTCGGTAATGGACCGGTCAACGTGCGACTCAGCCGCCAGGTGAATGACGCCATCCAGTGATAACTCAGCGAACATATCTTCCAGAAATTTCGCATCGGTAATATCACCTTTAATAAACGTATAGTTGGGTGCATCCTCAATGTCTTTCAGGTTAGCCAAGTTACCGGCATACGTCAGGGCATCAAGATTATAAATTTGATATTCGGGGTATTTCGTAACGAATAGCCGAACGACATGCGAGCCAATGAACCCGGCTCCACCTGTGATGAGGAGTTTCATTATATTTTAGGTTTTAAGTCTACGGTTAATAATTTAGGGTTAGTGGAAACTAAAGTAATATAATATCTGCTAACCCTAAATAACAAATTTACTTCATTAATTTTTTTTGCCAATTCCATGCATCCCGTAACGACTCAGCGAGCGAACGACGGGCAGACCACTCCAGTACACGGTTGGCCTTAGTAACGTCGGCATAAACTTGCTCAACATCGCCCGTCCGGCGTGGCCCAACCGTATAATTTACCTTAACGCCAGTAGCCTCTTCAAACGTTTTGATTACGTTCAGAACCGTCTCGCCACGACCCGTGCCAATGTTGATAACGTCATAAGACGCACCTTCCGGTGCTTCTATCAATTTTTTCAGGGCCTGAACGTGCGCGTCAGCCAGATCGCCTACATCGATATAATCACGAACACAAGTGCCGTCCGGTGTATTATAATCATCACCGTATACGGTCAGGCTGGGGCGTATGCCAGCAGCCGTTTGTGTAATGAACGGTACCAGATTGGCTGGAACACCTAGCGGCAACTCGCCAATCTCGGCAGATGGATGGGCTCCAATTGGGTTGAAATAGCGAAGTGCCAATGCTTTGACGGGTATCTGTGCTGTTATAGCATCCCGAATAATGTCTTCGCCAATGGCTTTGGTATTTCCGTAAGGCGACTGGGCGGGTAGCCGGGGCGTCTCTTCCGTTACAGGCAATTGAGCCGGCTGACCATAAACCGTACAGGACGATGAAAACACGAAGTTCTTTACCGAAAACTGAGGCATCAATTCCAGCAACAGCATCAGCGGGTCAAGGTTATTGCGGTAATATTTCAGCGGTTTAGCAACCGACTCACCTACTGCCTTGTTAGCGGCAAAATGGATGACGCCAACGGGTGCCTCTTTCCTGAAGATGTCTGCCATGACCTCGGCGTCATTGCAGTTTGCCGGATAGCACGTTACATCGCGGCCCAGGATAGCCCGCAATCCATCGAGAGCAGAGCGTTCAGAATTGGAAAAATCATCAATGATTACCGGCTCAAAACCGGCGTTAACCAACGAAACAACCGTGTGCGATCCTATGAACCCTGCACCTCCGGTTACCAGAATTTTGGGAGAATTGCCTGAAAGAGTCAAACCGTTTTTTATAAAAATTTTGTTGCTATATTAGCATAGTCAGTTTCATAACTAGACAAAAGTAGCATATTCAGTAGGTTTCCGAAAACAGTTTTTATCCTGGGGTACCCTGATAAAGCAATACAATCGAATGAATGACAACGAATTGAAAGCCCTTATCTCGCTTCTGGACGATGAAGACCGAGAAGTTGTTGAACACGTTGAACAACAAATTCGACAGATGGGGGGGCAGATGATCCCGCTTCTGGAGTCGGAATGGGAAGGCAGCTTCAATCCTGAACTTCAAAAGCGAATCGAGGAAATTATCCATGACCTTCAATATGAATCGGTACTGGATCGTATGCGCGACTGGAAAAATGGCGGAGCCATGGATTTACTGGAAGGCCTCTGGATTATTGCCACCTACCAGTATCCCGACCTGTCGCTCGATAAACTGAAGCAGGAGGTAGAGCAGTTATTTTACGACGTATGGGTTGATTTTAAAGCAGATATGCATCCCGACGAGCAGATTAAAGCCATGAACAGTGCTTTCTTCTCCAAACTGAAATTTGCGCCGAACACCAAGCATTTTCACTCGCCGGCCAACTCCATGATCAACCAGGTACTCGAATCGCGCCGGGGAAACCCTATAACGCTTTGTGTACTTTATATGCTCATCGCCAAACGGTTGAACCTGCCTGTTTATGGGGTCAACCTGCCTAACCTCTTTGTGCTTACCTATAAGAATAGCAGCGGGGTTCAGTTCTACATCAATGTATTTAACCGGGGACTGGTCTTTACCACCAAAGATATCGATCAATACATCGATCAGTTGAACATTAAACGGCTGGATACTTTTTATCAACCCTGCACCAATGCCGATATCGTCCGGCGTGTTCTTCGCAACCTGACGCTGGCATTCGAAAAGAATGGTGATACGGAACGCGTCCGGGAGGTAGAGCAAATCCTCAACACGGTTCGGGACGATGGCGACGGCCTTCCGCTCTCAGATTACACCCAACGGTAAACAGTATGCAGGGGCTTCCTTCCGTAATTTTACCTGATAAATTCAGAGATCACGGAAGGAAGCCCCGGCGTACTTAATAGGCTACGGCCAGCAGGCCGGGTCCTTCCTGAAAGCACCGGATAATGAGTTGCGCCTGGTGGTCGGGTAAGCGAACATGTCCCACTAACTGCTCAAAGTCATCCGCAAAAGGCTCGATCAGTAAGTGCTCCCGAAAGGTAAGCTGACGCTTTCCGTAAAGTTTATACAGAGCTTCCTTGGCGCACCAGTAAACCGCCAGCCGGTTTGGGTCGCCGGCCGCGTGCTGGAGCTCACTCTCCGACAAAACACGTGGTACCACACGCCTGAACTGCTCCCGAATCGGCTCAATGTCAATACCCACCGGGCGTGACCGATGCAGTACCGCAGCAGCCCATCCATTCGTGTGAGACAGGGAAATATGCCAGGGAGAGTCGATAAGGTGCGGCTTCCCGTACTCATCTTTGTACAAGCCGCCATAATCCATTCCCTGCTCTTCAACCAATTGCCGAATCGTTACCCGACAGGCCAGCCATTCGATGCGTTGGGCAGGATGGCTAATGCGCGCCAGATCCTCCTGTTCCGACACGGTTAGCCGCACCTGAGCCCGTAATACAGGCTCATCCTCCGAAATAGCCTTCAGCCGGGCGATACAGTCACCGTTTATATCCAATTGAAAAGTCACCATCAAAAATCGGAAGTCATTCGAGAAAAAGAAAGGATTAACGACCTTTGGGCAACAACTTATCTTTTCATTCAGTGATTGTCGAGAAATTAGATACGTTTGGTGGCCACCGCGACCCTGTATATACCCTGGAACATGGCCTGACAGCCGAACAGTTTTTTTCGGCCGGTGGCGACGGGCAGGTTGTCCGGTGGCATCTGGACCGGCCAGATTTGGGCGAACTGGTGGCTAAAGTGCCCGCTTCGGTGTATGCAATGGCCCTGCATCCAGTCAGCCAGTTGCTGTGGGTTGGCCAGAATTACGAAGGCATTCATTTGATCGATTCGGTTAGGAAACAGGAAGTAGCCTCGCTCAAACTTACCTCGGCGGCTATTTTCGACATCAAGTTTTACAAAGACGACGCCTTCCTGGCCCTATCGGATGGGGTTGTCGCCATTGTGGCTACCGATCAACTCGCCGTTCGAAAACACTTGAAAGCGTCCGATCAATCGGCACGATGCATAGCCATCAATCCCGTTGAGCGTGAACTGGCCATTGGCTACAGCGATAATGTTGTTCGTATTTTTGATTTAATCACGTACGAACTCAAGCAGGTTATTCAGGCCCACGGTAATTCTGTCTTTACACTTGCCTACTCTCCGGATTTTCAGCAGTTACTCACCGCCGGGCGCGATGCGCATTTAAAAGTATGGGCGGTGGAAAAAGGCTATACGCTTCAACAGGATATTGTGGGGCATATGTTCGCCATTAACCACCTGTCTTTCAGCCCGGACGGCCGCCTGATCGCTACGGCCAGCATGGATAAGTCGCTTAAAATTTGGGACGCGGAAACCTACAAACTGTTGAAAGTAGTGGATCGGGCCCGCCACGCCGGACATGGCACATCCGTCAATAAAGTACTTTGGACAAATTATCATCAATTATTACTTTCGGCCAGCGACGACCGTACCATTTCGGTATGGAAATTGATTTAAACCCTTTAGGCAAAGTAGGTTTCGTCTATTTTTCAGACAATTTTTTGTAAAATAGATATTAAGGCAGTTAATTCACCTTTATCTAGGTATTTAGTAACACATTAAACTTGTAGCGCACCAATGAAAATTACGCCAATTGAAATCCGGCAGCACACATTTGAAAAAGGGTTGCGCGGCTATAAAACCGAAGAAGTTGACGCATTTCTGGCTTCGCTATCTCAGGAATGGGAACGCTTGACCGGCGAATATAAAATGTTGAAAATGCAGCTTGAACTGGCCGAAAAAGATTTAGGCAAGCTCAAGGAAGTAGAAATGACCTTGTTCCGAACGCTTAAAACAGCCGAAGATACAAGTACTCAAATCACAGAACAGGCCAATAAAGCGGGGGAAAAATACATCGACGACGCTCGGCAGAAAGCCGATGAAATGCTGGCCGATGCCCGAAAACGGTCTACACTGATGGTGCAGGATGCCGAAAACCAGGCGCGGTATCTGAAAGACAACATTCTTAATGATATCAAATCGTTGGAACACGATTTCAAAGCCCTGGAGAATTACAAGGAGAACCTGGCCATTCAGATTCGCACGCTTGCCAGCAATGCCGTTGATAGCGTGGATCGTTTCGAGAAGAAGTTTGCCAAGCAAAATCTGAGGGGTAAAATTGATGATGTGACTTCGCAGTTGTCGGAAGAGTTGAAACAACCCGAAGCTGAAGTCCAGCCGGATGCAGCAACACCTACCGACGTGGTGGCGGAACTGCCACCGCTGATTGACCGGGAAGAGTCTGTTCCGGAAGCGATTCCGGTCGATGAGGCCGTTATTGAGAAACTCGATGAATCGCTGCATTCCAACCATCCGACAACGGATTCTGCCGTTATCGAAAGTACAGACGATACAGCCTCAACGTCTTCGCTGGTAGACGTACATACGACTGATACCGAAGAACCATCTGTAGAGGCAGCCGAAGAGGTAACGACCAAAAAAACCGGCTCTTTTTTCGACCAGATTTAAGCACACTAGAAAAACAGTCACCCCGATATATCCCTGACTAGCAGCGGGGGTTTATCGGGGTGATTCATCTTTACGCACGTTATGGGAACAATTTCTTTAGAGGGGTTAGAATTTTTTTCGTACCACGGATTTTACGACGAGGAACAGAAAATCGGCAACAAATATTCGGTCGACATTGTTGTAACGGCCGATTTTTCGGAAGCCGCCCGACGGGATCGCCTGAGTGCCACTGTCAACTACGAAGATCTGTACCGAATTACGGCCGGTGTCATGAAACAACCTGCCCGGCTGCTCGAACATATTGCCCACCAGATCATCCAGGAAATCAGGGCGACTTACACTGAACTTGAAGCAGTAGAAGTGAGCGTTTCCAAATTCAACCCGCCCATCGGGGGGGTCTGCCACCGGGCGAAAATAACTTTAAAGGAGTAGTTAGAAGTGAGGAGGGCTGACGCAAAAGCAATACATGCGTCAGCCCTCCTCACTTCTAACTCCTCGCTCCTAATACTATTCTTTGAGCATCAGCCCTCCTACCTTCGCTTCTAACGCCTAACTCCTTCCTTAAACTGCCTGCTGAATACCGGCGAAGGAAATTGCCATGTGCGATGCATCGTAAATGCAGGCACCGTTCCGAATCAACAATACCTGAGGCGACTCATGCTCAACGCCAAATTCATGTTCAATTTTATTGGAAATAGGCCGATTGGCTAGTAAGTCAAGGTAATATGGCTTCACACCAAGTTGGTCATTCCAGTTCCGTTCCATCCGGCTAAGCGCCATAGCACTTATTGAACAACTTGTGCTATGCTTAAAAATCAAAACAGGCTGCTTTGCTGATTCTGCTTTGATCGTATCTAGTTGAGTGTCACTCGTTAGCTTGTTCCAGTTCATTGTACCAACATACATTCTGTTGACGTAAAATCATTTTTACCTATGAAAAGTTCGTCAATTTTCAGGTGTATATCGTAGTTTTTCGGCCATTTCCGGCGTGACCGCTTCGGCGTAGGTTCCGTACGCATCTACTAATGTTCCTTTGTTACCATTCTTCGCTTCAATTGCATACAAAACCATTTCATCGCCCGGGTCGGTTGCCCCTTCGAAGCGATAAACATCGACAACATCAAAGTCTGCCGGACGTAATTCAATGTTATCAGGCTGGCAGTGCAGGTGATCAGGTTTGAGGTTATAATCCTGGGTGAACCCCTGTTTTCTCAGCCCCTCAAGGGCTTCGGTCACTGTGTCGTACGCGTGCATAAGTAGGTGGTTTATTAATTGAGTAGCTTTGCCGAATATAACCAACCTTACCTTTCCTTGGTTTCGGTATTCTATAACACCGGCATATTTGCCTTTCAAACCCTGCTGCGAGCGGTAGCTCCTTTTAACCCTAAAGCACAGCTGTGGGTAGAGGGAAGACGTAACTGGATCGATAAACTTCAGCAGATACTCGACGGCAATACCAGCCCAATTGCCTGGTTTCACGCGGCCTCGCTTGGCGAGTTTGAGCAGGGTCGCCCGGTTATTGAAGCGTTTCGGGCTGCGTACCCAGATTATAAAATTCTACTGACGTTTTTCTCGCCCTCCGGATACGAAGTAAGAAAAGACTACGACGGTGCCGATTATATCCTCTACCTACCTGCCGATACGCCCCGGAACGCTCGCCAGTTCGTTGAGATAGTGAGACCCCGAATTGTCTTTTTCATCAAATATGAATTCTGGTACAACTACCTGCGCGAACTAAAGGCTACTCAAATTCCGGTCATCTCGTTTTCGGCCATTTTTCGTCCCAACCAGCTTTTTTTCAAGCCCTGGGGGCAGTTTTACCGGAATATGCTCCGATATTTCGACCATATTCTGGTGCAGAATCAGGAATCAGTAAACCTGCTGGCTGGCATCGGGCTGACAAAGGTAACTCTCGGTGGTGATACGCGCTTCGATCGGGTCTCGCAGGTAGTCATTACGAAGAAAGCCATTCCCGTAGCCGAAGCCTTCAAAGCGAAGACCCCACTTCTGGTTATTGGCAGCGCCTGGCCCGATGATATGAACGTGCTGATTCCCTTCATTAACCAGTTTGACAAACCCCTCAAAGTTATTGTTGCCCCGCACGAGATTCACGACGAGGAAATTGACCGTTGGCAAAAGCAGTTGACAAAGTCGTCGGTACGCTTTTCTCAGGCAAGTCCAGAGACAGTTCGTTCGTTCGAGGTTCTCTTCATCGACAATATAGGCATGCTTTCGTCGCTGTATCAGTATGGTGAATTCGCCTACATTGGCGGGGCGTTTAAGCAGGGATTACACAATATTCTCGAAGCGGCTACTTTCGGTATGCCCCTGTTTTTCGGGCCGGACTACAACAAGTATCAGGAAGCAATCGACCTCATACATGAAGGAGCCGCTTTTTCCATCAGCAACGTAGCTCAACTTACAACGACGTTCGAACAACAGTACAAAAACCCGGCAGAAGCAGCCCGGATCAGCCGTCAATATGTGCAGCGGAACATTGGCGCAACGGCGAAGGTTATGGAGGTTGTACAGCAATTAAAGAGCGAAAGAGCGAAAGAGTGATCCGCCATGGTGCAGCGGGCATTCATGCCAGTCACTCTTTCACTCTTTCGCTTTTCACCCTTTCACTCTTTAAAAATTGCAACACGGCTTAGTCATACGTTCTACCGGCTCCTGGTACGAGATTCGTAACACGGACGGACATATTTTTCAGGGTCGGCTGAAAGGAAAGTTCAAACTAAAAGACCTCAAGGTTACCAACCCGATTGCCGTGGGCGACCGGGTAGTGTTTGACGTGGAAGATGAAGCCGAAAATACGGCCATCATTACCGACATTTCGACCCGCGACAATTACATTATCCGGCAGTCAGTTCATAAAACGGCGCACGGGCATATTCTGGCGGCCAATCTCGATCAGGCTGTCTTGCTGGCCACGCTGGCCATGCCCCGTACCTCAGCGGGGTTCATTGACCGGTTTCTGGTTTCGGCCGAATCGTTTCGTATTCCGACGACGATCGTCTTCAACAAAATCGACATCCTGAACGACGAAGGTCTGGAATTTCAGCAGGAAATCATCGACCTCTATGAGCGAATTGGCTACAACTGCCTGTCGACTTCCGCTACTGAAGGCGTGGGGGTGGAGGAATTTCGGGCGTTGCTCGACCGGAAAGTAACGCTGGTAGCCGGGCACTCGGGCGTTGGAAAGTCGTCGCTCGTGAACGCCATTGCCCCGGACCTGAACCTGCGCACCAACGAAGTTTCGTCCTTTGCCAACAAAGGTGTCCACACGACGACCTTCGCCGAGATGTTCGAACTCTCCCCCGACACGTTTATCATCGATACACCGGGGATAAAAGAACTGGGCCTGATGAATACGTCAAAAACGGAAATCGGCCACTACTTCCCCGAAATGCGCGACCGGCTGAACCAATGCCGTTTCAACAACTGTCTGCACATTAATGAGCCCGGCTGCGCCATTAAGGAAGCCGTTGCCGAAGACGAAATCGCCGAAAGCCGCTACATGAGCTACCTCAGCATGATCGAAGGCGGGGATAACAGGCGGTAAAAGGAATAAAAGGAGGAGGGGGACGAGAGGGAGGAAAGGGATTGTTCCCTACCCATTTTCCCTCTCGTCCCCCTCCTCCTTTTATTCCCCTATTTCCCTTAACTCGTCATTGCCGCCAGCAAATCGGCCTGGGTGATGATATGGACCTGCTCGCGCTCGTCGCGGACCAGCAACGCTTTGTTGTCGCGGTCGATTAGCGACGAAAGGGCATCAATAGTGTTATCGAGACCAACGAATTTGAACGGCTTATCCATCACTTCGCTCACCGGATGATCTTTCACCGCCGGGTCGTCGATGAGCCGGTTCAGCACCGTGGAATCGGTCAGGCTGCCGACAATGTGGCCATCCTCGTCCGTTACCGGAATCTGCGAAATACCGTAGCGGTTTAATATCTGTATCGCTTGACTGACCGAGACACCAACGCCAATAGTCGTTAGCTGTGACTGGCCTGCTTTGTTGTGCACAATGTCGCGGGCGGTTTTGAAGGCTCGGTCTTCCAGAAACCCGTGGTCCTTCATCCAGGTATCGTTATAGATCTTGGCGAGGTAACGTGTGCCGTGGTCGGGCAGCAGGATAACCATCACATCATCGTCGGTGAGGTGGGTTTTGGCCCATTCCAGCGCACCATGCACTGCCGTACCGCACGACCAGCCCACAAACAGCCCCTCTTCGCGCGCTAGTCGCCGGGTCATGATAGCGGCATCCTTGTCGGTTACCTTCTCGAAATAGTCGATAACGCTGAAGTCCACGTTTTGCGGCAGTATGTCTTCGCCGATGCCTTCGGTCAGGTAGGGATATATTTCGCCTTCGTCGAACTGGCCCGTTTCCTTGTATTTCTTGAACACCGAGCCGTAGGTATCCAGCCCCAGCGATACAAGGTTCGGGTTCTGCTCTTTCAGGAATTTCGACGTGCCACAGATAGTACCGCCCGTTCCGACGCCAGCAGCAAAGTGCGTGATTTTCCCGTCGGTATCGCGCCAGATTTCGGGGCCGGTGGATTCATAATGCGCGGCTGTATTGGCGAGGTTATCGTACTGGTTCGGGTACAGCGAATTGGGAATATCGCGGTTGAGCTTTTTGGCGACGGAATAATACGAGCGTGGATCATCGGGAGCCACGTTGGTAGGACAAACGACTACTTCAGCGCCCACCGCCCGCAGAATATCGATCTTCTCCTGCGACTGCTTATCGGCCATGGTAAAAATGCATTTATAGCCTTTCCCGATAGCAGCCAATGCCAGCCCCATACCCGTGTTGCCGCTAGTGCCTTCGATGATGGTACCGCCGGGTTTGAGGACGCCCCGTGTTTCGGCATCTTCGATCATGCGTATGGCGATGCGGTCTTTCACGGAGTTACCGGGGTTAAAATACTCGACCTTCGCCAGTATCGTTCCCCGAATCCCTTTCGTGACTTTATTGAGCTTCACCAGGGGCGTGTTGCCGATGGTCTCAATGATAGAATTATAGTAGTTCATGTTGGTGAAGGGCCATGCAGGCCAGCTTTTAATAATGCAGTCTGTGGTTTACCAGTTAACGCCGGAAGCCGGTAGTTCGTTTTACCGCTTCCTAAGGTTAAGATTTTGGCCGCTCTCTTGGGCAGTTCGTTCCCTGTTTCTATCAGTTCAGTCTATGTTTCCGCGTGTTCAGCCAACCGCCTATTCATGAGGGACTTATAGCGCCATACCTTTGACCTGTTCTTCTTTTATAACCAACAACAAATACATAAACATCATGAAAACGTTAGCTCAATCTTTACTCGCTGCCCTGCTCCTGAGCACGGCCACGCTTGCCTCAGCGGAAACCATTCACCCAACTACAACGGCGAACCCAACCGTTACGACAAACTCGTACAAAGCCGCCGTTTTCCCATCGGCCGTCCCCTCAAAACTGAACGTCTATGTGGAGCGCGCACCCGGTCAACCCATGACGATTTCGTTTAAATCGACTGATGGACTGGTTTTAGGAAAACAGTCGGTAGGCAAAAAACAAGGCAACTTCCACTTCCAGTTCGACCTATCGGATTTGAAAGACGGCACCTACACTGTTGAAATCACTTCGGGCAGCGACGTATCCGCGCACCCGATCACGCTGACGACACCAGCGTTAAAGTCAGTAACCCGCACCATTTCACTGAACTAAACAAGGGGTATTTATACAAAACGCCACGGCCGTAAGCTCGTGGCGTTTTGTATTTGAAGGAGGCTACTGGTTATATTGAACGAGGAAATCCGCGACCTGCTTGTGGAAGTGCGCGAAACTGCGGGATTGTTTGGCTAGCTCTTCAAAATCGGCAGACAAAGCGATTTTTTCTGCTACATTGGACATAGTTAGTCCATTATCTTTTGTACCATACAACAACTTCTTTAAATCACTCTGCGGCTTACTTTCAAGGCTTTTATCTGGAAATTTGTTACTTAAGCCAACTTTGTAAGCTTGATAGGAAAGCCATTGCTCAATTGCCTGAACTGTAACAAAGCAGACGATACGATTCCCAAAGTTTGTATAGCTCTTACCTAAGGCTAATGTCAATTTTTGGCATTCGGCCGTATGCTTAGGTTGATGGGTTTCGTGATCGGCCATATCTAAATCAACCCCAACAATAACCAGTTGGTTGTTTTGTTGAATCGCTATCACAGAAATAGCCCCAGCTTCTTTTAAAACTTTAGATTTTCCAGCATCCTGTCCACGAAAGCCTAATCGACTACGTACTGCCTGAACGTTGTGCTGTTCAGCCAGTAATTTCAAGTAAGTGGGAATAAAGGCGTATTCGGCAAAGCCCTCGGCAATAAGTGTGTAATCCAGCCGCTTATCTTTCTTCATAGTTCATCCGCTGGAACGCCCCCTATTAAACCATAAAGCCAGTTTTCACCCAAATTAGAGGTTAAATCAATTTTATCTAATCCTAGCTCTTCACTCTTTCGATCTGTCGGCTTAATGATGTCTGTTTGTAAATTCCGGACGTAGGTAGCACCTTCATCATCCTTGTCAAAAACAAAAACAGATTCGGGCATAGTCGAAAATGCATTAACAACATGCTCGTTGTGCGTAGTCAGAATAACTTGGACATCTTTTTCCTCCGCTAGCTGAAAAATAAACTTCACCACTTCCCAGATACGCCTTGGGTGAATACCCTTTTCAGGTTCCTCTAAAAGCAGAAGTTTAGGTGGGTTGGGCTGGTTGATGATTGTTAAGAGGGCTAAAAAGTATAAAACTCCTTCAGAAACGTCTTCTGCCCAATAATTTTCATCATTTTTTCCGAAGAATTTTAACCCCAGTTTGCTCTCACCTTCAACTTTAACCGGTGGAGTGCTAAAACTGACTATGTCCCGAACACATTTATCCAAATTCTTTTCAAGCTCCTGATAAACGCGTTTATAGTTCGTGTTTAAGTAGAAAAGGAACGGAATTAAATTTGAGCAATCGCCTTTTAGCTCTATTTCATCAGCTGAAAAGTATGCGGGTTGAGTAAGTTTATTAGGATCAGGTTTGTATATTCTTAACGAATTAAGCGCTCGTCGTAAAAACGCAATATCAGGATAGCCCTGATCATTCCTCGCTATTTCAACTCCATTATTTTTAATTATCTGCGCTGATTTTACGTCTACTGCACTGGATGGATCTGAGAAAACAAATTCACGTAAAAAAGTTATTTCTTCATCTTGTCGTTCGAGGATCAACTCAATAGACAGAGTATCAGAAGACCGTTTGAATCGAAAATCGCGAGACTGATGCTCAGCAGTCACATCATCCTGTAAGACCCCAAATCTAAAAAACTCCAGCGCCTTCAAAAAATTCGTCTTGCCCGAGTTGTTCGGGCCGATTAACAAATTGACTTTCTGTAGGTCGAGCGTGACGTCTTTCAGGCTCTTGAAATTCTGGATAGATACGCGCTTGAGCATGGTTGATAACAGTAAGTGTAGGCCTGCTGAATGGCAAGGTAAGAATTTACTTCCCCATTTCGACAGCCCGCATCAACACCGTATTATCAGGGTCGATCACAACTGAAGTTGGTTTGCTGGCCAGCGGCACGGTGAACGTTTGGTTTTGCTCGGTCATGCTTAGTCTGGCAGTACGGCTGATTTCACGACCATTGGCACCCCGGATGCTGAACGTGAGCGGTATCGCAAAAACCACGCCCGACCGCTGTGCCTGCCGAACATCAATAACCAACGCCTTTTTGGCTGCATCGTATTTCGAGCCCCAGACAACTTCGGGATAACCTGGCTGGTGGAGCCACTGCTGGAAAAACTGGCTTAGATTCTTTCCCGAAACGCTTTCCATCACGGCCTGTAAATCGCCGGACTGGGCGTTGGCGTTACGGTACTTTTCATAATACGCCCGGATGCCTTTCCAGAACGTGTCGTCGCCGAGTTCATGGCGGAGCATGTGGAGCACCCAGCCGCCTTTCTGGTAGGAGTTCGGATTAAGCAGATCCATCAGGTTCGACGCTGTTGAATCCACGATGGTCCCTTTGGGCTTTAACGCCGAGAACCGGTAAATCTGCCCTTTGTTCTGGTTCATCACCGCGTTGAGCGTGTCTTTTCCGTAGGCGTGTTCAAGGTAAAGGGCCGAGAAATAGGTCGCAAAGCCCTCGCTTAGCCACAACTGCGACCAGTCGGCTTCGGTGGCCGAGTTGCCAAACCACTGGTGCGCTATCTCGTGAGCCAGCAGAGCCTCCACATCGGAGTCTTTCTTGCCCACGATGATCTTCTCATTGTAGAAGATACAACTGGCATTTTCCATCCCCCCAAAAATGGTGGTCGACTCTACATTGGCCAGCTTCTCGTAC
Source organism: Spirosoma pulveris (assembly GCF_054781875.1). Classification (NCBI taxonomy): domain Bacteria; kingdom Pseudomonadati; phylum Bacteroidota; class Cytophagia; order Cytophagales; family Cytophagaceae; genus Spirosoma; species Spirosoma pulveris. Next base: position 68,604 of record NZ_BAAGTO010000010.1, read on the forward strand.
GAATACGGCCCGATCTTATTGATGAAGTACTGTAAAATCTCTTTAGCCGGGCGGTAGTCGACAAAACCCTTCTGGCTATCGTTCGGATAGAGCCAGCTTTGCACGGGCACCCCACTAACAGAACCTACTTCCTCCACGGCGAATTTAGCCGCGCCAATCACCATCACCTTTGTTGGTATGGGCGTATTTTCCTGCCAGCGCGTGAGCTTGCGGCCACCCGGCAGGTTACTCTCACTTTGGAGCTTTCCGTTGGAGATGATACGATACGTTGCAGGGGCATTGACGGCAAAAGAACAAGTCGCTTTATCGGATGGGTGATCGACCACGGGTAAGTAATTCCGGGCGTTATTAGGCCAGTTGTCGCCGAAAAATGTACGCTCACCAAACTTGTTCTGGCTGATGATGAGACCACGTGCCGGGATGCCATCGTATCGGATAGTCACTTCCGTTGCCTGATTGGGCGCGGCTGGCAGGTTGATAAAGACGCGGTCGTTGCGCTGGCTGAACGGCAGTGCCTTGCCATCGGTTGTGGTAACGGAACGAACCCGCATGCCCGTTTCTGCGGAGTCGCGCGGGCTGATCAGGTCAAACCAGACCGTTTGCCGGTCATCGGAGCGCATGAACCGGATGGTGGTTTCGCCTTTAATTTGGTTCGTTGAGTCGCTGATTGTGAGCGAAAAAGCGTAATTCTGAACATCGACGCCCGGTTGCGTATAGCGGGCTGCGTAGCCGCTGGCTAACTGTGCATGGGTGATGGTGGCGGCTGCCAGTAGTAGCAGCCCAACTAAAAATCCTTTTTTCTTTTCCTTCATTCCTGGTTATTCCTTATTCCTTTATTTCCTGACATAATTCCACCAAGACGCCATTTGTGCCTTTGGGATGCAGGAAACACACTAACTTATTATCGGCGCCCCGCTTAGGAACTTCGTTCAATACGGTAAATCCTTCGGTTTTCAATCGGTCCATCTCGGCTAGGATATCATCTACAGCAAAGGCAATGTGATGAATTCCTTCCCCTTTTTTGTCCAGAAACTTAGCGATGGGACTTTCGGTATTGGTTGCTTCGAGCAGTTCAATTTTCGTTTCGTTTACCTTAAAGAACGATGTCGTCACCCCTTCCGAGGCCACCGTTTCGGCTTTATAGGGCTGCACGTTCAGTAGTTTGGCAAACAACTCATTTGATGCCGACAGATCGCGGACGGCAATACCGATGTGTTCGACGTTGGTTAGCATAGGTGTGTTGTAGCCGACAGCTTCTGGCTGTCGGTGTTAACTAAGATACTAGCATACCGACTGCCAGAAGCTGTCGGCTACAGAACAAGAACTTTTCCGTTTGGCCGAAAGTTATAGAGAAAGCATTGATATGCCTCAACATTGATTCGATTACAACTATGGTTACGGTTTCTGATATCGCCAAAAACAAAATTGTTGAACTCCGTCAGAAAGACGGTCTTGCTGAAGATACAGCCATCCGGGTAGCTGTTGAAGGTGGCGGCTGTTCAGGGTTGATGTATGACCTTCAATTCGATGCGACCCAGCAACCCACCGACCATCTTGTTGAAGATAAAGGCATCAAGATTCTGGTAGACCGTAAAAGTCTGCTGTATCTGGCTGGTACTGAACTCGATTTTTCCGACGGTTTGAATGGTAAAGGCTTCCAGTTCAAAAACCCGAACGCAACCCGCACCTGTGGTTGCGGAGAGAGCTTTGCCGTTTAAACCTGGATTTTTGAGATTTATTTGATTAGCTTGATTTTAAGAGCCGCTGCTAAGCGGCTTTTTTGTTTCCCTGACATTAACTAATGGCATTAAAGAGATTTATTAGATTGCACAATTACGTATCAGAGAAAAATCATAAAAATCAATTTAATCAAATAAATCCCGGTCCCCGATGAACGCCAAGCCCGTTAGCCATTCCCAAACTACCCTTACCGAGTTGATGATTCCATCCTATGCCAATTTTGGCGGTCGTGTCCACGGAGGCATTCTGCTGTCGCTGATGGATAAGGTGGCTTATGCCTGTGCCGCCAAACACGCCGGTCAATACTGCGTGACGGTATCGGTCGATGGGGTCAATTTCCGGCAGCCGGTTGAAGTCGGCGAACTGGTTTCGCTGCTGGCATCTGTGAATTATGTGGGCCGGACATCGCTGGTAGTGGGTATCAAAGTGATTGCCGAGAATGTGAAGTCAGGGACCGTAAAACATACGAATACCTCCTACTTTACGATGGTCGCCAAAGACGAGGACGAACGCCCCACCGAAGTGCCTCCCCTCCTGCTTGAAACCGTCGATAACATTCGCCGTTTTCTGGAAGCGATGAAGCGCAAGGAACTTCGTGCCTCCTACGGCGAACATTTCGACAATGCCAAAACACGCATGTTGCTAAACGAAAATGTAGGAAAATTGGAGAAAGAGCGGTGCGAGCTGGCAGATGGGTTGGAATTGTAGAGACGCAAGGGATTGCGTCTCTACAATTCCAACCGCACGATCTTCGCCCCGGCCACCATATTCGCTAGCTTCTGCTTGGCAGCCCAGCGGGCGGTTTGGCTCAGGCCACAGTCGGGTGCCACAGCCAGCTTTTCGGCAGGGACGTAGGGCAGGCATTTGCGGATGCGCTCGGCTACATCTTCCGGGGTTTCGATGTAGTAGCTTTTTACGTCAATGACGCCCACCGCCACGTCGAACTTCTCGGCGAAGCGGGCCAGCAGGTTCACTTCCGAGAAATTGAGAATGGTCATTTCGGAATGCAGCTCATCGACAGTCATGTCCAGAAAATCGGGCAGCATGGGCGCAATGCTCTTTTTACCCACCGACCGACCTTTATAATTGCCGAAGCAGAGGTGCATCGACAGGCGCGTTTTGCCCACGCCCGGTGCCACCGTCCGGTTGAAAATATCCACGAATCGTTTGGTGTCTTCGCGGTAGGCATAGCATGACATCGACGGTTCATCGACACAAATTTCAGGAACGCCCAGCGCCACCAGATCTGCAATTTCTTTATTGACCAGCGGCAGTAAAGCCTCCGTCACTTCCCAGCGATCTTTGTACAAACTACCGGGCAGCAACCGGCCACTAAGCGTGTAGGGTCCTGGAATCGACACTTTAAGGCCCTGACCTTCGGGAGCCAGCCGTTTCAAGCGCAGGTATTCTTCGACTACGCCCAAGCCTTTGGGCGCGGTAAGCGGCTCAATGATGTTATGCTTTCCTCGCTGGTCGTGGGCGGGTGGCCCAAACCGCCGGAGTTCGGTATCGTTGTTCTGAATCCCATTGATGTAGCCGTAAAACGACAGATTAAAGTCGAAGCGGGTTTGCTCACCATCGGTGATCACATCCAGTCCGGCAGAAACCTGATCATGAACGGAGGCCACGACCGCATCTTCAATCATTTCGTTGATGTCGGCGGGGCCGAACTGCGGAAGGTTCTGGCTGGAAAATTCGAGCCAGCCGGGAAACGGCATCGAGCCGACAACTGTGGTTTTGATGGGTACGGGCTGCAAAATTATAAGGTGTTTGTTGGTTCAGAAAAGGGTCAGCGCCGGGTTATTTACTAATCTCCCACCAGAGCATGTCTTCAATCTGGTCGAACAGACGGAAGCCACTCTTTTCAAGCACTTTTTGGGAGGCTACATTATCGGCGGTTGTATCGGCCACCACTCGCTGAACGCCGGGTTGCTGCAACGCCCAGTTCACCATGCCAACTACCATTTCGGTCATGTACCCTTTCCGGTGTACGCCCGGATAGGTTCCGTAGCCAATTTCGACAGTTCCGGTTTCGTCAGGCTCCCCTTTGAATTTGGCTTCGGCCACAAACTGTTTCTTATCGCGATCGATCGCCAGCCAAAGCGTATGAAAAAGCGGGTCGAGGGAGGAGTCCTGCAAGCGCGGTATCGTGAAATAAACGACGATACTCCGGACCGGTTCGACCACCTCCCGATAGCCCTTTTCCAAACCGAAAAGCTGCTCAAGCTCGTATTTATTGGCCAGGTGCGTACGGAGCTGGTCGAGTGTTAGCGGAACGAGCGTTAGGCGGGGCGTTTCAATCATAATCGTGGATAGGAACGCGGATTAAATCTGCCCTTCGCTAACACTCCAGCCGCCATCTACCGTCAACACCTGCCCGGTGGTAAAAGCAGAGTAGTCCGACATGAAATACACAGCGGCCCCGTCAAGGTCGTCCGGCTGACCAATGCGCCCTCCATCGAGCGGCTGCTTGGTTTTGGTAAAGGCTATAATCGTTTCGTCTTTGGTGGCCCGCTGCGCCATGGGGGTTTCGACCAGGGCAGGCGCCAGCACATTGATGCGGATATTATCATTCGCATAATAAGCCGCCACCGACTTGGTAAAGCCAATCACGGCGGATTTCACGGCGGCATAGGCATGGGTAGCGAAATAGGTGGGTGAGGGCCGTTCGCCCAGCACCGAACCCATGTTCAGGATAACGCCACCCCCACCCTGCGCCCGAAACGCCCGGACGGCCGCCTGATTCGACAGCATCATCGACGTCAGATTGAGGTTTACCGTATAGTTCCAGCCATCGAGGGTAATGTCGTGCAGCGGGCCATCGCCAAACCGACGACCGCTGCCACCGGCCACATGATACAGCCCATCGAAGCCCCCGAAAATCTGCTGACAGAGCGCAATGGCTTTTGAGGCCGTTTGAGGATCGGAGGCATCGCCGGACATGGCCAGTCCATTACCGTCCAGTTGCTTTTCAGCCGCAGTGCAGCTTTCCGGATTTCGCCCGACAACCACAACCTGCGCCCCCTCCCTAACAAACGCCAGTGCCGCCGACAGGCCCATACCCGTCGTGCCACCCACCACCACAATTTTTTTAGAATCCAGCCACATAAGATGAATGGGTATGTTATTCAGGATGCAAGAAACGAACTCTGTCGATTTTCATCAACAGGTATTTACACACGAAATAATTAAATACCCTCAAAACTTCACACAATATCCCGCTCGATGATCTTGCCGCTGGCTTTCTCTTTCAGGATGACTTTATTCCGACCATCGTGGGTCATTTCCTGCTTGATGAGGTAATGATCGGCGTCGTACTCGACCAGCGTCGACTCAGGTTTCAGCCCTTCCTGACCTCGCCAGACCGGCAGGTTCACTTTCTCCCACTGCTTCGTTTCGGCTGATTTATAAGCTGCGTCCAATACCGCGTTGACAATATAGCCATCATAAAACGTTTCAGCGGGGTCGCGGCCTTCTTCCTGCGCGCTGAACATGTCGGTAAACATGTGATTGTAGCCCAGATCGTTTACTTCATCGCCCACGGGAAACAGCCAGCCGGTGTTGGATTCGGCTTTTTCGGCTACGTAGTCGGCCCCTTTGCCGGTGGTAAACATCTCGAAGCCCGTTCGCAAAAAATTATTGATCCAGATGGTGCCTTCGGTGCCCATCACCTCATCGCGGAGGTCCATGCCGCCCCGGAACGTCCAGCTTACTTCAAACTGTCCGATAGCCCCGTTTTCGTACTTTACCAGCGCAATGGCATGGTCTTCGGCGTCAATGGGTTTTACCTGCGTAGCGGCCCAGCACATAACCTCAACGGGTTTTACATCTTTGCCAATAAAATTCCGGGAAATCTCTACGCAATGGCATCCCAGATCGAGCATACAGCCGCCCCCGGCCTGCTCTTTATCCCAGAACCAGTCGGAGTGCGGGCCGGGGTGCGTTTCGCGGGATTTGGCCCACAGAATACGCCCCAGTGCACCACTTTTCACGCTTTCCAACGATTTCAGAAATTTGGGCGTGTAGCATAAGTCTTCCAGATAGCCGGCAAAAATTCCGGCTTCCTCAACTGTCTGCATCATCCGTAGTGCTTCGTCGGCATTGCGGCCGAGGGGCTTGGTGCACACCACCGATTTTTTGTGTTTGGCGCAGAGGTTGACCGCCGTTTCGTGAATGTTGTTCGGCAAGGCGATACAAACCATGTCGACATCGGGATGAGCGATAACCTCCTCCATGTTGGTCGAAGCGAAATCGCAGCCGTAGTCGGTCTTAAATTTCTGGGCGGTTTCTTCCCGGCGGGCGTAGATAGCCACCACTTTATCGCGGCTACGCTGGCCGTGGATGGATTCGGCGTAGAAGCGGCCAATGAAGCCGCCCCCAAGCATGGCAATACGTTGCATAGGTAACGATTTAGGTAAAGGGTTAATCCGTACTTTCGTGCGGTTAAAGTAAAGAACCCCCACCGTTTATTTTTACCCATGCCCGATTTTTTCGACATTCATACCATCTTCTTTACGCTATGGGACTACCCCATGAGTTACCTCGAATTTTTCGGGGCTCTGTCGGGGGCGGTGGCTACCTGGCTGGCGGCTAAAGCCAACGTATGGAGCTGGCCCATTGGCGCGGCCAGCGTGCTGTTATTCTTCTTTCTGTTCTACCAGATTCAGCTTTACCCCGACATGTTTCTGCAAGTGTTTTTCTTCATCACCAACCTACAGGGCTGGTGGCGATGGACGCACCCGAAAGCTCAGGAAGCCGACAGCCGCAATGAACTCCGCATTACCCGCCTGATTGGCAGACCACTTGTTTTGGTGTTGATGGGCGGGCTTATGGCAACGGGCGTTCTGGGCACCTTCGCTCAGAATCTGCATATCTGGTTTCCGGTGTTGTTCAGTCAGCCGAGCGCATTCCCTTATCTGGACTCCTTCACTACGGTCATGAGCATCATCGGTACGTTTATGATGATTCACAAAAAGCTGGAGTGCTGGTGGGTGTGGCTGCTGGTCGACATCATCAGCACGTACATGTACTTTACCAAAGGTGTAAAACTGGTGGGCGTCGAGTACGCTGTTTTTTGCCTGATCGCCTTTCAGGGGGCCTGGCACTGGTGGCGCGAATACCGAACGTATCCGGTCGGGCAGACAATACCTTAACGACAGCCTATAGTCTGACCAGCCATCGACAGACGCTGACAATTAATACGAAGTATATTCCAACGGCTGTTAATCCGTTAGGGTCTGGTCTGTAAACTAGCGGCTATCTCCTTATGAAACAGGCTATACTTCTTTTTATGGTCGTTGCGACCTTCTCCTGTTCGAAACCTGAAACAGATCCAATTGCCAGCGGCCTCGTAGGAACATGGCGATTAACCAGCTACTGCAAACCAACCGGTACTTCAACCTGTACGCCGGTAAGCGTACCCGCCGATAAAGGTGTATTTATAAGCTTTGATCAAACTGGTCAGTTCAATGAACTATATCAAAACACGAAGCCGGTTGAGTACTGTTTTCTGGGGTGTGGCGGTGGAAGTTTTAACATTGACGGAGATAGTTTACGCATTCGTGCTGTCTGTATGTCGTCGTTAAATGGGCGACTGGTAAAAGTGGTTTCTCTGGCCAATAGCCAGTTAATCCTTAATCCATTTGGCACAGGTGATTATGTATTTATTAGACGGTAGCTCTTTGTTCAGGGGCCGTCCAGGAACACTGCGTGTCTATCGAATTAGTACGTTTTTTAGATAGCCAAGTATAAAACAAGAGATAATAAATATAATAATATTAAGAATATTACAGGTTAACCTACTGATAACTATTATATTACTGATTTTGCATTATAACTTTGCATTGAAAATCAAACAGTGGACCTCTATGGCAGTTGCCAAACAATTCCTCAAAAGCAAACCCCTTGCGAAAGTTACATTCGAGTTGTCGGCCGAAGCCGTCAACGGTGCAAAAACGGTCGCTCTGGCCGGTGAATTTAATGGCTGGGATGCACAAGCCCTGAAGAAGCAGAAAGATGGTTCTTACAAAACGACGGTAGAACTGCCCGTTGGTGGCGAATATCAGTTCCGTTACGTTTTGGATGGTACAACATGGACAAACGATACGGCCGCAGACAAATACGTTCCAAGCGGTGTTTCGTACGACGAGAACTCGGTTGTTGTTCTTTAACAAAGACATTTGATTATAAAAAAGGGGAATCCAGCTGTTCAACTGGATTCCCCTTTTTTATAGTACCGACTGTCCCGGTCGCCGGGCCGACGCTCGGTACTATAAACTATACCGTAAAGCTGTCCGACTCAACGTAGGCTTTTACCAACGCAATTTCGCCTTCTTTACCCTTCTGCGACTTGCCGTGTTCCATGCCAAAGATGAACTCTTTGCCCTCAGCTTTCTGCTTCTGGTAGATGTGCTTAAAGATATTCTTGTAGTTGATTTCGCCCGTTGTTGGCTCGTTACGACCGGGGTTATCACCAATCTGGAAGTAGCCGATCTCAGACCAGCACCAGTTGATGTGCGGAATAACATGCCCTTCGTTCTTCTGCATGTGATAAATATCGAACAGAATCTTACAGAACGGACTATTAACGGCCCGGCAGATTTCGTAGGTCTGATCGGAGGTGCGCAGGAACAGGTTTGGCGAATCGCTGAGGGGTTCGAGTACCATCGTTAATCCGGCGGGAGCCAGAATATCGGCACCCCGGCGTAAGGCGTCGATAACGTGCCCCGTTTGAATACCGATGGGCAGATTCCGCTCGAAATCGCCCGGTACGACCGTCGTGAACTTCGTATTGCAACGCTTGGCCGTTTCAACGGCTTTGCGGCAGCCATTCAGGAAGATGTCAACATACTCCTGCTTACCGGCCGCCAGTGTATTCTGCGAGTTACCTCCTTTGTCGAGCACGAATACGCCCATTGTCATGCCCAGCCGCGCCATCTCCTCCCCTATTTTGGTTTGCATGGCGGGTTCCCGACTCATCATGCCGTTATCTTCCAGTGCTGTAAAGCCCAGGTCGGCCATGAACTTGAGCTGGTCGATGAGATCCTTACCCGCACTGTTTTCAAACATGCCGAAGTGCGGGGCATATTTCAGTTTGAAGTTATTCTTGGCCAGAAATGAAGGCTGCGAATGCCAGTCACCGGCTACAGATTCAGTGGTTACGGCACCAGTGATACCTAATCCAGCCGCGCTTAAGCCAGCTGCACCAAAAGTTGATTTTACGAAGTTGCGTCGTTGCATAAGGAGGGTGTCTGAACCGGGATTTTTATGATTTTTCTGATTGCGTATGATTGTTGCTTTCATAGAAAGCTTCTTATAGAAATCATAGGCAATCAGAAAAATCACAAGAATCCCGGTTCTACTTTTTCTTTAAACTGGCCAAATATTCTACTAAATCCACTAAATCTTTGGTACTCATAGCTTCCTGCAAGCCGGATGGCATCATGGAGTTTTCCATCTGCTTCATTTTAACGACGTCGGCCATTTTGTAATTCTGCACTACGCCCCCCGGAAACTTCATTTGCAGGTCGGTTTCGGTTTTGCTGGATACGATACCGGTCATTGAACTACCATCTTTGAACTTCACTTCCCAGCCTTCATAGCCGAAACTAATACCGGCGTCGGGGTGCAGAATGGCCAGGTACTGCCCTTCTTTCGGCAGCTTGGAGCCAATCTCTGAGAGCTTCGGGCCGAAGTCCATGCCCTCTCCGTTGACTTGGTGGCAGATGTTACAGTTATTTTTGAACACCAACACGCCACGGGCTGCATCACCGTTCATGGCTAACAACTCAGGGATGGCGGGTAGCTTTTTACCTTCGGCACTCTGTCCACCATCGAGGTAGTTGGCGGCTTGCTGCCGGATGCTCTTCCGCCAGTCGTTACTAACACCCTGCACCGCAGACTTTTTGAACTCACCTTTGATATCACCGGATTTCAGGAGAGCCACAACCATGTCGGCTCCTTCGGAACTTCCTCCCAGCGAGCGGGTTGCCTCCCGACGCAGCGCTGCCGGATATTTGTCGGCCAGAGCGACCGTTTTCAGTATGTCGATGGATTCCTTGTTGCCCACCCGACGCAAGGCTACCAGCATGTTTGCAGCAGCCTCGGCATCATTGCCATTAATAACCTCCCAGGCCATCGAAGCCCCTTTTTGCTTGAGTAATTGCCGGGCAGCATCACGGCCCATTCCATCACTCGCTTTCTGAACGGCTAACTGCTTCAGACGTGCATTTTCGGATGTAGGCTCGTAGCGGCTCACCAGATCGATGTATTCGGGAGTGCCGTATACGTCGTTCATCACCTTGTTAAGGGCTGTTATTGCCACCGGGGAGTTTTTCACGAATGCCGGGTCGAGGTGACGCAGGGCTAGCTTCGTTACGTCGGTCGAGTTGCTGTTTGCCTGTAAGATACCGAGCAACGCATTCGATTTTTCGAGCGCAGCGGGGTTGAAATCAAACGCCCGGAAATACCGTAACCGCTGGCTGACATCCACCGATTGATCACCCGCCAGTTTCGCCAGCATCGGAATCGACTCTTTGGTGCGGGCCCGCCACACGATATCACGACCACCCGCATTGGCGAGGGGATCGTTGTTCATCTGCTTCACCCAGGCCGTGTAGTATGTGTCCCAGCTGCCGTCGGCCCCAATACCGAGCGCTTCCAGATACCAGCGGTCTTTGCCATCGTACTGACTGGCCAGCTGTGCCCACAAAGCGGGTGCTTCGGGCGACTGCGGTCCGGTGCTCATATTCTTACGTAAGGCAATGGCGCACTCCCGGCGAACCTGTGGTTCAGGGTCATTAACTAATTGTTTGACATACGGCGTAATATCACCTTTCAGCTCACGCGCGGCTCGAAGTGCCGTAATCCGCATATCGGAATTGTCGCTTTTTAGCGCTGTTTCGATGTATTTCGTGCCTTTGTCCAATTTGCTCAACAGCCAGAGCGCCCGCGCCTGCATGCGTGGGTTAGCCGAAGTTTTATATAGTTTAGCCAGTGCTTTTTCGGCCTTTTTGTCCATGCTCCGCAGCGACTGCCAACCAGCATAACGAATCGACATGTTTGGGCTTTGAAGCGCTTCGATGGCGCCATCGACGGTGGTTACGTCTACTTTCGGCATTTTGTAAGGCGAGTTGGGTGGTGCTACGCGATAAACGCGACCACGGCTCTGGTCACCGGCCTGGTGTCCGCCCACGCCGGGGTCGTACCAGTCGGCAATGATGAGCGAGCCATCAGGAGCCACACAAACGTCGGCGGGCCGGAACCATTGGTCACGGGCGCCTTCCAGAACATTGACGATCTCGGCTTTGTAGCCCGCACCATCCTTTTTAACCGGATACGACCGTACCACATTCGGGCCTGCATCGCAGTGGATCATCTGGTTGCGGAACACCTCCGGCAGCAAATTTCCTTCGTACACAATCATACCCGTTGGCGAGCCAGCCCCCGTCTGAAGCAGGTTAGGCATGGCACCGGGATCGTTGAGGTGCCAGTGACGACGGGGAATTTCGGGTTCGATGTTTTCCCGATTGGCCTGCCAGCCTGCGCCGGTTAGTTCGTCGGTATAGCCGTAGTTGCCGTACTCCATCACGTAGTTAATCCGAACACCTTTGTTGCCGTCGTCGTCGTTATCCGACTGCCAGAGGGTACCATAGGAGTCAACGGCCACTTCGTAGTTGTTTCGAAAATTCTGGCCGAGCAGTTCTACGTTTTTCCCGTCAGGATCGCAACGGAAAACCATGCCCTGTTTAAAATTCTGCTTGTTGATCGCTTTACCGGTGGCGATGTCGATAACGGGTTTGCCGTCTTTGTCCAGCAGTTGCTCACCCGCGTTGCCGAAGTTGAAATACCATTTGCCATCGGGGCCGAACACAAACGTATGCATGCCGTGGTCATGCTGCTCCCCACCGATGCCGGTAAAGAGCAGTTCTTTCTTATCGGCTTTATCGTCGCCGTTTTCATCAGTCAGTACCCACACATTCGGGCTGTCGGACACGATGACTTTGTTGCCCTGCACCCAGATGCCCAGGGGAGATTCAATACTGGGGTCCTGGTAAAATACCTTCGTTACATCGGCCTTGCCGTCGTTGTTGGTATCTTCCAGAATGACAATACGGTCGCCCTCCTTGCGGGTTGGGTTGCCATTGATTGCGGGCCGGTAGTTGTATGCTTCACAAACCCAGACACGCCCCCGTGCATCGACATCAATGTCGGTAGGGTTGGTCAGCATGGGTTCGGCGGCAAAGAGGGTCGCTTCGAGGCCAGGCGCTACGTTTAAACTACCGACCGCGTATTTCGGATCGTGCTTGTCGTCGTCGCTTAATTGAGCGAACAGGCTTGTCAGGTAGGGGTTAGAGGCTCCGTTCAGGTTTTTGTTCTGATAAGCCCCAATAAATACACCGCCAACCACCACCCCGGCAGCCGACAGAGCCATCAGCCGACGAGAGAAGGCCGAGCGTTTTGAGGATAAGAAATTGTTCATACGAGTAGCCTGCCAGTAGTAAGAAGTAGCTTATGAATGATAAAGCTACGTGCTGGTTTACAAAAAAGAAATTAGGTCGTATTTATACCCATTGCCTGCCATTATTTTCAACAGCCCTGCAAATCAAGTAAACAAGAAGTATCTTGTTGTAACATTACACAGGCAACTGTTTTGCCCTTACACTTAACTGCTTATACGCATAAAATTTTTGTATACACTTCTGCGGGGTGGTGTTTCCGTATGGTACGGAACGCGTTTGACAGCTATTAAAAAAGGCTGTCAAATTTAACGCCCGAATCAATGAGCAGTTGTATGAATACCTCGTCGTCTCAAGGAAAAGCGATTTGTGAGATTAGGGATAGTAGTCTTGTCTCCTGATGCACCAATGCTTAAAAGCCAATCGCTGTAAGGTCTGGATCGCTCAACCCCTATTTCCAGAAGGGAATAGCGGAGGTTTGTTCTTGATTGCCATCTGGTCGAATAGATAGCACGGGCACTCGCGCGTTGTGAATCATCTGCTGTGAAAACGGGCCAACCAGGAAGTTCGATGATGTAATGGCTAAACTAGCCGTTATGATTATCAGATCAACGGTTAATTCATTGGCTTTCTCCAGAACTGTCTCCGCCATAAACTCCGTTGGGTAATACAAAATAGTACTCCTGATGCTATCCTGAGCCAGCTTTGTTTTCAGCATCATTAACTCATCCTCCAACTGAAGAATACTGATGACCTCATCGGGCGCCGTTAATGCTAATACCGTTAATTGCGCATCATTTTCCTGACAGATCATTCTGGCCAATTCGTATTTATCCAAGGCACCGGCTACAGGCCGCACCGGCAGAAGAATTTGGTTGAAGGCGGTCCGTTTCAGCTGATCCGGCACTGTCAGCACCGGGCAGGGAGCAGACTTCAGAACGTTATAGGCATCTGAATTTAACCGGAAAGCGCGGGCATCTGAACCAACGTGAGTGTTCATAACCACCAAACCGGCATTAAACTCATTGGCAGCCGCAACCAATTCATCAATCATATTCCCTGCCCGGCAAACTCCCGTGCAGCTAATCTGGTATTTCTGAGCCGTTAGCGCTGCCAGTTTTTGTATCTTCTCCGTCTCGATGCCGAACCTACTGTCGGCCGACGCGTCAGACAGGGGAACTCGGGAAGACGCCATCCTCTCCGGATCCAGTACACAAACAAGATGAACGACTGGCTGTTTCGGGTGGTTCAGCCGAATGGCCACGTCCAGTGCATTGAGGGAGGGTTCAAAATAATCTACCGGAACGAGTAGCGTAGAAATGGCATCCATGTTGGTTGAGTAAAACAGTTTCCGGCAGCTAACCGACAAAGTCAACAGAAGGTAAGCAAGTAACTGTAAATCTGGCTGCCCGGTTTATAGAAACGCAGCTCACCTGTCAAGAGATGGAAAGGCATTTAGGCAGAGCCTGTCAACTTAATCCAATCAAAACAATCAAAGGTATGCACGGTTAAAACTATAGTAAATTACTCGACTAATTGACCATCAACAAACGGAAAGTAGATCCTCATGAACGCAAATCGCATCCTTGTTGTCAGTCTTATCGGATCGCTGCTCTTCGGCGGGCAACTGGTCGCACTGGCACAAAGTAGCCCCGATCCGCTAAAAGCAAGCGGGATCAAGACTGAAACATCCCTGGGCCGTATTGCTGCACGGTCGCCCGACCATACTACGTTGCTCCAGTTACTAAAAGCCTCGGGGTTAAGCGAACAGGCAGCCGGAAAAGGGCCATATACTGTATTTGCCCCTAACAATGGCGCTTTCTCTGCTTTGTCGGAGCCCTCAATCAATGAACTACTGTTACCCTCGAGCAAACAAAGGCTTATCCAGTTACTGGCCTACCACGTTGTTAAAGGCCGCCTGACATCAGATCAACTCAGAGATGGCCAGACCTTAACCAACCTGACGGGGCAGATTCTGGTGATTCACAAACAGGGAAACGACATAACGATTGAGGATGGACGTGGTACAGTTGCGGATGTTATTCAGGCCGACGTACGGGCCACAAACGGTGTAGTCTACTCCATTAATAAAGTGCTTCAAAAGACATCGCCAAAAGGGCCTATTGTTCGCTGACGGAAATCGGTTCGCTTGCCACCACGATTATACATTCTTTAAAACGGATAGACCAATGACTGACTCAGTCGCATGATTGGTAGACCCGTTAGAGGGCCAATGGAAGAATTTATTAAGGCTACTACGCTATTATCGGCCCGCTGGATCGAAGCCGGGGCAGCCATCGTTATTGCAACGGCATCGGTGCGGGCATTAGGGAGTTTCCTGCTGGCGATTGCTACAGACCGCAGTCTGGCAGTACCTAAAGAAGAAATCCGATTATCGCTGGGCCGCTCGCTGGCGCTGGCTCTTGAACTGGAGCTAGGTGCCGACATTCTGAAGACCGCCGTTGCACCCTCCTGGAATGACATTGGCCTCTTGGCCGCTATTGCCGTGTTGAGAACGGCCCTCAATTACTTTCTCGAACGCGAACTGCGTAATGCCGAACAACGGGATACTACTCGGCAAAAAATCACTTCTTCCCAATCGGGTACATAAAGCAAACCCATGTATGTTGGCGGGTTTCAGGCCGGCTCGTGTAGATCGTCTCACTAATTGAAGGGTCTTTCTAACCAGATTCTAAGCTTTCCTTAAGTCCTGTCTAAGCCCTCCGCTGTTCTTTGAGGTAAATGCTATCCAGTCATAGCATTTAATAACCCTAATGACTCAACGGATACGATGACAACTCAACAACCCCTGCCAGAAACAACAACAACGTCTAAACTTAGTTTGGACCCCAAAAACGTGCTGTATGCCGCAATCATTCTTTTAGGCGTTGGTTGCGCCTATTTGCTGTATCGCAACTGGACCCTTAAAGAGGAGTTTATACAGGAACGAAGTACCATGCGGGTCACCGCGTTAAACAACCAGCTTTCGGCTAATCAGCAGCAGTTGACCTTTGGGATGAAAACTTTTGCCTGGGCTGTTCGCAACGCTTTGTTACAGAACAAACCCGGCGAAATCAACGAATACTTCAATACGCTGGTGCAAAACAAAGGGGTACAGGAAATGCTGCTGGTTGACCCCGCCGGGAAGGTGACCCTATCGACGAACAAGAAAAATCAGGGTATTGTGTTCGCCAGCCGTTTCCCGGATTATCTGCTCCAGAAGGAGGATATCTATTTCAACAACAAAGCCGTTTATGAACTCTCGGCACCCATAATGGCGCCCAACAAGCGATTGGGTACGCTGGTCCTGTTTTATAAGCCAACGCCTGTTTTACCGACCCCTGCTACAAACGAGTAACAGACGAACCACCAGTAATAATCAGGAGCTATTGGGCGTCTGATGCCAACGGTATGACCTTTCTATTGATTTTTCTACAACCTCCGCGCGTCAGTGAACCCCCATTTACGCTTAACGATGGCCTGATCCTGTTCTGGCGCACCGTTCGTGATTTCCTGAAAGGCACAGCCGAGCGGCTCCCTTACCTGTTGGTGGGCATTTTTGTCTTCGTGCTGTTCTGGTTGCTGGGGAAACTCCTGCGGAAAGTTATCAACAAGGTGGCGGTTCAAACCCACGCTATTGACGATATGCTGGCCAACCTGGTGAGCCGTATTGTAAGCACACTCATCACCATTTTGGGTTTTCTGGTCGCCTGCGTCATTTTCTTTCCGTCGTTTAAGCCGGGGGATATTATCGCCGGATTGGGGATTACATCCGTAGCCATAGGCTTTGCCTTCAAAGACATTCTCCAGAACTTCTTTGCGGGCCTGCTCATTCTGTGGCGTCGCCCGTTCAAAGTAGGAGACCAGATCAAGATCAATAGTTTCGAAGGCACCGTCGAAGACATCAACATGCGCTCAACCCGGTTGAAAACCTACGACGGCCAGCGCGTGATTCTGCCAAACGGGGATGTCTATACCAGTTCGATCCTTGTCCGGACGGCCTACGATAAACGTCGGGTGAAGTTTGTGGTGGGCATTGGGTATCCTGATTCGATTGACCAGGCCCGTACCGTCATTCACGGCGTTTTAAGTCGTATTGATGGCGTCCTCAAGGAGCCCTCCCCTTGGGTATACGTTTCCGAACTGGCGGGTTCGTCGGTCAACCTGACGGTTTATTTCTGGGTAGAGTCGCATCAGGCCAACGTTCTGAAGGTGAGTGACCAGGTGGTGACAGGCATAAAACTGGCCCTCGATGAAGCCAACATCGATATGCCGTATCCGCATTCGGTGGTCCTGCTGGAAAAACAACCCAATGGACCGGCTATTCTGTCCCGCCCACCCGTGGCCACGCCCAAAAAGACGCCAGACCTAAACGGTAAACAACTATGATCGACGTCGTCGTTCACACTATCAGCGACTGGCTTTTTAAGGGCTGGGAAAGCATTGGGCGCATTTTGGTCGTTGGCATACTGGCCTACGTTGGTCTGTTGCTTATCCTGCGAATTTCGGGCAAGCGCACATTGTCAAAAAAGAATGCATTTGATCTGGTGGTCACCGTTGCGTTGGGATCTACCCTATCGACAATTATCGTCTCGCGGCAAACGGGAGTGGCCGATGGTTTGACTGCGCTGGCACTGCTGGTGGGTCTGCAATATATGGTAGCCTGGCTGTCGGTGCGGTGGCCGGGATTCAAGCAGCTCATCAAAGCAGAACCGACACTACTGTTTCATCAGGGACATTACCTGAAGCAGGCCATGCGTCAACAGCGGGTTAGCGAAGATGAAATTCTGGCGGCCATACGCAGCTCCGGTTCAGCTAATCCCGACGAGGTGAAGGCTGTCGTCCTGGAAACCGACGGATCATTCACTGTCATTTCCAATAGTCCTTCGTCCGACATCCGCAGTCTGCAAAACGTCACCCATGCCACTCTGGCAGAAAATAATTAGATAAATTAATTCTGTATACACCATGAGACACCACTCCTCCTTTCCAATACGGACGGCCACGGCAGCATTTATTTGTTTGCTGATTGCGGCTTTGTTTCTGCTGGTAGGGTATGCCGCTAATTTCTTCTTTCTGGTGTTTGGCGGAATCATTGTGGCGGTGGTACTCAGTGGCCTGAGTCAGTTCGTCAGTAGCAAAACACGGTTATCGTATGGCTTGTCGCTGGGGCTGGTGATGCTTTTGCTAATAGCATTGGTGGTAGGGATTATCTGGGGACTGGCTCCCACCGTCAGCCAGCAGGCCAATGAACTGGCGAAATCACTTCCCGCGTCGGTCGAACGACTCAAAGGCAACCTGTCACAAACCGAGTGGGGTAATAAGTTGCTGGAAGGCATACCCGACCAGCCCCGTAAACTCCTGTCGTCAGGCGGTCGGGGTATGGGCGTGCTCACCCAGATCACCGGTATTTTTTCCACTACGCTGGGTGGTCTGGTTAATGTACTGATTGTGATCATCACCGGAATTTACCTGGCCTCTAGCCCTGAAGTATATCGAAAAGGATTTGTTAAACTCTTTCATCCGTCGTACCGCAGTCGACTGTTAGGTGTCATGGACCAGTGTTTTGCGACCCTGAAGAACTGGTTTATGAGCCGTTCGATTACGATGACGGTTGTGGGAGTAACCACCAGTGTGGGTCTGGCCCTGCTTGGCATTCCCTTTCCTATTGTGCTGGGTATCCTGGCTGGCATACTGAATTTCATTCCTAACCTGGGTCCTTACATTGCCCTGGCTCCGGCTTTACTGGTGGCTTTACCACAGGGCGCGAGCTCGGTTGTGTATGTCTTTGCGCTATACATGGGCGTGCAATCGCTGGAAGGGTATGTGCTGACACCCCTGCTGGATAAAAAGTTTGTTTCCCTACCGCCCGCTCTGCTCCTGTTCGGGCAGGTGTTGCTGGGCATTCTGGTCGGGCTGGCGGGCGTCCTGTTTGCCTCTCCGCTCATTGCCGTCCTGCTGGTGATTATTCAGGAGTTGTATGTGAAAGACCGCCTGGAAAAAACGTCGAATTAAAAATTATCTAAAACGTCAACGAAATGAAAACGATCCGAACAATCATGCTGCTGGGTTTACTCTTAACGATCAATGCCTGTACACCTAAAATGACCTTTACCACCTCATCGGTTGTTCCCGCAGCTGCCGGTACTATCAACGTCAAGAAAGACAAGAACGAAAATTACACACTGGATGTACGGGTCCAGAACCTGGCAGAATCCCAAAAACTGACACCTGCCAAAGATACGTACCTGGTCTGGATGAAGCAGAATGACAATTCCGTCAAAAAACTGGGTCAGCTGAATCCGTCCGGTAAAGCCCTGACGGCGACTTTAACCACGGCAGCCGTTGCCAAACCTCAGGCCGTTTTCATTACGGCTGAAGACAACGCCGACATACTGTATCCGGCGGGGCAAACGATTCTGACAACCGAAAAATAATGGAGTCAATACATTCAATTTTAAAATTAAAGCGATATGAAAAGCGACGAGAGAGAAGACATTATCCGGGCAAAAAAAGCCATTTCGCCTGATGGGCTGGAAAATCAGTCGACAGAAGGACACAGTGGCGTAAGCAGCGAACAGCCTGTCAGCGATTTACCCAACGAAGCACTTCCTGATGATGAGCTGAACGAGCGGTATACGGACGGGCCCGATGAGCCGGGTCAAAATGTTCGGGTAATGAATCCGAACAGAAACCCCAACGACAAACCGGATATCGACAAACCGGCTTATTCCTGATATGACAGACAGTAGATTAACTTAGTGAAATTCAAACCGGTGATTTATGCAGAAATGGTAAGTCATCGGTTTGATTCCTTGAGAAAGAGTCCAGGATTGAATGCTTGCTTGATAACTGGCATCATAATACATAATACTACTTTGTTTGAATCCAAATAAGTAGCCTACTAACAGGATGGCACACGAACATACGCACGACCACGACGATGTCGAATTAATTGAGGAAGGCACTACGCCCGCTTCAGACGCTATTTCAGATGAAGAAGACTCATCAAAGGCCGGAGATAGTCAGACTTGGCGTACGTATGCACCAGCCAGTAGTAGCCTGGTGCTACTTTTGATTGGCATTGGGCTGGATCACTTCGCGGGAGATGACCAATCGGCCTCGCCGGGCTGGTTTCATGATCCCTGGCGGCTTCTTTGGTATGTGGCGGCTTATATCCCTGTGGGCTGGCCTGTGCTACGCCGGGCGTGGAGCGGAATAACCAGCGGAGACGTGTTCACGGAATTCTTTTTAATGGGCGTAGCCACGCTGGGGGCCTTTTCCATTCGGGAGTATCCGGAAGGCGTTACGGTGATGCTATTCTACACTATTGGCGAACTGTTTCAGGAAGCGGCTGTGCTACGGGCGCGTCGATCAGTAAAGGCATTGCTCGACGTCCGACCCGACGAAGTAACGCTCATTCACGAGGGTCAGACGAAAGTGGTGCGGGCAGCGACCGTTGCCGTGGGTAACATAATTCAGGTGAAGCCGGGTGAAAAAGTAGGGCTTGACGGTACGCTACGTTCTGAACAGGGCTCGTTCGACACGGCAGCGCTAACGGGCGAAAGCGTGCCCCGCACAATTCAGAAAGGCGAATCCGTGTTGGCCGGCATGATTAACCGACAGTCGCTGGTTGAGATGGACGTAACAACGCCGTATCAGGATTCCAAACTATCGCGTATTCTTAAGCTCGTGCAGCAGGCAACGGGTCGTAAGGCTCAGACGCAGGAATTTATTGCCCGATTTGCTAAGATCTACACACCGGCGATTTGCGGACTGGCGGTACTCATTACCCTACTTCCTTACTTTTTTGTTCCTGATTATCAGTTTCGAGACTGGCTTTATCGGGGACTTATTTTTCTGGTTATCGGCTGCCCGTGTGCGCTGGTCATTTCCATTCCACTGGGCTACTTCGGCGGCATCGGTGCCGGTTCACGACAGGGTATTCTGTTCAAGGGTTCGGTATTTCTTGACCTGGTGACCCAGCTTAAAACGGTGGTTATGGACAAAACCGGCACCTTAACCAAAGGTGTATTCGATGTGCAGGAAATAAAGCCGATTGGCATCGACGCTCATGAATTGATCCGGCTAACTGCCGCTCTCGAAAGCAAATCGACTCACCCCGTCGCTACGGCTATCGTTACCTATGCAAGTCGTGAGACTATTCAGCCAGACTACGAAACGATTTCAGTTGAAGACGTAGAGGAAATTCCGGGCCATGGACTTAAAGGGCGCGTTGGGGGTAAAGATATGCTGGCGGGTAACGCTAAACTGCTCCGCAAATTCAACGTATCGTTTGATGAATCCTTGACAAAGGTGCCCTATACGGTCGTTATGACCGCGCTCGATGGGCAGTTTGCGGGCCACTTTACTATTGCTGACGAAATCAAACCCAGTGCGGCAGCTGCCGTTAGCCGGTTGAAGCGCGAGGGTATACGCACCGTCATGCTGTCGGGTGATAAGTCGGCCGTGGTTGAGCTGGTCGCCAGGCAAGTGGGCGTCGATGAGTACCACGGCGATCTTTTACCCGAAGATAAAGTCGCGCAGGTTGAGCGGCTAAAAAGCGAGCTGGCCGGTGATCCCAACCAGAAGGTAGCGTTCGTGGGAGACGGCGTTAATGACGCTCCTGTTGTAGCGTTGGCCGATGTCGGTATGGCCATGGGTGGCCTTGGTTCGGATGCCACCATCGAAACCGCCGATGTTATTATCCAGAATGATGAACCATCTAAAATTGCGACGGCCATAGCTATTGGCCGGGCTACGCGCCGGATTGTCTGGCAGAATATAACCCTTTCGTTAACGGTCAAAGGTATTGTGCTGATTCTGGGAGCTGGCGGGCTGGCAACCATGTGGGAAGCCGTTTTTGCGGATGTCGGCGTAGCTATGCTGGCGATTCTAAACGCTGTTCGGGTACAGAATATGAACGTTGACAATGAACAGTAAGGCGACATCGACTTCTGCCTTGCCGTATTATCCTTGAATAACCATTCCGAACTATACGGCTGCCTTTCTGCCGACAGTTAGTCATAAACTATACATCCGGGCCGGCAACTCATCATCTACTTTTGTGGTTGAGGTAGCCGTTCGTGGTACCAACTGCTCTGATTTTAAGGAAATTCTAAGTTTTTGTTAAGCTCTCTTTAAAACCCGTTCAGGAAATTTGTAGCCAGTTGCCGCTACCAAAAGACCTGTCTGTTACTAGATCCAAAAACGGGTTTTCCATTTCTTCGCCAACCTATCTTCAGGTTCTCTACACCTAAAAAAGTGTTTTCAGCCCGACGACCAGTCGGTTGCCTTACCAGTTGTTTGAGTTGTCGATTTGAGCCGCACGTTGCTGCCAAAGTGATAATACAAACAGCTTCTTACCTTTTCCGCTACTCTAAATGCTGCCTTATGAAGTATACACCCCTACTTTCGGTAGTTATTTTTACCAACGTACTCCTTGGCGAAGCTATGGCTCAACAGCCAGCTCCTGCCGGGCAGGATGTTCTGCGCATGTTGGGTATGCAGCCCGACACGGTGGGCCAGGAAACGCCCTACCTAAACGCTCAAACACCAGCCGACAGTAGCGACACAGATACGGCTTCTGATGCTGCCATCGGTGCGTTGACGGGTCGGCTAACGGCCATGCAGAATGGAAAGGCCCAACCTGTTGAGTTTGCCAGTATCGGGCTTTTCCGATCCAGTGATTCCAGCTCCGTTACGGATGGCCTTACCGACGAGAAAGGTTTTTTTACCATCAATAGCCTGGCTCCCGGTGGTTATTATGCCCTCGTTCAGAGCCTGGGTTTCGCGCCCAGGCAACTTACGGGCATTCGCATCAGCGGGAGTAACCCATCCGTAAATCTGGGTACTGTTGTGCTGACCCAAACAGCAACGCAGTTAAAAGAAGTAGTGGTTCAGGGGCAGCGGCAGGCGTATGAATATTCACTCGACAAGAAAGTGGTCAATGTGGATCAACTGCCCATTGCCCAGGGTGGATCGGCCGTTGATATTTTACAAAATGTTCCGTCCGTAACAGTCGATGTCGATGGAACCCTCAGTTTGCGCGGTAGCAGCAATGTTATTGTGCTGGTGGATGGGAAACCGTCCGGCCTGACGGGCCTCGACCGGCAGGCGGTGCTGGACCAGATTCCGGCCAGTAACATCGAACGGGTCGAAATTATTACGAATCCATCCTCCCGCTATGATGCCGATGGCGCATCGGGCATTATCAATATCATCCTGAAAAAAGAGCGGGCACCCGGTTTTAACGGAACGGTTCAGCTTAATGTCGGCACGCGGGATAAATACAATGCCTCCGTGAATCTGAACGCCCGGCTGAAAAAGCTCAACCTGTTCGGCAGTTATAACTTTCGGGATTTTCGTCGTTTCCAGTACCGTATTTCGGATCGTCAAAACCTGTTCACAGACTCAGTAAGCTATCTTTCCCAGCGCAACGATGCCGTTCGGCGGAGTGTTAATAACAACCTGAGGCTTGGTTTCGATTATGCACTGACTTCCCGCGACAACCTCACCGTATCGGCCTTATACCGGCCCCGGTACAGCTACGATTCCGAATTTGAGACGTTCAACACCCAGAATGCCCGCCGGGAATCGCTGGGCCTGACCCGCCGGTCGACCGAAGAGCGGGAACCCCAAACCGGCCTTGACTATACCGCTGGCTACCGCCGGACGTTTGACAGAAAAGGACGCGAACTAACCGTCGACGCGACCCTATCGACCAACAGTGGAACGGAAAATCAACTCTTCACCAACACAACGACCTTGCCCGAGAATTTACTGACGCCTAATTTCCTGATCGGGCAGCAGCGGGCCAGTAATTACCAGAACAATCGCGTAGCGGTATTGCAAACCGACTTTGTTAACCCCCTTAAGAATAAGCAGCGGATGGAAACGGGGTTAAAGTACACCTACCGCCGACTGGGGGCTAACTATGTGTTCGAAAATCTGCTCAGCGACAGCTGGGAGCTAAACCCCAACATCAGTAACAACTTTCTGTATAACGAGCACACTAGTGCCGCTTACATCAATTTTGGTAATGAGCTGAAGAAGTTCAGCTACCAGGCCGGACTCCGAACGGAATATACCAGCATCTTCACCGATCAGCGCACAACGGGCCAGCAAAGCAAACGGGATTATATCTATCTGTTTCCCAGCGCGTTTGTTAATTATAACCTGACCAAAGAGCAAAAATTACAGCTCAATTATACCCGGCGCATCAACCGGCCCTCGGTACGTTCGCTCAACCCCTTTGTCGACCTCTCCGACCCGCTCAATATCCGCTTTGGAAACCCCCAGCTAAGTCCGGAACTAATTAATTCGATGGAGTTGAGCTATCTGTGGAATGGCAAAACGACCTCCGTCAACTCATCGCTGTTCTACCGGCAAACAAACAACGAGATTACCAGCTACCGCACGCTGCGCGAGGATGGCATTACCGAGCAGACGTCGCTTAACCTGAACCGGTCGCAGAACTACGGGCTGGAAGTGGTGGCAAATCAGGACATTACCAACTGGTGGAAAGTCAATGGCACGTTCACCTTTTTTCAGCGGACCATTCAGGGCGGGGCCAACATACCGGGCGTACTGACTCGAACCAACCGAAGCTGGACAAGCCGCGTCACCACCGATCTTCGACCCTGGCGCGGAACGGCCATTCAAGTGGCGGTTAATTACCGTTCGCCATTCATCGTTGCGCAGGGAACCATCTACAGCTTTTTCAATGTGGACATTGGCGTGAAGCAGGATGTACTGAAAGGCCGGGGAACGCTTAATTTTCGGGTGAGTGACATCTTCAACACCCTTCAGTTTCAGATCGACAGCTTCGGGCCAAATTTTCTGGCAAATACCGTCGGAAAACGGGAAAGCCGGATTGGCTTCATCGGGTTTAGTTACCGGTTAAGCCGGAAGATCGTTAACGTGCGGGATAACGAAGAGCGGGATTCCGATTCGTCATCGGAGGAACGGGACTTTTAGCCGAGTGTAGGCAACCCGTTATTTATTTTCCATTCGGCAGAGTATCTGCTTCATTTGGGCAATCTCCCGTTCCTGGGCCTCAATAATTCCCTGGGCTAGTTTTTTTATTTCCGGGTCTTTCAGATCAGCGTTTTTACTGACCAGAATAGCAATCGAATGGTGGGGAATCATGGATTGCATGAAACGCTTGTCGTTAATGAATACCTGATTCCTGACGCCAAACAGGGCAGCAACAAACAGGGCAATACTACCGCCAATAATCATCGCATTCATTCGGGCGTTCTGGTACATCGAGCGCATGAATAGTAGCATGACAACAGCCATTGTCGCAATCATGAGCGTAGTCTTGTAGAGCCGCGTTCATGTTCTGCAATTCCATCAAGTTATTCGTTTGCTGTTGATAGAAAAACACCTGAATGATGAAGCTGTTCAGCTTATTCACCTAATAATTCATGTCATCGACTTCGCAACCTGAAAGCCCCCGAACATTGCCGATAATCCGGTATCCGGTATGACGACCTACCGATAGGCAGCCCCTTGAAGAGACTGATTTTAAGGAAATACTAACTAGAGTGTGATTCGTGTTGTTTACGAGGGAAAACACGGAGCCTTTCATGACAACGCACACAAAATTAAGTGAATTGCCAGCGACGGCTATCTGCGGCAACGACATCAGTTCTTCCTGCCTGTACGTTTCGGCACTCAGCATTATGTATGCTGGCCAGTTCGCCTGGATTTCGTTATTAATGGTGGGCGGAACGCTGTTTCTGTTTCGAAAAATCTACGGCGAAGTCGTCGGCGCGTTACCCCTCAACGGGGGCGCTTACAACGTACTTCTCAATTCGGCCAACAAGTCGATGGCTTCACTCGCGGCCTGCCTGACCATCCTTTCGTACGTTGCCACCAGTGTTATTTCGGCCAATGAAGCCATTCATTATGCGTCGGCGTTCAACCATGGGTTGCCCATTATTTGGGGGACCATTGGCTTGTTACTTCTGTTCTTTTTGCTCAATCTGCTCGGTTTAAAAGAATCGTCGAAAGCCGCCATTGTCATTTTTATCATTCACCTGGCCACGTTGATCGTCCTGTGTGCTGTTTGTGGCTGGTATGTGTTAACGAATGGCGCAGGACATTTTACAATTAACTTTGCAACTAAATCCGAGCATAGCCTTGCCTATCAGCTCTTTGCGGGCTTTGCAGCCGCCATGCTGGGCATTTCGGGATTCGAGAGTTCAGCCAATTACGTGGAAGAACAGGGACCGGGCATTTTCCCAAAGACGCTTCGCAACATGTGGGTTATCGTTACAGTTTTTAACCCACTGATTGCGATTCTGGCACTAGGGATCATGTCCATTGGCGACGTGAACGGCCACCAGGAATCCCTGCTTGCGTTTATGGGCGAGCGGGCGGGTGGTCAATGGCTGTCGTGGCTGGTTTCTGTAGATGCGGTGCTGGTCCTGAGTGGTGCCGTATTGACCTCATTTGTGGGCGTTGGCGGGCTGATGAAACGCATGACGTTAGACCGGATTTTCCCTCAGTTTTTGCTGAAAGAAAACAGCCGACAGGCGCCGTATTATATACTGTTGGTATTTTTTATCCTGTGCGTATCCGTCTTACTGAGCACGGGCGGCAACCTCCAGGCACTAGCAGGTGTCTATGCCATTTCGTTTCTGGCCGTTATGGGTTTGTTTGGGATTGGCAACCTACTACTCAAGCTTCGACGAAAACGCTTACCCCGACCCGAGCGGGCTACGACAGGCTCAGTTTTTTTGGCACTGATTGCCGTTGGAACAGCGCTTCTGGGAAACGTCATGCTGAACCCGCACTACGTACTGGTCTTTTTTGAATATTTCATCCCTACCTTTTTGATAGCTCTGATGATGATGGATCGTTCGCTGATACTAAGCGGGCTGCTGTCGATTATTCTGTATTTCTTCAAGCCAATGAAACAAAGCATTGAGCGGTTTACGGACTGGACTAACCAAACGATTAAGGAAATCAACGACCAGGAATTTGTTTTCTTCTCCAAAGGCGACGACATCGCATCGCTCAACCGGGTTATGATCTACATTGAGGAGAATGAAGAAACAAATCGCCTGCGTATTGTAACTATTGAAAGTGAGGAGTTTACAATACCCGATAACTTACACCGGGATATCGAAACCCTCGACCGGGCCTATCCCGAAATTGACATCAGCTTCGAAATAATCAGGGGCGATTTTGGACCTGAACTCATTCAGGAGTTATCCGAAAAATGGCAGATCCCAACCAATTTCATGTTTATCGGCTCACCTAGTCAAAAGTTCGAATACCGCATTGAAGAACTTGGTGGTGTACGGCTCATCATCTAATTTTCGCTACCCGGACTGGTCCTGAACAATGAGGACGTAACGGACTATCCCTTTACCTTCAAAAGCAGATGCCTGGTTAAAACCTCCCCTTCTTTTCTGTCTATCAATTGGACGATATGATAGCCAAAATCCGATTTGAAGGGCTTCGAGATTTGACCCGGACTCAGTTGGTTAACCACGTTGGCAAAAGCCGGTACAAACTGATTTGTTTTTTGCCAGCCTAATTTGCCACCTAGCGTGTAGGAGCCATAATCCTGAGAGTACATCTGCGCCAGCTTATCAAATGAATAACCCGCTTTTATCTTTTGATAAAGCAGAGCGGCTTCCTTTCGGGCCGTCACGGGCGTATAGTGTCTTTTATTGTTAGTTTCCGGTAATAGCTGCCCATAGGGAGAATAGGCCGTTTCGCTAATCAGTAACAGCAGAGCAAGAAAATAGACGTTCATACCTGTAAGCGTTTTGACAAGCAGACCCTATACTGTTCAACTCCGTTGGAAAGCGGCATATTATCATGCATTTACCTTTTCCAACCTAAACTGAATATTACCCAACTTCCGATTACGCCCAAAAAAAGAATCCCCGCCAGCTAAAAATTAGCCTAGCGGGGATTCTTTCATTCATAGTATGTTATCTAAATACTCTTCCGCTTCATTTCTTTCACGGCAAAGTCGGCCGCGCGGGCGGTGAGCGCCATGTAGGTCAGCGACGGGTTCACGCAGGAGGCCGATGTCATACAGGCACCATCCGTCACGAATACGTTCTTCACGGCATGCATCTGGTTGTTACCATTCAGCACCGACGTTTTAGGGTCGCGGCCCATGCGGGCGGTACCCATTTCATGAATCGCCATGCCCAGATACGAGCCCCGATCATACGCCTTCACGTTCTTAACGCCCGATGCTTCCAGCATTTCTTTAGCATCGTTCATCATATCGATCCGCATTTTCTTCTCGTTTTCCTTGAGTTCGGCGTCGAACACCACCAGCGGCATACCCCATTTATCTTTCTCGTTCTTATCGAGGTACATCCGGTTTTCGTGATACGGCAGCGTCTCGCCGAAACCACCGAGGCCCATTGTCCACGGACCGGGCTTGGTGAGTTCTTCCTTGTAATCAGCACCGAAGCTCATTTCGGCAATGTTACGCTGCCACCCCTGGCGGCTGCCACCACCCTGATAACCGAAGCCGCGCAGGTAATCGCGCTTGTCGCTGCCGATGTTGCGGTAACGCGGAACATAGATTCCGTTGGCCCGGCGACCGATGTAATACTTGTCCAGATCGCCTTCCCAATCGCCGGAGGCACCGATGCGGAAGTGGTGATCCATCAGGTTATGGCCGAGTTGCTCCGAATCATTACCCAGACCATTGGGGAAGCGGTTCGACTTGGAGTTTAGCAACACCGCCGTTGAGCCCAGCGTACTGCCGCATACGAAAATGATGCTGGCGTAGTACTCTTTAGGTTGTAGGGTTACGGCATCGACAATGCGGACACCAGTAGCCCGTTTTTTATTCTCGTCATACATCACCTCCGTCACGACAGAATCGGGACGCAGGGTCAGGCGACCTGTTTTAGCCGCTGGCGGCAACGTACACGACTGCGTGCTGAAATAGGCGCCGTAAGGGCAACCCAGCGAGCACTTGTTCCGATACTGGCACGAGGCCCGGCCAACGCCCATCTGCGCCTGAGCAGCTTTCGACAGGTTAGCTACCCGCCCAATAGTCATGGTCCGGCCGGGGAAGTTCTTCTCGATCCGTTTCCGAACTTCTTTTTCCACGCAGTACATCTCCATGGGTGGCAGAAATTCGCTGTCGGGCAGTTGGGGAAGGTTCAGCTTCTCACCCGAAATGCCGGCAAATTTTTCCACATAGGAGTACCAGGGAGCTACGTCTTTGTAGCGAATCGGCCAGTCGACGGCAATACCTTCGCGATCGTTCGCGCCAAAGTCAATATCGCTTAGCCGATACGACTGACGCCCCCACATAATGGACTTACCGCCAACGATATTGGGCCGGTACCAGTCGAAACGCTTTACTTCTTTGTAATTGGAATCGGTATCCTTCATCCAATAGTTCTGGGTCATCTCGTTGTACGGGTAATCGCGCGCCAGTTTCGGATGCGACTCCTTCTGCTCCTCCGTTAGCCGACCGTTGTATTTGGTCTGCCAGGGATCTTTCATGGCGTATTCGTAGTCGGTTACGTGGTCGAGCTTATGCCCTTTTTCGAGCATGAGCACGCGAAGGCCTTTTTCGGTCAGTTCTTTGGCGGCCCAGCCACCCGATATACCCGACCCGATCACAATGGCATCGTACGTCTGGTCTTTAATAGAATCTATATTGAGGTACATGTTCTTTTAAAAGAGTTAGGAGTTAGGAGCGAGGAGTTAGGAGGGCTGACCGGCATGCTCTCTGCTGATGCAGTAGCCCTTTTCACTTTTCACGCCTTACTCTTATGTTAGGAGTAAGTATCAGGAGCAAGGAGTTAGACCTGCGAGATAGAGAAGATGATACGCTTTTTATTCTGCCGGACGGCTCCTCTCTTCTCGCTCCTAACTCCTACCTACTTTTTCACAATGCCCACGTCTTCTGGCCGGGTTTCATGGGCGCACAGCCGTTGAACTGGCCCGGAACGGGCAGGTATTCGAGGGCTTTGGTGGCACCGATTTCGGAGGTGAAGTAACCGGTGGTTGTTAGTTCTTTCATACGAAGGAAGAAGGGCTTGTCGGTAGTCATAGTCTGTTTGACCATCTCGATTTTCTGCGCGCCTTCCAGCGCGGCAAATCCTTTGCCGAACTTGGTTTTGCTATCGGCATCCAGCTTGGCCAGACCCGCATAGAATTTTTCCTGATCGGCTTTGGGGTAGCAGTCGCGCATGACCCGGACAATGAATTTTTCGGCACCGGCGGCTTTGGCTCCCGGTGTACTGGTCGTTGGGATAATCACATCGGCTACCTCGGCTAACAGGGCTTCCTGATCGGGCGAGACGGCCAGGCTGGGACCTGCGTTAGTCACGCGCCCCATAGCACCCGCCAGCGTGGGAGCCGATAGCATAACCCCCATCATTAGGGCTGCCTGTTGTAGGGCTTCTCTACGTTGCATATATAAAGTGAGTAGTATAGTAAAGTTTGGCAACTAAAATTCCTCCAATACTACTAAATTAACGTCAAAAAGCCTGATTGTGAACCCGTAATAAACCAGATAAATAATTGATTCTTCCTATTTCAGCATAAATAGTCAACGTAAAACGCCACTTGAGAATCGAGTAAAATGCGATTCAGCTGGTACAGGGTGAGTTACGCCGAAAGGCGTTACCGGAATCATTTTCCTAACATATACGAATAGGCACCGTTTAGTTAGTACCATTAGACTTTAATCGGAAATTAATACATCACTATACGGTACCCTATTCAATTATGGATCTATTTACCCTGATTACATTGCTCATTGTCGCTTCGGCTCTATTTGCTTACTTAAATACGCGCTGGCTCAAACTACCCGATGCCATTGGTATTATGGTTATATCGCTGGGATTTTCGTTGCTGTTGATCGGCACGAATGCAGTCTACCCCGATGCGTTGAAACTGGTGCGGGAAACTATTCGCGGAATCGACTTTGAGAAAGCTCTGTTTGACGTTATGTTAAGTTTCCTGCTCTTCGCAGGGGCCTTCCACACCGATGCCGCCAAGTTGCGGGTCGAACGTCGGTCAGTGATGCTGTTTGCTTTCGTGGGTGTATTGCTCAGCACAGCGTTAGTTGGCACAGGCGTTTACTACGCCACCAAGTTCCTGGGCATTGATATACCTTTTCTGCTCTGCCTGCTTTTTGGCGCGCTCATTTCCCCTACGGACCCAATCGCTGTACTGGGCATTCTGGCGAAATTCAAGCTACCGGAAAGCGTAAAACTTAACATTGTCGGGGAATCGCTTTTCAACGACGGTGTGGGCGTTGTAATCTTTGCCTCTATCTATCAGATCGTTCTTAATGGCACTGAAAGTGTAAGTGCCGGGGAGATCGTCTGGCTATTTGTGGAAGAAGCTGGCGGTGGCGTCATTTTCGGAGTAGCGCTGGGTTACCTCATGTACTGGCTCCTACGCTCCATCAACCACTACCAAACCGAAGTGATGATTACCGTAGCCGCCGTAATGGGTGGATACCTCCTTGCCCAAAGCCTGCACATTTCAGGCCCATTGGCCATGGTAGTGGCCGGTTTGTTTGTAGGTGATAATAACGCCCGGCAGGATGCCATGAGCCAGACCACAAAACGATATGTAGATGGATTCTGGGAGTTGATCGACAGTATTTTGAATGCACTGCTCTTCGTCCTGATCGGCATTGAGCTGCTGGTCATTGAGTTTCACATCTCTTACTGGATCATCTATATCGCTGTTATATTGATTGTGCTGCTGTCTCGCTATATGGCCATCATTATCCCATTCTCGCTGGCTCGGCGCTGGCTCGACCTCGACTCAAAAGCCCCGATTATGCTTACCTGGGGCGGTTTGCGCGGTGGCCTTTCTATTGCCATGGCCTTATCGATCAGTAGCTCGGTGCCTCAGAAAGATTTCATTGTGACTATCACTTACGCGGTAGTTCTCTTTTCTGTGATTGGGCAGGGGCTAACGATGGAACGGCTCATCCGGCGGTTATACCCACCCGAAAAACAGATTTAAACTAGTCAGTATCTGTCCGGACAGCAGCCGGTACCGACGCAACAGGCTGCGCCAGCGTTTCCTTGATGAACCCTTCTTTTAGATGTTCATAAAACGAAACCGGGTCAATCAGCGATGCAGCTCCCTGCGCCATAAGGCCGCCGAGTAATAACTGAAAAATAGCCGAATGCCGGTCGGTCATTTCCAGCACCAGGATGGCTGCGGTGAACGGCGAACGGACTACACCCGTCAGGAAGCTCACCATGCTGACCAGAATAACCAGATTTGTATCACTCGGGGTTACGCGGGCCAACCGGGAGAGGGCATCTCCGAGGATGGCCCCGGCACTGAGCGACGTTGCGAAAACGCCCCCGGCGGCTCCGCTGCTGTAGCTGAGCGCCATACCCGCAAATCGGATCGGGAAAAGGTACCAGGGCGTTAGATGATCATTTTGAAACAGCAACCGGTTGATGATGGGTTTGCCCGTTCCCACGGCGTCGGTACCGATCACATACGCCAGAGCCGCCATCACCAGGCCGCAACCAGCTACCCAGGCCGCCTGCTGGGGCAGCGTGGTGAACCGTCGTCGATAGGCGTTTACCCACAACAGCGTTTTGGCAAATACAGCACCTGCCAGTCCGCAGAACATGGCAACGAGTACGACAATGCCCAGAAACCAGCCCGTCGACGCTGTTACTTTAGGAAAGCCCAGGTATAAATAAGGTCCCTGAATTGCCTGCGCCGTCATACCGGCAATGATAACGGCGGTGAACACCGCGGTACGAAAGCGGGTAATGTGCGTCTGTGTAAGCTCTTCAACGACGAAGACAATCCCGCCAAGGGGCGTGTTGAAGGCAGCTGCCAGCCCGGCCGCGCCACCCGTAACGAGGGCAATTTGCCGCGACAACTGGGGCCAGCCCGCCGGTTGCAGCCGATTGATGGCCCGGAAAATAGCTGCCGAAATCTGAATGGTTGGCCCTTCCCGACCAATGACTCCACCACCCGCCAGCAAGACCAGACTGCTCAACACTTTCACCGCTACCACCCGCAAATTCAGCAGATAGCCGATACGCCCGTGCGTTGTGGGATTAGAGAGTTCAATACCAGCCATTACCTGTGGAATACCGCTTCCCCTGGCTGCCGGAGCCAGTTTTCGTACCAACAGCCAGGCCAGCAGGAAGGCAAGGGGCGTCAGCAAAAATACCAGCAGGGGATTTGCCTCGATCCAGGTAAAACTAATATCTTCCGCCAATACGAACACTTCTTCATAACCGACGGCCACGAGCCCGGTAAGCAACGAAGCGACCCAAAACGGCAGACTTTGCAGAATAACCCGGCGAATTCGCTCGGTATACAGCCCCCGGATAATGTATTGATCAAGCCAGGCCAGCACCTGCGCGTATCGGGAAGGTCTATCGGCCATTCGTACGGAGTTCGTATTGATTAGCTATTAAACGACCGAAGTATCTATCTGGTTGACAAGAAAGTGAACTCTAAGCAAATTTTAAGTTTTGCTCATGGTTTCCCCATCAACTCCAGCTTGGCGAAAAAGTCCGTGAACATCAACTGAATATCCAGCCGGTTGTACACCCGGATCAGACGTCCGGTATGGTTGTATTCGTATGTTCCCCGGGGCGTAATGTGCGGAGACAGTTTAAGTACATACTCACTGGACGATGGGTCGGCCTCGAAGGAGGACTGCAAGGCCGTGAGCAGCACCAGCGGACTATCGCCAAGCACATACGTTTCACCAATGTTGAGTCCATACTGCTTCATCCGGGCCATGATCTGCTCAAGCACATCGACCAGGTACTTCCCCACTTTACCGTATGGCTTTACCTTCAGTAAAAGCTGCGAATAGGGGAGCAAGGCCTGCCGGTAGGCGTTTCGGGGTAGTTGCCAGATAGGCACGGCTGTTCGGTTAAACACAACCCGGGCTGCGGCAATGTCTATGTTGAGGTTATACTCGGGTGTGGAGTAATTCGGCGGGGGCAGTGCCAGATCGGTGTATTCCGGCCCGCCAATCCAGACCAGCGTTAGTTTATTGGCAATTTGCGGATTGGTCAGTAATGCCGAGGCCACTTCGGTGAGCCCGGCTCCGCAGAGAACATACAAAGGCAGTTTTGTATCCGTGCGTAACGCTTCCCGAACAATAAACGCCACCGCTTCGCTTTTTACGGGCGTACTGTCGTTAGTCATGGCCATATTTGACCCGGCTATGACAGGAATGGCGGTCTTCAGGCCCATCACCTGGATAAGCTCCCTGGCTTTTTTGGCGGCATTGTCGGCCTGGGTAGTCGAATTATCGAACCCGTCTCCCACGCGCAGGTGCGAACCAATGATGGCCCTTACATCGACCGAAGGCGATAGCAGCAAATGAGCTAACTGGAAGAGCCCATCGGGGTCGCCACTAAAATCGTTATCGACAATCACCCGCATTCGGGGCGCAATACTGGTTTGACCAATGGCATGTTGGCCAATCGTCCTTAGAGGTACTGCCGACAGGAGCAGCAAAAACACAAAGCAACCTTTCTTTAACATGGCCGGAAAAGCCAGTTATAAACCGGTTTTTACTTTGTTTTCTCCTCAACTTTTGGCTGAAGCGTTCCCCGCGCAATGGGTTCGGGTTTGGATTTCGGCGTTGTGTACCGAAGCAGGGTTGCCGTCGCATGCACGTCTTTCGGCGACTTGGTGATCAGCAGTTGATACGAACGGGTACCAATCACCAGATTCGAATAGCTCATATTTCCCGATTCCTGAAGTAAACTCCAGTTGGCTCTGGGTTCTTTTGCCAGCAGCGAATCGTCCTGCGCGGTCAATGCGCCATACGTAGTATCAGCCACAAAGCGTTTACTGGTGATACCCTCAATAGCTGCAGTGATGGAAGGCGGAACAGCCGGTGCCGTTTTAGTTTGCGCCAAAGCCGACATGCTCATCAGCCCCAGCGATAGTATGGTTAACAGTTGCTTTTTCATAACGTTACATACCAATAACCTCTTTATTATTGAGAGCGTTTAAAAAACCCTCATCAAAACTTATTCCGGTTACTGCTTATTATAAACGCTTTTGCTCCTGAATTGCTTTTTTATTGCACAGTATCTTACAAACCGAACCTCTTTAACTGGCCCCGTTCTTAGGTACAGACTTACTGGAAATAAGAAATAACTACACTAGTCTGTCCGGGTCTTATACACAAATGACCAGACTGATCTAACTTTCTCGTTTCGGCATGTCGCTTGCTGTACCGAAAAACCGACTAGAGATTTATTGCCGAATGCAGTATTAGATCCTGATACCAGAAGCTCGTATCCCAGCGGCTATCGGTCTGGTCGGAGTGGCAGTCGGTGCCGCCCGAAGGCGCATACGAACGGCGGACAACTTCGCCTTTCTCAAAGGCAATAGGGCTCGAGAAGATGGGGCCATCGTAGACAAACGAGTGGTACTCGCCGTTCTCTCCACAGGAGTCCACCGTTTTGGGAAGGTCTTTCAGAAGGTCCAAATCCAGCTCACGCCCAACAAACTCCGCGCCGAGTTGTTTGTCATTGACGCAGACAAGTACCGCCCGGAATCCCAAATCCACAAATTCATGGACAAGTTCGATGGTGTTACGCTGCCAGAGTGGAAACGCGCCGATGAGGTTTACCGGCTTTAACTGACTTTCCCGATACTGCCGCAGGTCTTCCAGAAAAATATCGCCAAAAATAGAGTGGGTACTACCCTTTTGGGTCAACTCCCGCAACGTTGTCTGCATCCGGTCGTTGTATTCCTCCATCGACACATCGCCGGAAAGTTTTAGTAAGGTTAACGGTAGGCCGAGCCGCTCGGCCTGCGCGGCCAGCAACTCCATACGAACCCCGTGCATGCTCACCCGGCCAAACTGCTCATTGACGCTTGTCAACAACGTTTGTATGTCCCACCGTTCGGAACGGAGGCTATGATATAGAGCGAGGGCCGAATCTTTGCCCCCGCTCCAGTTCATGATTGCCCGCTGGCGACTCATCGGAAATAAAACCCGGACGGGGCAATTTCAGCCTTAACGGAGTCAACCAATGCGCCACTCTCTTCGTAACGAAGTACATACCCTGCCTGCGCATAGGACGGAATGACACTGCCGTAAATTCGTTTGGTTTGCGGGTCGATTCCTAACGCACTGAACGAACGCGCAATGATCTGACTCCCCGAAGCGGAAGTGGCTTCAATAGGCAGCCGGTAGGTTCTACCACTTAAGGTGTAATAAAACGCCTTTTTATCCGCACTGATAACGACTGAACCGGGCGCGGTCGAAAACATAATTCGCTTGGCAACAATCCGGCTCGCCGGGTCCATCTGTACCAGTTCATTACCTGCCTGTATCCACAGTTTACCATTGGCATCAACCGCGAGAGGTTCGGGAGTTGACCCGAAGTCGATCCGTTGCTTTTCTGTATCGGTATTGGTGTCAATGATTAACAATGTCTTGCTACCCGTGTAGCTGCCACTGCCAACAAACGCTTCGGTTCCGGTAACGACCATCTTTTCAACGCCTTTTACGGCCGGTATTTTCTTAACAACCGTGTTCGTATTTAAATCGACGACAGCGATGTAACCGGGATCTTTGTAAAACGTGCCGGCGTTAAAATCACCCGAAACATCCCAGCAACTGATATAGGCCTTGTTCGGACCCGCCGAAATCACCTGACGCGGGTTTTCGATGTCCGGGGTTTTCAGGGTAGCCCGCGATTTGAACGTACCCGACTCCACGATCTCCACCTTGTCCTGACCGGCGGTACTGTTATCGACCAGAATCAGCCCTTTGCCGTTTACGTCGGTATACCCCTGTAGGCTACCACTGATCGACATAGACGGGTTAGCGGTTTGGAAGATGCTCGTAGCTACGGTCGTGCCGGTGCGCGGAAGAAACGAAATGGTCCCGTTGTTCTGGGAGAAATTACCCTGATTCAATATAAGTACACCCGACTCGAAGGGCGTTGGCTCTGGGTCGGAAGTTTTACAGTTCCAGAGGCTCAAGGCCAGTAAGCCAAGCAGAATTCCTTTTGTTGGTTGATAGTTCATTGGGTATTATTTGGTAAATTGATAAGCAGATTAAGTGCCCAGTTGCGTCCCGGCAGGGCATTCCGTTTTACGCTGAATAGCAGCGCGTCGAATACATTATTGACCTGACCCTGCACCCGAATCGGCACCGGACCGATTTTGGCGGTCGTTTCCAGCAACACATTGGTTAACGTCGAGCCCTTGAAAAATTGGCTGTTGTCGAAAGTGATGTACCGGCGTGAGTTCGCCTGTGTCTGTACCGTAAGCCGGGTTTGTCCCCGCTGGACATACGCATTGAGGGTCTCGGTATGCAGCGGTACGTAAACCAGTTGCTTGCCAATCACATCCTGCGAATAGGCATCGTACGCCCGCTCCTGCGACGACCTCGTTAGGGCGTACCCCGCCCGGAAACCTGCCCGCCAGATGTCGCGTGTATAAGCAAGGTTCAGCGTCAACTCGCCCCCTCGTGCCACGACCAGTTGCAGATTTTCGACGTGGTAATTGGTCGTTGGGTTCCAGTACGTCCAGTTATCCACCCGGTTCCGGTAACCCGTGACTTCGGCTGTCAGATGAAGGTGTTCGTTAATGATGATATTCGAAGCAAGTCCGGCTTCGAGATTGAACCCGTCTTCAGGTAATAAATTCGGGTCGCCCAGTTCGATCCAGTAGCGTTCGTTCAACGTTGGAACGCGGTAACTACGGCTGACGGCCCCTTTGGCGGTCAGCGCAAACTTTGTACGCTGCACCAGTTTGTATTCTGCACCGAGCGACGGCGTGATGGGCGGGTTGAAACGCGTAACAAACGCCTGCCGTATATTCGCTGACACCAGCCAGCGGCTGGTTTGCAGACGGAGTAAAGCGTATAAATCGCCCCGATCTTCCTGAATCAATTGATCACCGTAACCGTCCGTCCGGGTGCGGTAGTGCGACCACTCGCCCCCAACGCGCAGATTCAGCGATACACCCGTTCGTGATGGAATCATGGAAAACTCCCGCTCAACGCGGCTGATGAACCGGTCTGTTTCGGTATGGTCGGGAGAGAGGAAGTCTCCTTTGCCGTAGTCGAGCGCATCGTGAATCCAGCCCAGGCGCAGGGTAAGGTGGTTGGTTTCGTAGGTAGTCAGGAATCGTGCCGATTGCGTCCGGGTGCGTTCCCGCGCAACAGGGTCCTTTGGTGCCAGTACCAGATCATTGTCCGTAATCCAGGCATTGACGGATACCTGCCGGCCGCTTTTATGCAGAAAGTACAAATCCTGAACAAGGCCCCGCTGCGCCGTTGTCGACTGCTCCATGAAGTAGTTCCGGCGTTCGGTGTACGGATAGACGTTGTTGAACTGGTTTCGGTAAGCAAATGTCTTGCCCGATAGCTTCCAGGTCGGCCCCAGTCCGGTACTGTAGCGAACACCAACCTGTGTGTTATTATTTTGAAAACTGGCCAGTTGCTGCCCAATCGTTACCCGAATGCCGGGTTGCCAGACGGGACTACTCCCCAGCAGAATGCTTCCTCCCACGGCATCGGAGCCAACCGCACTCGCCGATGAGCCGTACTGCACCGATAGCCGGTCGAAACCCGCCACGGGAAGGGTCGAGAAATCGGTCAGGCCCAGATTTGGCTGGTTGATGTTGATCCCATTCCAGAGCACCGCCGTATGACTGGCCGACGTACCCCGAAAGGCCACCGTAGCCAACTGGCCCGGCCCATAATTCTTAAAAGCGATTGGCGTGTTCAATGCCAGCAGATCGGTTAGTGAGCCAAACCGAAACTGAAGCAGCGTGGCCGAGTCGATCCGCTGGAGCTTCTGCCCCGCCAGAAACCGTTCGGGTGCGATAGCCCGAACGGTCACCGCCGATAAAGATACGGCCGACGAATCTGTTTGTCCATAACCGTTATATGCTATAAACGGACCGACAAACGGCATTAGCAGCCACCAATAAAGGGCTTTCTTTCCCACTATCTTCCTGTACAAAATGTGCATCTAATCGCCAGCGCACCAAAGTGACTGGCAGCACGCGATTGGGGCGTTTCCTCCGAACACCAGAACAACGGATGGTCTTCGGCAGGTCTCCTGGCTCGTCTTATCGGTTCGGACCTTCCCACGCTGACGATCAGCGCAGTGGCCATGTAGATTGAATCGATTTTAGGTAAGACTTACAGTTGCGGGGACAGCGCTGGTGTTGCACCAACTTCCCTTTTAAGCCTTGAAAGCCACTACGAAGCAGCATCAGGCACCGAAAACTCGACAGCAAAGGTAGGGTTATTTACACAAAGGGGCACGGGCAGCACAAAGAAATCTATTCAATGTGTTGCCCGTGCCCCTTTGTGTTGGTAGCGTTCCGGTTAAAAACCTTCGGCTTTAATTTCTTTTTCTGTGATGGCTCCGTATTTCTTCACCTTGTCGCGAATGGTTTCAGCTTTGCCGATCAACACGAACTGAAGCTTGTCCTTAGGAAAATACTGGTCGATGATCTGCCGGGTTTTGGCTACCGTGAGTCCATCGACGTTCTTCTGGAAGTTGTTGATAAACGACTCATCGAAACCCAGGCTAAACATATCCGTCAGCAGATTCGCCAGTTCAGCAGCCGACTCATACCTCGGCGGGAAGTCGGCTTTGACGTAGTTTTTGGCCGACGAAAGCGTTTTCTCGTCGATGCCCGTCCGGTGCAAACTGTCCAGTACCTGTATCGCCATGTCGATCGCCTGCGTGGTTGTACTCACTTTTGTAAACGTCGAAATGGCGAAAGTGCCGCTCTTGCGGAATGTGCCAAAACGGCTGCTGGCACCGTACGTCAACCCGGAATTAACGCGCAGAGCATCATTCAGCCAGGACGTAAATCGACCACCCAAAATGGTGTTGACAACGGTAACCGGTATAAAATCGGGGTTGTTCTGGGTAATGCCTTTGCCACCAATCAAAAACGTTGTTTCACGGGCATCATCTTTATTGACCAGCAACACTCGGCTTTTGTCAAACGCAACGACCGGGTCTATCAGCGCGGGCGATGTAGCAGGAGCCGTTTTCCAGGTGCCAAACAGGTTGGTGATGCGTTTTTTCATAGCCGCCGTGTTGAAGTCGCCCACGATGGCAATGGCCGCCCGATCGGTGGTGAAGTTTTTCTGATAGAACTGCCGGACATCGTTTGCCGAAATCGCCGATACCGAATTAGGCGTCCCGGTCAATGGGTTAGCGTAGGGATGACCTTCGAACACGAACTTATTGAGGTACGACGCCACCACCGCCCGCGGACTTTCTTTCTGCTGGGTCAACTGGAGCAACTGCCGCTGTTTGTACTTATCAAACTCACCCTGATCGAAAGTTGGCTTTGTGATTACATCCTGAATAATATCAAATAGCAGATCCTGGTCTTTCACCGCAAACGAAGCGGTCAGTTTAGCGACTTCTTTCCCGGCATAGGTATCCACGCTGGCCCCTACATATTCGATTTTCTCTTCCAGTTGTGCCTTGGTGTATTTCGAACTGCCAAACAGCAGCGCATCGGCCGTCATGTTGGCCAACCCATATCGGCTCCCATCCTGCACAGCCCCCGCGTCGAATACCGTCGATACATTGATGAGCGGCACCTCATGCTGTTCCATCAAGTAGACCGTCAGGCCATTCTTCAGCTTGAATTTTTGATAGGGCGGCACTTTAAACGTCTGCGCCAGCGACGCTCCCGTTACAATAAGGGCAATCAAAAAAGTGAATATGAATTTCATTGAGTGATGTCTGTTAATTTTTGAATCGACATACGGGTCGCGTTAGCGACTTAATGTTTGTAGCCAGTTATATCGTGAGCAATTACAGTCGCTTAGCGACGTAACCCGTAATTTCTAATTTGTCGACGCCAGTAGTCCGGTCGCTATGCAACCAGGAATTTCGGGTGTGCAATCAGATTTCTACAAATAGTTAATCGCTACGCGACTATAAGCAGGTTTATTTAATTGTTTTTGACTGGATTCGCTTTGGGCTCTGGCAAGAGATACCCCACGGTGCGGTTTCGACCTGTCAAATACGTCTTGGCCACGCGTTGCACATCCTCTTTCGTGACCTTTTCGTAGAGAGCCGGGGCTTCGTAGAGCTTTTTGTAATCACCGAAAAACAGTTCATACGTGCCCAGCGAGTTCGCTTTTCCATTGATTGACTCCATCGTCCGGTAAAACTCCATGAGTTTCTGATTCTTCAACTTTTGCAGTTCCACATCCGTAACGCCCTCATTGATGACTTTGTCAATCTTATGCAATACCGATTGTTCCAGCTTTTCGGCCTTGATCCCGCTGGCAGCAATGGCATAAATCGAGAAGAGGCTTGGATCGAACGATTCGCCAAAGCTGGCAAATGCCCGTGATGCAATGGTGGAGTCGAGCACCAGCGATTTCACTAGACGTGATGAGTTACCCGAACTTAAAATACCACTCAGCAAATCGAGCGCATAATAATCGGGATGGCTTGTTGCGGGCGTGTGGTAGGCCAACATGATATTCGGCGTTGCCACGTCCTTGTAGGTCGTTACGCGTCGTTCCCCGTTTTGGGGCGGCTCAACGGTCCGCAAACTATCGGGTAGTTTCTGCGCCGGAATGGATTCAATATACTGTTCAGCCAGTTTCTTAACCTGTGCGACCGTTACATCGCCTACTACGACCGCTACGGCGTTGTTCGGTGAGTAATACGTTTTGAAATACTTTTCCAGATCGGCCTGCGTCCACTTCTTAATATCCGACTCGAAGCCAATTACCGGAAACATATATGGGTGTTCGACAAAAGCTGTAGCCTGAACCAGTTCGCTGATGACCCGGTAATTGCTATTTTCCAGCCCCGTACTCCGCTCCGACAGCACAACGCCCCGCTCACTCTCGACCATTTTCGGGTCGATAGCCAGATCACGAATCCGGTCGGCTTCAAGATCGAAGATCGTTTCAAGGGCTCCGCTTTGAAACCAGTCGGTATACACCGTTGTGTTTTGCGTTGTATACGCGTTGTTCGAGCCGCCGTTGGCTTCCATCACGCGGTCAAATTGCTTGGGACCGTACTTTTTGGCCCCATTAAACATCATGTGTTCGAAAAAGTGAGACAGGCCTGTTATGCCGTGTACCTCGTTACGGGAGCCGACTTTCCAGAAAGTATAGAAGTTAGCGTTAGGAATGGAGTGGTCTTCGAGAACCATGAATTTCATGCCGTTCTTCAGCGTGAATGTTTGTACGTCCTCGGCTTTAGGCTTATTCTGCGCCAGCACAACGCCTGTTGCAAGCGTCAGTACGGCCAGAAGCCTCATTCGTTTGTCCATGTGAGCAGTTTTAGTTTGGTGAAAAGCTAAAATTAATGACCTTTAGCTCATGAACCAATCACTCTGGTCGCTTACCGGCCAACGTGCCCTCGTAACGGGCGGAACTAAAGGAATTGGCGAAGCCATTGTGCGGCAATTCCTCGACCTCGGCGCTGCGGTATTCATCGTAGCGCGAGATAATACGCTGCTCCAGCAACAACTAACTGACTACCGGCAACAGGGCCATACCGTCGATGGACTAGCCGTCGATATGAGCCAACCCGGCACTGCGGCTCAGGTAATACAAGCCGTGACGATGAACTGGGGAAGTCTGGATATTCTGGTCAACAACGCGGGCACTAACGTCCGGAAACCTACCGCCGACTACAGCCCGGCGGAGTATGACCATATCCTGAACACGAATTTACGGTCGGCTTACGAACTGACTCAGGCGGCCTACCCAATGTTAAAAGCGTCCTCTGCCGGGAAAGTGGTTATGATCTCCTCCGTATCGGGTCTGGCACATACTAGTAGTGGTTCGCTGTACGGCATGACCAAAGCAGCCATGCTTCAGCTCACCCGCAACCTGGCGGTTGAATGGGCTGCAGATGGCATTCGGGTCAACTCGGTTGCGCCCTGGTACATAAATACCCCGCTGGCAACGCCCGTTTTAGCCATTCCCGAAAAATTAGCGGGTATTCTGAAACGAACACCCATGAATCGCGTGGGCGAACCAGAAGAGGTAGCTTCGGTGGTTTCGTTCCTCTGTATGCCCGCGTCAAGCTACGTAACGGGGCAAACCATTTCCGCTGATGGCGGCCTGATGGCCTGGGCGTATTAAAGTCCGGCCACCATGGCTTTCATTTTTGCCATTGCCGTTTTTGTAACGGTCAGGGCATCCTGTGCGTAATACTCTTTATTGAAAACCTCCAGGGAGAGAACGATTGGGTGGTCGGTTCGCTTGATGAGCTTCAGCGTCTCGCGAATCGGCGCCACGCCATCGCCCGGAAACACCCGATCGGCATCAACGATCTTCTCGCGGGTGAAGTTGGCGGTGTAGTCGTTCACGTGGAATACTTCGATAGCCGATTTACCGACCAACGGGAGCATCGTATTTCCTGAACCACCTTTATACAGGTGATAAATATCCAGCAGTACCCGCGCCGATGGGTGACCACTCTCAATAGCCACAAACATCACTTCGCCTAATCGACTCAAGTTGGGCGAAAAACCCCATAATTCCAATTGGGGAACAACGCCGGTTTTGTCGCCTATTTCGAGAATAGCCCGGTAGCGTTCGGCCGCTTTATATAGATCGACTTTGGGACTCCCCGGCGACTGGGCACCAATGGGGGGAGTCGCTACGCGTTTGCAACCGACTTCGGCCAGCATCTCCATTTCGCTTTTCAACTGAGCAAGCCCTTTGGCACGGGCCGCTTCGTCGTCAACAATCCAGGGGGCGAATCCAATGGCATTTTCAACTTTTATTCCGTTATCGCCAAGAATCCGACGGGCCTCTGCTGTTGTCCCGCCATTTTTCAGGTAAGTCTGTAATGTCTCGATCCAGATTTCAACCGACCGAAATCCGGCTTTTGAAGCGGCTTCGAGTTCTTTCACAAAACCCAGCTTTTGCCCCCGAATGGTACTCATGTTCAGGCAAATTGTAAAAGGAGACTGGGCAGCCGGAGCAGGTTTAGCTTCTAGTGAAGTTGCAGAGAGGGAGGCACCCACAGTGGCAGTCAAAGCCGCTAATGTTTGACGGCGAGTTACAGATTGAGACATGAAGAGCTAAGAATTCAGGCGTTTGTAGAAATCGTATAGTAAACGAGAAAAGGGGATAAACCTACTGTTTTACGGCCTCTGTAGTTTTTATACTTCTGAACTACGGAACGGAGTACTCATAGTTCGTTTAAGTCGTGTTAACGAGCCAGCCTTTAAAGCGATGGTTCTGTAGAGTTGCGTCGCTATGTAACAGTTCTTTTGAAATTAATTTGGTCATCGTCACATGACATCCTTCTGTTATAACGCCCTATCACACTCATGACTATCTGCTATTTAACCTAAAATGCGACCCATCCGGTACACGAATTGATAAAGAATACAGGAGCCACTAGGTTGCCAAAGACGGGATGATCTACCTCCAAAAAACTTCTTTAAAATAAATTTTCTATTTCTCCTAACTATTTCATACTTTTGCACTCCCAAACTCGGAACATCGAGTCTAACGACATACGAGGGTGAAGGTCCGTAAGGAAACCACATCTGACTTTTTCGGCAAACGGACGTTGCATTGCATCGTGCTGTCTGCCATTTGAGGTCAGGTGCTTTGCGCCCGACCTTTTTTTATGTCGTTTTGGGGCTGATAGTTAAGCAGATATAGGATTCGTCTGATTATTTGCCTACCTTTGCGCCCCGATTCGGAAGGTCCGAACGGGGAAATGAATACCTATTTTTTACCTGCTTACTTTAAACAAACACAAATGTCTGGTTTAATTGGCAAGAAAATCGGGATGACCAGCGTGTACAATGCGGACGGGCAGGCTCTGGCATGTACAGTGATTGAGACGGGTCCCTGTGTCGTAACGCAAGTTCGTAGCGTCGAGAAAGATGGCTACACAGCTGTGCAGCTGGGTTATGGCGACAAAAAAGAAAAGCACAGCAACAAGCCGGAGTTGGGCCACTTTAAAAAAGCGGGCACCACACCTAAGCGGAAACTAGTTGAATTTAAAGAATTCGATCAGGAACTGGCTTTAGGTGCAACACTTACGGTAGCCGACGTATTTGCAGAAACTGACTTCGTTGACGTAGTCGGAACAGCTAAAGGTCGTGGTTTCCAAGGCGTTGTGAAACGTCATGGATTCGGTGGTGTAGGCGGTCAAACGCACGGTCAGCATAACCGGGGTCGTCACCCAGGTTCGATCGGTGCCTGTTCGTTCCCATCGCGTGTGTTCAAAGGTCTTCGGATGGCCGGCCGTATGGGCGGCAACCGTGTGAAGGTTCAAAACCTACGCGTTTTGCGTGTTCTGCCTGAGCAAAACCTGCTCGTTGTTAGCGGTTCAATTCCAGGAGCCAAAAATTCATACGTTATTATCGAGAAGTAGGTCATGGAAGTAATCGTATATAACAGCAAAGGCGAGGACACAGGCAAAAAGGTCACGCTT
The DNA here is from genome assembly GCF_054781875.1 of Spirosoma pulveris. Classification (NCBI taxonomy): domain Bacteria; kingdom Pseudomonadati; phylum Bacteroidota; class Cytophagia; order Cytophagales; family Cytophagaceae; genus Spirosoma; species Spirosoma pulveris. The sequence continues at coordinate 113,227 of NZ_BAAGTO010000010.1, forward strand.
CCGGAAGAGGTTTTCGGTATTGAGCCGAACCAACACGCGATTTACCTCGACGTGAAACAATACCTGGCCAATCAGCGTCAGGGAACGCACAAAGCGAAAGAGCGTGCAGAAAACGCACACTCAACCCGCAAACTGAAGAAGCAAAAAGGTACAGGTGGTGCCCGCGCGGGTAGCGCCAAGTCGCCGGTCTTCGTTGGTGGTGGTACCATTTTTGGACCTCGCCCCCGCGACTATAGCTTCAAACTGAACAAGAAAGTGAAAGCGCTGGCTCGCCAGTCGGCTTATGCCGTTAAAGCGAAAGCTGAGAAAATTTCAGTTATCGACAGCATTGCGCTGGAAGCTCCCCGCACGAAAGATTACATCCAGTTCCTGAGTGACCTGAATGTAACGGGTAAGAAAACGCTGCTGATTCTGCCCGACGTAAACACGAATGTCGTGTTGTCGAGCCGGAACGTTCAGAAGGCGAAAGTTACAACAGCTTCGCAGGTGAATACCTACGATCTGATGAACGCCGACCAACTGCTCATTAGCGAAGACGCCCTGTCAACCATTCAAACGTTGTTCGACAAATAAACCATGAGCGTACTAAAACGACCAATCGTCACAGAAAAAATGACGGGCCTTAACAAGCAGGGGAAGTATGCTTTTGAGGTTGAACTAAAAGCCAACAAACTCGAAATCGGCAAAGCTATCGAGAAAATGTATGGCGTAAACGTTGAAGCTGTTAATACCTTCCGGGTATATGGAAAGAAACGCAGCAAGAACATCAACGGACGTGTTGTATCGGGCAAGACCCCAACCACTAAGAAAGCAATTGTTACGGTTGCCGAAGGCGAAGTAATTGATATCTACGCTGACCTGTAAACCGAGCACTGCTCTACCAATTAATCAGTCATGGGAGTTAAAAAACTAAGACCAATAACGCCGAGTACACGTTTTCGCGTGGCACCCGACTTTGCGGAAATAACAGCCTCCAAGCCAGAAAAAAGCCTGCTGGAGCCCATTAAGAGAACCGGTGGCCGTAATAACGAAGGTCACCGCACTATGCGCTACATTGGAGGAGGTCATAAGCGGCAATACCGTATTATTGACTTCAAGCGCGATAAAGTCGGCCAGCCTGCCGAAGTTTTGACTGTAGAATACGATCCAAACCGTACAGCACGCATCGCTTTGGTGCAGTATGCTGACGGCGAAAAACGCTACATCATCGCACCACAGGGTATCACCGTAGGCCAGACTATCCGGTCGGGCGAAGGGTCAACTCCCGATGTTGGTAACGCTTTACCCTTGGCGCTGATGCCAATTGGTACCATCGTTCACAACATTGAATTGACACCGGGTAAAGGTGGTGCAATGGCCCGTTCGGCTGGCACATACGCTCAGTTGGTTGGTCGTGAAGACAAATACGCTATCCTGCGTCTGCCTTCCGGCGAAACACGTCGTGTATTGAGCGCCGGTATGGCTACGGTAGGTTCGGTATCGAACCCCGACCACATGAACGTTGTCGTAGGTAAAGCTGGTCGTAATCGCTGGTTAGGTCGTCGTCCCCGCGTTCGTGCGGTAGTTATGAACCCTGTCGATCACCCGATGGGTGGTGGTGAAGGTCGGGCATCGGGTGGTCACCCACGCTCACGCAATGGCCAGTTCGCCAAAGGTCAGAAGACCCGTAATAAGAACAAGGCATCTGAAAGCATGATTATTAGCCGACGCAAAAAGTAACAGATAAACATGGCACGTTCACTCAAAAAAGGCCCTTATATTGATTTCCGTCTGGACAATAAAGTTCAGACCCAGAATGACTCGGGCAAGAAATCGGTCATCAAAACCTGGTCGCGTCGTTCGATGATTTCGCCGGATTTCGTAGGCCACACCTTCGCTGTTCATAACGGCAACAAGTTTATCCCGGTTTATGTAACGGAGAACATGGTAGGCCACAAGCTCGGTGAATTTTCACCAACGCGCAATTTCCGGGGTCACACCGCCAAGAAAGACAAGGGCAAACGATAAACTAGCATAGGGCGTTGGGCATTGGACCAAGGGTATTAAGCCCTTCACCCGCTGCCCCGGACCCAAAGCCATACAAACATGGAAGCAGTAGCAAAACTTAAAGATGTGCCCACGTCGCCCCGTAAGATGCGGTTAATCGCCGACCTCATTCGTGGTCAGCGCGTTAGCCGGGCGTTGGGCCTGTTAAAATATCAGCCACAAGCTGGTGCCGACGTATTGCAGAAAGTGCTTTTGTCGGCCGTTGCCAACTGGCAGCAGAAGAACGAAGATCAGCGCATCGAAGATGCCGATCTTTATGTAAAGACGATTTTTGTTGATGGTGGTCCGATGCTGAAGCGTCTTCGGCCAGCTCCACAAGGCCGTGGTCACCGGATTCGGAAGCGGTCAAACCACATTACACTTGTGGTAGACAGCGCTGCTGATACGGTATTGAGCCAGGCTGAAGTTTCTACCCCTGAAAACGAACAATAAACAGAAATGGGACAAAAAATAAATCCAGTTGGCCTGCGACTTGGTATTGTTCGGGGCTGGGAGTCGAGCTGGTACGGCGGCAAAGAGTTTTCGGAGAAACTTGTTGAAGACGAGAAAATCCGGAAATACGTAGCAGCCCGTATCCCGAAAGGCGCCATTGCGCGGGTCGTTATCGAACGTACCCTGAAGCGCGTAACCTTAACGATCCACACGGCTCGTCCGGGTATCGTTATCGGTAAAGGTGGCGGTGAAGTCGACAAGATCAAAGAAGAGCTGAAAAAGATCACGGGCAAAGATGTCCAGATCAACATCTTCGAAATCAAACGCCCCGAAATTGATGCTAAACTGGTTGGCGAAGCAATTGCCCAGCAGTTACAGGCTCGTATTTCGTTCCGTCGTGCCATGAAGCAAGCTATCCAATCAGCGATTCGGGTAGGTGCTCAGGGCATTAAAGTGAAAGTATCGGGTCGTTTAGGTGGTGCAGAAATTGCCCGCTCGGAGCAATATAAAGAAGGACGTGTGCCCCTGCACACGCTTCGTGCTGACATTGATTATGCTATCTCTGAAGCCCAGACCGTATATGGTAAAATCGGCATCAAAGTGTGGATTTTCAAAGGTGAGGTTTACGGTAAGCGTGATCTGTCTCCGGCAGCAATGATGAGCCAGGCACAAGCCGGTGAGCGCACTGCTTCGGCAAACGATCGTGGCGACCGTCGTGGTCCACGTGGTGACCGTGATGGCAATGACCGGGGTGGTCGTGGCCGGGGCGGAGATCGCGGTGGTGACCGGGGTGGCAACACCCGTGGTGCTGGTGGTGGACAGGGCGGTAATCGCGGTGGCGGCCAAGGCGGCAACCGGGGTGGCGCTGGTGGCCAGGGTGGCAACCGCGGTGGTGGCGGACCAAGACGATAAATTCTGTCGTCAGTTGTCAGTTCACAGTCGTCAGTTCACGAACTACCAGCGATAAGCAACTAACCACTATCGACGCTAACTTTCAGAGCTATGTTACAGCCAAAAAGAACTAAATTCCGTAAACAACATAAAGGCAGGATTCCAGGAATCGCATCGCGCGGTCATGAAATCGCCTTCGGAACGTTCGGTATCAAATCACTGGAACCCGGTCGGATTACCGCTCGCCAGATTGAAGCCGCTCGTATTTCCGTAACGCGGGCAATGAAACGCGAAGGCCAGGTTTGGATTCGCATATTTCCCGATAAACCAATCACCAAGAAACCAGCCGAAGTTCGGATGGGTAAAGGTAAGGGTGCCCCTGAGTATTGGGTAGCCGTAGTGAAGCCCGGCACGATTATGTTCGAAACGACGGGCGTTGATCTGGCAACGGGTATGGAAGCCCTGCGCCTGGCGGCTCAGAAATTGCCAGTTCGGACCAAGTTTGTTGTCCGGCGTGATTATCAGGAGCAAGTCGAAGACTAGTACCCCTAAGCGACGAACAAAATGAAAAAAGAAGATTTGAAAGGGTTGTCGGCCGACGAGATCCGCACTGAGATTGGTGCAGAACAGGACCGACTGTTGAAACTCAAGTTCGCGCATGCGGTATCTCCAATCGAGAACCCAATGCGCATCCGCGAGAGCCGCAAACGGATTGCTCGCCTGAATACTGAACTGACGGTTAAATCGCGGCAAGCCTAATAAGACACGACGATGGAAGAGCAACAAGCACCAGCACCACAGGAGGAAGCAACCCCGGTGGCAGCAGCAACAGAACAGCCTGCCGCAGCCGCTCCAGCAACGGAAACGGCTTCGGAGCGCAACGCTCGGAAAGAGCGTATCGGACGGGTGACCAGCAATAAAATGCAGAAGACCATCACTGTAGCGATTGATCGCAAAGTGAAACACCCGATGTATGGCAAGTTCATGAACAAGACGAAAAAACTGACGGTTCATGACGAGAAAAATGAGTGTGGTATCGGTGACACAGTTCGTGTTATGGAAACCCGCCCACTGAGCAAGAACAAGCGTTGGCGTTTAGTCGAAATCATCGAAAAAGCGAAGTAAGCCATGGTACAGCAAGAATCAAGATTAGGAGTAGCCGATAACAGTGGCGCTAAAGAGGTGCTGGTTATCCGCGTCCTGGGCGGTACGGGTAAGCGGTATGCATCAGTCGGTGACAAGATTGTCGTGACGGTGAAGCAAGCCCTGTCATCCAGCAACATGAAGAAAGGTACGGTTTCGAAAGCCGTAGTTGTTCGGACCAAGAAGGAAGTGCGTCGGAAAGATGGATCGTATATCCGCTTTGAAGACAATGCCGCCGTGTTGCTCAACAACAACGACGAGCCACGTGGCACCCGTATTTTCGGACCTGTAGCCCGTGAATTGCGCGAGAAGCAGTTTATGAAAATTGTATCGTTAGCCCCGGAGGTATTGTAAGCAATGGAGAAGAAAATAACGCTACCGAAACACAAATTCCACATCAAGACGGGCGATACCGTCGTCGTGATTGGTGGTAACTCGAAAGGTCAGCGCGGTGTGGTGAAAGAAGTGATCGTAGAAAAAGATCGTGCTCGGGTTGAGGGCGTCGCTATGATTACCAAACACCTGAAGCCAACGGCTTCTAATCCGCAGGGAAGTCTGGAGAAAACGGAAGGTTCCATCCACATCAGTAATCTGAAACTGGTTGATCCTGCCACCGGCGAACCTACCCGCACGGGTCGTAAGTTGAATGATAAGGGTAAACTGCAGCGGTTCTCGAAGAAGACCGGCAATTTCATCCCCGACGTCCGTAATTAATAAAGGTCTAAGAGAATGGCAACGCCAAGACTTAAAGAAAAATACTTAAGCGAAGTCGTACCTCAGTTGAAGGACAAATTTCAGTACAAGTCGGTCATGCAAGTGCCCCGCCTGAGCAAAATTGTCATCAATAAAGGTATTGGAGCCGCTGTCGCCGATAAAAAATTGGTAGACGTGGGCGTCGAAGAGTTGACGACCATCACAGGCCAGAAAGCCGTTCCGACATTGTCGAAAAAGGCTGTATCGAACTTCAAACTGCGGGAGAAAATGCCCATTGGTGCGAAAGTTACGCTGCGTGGTGTGAAGATGTATGAGTTCATGGACCGGTTAACGACCGTATCGTTACCGCGTGTTCGTGACTTCAAAGGCATTAGCGATAAAGGGTTTGATGGCCGTGGCAACTATACCTTCGGGGTGCAGGAGCAGATTATCTTCCCTGAAATCAGCATTGACAAAGTAGCCCGCATTTCGGGAATGGACATCACATTCGTGACGACTGCCGACACCGATAATGAGAGTTACGAGTTGCTGAAAGCGATGGGTATGCCGTTTGCTAAAAGTGGTAAATAACAACCGATTTAAAGGTTAAGATAATGGCAAAAGAATCAATAAAAGCACGGGAACGGAAACGCGAAGCTATGGTAGCGAAATATGCTGCCAAGCGGGCCGCTTTAAAAGCCGCCGGTGATTACATCGGTCTGGATAAACTGCCTAAGAATTCGTCTCCTGTACGTTTGCACAACCGTTGCAAACTAACAGGTCGTCCTCGGGGCTACATGCGTAAGTTTGGTATTTCACGGGTAACATTCCGGGAAATGGCATCAGCAGGGAAGATTCCGGGTGTAACCAAAGCAAGCTGGTAATTCCAGATTCCATTTCTATTTGTAATTCAGTTTCCGTAATTTTGCGAACTTTCTAAAAAACAGGGGTTTGCAAGTAACGCAACGCAAAGAATGAATACAGACCCAATAGCAGACTTTCTCACCCGCGTTAGAAACGCCATCCGGGCTAAGCACCGGGTTGTGGAGATACCTGCTTCCAACATAAAAAAAGAAATTACCAAGGTTTTGTACGAGAAAGGGTACATCCAGAACTACAAGTTCGACGATAGTACTCCACAGGGCTCTATTAAGATAGCGCTTAAGTACAACCCCACTACGAAGCAGCCTGCTATCGTTGATCTGCAGCGTATCAGTCGCCCAGGTCTCCGCCAGTACCGGGGTGCCGATAATCTGCCGCGTATCCTGAATGGCTTGGGTGTCGCTATCATTTCTACCTCCAAAGGTGTAATGACGGATAAAGAAGCCAAGACGCTGAACGTCGGCGGAGAAGTATTGTGTTACGTATATTAATCCGAACGAACGATGTCACGTATAGGCAAGAAACCCATCGCCCTACCCAGCAACGTAACGTTGTCTGTTGACGACCAGAATGTTGTCACGGTAAAAGGGCCTAAAGGCACCTTAACTCAGTCGGTCGATCCGGATATTTCGGTAGCCATTGAAGAAGGTCAAATTCAAGTGTCACGCCCCACGGAGCAAAAGCGCCATAAAGCCCTGCACGGTCTATACCGTTCACTGGTAAGCAACATGGTAGTGGGCGTGAGCGAAGGTTTTAAACTGAACCTCGAAGTAATCGGGGTTGGTTATAAAGCATCTGTTACGAACAACATTCTCGAATTGCAACTTGGCTATTCACACAACGTGTACCTGGCCGTTCCAACCGAAATTAAAGTAACAGCCGTAACGGAGAAAGGTCAGAATCCAAAAGTATACCTGGAAGGTTCGGACAAGCAACTTCTTGGCGATGTAGCGGCTAAAATCCGTTCGCTCCGTAAAGTTGAACCGTACAAAGGCAAAGGTATCCGCTTTATTGGTGAGCAAGTTCGCCGGAAAGCTGGTAAATCTTCGTCTAAGAAATAATACGTTGGTCTATGGTTTTCGGTTTGAGGTTGGTTTACTCAGCCACGAACCGAAAACACATTACCAAATACATTTTAAACGCCTATTTGGTCGGAATCAAATAACATGGCAACGAATAAACAAGAAAGAAGACAGCGGATCAAGTTTGGTATCCGGGCGAAAGTATCGGGTACTGCAGAACGCCCCCGTCTGTCCGTTTTCCGCTCGAACAAAGCGATCTACGCCCAACTTATCGACGATGCTGCCGGCCGCACACTTGCTGCTGCATCCTCGATTGAATTGAAGAGCGAAGCCGAAGGTAATACCATCGAAACGGCGAAAAAAGTAGGCCAGCGGTTGGCTGAAAAAGCAGTTGCACAGAACATCAGCACGGCTGTGTTCGACCGTAACGGCTACTTATATCACGGTAAAGTAAAAGCATTGGCCGATGCAGCCCGCGAGGGAGGCCTTAAGTTCTAAGCGATGAACATCAATTCAGCAAGACCGACAAAATTTAACGAAGCCGACCTGAAAGAAAAGGTTGTAGCCATCAACCGCGTAGCGAAGGTGGTAAAAGGTGGCCGACGGTTCAGCTTCTCGGCTATTGTCGTGGTTGGCGACGGTAACGGTGTCGTTGGTTACGGATTAGGCAAGGCCAATGAAGTAACGGACGCCATCGCCAAAGGCGTAGAAGACGCGAAAAAGAATCTGGTTCAGATTCCTCTTTTGAAGCGTACCGTTCCTCACGAAATGGAAGGTAAATTCAGCGGTGGCTTTGTCCTGCTGAAACCAGCTGCTCCTGGTACAGGTGTGATTGCTGGTGGTGCTATGCGGGCTGTTCTTGAATCAGCCGGTATCCACGATATCTTGGCCAAATCGAAAGGTTCATCAAACCCACACAACGTGGTAAAAGCAACGCTCGATGCACTGCTGAAAATGCGTTTACCTCACCAGGTAGCGTTTCAGCGTCAGATCAGCCTGGCTAAAGTATTTAACGGTTAATAAACAGGAGCAATAGACATGGCACGAGTACGCATCACGCAGGTCAGAAGCACCATCAAACGACCGCTATCTCAGAAAAATGCTATCAAGTCGTTAGGCTTGGGCAAAATCAACCGCAGCGTTGAATTAGAATACAACGACGCGCTTAAAGGTGCTATCATTAAGGTGCAGCACTTGGTGAAGGTTGAAGAAATTTAAGTATCTTTGCGATTCTTTTGGTTTTCAGGCTGTCCTAGGTTCAATCAGGCGTGCTGAAAGGCCAAAAGAATCATCTTTTTACATCTAAATACGGACGCGGGAGGCAAATTAGAACAGAGGTTAATTCGTTTTACGGATCCTTTTATTCTTAATTAATCTTCTTTAATCCAGCAAATCACATGAATTTAAGCAACCTTAGACCGGCAAAAGGTTCCGTCAGAGAGCGCAAGCGAGTCGGACGCGGGCAGGGATCAGGCATGGGTGGAACATCCACGCGTGGTCACAAAGGAGCGCAGTCGCGCTCAGGATACAGTCGTAAAGTGCACTTCGAGGGTGGCCAGATGCCGCTTCAGCGTCGTGTTCCTAAATTCGGCTTTAAGAATATAAACCGCGTCGAATACAAGCCTCTTAATCTGGACTCTATCCAGGCATTGGTTGAAGAAACCAAAGCAACTGTAGTCGACATGGACTTCCTGCTCCAGCATGGTCTGGTAAGTAAGAAAGACCTTGTGAAAGTATTAAACCGGGGTGAACTGACCGCAGCTGTTGAAGTTCATGCCCATGCGTTCTCCAGCAGCGCAAAAGAAGCGATTGAAAAAGCGGGTGGCAAAGCAATTGTTCCCGTTAAGCAAGCGAAAGAGGAAGCAGCTAATTAAGTTGTGATCACTGTAACGTCCGACCTACTTCTATGAATCGACTCATCACCACGTTTAAAAATATTTTTGCAATTGACGAGTTGCGGGGTCGAATCCTGAACACGTTGTTGTTCATAACGGCGTTCCGTCTTGGCTCGGCTATTGTACTGCCTGGTGTTGATCCGAACAAGCTCAATCTGAATCCGCAGGGATTACTTGGTTTGTTGGATACCTTTTTAGGTGGTGCTTTCAGCAAAGCGTCAATTTTTGCATTGGGAATCATGCCGTATATCTCGGCTTCGATTGCCATTCAATTGTTAACGCTAGCGTTGCCTTACTTCCAGAAGATGCAGAAGGAAGGCGAATCAGGACGTAAGCGATTGAATCAGATCACGCGTGTGCTCACAATTGGTGTAACGGCTGTACAGGCAATTACTTATGTACGTACAACGATCCCAGCCGAAGCACTGTTGATTGACCGTGGCTTGTTTACCATTTCCTCGTTGTTCATCTTAACCGCTGGCACCATATTCTGTATGTGGCTAGGCGAGCGGATCACCGACAAAGGGATTGGTAATGGTATCTCGATGATCATTATGATCGGGATCGTTTCACGGCTGCCAGGCGCTATATACGGTGAAGCATTATCGCGTGGTACTGGCGGTTCCTTAATTTTTGTATTGGAATTAGTTGGTCTGTTCTTCGTTATTATGGGTGCGGTTGTGTTGACGCAAGCGGTTCGACGCATTCCCATTCAATACGCTAAACAGGTAATCGGCAATAAAGTTGTAGGTGGTCAGCGGCAGTATTTACCTCTAAAGTTAAATGCAGCTGGTGTTATGCCTATCATCTTTGCTCAGGCACTGATGTTTATTCCAACGTACGTTGCAGGTCTGTTTGCCGAGAAGAGTGATTTTGCGGCCAGTGTACAAAACGCGTTCCAAAGCTATACAACCTGGCAGTACAACCTGTTGTTCTCTCTGCTGATTATCATCTTTACGTTCTTCTATACAGCTATCTCGGTTAACCCCGTTCAGATTGCGGATGACATGAAGCGTAGTGGCGGATTCATTCCGGGCGTGAAGCCGGGTCTTCAGACGTCGGAGTACATAGGTACTGTATTAGATCGGATTACCTTGCCAGGTGCGGTTATGCTCGCCATTGTGGCCATTCTGCCAGCTATTGCCAATTTGTTAGGCATGACCAGCGGTTTTGCTCAGTTCTTTGGCGGAACATCACTGCTGATTATGGTAGGTGTAGTACTTGACACATTGCAGCAAGTAGAAAGCTATCTATTGATGCGCCGGTACGAAGGTCTGATGAAATCAGGTCGTGTACAGGGACGCGCCAATAGCGAGACAGTAGCCGCTTAACAAAATGAGTAGTTCCGAAAAGAAGGATAAAATGATTTTTCTTCGAAGCGATGAGGAAATCGCTTTGATTAAGATCAGTGCACAGGTGCTTGGCAAAGCCCATGCAGAAGTGGCAAAACTTATCCGACCCGGCATAGCCACAAAGGAACTTGATAAGGTTGCCGAAACGTTTATCAAAGATAATGGAGGATCTCCTTCGTTTTTGGGATATAACAAGTTTCCAGCTTCACTCTGTATTTCGGTCAATGACGTAGTGGTACATGGTTTTCCAAGCCGCTATGAACTAAAGGACGGTGATATCATCTCGATTGACTGCGGTGTAAAACTGAACGGCTATCACAGTGATAGTGCTTACACATATCCTGTGGGCGACGTAAATCCGGCTGTACGCCGATTGCTCACCCGCACTAAGGAATCCCTCTACATCGGTATTGAAAAAGCGATAGATGGAAACCGTGTTGGTGATATTGGGTACGGGATTCAGACATACGCTGAAAAATTCGGGTATTCAGTAGTTCGGGAATTGGTAGGACACGGTGTGGGTGAAAATCTGCACGAAGCTCCGGAAGTACCTAACTACGGTAAACGCGGACAAGGTCCAAAGCTAAAAGAAGGAATGATTTTAGCGATTGAACCAATGATCAACTTTGGTAAAAAAGGAGTTGTTCAGGAACGGGATGGCTGGACCATTCGGACGGTAGACCGCAAACCATCAGCTCACTTTGAACACACAGTAGCTGTACGGAAAGGGAAAGCCGAAATACTGACCACTTTTGAATACATAGAAGCAGTCACCGCGAACACAAGTCTGATGGTCGACACACAAGAAATGATGGCGGCTTAAAGCGAATATGGCAAAGCAGAATTCTATAGAACAGGACGGTGTGATTCTGGAGGCATTATCAAATGCAATGTTCCGGGTCGAATTGGCCAACAAGCATGAAGTAATTGCTCACATCTCCGGCAAAATGCGGATGAATTACATCAAGATTTTGCCCGGAGACCGCGTAAAATTAGAAATGTCGCCTTACGATTTAAGTAAGGCGCGAATTGTGTACCGATACAAGTAAGTGAAGTATGAAGAGGTAAAAGTCTTCAGATTTCACTTTTAACTCCAAACAGATGAAAGTTAAAGCGTCAATCAAGAAGCGCAGCGAAGACTGCATCGTGATCCGTCGGAAAGGAAAGCTGTACGTGATCAACAAAAAGAATCCCCGTTATAAACAAAGACAAGGCTAAGCATGGCACGTATTGCAGGTGTTGATATTCCAGACAAGAAGCGTGGCGAGATTGCGCTCACATACATTTTCGGTATCGGTCGTAGCCGGGCAAAGAAAATTCTGACCGATGCTGGTATCAGCGTCGATAAGAAAGCCAGCGAATGGACGGATGAAGAAGCGAGTGCCGTTCGTAACGCCATCTCGAACGAATACAAGGTTGAAGGTCAGCTGCGCTCCGAAGTGCAGTTGAGCATCAAACGGTTAATGGACATCGGTTGCTACCGGGGTCTGCGGCACCGTAAAGGTCTGCCAGTTCGTGGTCAGCATACCAAAAACAACTCCCGTACCCGGAAAGGTAAGCGGAAGACTGTTGCTAACAAGAAGAAAGTAACGAAATAATAAATCGGTCGCTCATCGTCATACGGACCATTTGTGGCTGGTTGGTTCGCTAATCAACCAGCAAGTAATGACACCGGTGACACATTGACGATTACCTACAAACAATGGCTCAAGCAAAACGCAAAGACAAAGCGAAAAAGCGGGTGGTAATTGTTGAACCCGTTGGTCAGGTACATATCCGGGCTACGTTCAACAACATCATCATTTCGATCACCAACATGAACGGTCAGGTTATTTCCTGGGCGTCGGCCGGTAAAATGGGCTTCCGTGGCTCAAAGAAAAATACGCCGTACGCTGCACAGACTGCCGCTTCTAACTGTGCTGCCGTTGCCCACGATCTGGGTATGCGGAAAGCTGAAGTTTTCGTGAAAGGTCCAGGATCAGGTCGTGAGTCGGCTATCCGTACCATTCAGAACTCAGGGATCGAAGTAACCACGATTCGTGATATTACCCCGCTGCCGCACAATGGGTGCCGGCCGCCAAAACGTCGTCGCGTATAATACGGATGGCATGAATAGGGACAGGTGACATTAAGTTGTGTCTGTCCAATGTTTCACAATTATTCATTCATTGAAGAATGGCACGTTACATTGGGCCAAAAGCCAAAATTTCGCGCAAGTTCGGTGAGCCAATCATGGGCCCGAGCAAAGCGCTTCAGAAAAAGAATTACGGACCGGGTATGCACGGTCGGGGCCGCAAGCGGAAACAATCCGAATATGCGCTCCAGTTGCTGGAAAAGCAGAAGGTAAAATATACATACGGTATCCTGGAGCGTCAGTTCCGTGCCTTGTTCCACCGGGCACAGGTGCGCGAGGGAATCACGGGTGAAAACCTGCTCAAACTATGTGAAGCCCGTCTGGACAACACCGTTTATCGGCTGGGCATCGCATCGTCTCGCCGGGCAGCTCGTCAATTAGTTTCTCACAAACACATCATCGTCGACGGTGAAGTCGTAAACATCCCTTCGTATTCATTGAAGCCAGGTCAGTTGATCGGCGTTCGTGAAAAATCGAAGTCGCTGGAAGCGGTATCGTCAAGCCTGTCGGCCCGGAATACCAAGCGGTACAACTGGGTTGAGTGGGATGGTCAGCAACTGGTTGGTAAATTTATCAGTTACCCTGAGCGCGATCAAATTCCTGAGAACTTCAACGAGCAAGCCATCGTCGAATTGTATTCGAAGTAATTCATTGGGTTGGCAGATGCTTCCGGCATCTGCCGCCTTTATATAGTTTACGGTTAAGGGTGATTGGTTTTCAGTTGAAGGCTAGTCATTAACCCAAGAGAGTATAGATAACCGAAGACCTGAAAACCGTAAACACAATTTCAGTCTTCACGCCAAGGCAGAGAACTGCTGTAAAATACGAAACGTATGTCAATTTTAGCGTTCCAAATGCCCGACAAAGTCGTAGTGGAGAAAGCTGACGACTTTCACGGGGTGTTTGAATTCAAACCCCTTGAAAAAGGATACGGTGTAACAATCGGTAATGCGCTTCGGCGTATTTTGCTGTCATCACTGGAAGGATACGCCATCACAAGCGTGAAATTTCCGGGTGTGTTGCATGAGTTTTCATCAATTGAGGGCGTCGTCGAAGATGTGACGGAGATCATTCTGAACCTGAAAATGGTTCGCTTTAAGAAGATCAACGACATGGTCGACAATAAGATCACCGTCAATATAAAGAAACAATCGGTTCTCAAGGCCGGTGATATATCCAAGTTTTCGCCTTCGTTCGAGGTGCTGAATCCAGAACTGGAAATCTGCCACATCGACGACACGCGTGACCTGGAAATGGAGATTTTCGTGGAAAAAGGTCGTGGATATGTTCCATCCGATGAGCCACGGGTTAATGAGTTGCCTTTCGGTCATATCCCAATCGATGCTATTTATACGCCTATTAAAAACGTAAAATATAGCGTTGAAAATACACGGGTTGAGCAGAAAACTGACTATGAGCGGTTGCTGCTGGACATCGAAACGGATGGATCTATTCACCCGGAAGAAGCGCTGAAAGGTGCTGCTTACATCCTGATTCAGCACTTCATGCTGTTCTCAGATCAGACGATGACGTTTGAAACGGCTAAGCCGGAAGAGGAAAATGTTGTGGACGAAGAAGTACTGCACATGCGGAAGCTTCTGAAAACGTCATTGGCAGATCTCGATCTGTCGGTACGGGCTTACAACTGTCTCAAATCAGCTGACGTTCGGACATTGGGTGATCTTGTTCGGTTAGAAATTTCCGACATGATGAAGTTCCGTAACTTCGGTAAGAAGTCGTTAACGGAGCTTGAGCAGCTTGTTGCTGAGAAAAACCTGACGTTCGGTATGGACGTCGCTAAGTACAGACTAGACGAAGACTAAGATTTGGGCATAGGGCTTGGGGCAAAGGGGCAAATATACTCCTAGCCTATGGCCCAAGCCTTAAGCCAAAAAGATAATGAGACACGGTAAAAAAGATAATCACCTAAGTCGCACACATTCGCACCGCGAAGCGATGTTGCAGAACATGGCGTCGTCGCTCATCCTGCATAAGCGAATCGAAACCACGGTCGCGAAAGCAAAAGAACTCCGCAAATTTGTGGAGCCCATTCTGACACGGGCCAAAGACGATACTTTCCAGAATCGTCGGATTGTGTTCCAGTCATTGAATGACAAGGAGACCATGAAGGAATTGTTCGGAACGGTAGCTGACAAAATCGCCAGCCGTCCCGGCGGATACACTCGCATCATCAAGCTGGGCAACCGCTTAGGTGATAACGCCGATACCTGCTTGATCGAACTAGTTGACTTCAACGAATTGTTGCTGGCCGCTGCTGCTGAGAAAACAGCTGCTACCGCTACGAAAACTCGTCGTAGCCGTCGTGGTTCAGGTGCCAAAGCAACGGATACTGCTGCACCCGTTGCTGCTGCCGAAGTAGTTGAAGCGCCCGTTGCCGAAGCTGAAGTGGTTGAAGAAGCACCAGCCGTAGAGGCATCGGCTGCTGAAGAAACACCAGCACAGGATGAACAAATCACTCCATCTGATTCGTCGGATGAACCCAAAGAAGCGTAAGGTCGTTAGCTTATAAAGCGAAAAATTGAGTGATTCATACACACATCATATAGAAAATGGGTTAGCCGGTAACGGTTAGCCCTTTTTTTTAGCCTATCAAGTCAAACCGAACAATGAAACATACACAGCAACCTGAAGCCCTGTTGGTTTTGCAAGACGGAACCATTTATCGAGGTCTGGCACTCGGTAAGATTGGTACAGCCGGAGGTGAAATATGCTTCAACACCGGCATGACCGGTTACCAGGAGATTTACACCGACCCCTCCTACTACGGTCAGGTGATCATCAACACCACCTCGCACATTGGTAACTACGGGGTTCTGAACAACGCCGAGCAGGAATCCGGGAGTGTGAAAATCCGGGGCATGGTCTGTAATTTCTTCTCGAACATTCATTCGCGCTACACGGCCGATGGTTCATTGCAGGATTATTTCGAACGCGCTAATATCGTTGGTATTCACGGTGTGGATACGCGGCAGCTGGTACGGTATATTCGGTCGAAAGGCGTAATGAACTGCATCATCTCCTCCGAGATTCTCGACCCGGCTGTTCTGCTGGCCGAGCTAAACAAAGTACCGGATATGGATGGTCTGGAGCTATCCTCGGAGGTTTGCACGAAAGAAGCCTATGAACAGGGTAATCCGGAAGCGGACTTACGCGTTGCCGTGCTTGATCTAGGCGTCAAAAGAAGCATTCTCAGCAACTTTAACGAGCGGGGCGTGTTCTGTAAGGTATTCCCGGCCCGGACGTCTCATGCCGAACTGGCGGCTTGGAAACCCAATGGCTATTTCATAGCCAATGGCCCCGGCGATCCGGCGGCTATGCCTTACGCCGTCGAAACCGTAAAGCAGGCGCTGGACACCGATAAGCCGCTGTTCGGCATTTGCCTTGGACACCAGATTCTTTCTCTCGCCAGCGGCATTTCGACGTATAAAATGCACAACGGCCACCGTGGCCTCAACCATCCCGTTAAAAATCTGACGACCGGGCTTTGTGAAATTACTTCCCAAAACCATGGATTCGCTGTGCGGGCTGAAGAAGTGATGGACCACGCAAACGTTGAGCTAACGCATATCAACCTGAACGATAATACCATTGAGGGTATCCGTCGGAAAGATAAGCCAGCGTTTTCGGTGCAGTACCACCCCGAATCGTCGCCGGGTCCTCACGACTCACATTATCTCTTCGACCAGTTCATTGGCATGATGAAGGAGTAAGAGAATCCGTACTATTTTTCCAAAGGAAGAGCCGTCTCGATTTACGTCAAGACGGCTCTTTGCATTGTAATAGTTAACCTATTTATCAACCAGTATACCCTGCACCAATCACAATACATCTACCCCTGGGGCTCATCCAGACTACTTAAAAGAAAAATTTCAAAATTTTTTGTGAGATACTATGAATCCGTGGCACTATCCGTTGAAGCGCTTTCTGACAGACTGGAAGCACTAACCACTTCTTCAACTAAAACTGTTCACCGATTTTATGAAACACTTAACCCTTTTTTCGCAACGGGTAGGGCTATTCTTCCTGACTCTGCTAACCATTAGTGCCTGCGACAGGGCCATTCAGCCACAGGAACCAGTCCAGAAATCAGGTGCCCGCATTCAATTCAATCAGACGATTACTCAAGTCGTTGTCAACTCTCCTAATTTCTCTCTATTAGAAGCCGCGGTGATAAAAGCAGGACTGGCGGATGCGCTGGCGGGTGGAAACCTGACTGTATTTGCACCAACGGATGCGGCTTTTCAGGCGGCCGGATTTGCTAACGCCGACGCCATCAACAATACCGATGTAAACGCATTACGTAACATTCTCCTCTATCACGTTATTGGTACTGAGCGTTTTTTCGAAGATCGTATCTCCGAAAACCTGACGGGCTTCACTACGCTACAGGGCCAGGAAGTATATGCCACCCGTCGGGGAGGTCTTTCTGTCAACGGGATTCCGGTATCACAAGCGGACCTAAATACCAATAACGGAGTTATCCATGTAATTGACAAAGTGCTGCTGCCCCCCGCCGGGAATACCGTTGAGGTGGCCGTTTCCAACCCTAATCTTACTTACCTCGTAGCGGCTCTTCAGCGTGCCAGTCAGGGAGAGATCAATGTTTTACAGATACTTTTGGGTGAACGGTTCACGGTCTTTGCGCCAACCAATGCCGCTTTTATGGCCGCTGGATTTCCAACGATAGAATCGATCAGAGCCGTCGATCCAAACGTGCTGGGCCGCATTCTCCGGTACCACATTGTTCGGAGTCGTTTCTTTTCCTCTCAGTTAAGCGAAGGAAGCTTAACGAGCATTCAGGGCAATGCATTGGCAACAACCAAAACGCCCGCAAGAGCAACGGTGCAGGGACTTGGTAACAGTTCGCCAGCGTCTGTCGTGTTGTCGGATATCGTAACAACAAGCGGGGTGGTTCATGTGATTGATCAGGTTTTACTACCCGATGGCGGCACCGTAACAACCTCCATCACGGATATTGTGGTTGCGAATCCAGCCTTCTCCCTGCTGGAAGCCGCCGTGATAAAAGCCGGACTTGCCAGTGCGCTGGCGGGTGGAAACCTGACTGTATTTGCACCAACGGATGCGGCTTTTCGGGCGGCTGGCTTTGCTAATGTCGACGCTATTAACAATGCCGACGTAAACGTACTGCGCAACATTCTCCTCTACCACGTTGTTGGCAACCGTTTCCCAACCCAAATACTGTCGACTAATGTTACGGGCTACAAAACACTTCAGGGCGATGACGTATTCGTTGCAAAAAGGCAAAATATCTCGGTAAACGGTGTATTCGTTGAGCAGGCTAACGTACAGGCAACCAACGGCGTTATTCATGTCATTAACAAAGTACTTATTCCCCCTACCGGAAATCTGGCCGAAGTAGCAGCAGCGAACCCCAATCTAACGTATCTGGTAGCGGCTCTGCAACGGGCCGGCCTGGTACAAACAGTTGCCTCGGCGGGTGCCCTAACCGTCTTTGCGCCAACCAACAGTGCGTTTCAGGCAGCTGGTTTCCCAACAATCGAGGCCGTTCGGGCAGCCGACCCGGATGCACTCGCCCTTATTCTAACGTATCATGTTGTGGCGGGGCGTGAACTTTCGTCCACTTTACGCAGCGGACAAGTAACGACCTTGCGGGGTCTGGATGTTCTGGTAGCCGCAGGACCTAATCAGGCCATAACGGTCAAAGGGAATAAAAATATGAGTCCCTCAACTGTAGTAGTCGGCGACGTAATAACCCGCAACGGCCTTGTACACGTGATCGATCATGTCTTATTACCTTAAATGGAAGCTCGGTGGGATATATAAGGGGCGGGTTTTACCTGCTCCTTATTTTTTTATAAGGTAACATAGACGGCATTATAAGCCGCGAAAACACCGTACCCGCCCACTATATTGGAAAACAACACCGTCGATGATGCAAATGAATTAGTGGGTGCATTGATCTGCTCCCGCAGCGTTTCGTGATAGCGGTAGTAGTTTAAGTCGGTAGTGAACAGCCCGATTCGTGACAGGCTCGTTCGAACCCGGGCATTCAACGGTACCACGAGTGTGTAGGAGCCGGTAAGCGAACGAACTGCAGGGCCGGGACTCATTTCCCGATCAACAAAAAACGAAGGCTGACTGACCCGCGTTTCCAGCAAAGCACCCTGCTGGCTAACAATTGATTGACGAACCTCACCATACCCCCGATAATAGTTAACACCCCCCGGCGCATTCCAGAAAATAGTTGTTTGATAAAGAATAGACTGACCCGTAGCCGTTGTCGTAATAGATGAATCCCGCTGGACGCGCTGGATAGGAACGGCCATCGGCACAGTAGCCTGAGCCGTTACCCGACGTCCCTCGCCAAGTTGAACGGTAAGTTGGTAGGTTTGGCCCGCTTTTATTGAAAAGGTGTTTCCTGGTTTCAACCGGTAGTACCCCAAGGCGTTGTCGTACGGTAAGAGAACGCTGGTCTGTTCATCAGCAATGGTAACGGTAGCCGTTTCAACCAGCAGCGACGGTTCGGCCGTGATGCTGACGGCCGGGTCTGACAGGGCCACTTTAGCCGCCAGCACGGTATCCTGCGGAGAAATAAAGCAGATAACGTACAACTTTGAATCCCGTTCCGGAGCCAGCAGGCCAATGTCAACCTGATCCGTTGTTTTGAGACAACCGGCCATAGTCAGACACAGTATGAAAGCAACCCAGACCCGCATTGGTTAGAATCGGAATGTATAATTGATGGACGGCAGAAAGGTGAACAGCGAAACCCGCCTGAGCATTGGCTGACTGGCGTTATCGACTTGCAGGTCATAATAGAAAGGATTCCGGCGGCCATAGACATTGACAACCGTTGCTTCCAGTACATGCCTGAACCGACGGGCCGTAAACGTCTTTTGCAGATTGAGATCGAGCCGGTGGAAGGGCTCTGCCCGGAAGCTGTTGTACGACCGGCGAACCTGTACCAGCGGACCTTCGGTGCCAAAAAGCTGATCGGCCGGGGTAGCCGGAGTATCGCCCTTGCCCAATCCCAAATGCCCGTAACTGGGTACGCCCGACACCGGAAGCGACTGCGGATTGCCCGAACTGTATGACCAGGACGCTGATAACTTCAGCGTAGGTGTAAATTCATAGGCTCCTATCCAGGACAACGTATGCCGACGATCGTGAGCGGGATAGAAGGGCTGGCCATTGTTCAGTTCATCGAAGACCCAGCGCGTTAGCGCCCAGGTGTAGCCTACCCAACCCGATAACCGCCCCGTTTTTCGCTGAAGCATGATTTCAACGCCATACGCATCGCCGTGACCACTGGTCACGTTTTTCTCCCACTGTATTCCCTCAGCCCGCTGGGCATTGGTAATTCCGATAAAGTCGGCATTTTGATGATAGCCTATAATGTGCCTCATCCATTTTTGATAGGCCTCTACAGTCAGTTGCCATTTTGGCGTCAAATCATGTACAACGCCCAGTACGGCCTGCTGTGATTGCTGCGGTTTTACCTGCGCCGTTGCCGGCACCCAGAGATCGGTAGGAAGTCCCTCACCAGTGTTGGACAGTTGGTGGATGAACTGGTTCATTACCGAGTATGACCCCCGTACAGCCGTGTTCCCACTAACTTTAGCCGACAGCGATAGCCGGGGCTCTACCCGTGCGTACAATTGATCCTGAATCTGGTAGATCGTAGCCCGGGCGCCAATGAGGGCTTTCAACCAGGAATTGACCTCCCAGTTATCTTCTGCGTAAGCCGACGTTTCGGCAGATCGGCTGGCTTCATGGTGCGTCCGGTGAATTTGTTCGGCAGAAGCGATCACGTCGTACCCGTTGAGCCGAAACGACCGCTGTGTGGTTGTAAAACCCGCATGTAGCTGGTGCCTGAGAGTCGGAAAATAGTCGAGGTCATATTTCAGGGTGTAATCCGTTACCCCGTCGAAATACCGCCAGGTATTCTGGCTAACCGTTGGGTCTGACGGATCGATGGGGATGTAGCTGGTGTGCGTTGTAAAATCGTAGTTGCTGTAAATAAGCGACAGATTGGAGAAAAGCCGTTCGCTGAACAGGTGATTCCAGCGCAGTGTGCCGGTTGCATTCCCCCAGCGCACGACGTTCTCCCACCGACGGTTGCGATCCAGACTATCGCCCCCGCCAAAAAAGTCGCGCCCGAAGTAGCCGCTCAGGTAAAGCTGGTTTCGGCGGTTCAGTTCAATGTTTACTTTGGCGTTCAGGTCATAAAAATTCGCCTTCCAGTTCGTGCCGGTGTAATTGCCTGCCAAACCGGCCACAAATCCCCCCAGCAGCGAACTAAAGTTGGTATGCCGGGCGGTGAGCAGAAACGATGCTTTATTACGAATGAGCGGCCCTTCGAGCATGAGCCGGGAGGTAATGAGGCCAGTGCCCACTTCACCGTGCAGGCTTTCCTTACTGCCCTCGCGCATGCTCATCTCCACCACCGATGATAATCGACCGCCGTGGCGGGGCGAAAAACCACCTTTCTGTAAGCGTACGTTCTTGAGCGCGTCGACGTTAAAAACCGACACAAATCCGAACAGGTGATTCGCGTTATAAACGGGTGCTTCGTCCAGGATAAGCAGGTTCTGATCGGTCCCTCCTCCCCGCACATGCAACCCAACCTGCCCGTCGAGCCCTTTCTGAATACCCGGAAGAAACTGAAGCGTTTTCAGCACATCTTTTTCGCCCGCAACCGCCGGAGCACTCTGCACCAACGGCATGGGGACGCTATGCTGGCTCGTTTGTGGATTTGCCCCGGCTCGTTCCGTGGCATCGGACGTCAGGACAACTTCGTCGAGGAGATCGTCGGGGGTTAGTTCGATGGTGAGAGATACCGGTTGGTCTAACCGAATCCGCCGATACGCCCGCTGATAGCCGACCAGTGAAACGATCAGTTCTACCTCATCGGTTTCGGGGAGCGACAAGGCATAAAAACCGTAGTTATTCGTAACCGTCCCCGATTTCCCGGCAACGAAAACCGTTGCCCCAACCAGTTGCTCACCACTATGCTGTTCTTTAACGAACCCACTGATGGTAAACTGCCGGGTAGCTTTGGGTCGAATGGGCAACGGGTTAATCTTTTCCGTTAGCGGCTCTATAATGTAGCAGTCACCAACTTTCCGGAAGGACAAATGTGTTCCGGCTAAAAGCTGGGTTAGCAACGGTTCGGTATCGGCTTTCCAGTCAGGCTGAGCCATTATAAGCTGGCCATCAATTAGTTTGGGGTCGTATAGAAAATAAGTACCTCGTTTGTGATTCAACTTTTTCAAACCGTCCCGCAGGGGCATAGGGGATTGCCCGAAGGCGACGGAGCCAACGGCCAGCAGATTACCCGTAAGCCAGGTAATAGCCAATACCCGCCCGATCAGAGCAGATAACATAGGGGGCTTCTGTAACGGCAATTAATTTTTGCTAAGGATAAACGTATTATTCGCCTTGCGCACCTTTAACTGAGTCAACGCGGCAACGGCTTCCAGCACCGTTTCGGGCTTGCTAATTGGCAAAATACCCGTTACGGTTTGCTCTTCAAGTTTGTCACCATCAATTTGCACGGTCACGCCAAACTGCTCTTCAATTTGGTGGATCACCTCCATCAGACTGGTATTGTCGAACAGGAACTGATGGCGAAGCCAGGCATTGTACTGATCGGCCCGTACAGCACGCTGCCGAAGCCGCCGGGTGCTGTCGTCTACCTCGACCAGTTGGCCGGGCTGCATTACCACCGCCGGACGATTGTCGTGGAAGCTAACCCGAATGCGACCGGAATTCAGCACAACACGGTGGAGAGTCGGTCGGTTAGCCAGGGTAAACTCCGTTCCCAGCACCTGCACATCGAAGGCATCGTTGGCCATGACCCGAAAAGGCGTGTGCGGCACCAAATGTCGAACGGAGAAATAACCTTCGCCGGTTAACTCAACGACCCGTTCGTCGCCCGAAAACCCATTTCGCCGATGACGCAGCACCGAATGGCTGTTGAGTACCACGCGCGACCCATCGGGCAAAGAAACCGTACGCTGCTGGTTATAGCCCGTTTCGTAGCTGATGTACTGATTACTCCAGTACTGGTATCCAAACCAGCTCAACCCTATAGCGAGTAAAACCGATGCCGCCACAACCCATTGCTGAAAGCCATGGGACACGGGCATTGGGATAACCGGCACCGGACGATCCCGGCTACGAATCAGATCGTCCAACTCACGCAGCGATTCGTTCAGCCTTGGTTTTTGCCCATTCAGAAGCCTGCATAATCTTTCGGCTTCCTGAAAAGCAGCGATATTGGGCGGTTTCCCCAATTGCCACGTCTCCCAAAACGACACGGCCGACGAATCACTTCCCTGACAGTACGCCAGAAACTGATCGTCCATCATAAAGTCGTCTACCGTGTAGTTTTCGTAAGCCATTTATTGAATAAACCGTAATCCGTAACTAAAATTTCTGTTGATGAAGTGTACTATCTCCTAGTGCGCCAATAGGACGGAATCTCACAGAGAATTCTGAAAAATTTTCAGCTGTTGACCAGCGACTCAGCCTGAAAGAGCAACGGAAACAGCAGTGGCCACACCGTCAGCAAATTATAATAGTCCTCCTGCCCTAACTGTTGCCGAAGCGTTTTCAGTGCCGACGAAATAGTGTTGTATACCGTGTTGATGTGCATACCCGTTTCCTGACTGATGGCCTCATTGGATAAATTCCGAAAGAACCGCATCTCGATCAGCTCTTTCTGACGGGGCGTTAGTTCGGCAAGGGCGGCCTGCAACCGCTTTTTGATACGCTCCTCCTGCTGAGCCTGCACGATAACCTCTTCGTACGAACGCTGGCTAAGGATTTCGCTATCCGTCAACTCAACCAACCGGTTGCTGTGTTCGTACTCGCGGAGGAGCTTCCGGCGCAGGTAAGTAATCAGGTATGAACGTACATTGTCAACAGCGGGCAAGCTGTTCCCGCGTTCCCAGATTTCAAGAAATAGCTGATTGACCGCATCTTTTGTGGCAACACTGTCATGACCGAAAAACAGCCCGAAGTTGAGCAGATCGGTATACATCTGCTGATAAAGATCCGTCAGGCTTTGGTAGTCCTGCTGACGGACACCTGCCCATAGAACCTGTAGCTTTTCTGGCAAATTGGTAGCCTGTATAGTTGGTGATACCATAGGCATTTGGGTTGAGAGCCGCTACAAGGTGAAGGAGTATGCAATATTAACTAAAACCCTGTTATTGAACGCATACTGTTATTTATTTCCAAACAGCTATGTATTTGTTCTCCAGAACTCCCGGCTCCAGACGCGCTGAAAGGGCCACTTTCGCCCCTGTAAAGCCATGGGCAGATAGGCATGGGACTGCTTAGTCGTTTGTTGGTAATACGCATCGTCATCAGTAAGGATGATGGCTTCATACGAATCGTCCGCTGCCTTCACCGTCAGGTCGGCAAAAGGCAGTTCGGGTTGCCAGTTGCTATGCTGAACGGCCAGTTTTTCCTTTAGTAATGTACCGGATGGCAGTGCTTGCTGTGACTTAGGCATCGGCCGAAATCGCTCTTGCGCCACATCCAGCGCGTAGGCCAGATACGCTTTGAGCAGACGCGGACCGTCGTTGGCCGTATCGGCTACGGTTAGTTGTTCTGGCCACAGGCTCGTTACGACATACACCCGCTCCCGCGCTCGGGTCACGGCGACATTCAGTCGGTTTTCACCCCCTTTGGCGTTCAGGCTACCGAACTGCATGGCCAAACGACCCTGCTTATCCGGTGCGTAGCCAACGGAAAAGATGATGATATCCCGTTCATCACCCTGTACGTTTTCTATGTTTTTGACAAAGAGCGAAGCCGGGTATGAGCGCTGCCTTTCCGGCAACTGCACCTGACCGGCGACACTACCTTCCAGCATGTCCTGTATCAACTGCTGCTGCGGATAGTTAAACGTAACAATGCCAATGGAACGGCCGGGAAGCTCAACAGCCAGCTGGTCGAGAAGGGCAAGAATAGCCTCCGCTTCGATCTGGTTGGTATTCTGCTGCCAGACGCCCTTTACGTTCATGTACCGAATAGCCGGTTCGCGCCGGTTGATGTTACTGAAATGCGGCAGTAATGACAGCTTATTCTGGTAAAAATGCTCGTTCGAGAAGGTAATCAGGTCGAGCGAATGACTCCGGTAGTGTTCCGTCAGCGACACTTGCGGCAAGTATTGGGCGGCCAGTTCAAGCAGCGACTCCACGTCAAGAGCCGCTGGCGTTTCTTCGTCGGGTTCATCATCCAGGCGGGTTCGGTATAGGTCGCTTGGGCGCAATTGCTGGTTGTCGCCGGTAATAACGACTTGTTTGCCCCGCGCCATGGCCGGGATGCCATTTTCAGCAAAACACTGCGAGGCTTCGTCGAAGATAACCAGATCGAAAAGCCCTTCCCGAAGCGGGAACATCGCCGATACCGACTCGGGCGATGCCAGCCAGCAGGGAACCAGTTTAAAGACTTCATCAGCGAAGGATTCCATGAGTTTCCGTACCGGCCACACACTGCGTTTTTTAGTGACCTGATGCTGAAGATCGCGGTACGTAACCACGTTGTTCAGGCGGTTGAACGTCAGGTTCCGGTACGTTTGCTCCCGAAGCTTGACCAATAGGTTTTCCCGGCTCAGGGCCTGTTTCCGCCGAATGCTCTCCTGTAACGTCTGTTCAAGCTGGGTCATTTTAAGCGACGATACGGCTCGAAGTTCGGGATACCGGTGCTCAATGTGATCGAGCCAGGCGGCCCGCAAACTAGCCATGAAAACATCAACCCAGCTTTGGGGTTCATAGGGGCTCAATTGAGCAATAACCCTTTTCTCAGCCTCCGAAAAACCCGCCTGCAAGCGATCTGCCTCGACAAGCAAATCAAAATCTGTGCGTAGTTTTTGACGAAGTTCGGCGGTATAGACATCGTCGTCCCAGGTTTTCACCAGCTGATCAGCCGTGAGGTACGTTGCCGATTCGACCTGTCTTTGCGCAACCGTCGCAGCCAGTTGTGTCATCGTTCGAACGCTTTCCGTAAAATTTGTGTGCGTCTGCCAGCGCATTTCGGGTAATGATCGCAGTACGGACAAGGTGGTTAATCGTTCGGTCAGATGCCGCGCTCGATGCAGCAGCCGCAAACTTTCCGGCACTTCAGGGAGCGCTAAACCGGCCAGCAATGAAGCTGCTTCGTGGCGGACCGCTTCCAGTAAAATTCGCTGATTAACTTTTGCGGCAAGCGTTTGTAGATCAGCCTCAGAAAGCGTCAGGCCGTTAGCCGAGACAACCGTTTGAAGCTGCGTTTTTCCTGAGTTGGTCAATTGCCACCAGTTCCAGCTCACCCATGAGGAGCGGGCGCTCAGGGCATCGGCCAGAAGGTCACGAAAAGCGCGAAGTTCAGTGGTAGACAAAGACGGTTCCGGGCCGGGGGTCAGTAAGGCCTCTTCCCAGCGTACGGCCAATTGGTCAAACCGTGTTTCGTCGATGGTTAGTGCCGGGTGAGTGGCATTGCCCAGTAAATATTGGGTGGTATCCCACAATTGGGTGGCATCTGGCGCATCAAGAAAACGCAGGAGGGCCGTTAAGTCCCAGTCATGCGCCTGCCAATCGATAAGCTCCGTAAGTGGAAGCGGCTGATCAAGCAAAGCCGTCATTTGAGCGACAGTTGTTTCTCTAACTTGCCTCCAACTCACAATCGTTTGGTCAGCTTTACTTAGATCGGCATTTGTGAACGACGAAAAACTAACCCGATTTGCCCAGCTATGGATAGAACCCAGCGCCTGTTGATAAGCTGCGTAATGAACCAGGCGTTGCCGAAAGTTATCCACACTATCCAGCCGAAACTGTGGATAACTATCATTTAAGTCGATCCTCTGTTGATAACTCCCGCCATAAGGTAACGTTAGGTACAACTCTTTGGCAGAAACGCCACTTTCGGTAGTATCGAACAACGCCGTTTTGAAAGCCTGCAACTCGACAATGGTCTCATCAATACGACGGCTCTCCACATCAAAATCTCGTTCCAGCAAGACGGCATTGAGCCCGTTATTCTGCTGACGATAGGTGTCAATCTGCTCGATCTGGCCCGCAATCTGGGCAAACAAGGCCCGTCGATCGTTTTGAAAATCGTGTACCAGCGCTAAAAAGGGAGCCATGCCTACCTCCTCAAGACGATGCTGTACAACATCCAGCGCGGCCCGCTTATGGCAAACCAGCAGGACGCGTTTCCCGGCCGCAGCAGCATCGGCCATCAGATTCGCGATCAACTGCGACTTACCCGTTCCCGGCGGTCCTTGCACCACTAGCGACTGCCCTTCTTTCACCGCCCGCACCGCCGTTTCCTGCGATGCATCGAGAGGCAGGGGGGTGTGGAGCTGGCGCTCCAGTAGTGAGGAGTTAGGAGCGAGAAGTGAGGAGCCATCCGGGAGCAAAAAAGAAAAAAGTGAGTTGGAAAGTTCTTCACCGCCAACCAGCTCATGGCCGCCGGATGGCTCCTCACTCCTCGCTCCTAATTCCTCACTCCTTAATGAATCCTCCTCACTCCTACTTAAAAGCACTTCATAATCCGGCACCAGGAATGAGCCTGCTTGTGGGAAGATGCCCAGGACGGCTTCGGGATAGAGTTTTAACTCGCCGGTGCGTTCGAGCTGGGCAAGGTCTTTGGCCGTTTGTTTGTTGAAAAACTGTAGTTTGTCAGTAAATAGCTCCTGATTAAAATTCAACTCCAACGGACTGGCTTTGAGCCATTCGTAGAGTTGAGTTCGAAAGACGATTGGGTCGCGGTCGAAATCATCGACGGCTTTTTCAATGACTTCGTCCGCCAGTTTCACCTGGTTGAATTGCCCGTAGGCCAGTAATAAGGTGGGGTTCAGGAACGCCAGTTCATCACCCCGACGCGTAAGTTTCCAGCATTTTCCCTGCTGCTCAATCTGCACCGGAAAAAACAGAAGCGGTGCGTGAACGACCGAGTCGTCCATAAATTTCCCCTTCACAAACGGCCATCCTACGTATAAGTCTTCGGTGCCCCGCTCCTCTTCAATAAAGCGGGCGGTCCGGTCAATGCGCCTTAGCTTTTTACTCACTTCGTTGCTGCGTTCCTGCCGTGGATCGAGCACATCGCATAACGCAATCGACCCTTTCCGACCAATAAGATCGGTAATGATGGAAAAGGCCGGTTTATTGAGCAGGAAATCCGTTTCCTGTAAGTCAAGAAACTGACCGGCGGGTAAGCTTGTCAGTAAAAGCGACCGATTACGGCTGCTGAGGTTGGTTAAGCGTCGACTGAATGTCTTTAGTACAGTCTGGACCGGTATTTCCACAAGATTTTTCTGATGCGCAGGATTATAACGCAAAATCCAGAAAAATCCGCTAAATCATCCGTATCCTGGCTCAGACTTTTTCCCTAGTACGCGTCATGAGGGGTTGTTTCACGTTCGGTGACTTCTTTTTCCGGCGTCCCCACCAGATGATCGTTCCGGTAACGGGCAGACTGGCGCAAATGAGGCTGGCACAGAAAGCCAGAATTTTACCGGGTAAACTCAGGATGGCGCCGGTGTGAATATCGTAGTTCATCCGGCGAAGCTTATCGCCAAAACCGGCTTTTGCGTAGGTACCGGCATACGGCCCTTCGGTAATTAACGGTTTCAGCGTGTTCTGATCAAACGAATAGTAATCCATTTTATAATAGGTGCCGGGCTTGTAGTTGACGTAGGCGAAAATGGACTCCGACGCTTTTTCGGGGAAGGAAATGTACAGACCAGCCGTATATGGCTTACTTTTTAACAATTCTTGCCAGACACGGTCCTCCGGCGCGGCAAACCGCCGAACGGCCGTTGTATCGGACAGGGGCAATTGATAGGCCGGCGCTGTTTTTCCGCCGGAGCTAACCCAATAGACGGAGTCGGCGAACCACTGAATGCCAAAAATCATCCCCGTCAGGGCTAGTACCAGACCAATAGACAATGCGTAAAAGCCGGGCACGTTGTGCAGATCGTAATTGACCCGGCGCCATTTGGCTTTCCACTTGATCCGGAAGCTTTTCTCCCGGTTGGACTTCTTCAGGTTTTTTGGCCACCACAACACCAGACCTGTTATCAACATGATCGCGAATACCAGCGTCCCGTAGGCCACGACCGGTTGGCCGATCGTTTCGGGTAGCCACAAATAATAGTGCCCGTGGAGGATGAAGTGAAAGAAATCCGTTTCCTCGTCATGTACGGACAGCACCTTGCCGGTATACGGATTTATATATACCTGGTAGTAGTAATCCGGAGCGACTCCATAAAAGGGCACGACGGCACTGTGTTCACCGTCTCCGTAAATGACCGCTTTAGCCGGTTTACCCGGCACCACTTTTTCGGCAATGGCCCGCAGTTGGGAAGGCGACAAAGGAACGCCATTGGCAACCGGTTCAATGAATTGATAAGGCCGCAAAATGGTTTTGATCTCCTGCTCAAACGCCAGAAAACAGCCTGTAATGGCCACCACAAACACCAACAGCCCGGACGAGAGTCCGAGCCAGAGGTGTACTTTACCAATCAGTTTTTTCGCTGTCATGGTCAGTTTGTCAACCTATTAAAATTTGTAGCCCATACTTAGCCGGAAGTTGCGCGGAGCTTCTGCCTGGTAGTAATAGTAGCCGCCGTAGGGGTAATAAGCACCTGAATACAGGTAGGCGTCGAAGAGGTTATTAATATTAAGCGCGACGTTGACACGACCGTTTTGCCACGAAATGGCCGCGTCGGTCCGGAACGTATTCGGTAACGTTGGCTCTTTGGAAGTGGCATCCGAAAACCAGGCATACCGGTCGAGCTGCCATTGGTAGCCGAGCGAAACGCCCAGCCCCTGCAAACTTCCTTCCCGTACCCGATAGGCAAGCCAGGCGTTGGTTATATGCTTACTGTAGCCCGGTACCGGCATTCCCACATTCTCCGATTTGGTGTCTCTTGTAATTTTCGAGTCAGTATAGGCGTAGTTGGCGACCAGGTTCAGACCCGGCAGCAGTTCGCCCCGCAAGTCAAATTCTACACCTTTGGTCGCTGTTTGACCTAACTGAATGGAATAATTTGGATTGGTCGGATCGGTGGTGAGCACGTTGTTTTTCGTGATCTGGTACAGCGATAGGGTCGAATTCCAGCGTCCGCCCGCCCAGTCTTTCTTAAGACCAACTTCCATGTTGTTGCCGGTAATTGGCTTAAAGGCATTTCCGGCCCGGTCGACACCTGCCTGAGGCACAAACGCCTGATCGTAGAGCGCATACAGAGACGTTTCTTTCGTCAGCGACCCACTAATACCGACGCGGGGAGTAAAGACAGTTTCATCCGTTCCCGAGCCGTATTGACTGTCTTTTGCCGAGGTTATCCGTCCCGCCAGTGTCAGGCGAAGCCGATCCTGCCAGAAGCGTACTTCATCCTGCAAATAAATTCCGCTGTAAGACTGGCTCAGCACATTGGCTCCGGCCCGATTGCGCAGGCTTTGCGTCCGGTCGAATTTGGGTAATAGAGTGGCAGGCAGGTAATAGTTAGGCCTATTGACGTTAAACGTGAAGTCGCTGCTGTAGAGGGGGAAGCTCTGTCCCCAGTCGGCCATGTATTTTTTGTTACCCAAATCAAGACCCGCCAGAATGCGGTGGGTGATGCCTCCGGTTTTCACGTCGCCATTTACGAAAATCTGGGCAAATTTTCCTTCGTTGGCCGCGTCCCAGATGCTGGTGTTTCGGTAAACGGTACCGTCGGCTTTGGCAGAATCGGCCCAGATGGAACTTCCTACCTGACTCATGTTAAAATAAGCTAGTTGGCCGGTCAGCTTCCAGTTTGGGTTGATCTGGTGTTCCAGAATCAGAAAAGCGCTGTGATCGTGAACGTTTGTGGGGTCGAGGTTGGCCGAGGCTGCCGTTGAGGCACGGGGCAGATTGCCCATGCCCGTAGCCGAGAAAACATAGGCCGATCCGATTGCCGACATCTGCGAGTACTGATACGTGTACTCCGCCGTTATGGACGTTTGCTCGCTCAATTTGTATTTGAGTACAGGTGCCACCGTGTAGCGATTGTTGTACTCAAAATCGCGGAACGAGCCTTTAGCCTGCCCCATTACGTTCAGCCGGTATAGTAGGCTGCCATCCTGCTTGAGTTTACCATCAAGGTCGAGAGTAGCCCGGTAGGTGTCGAAACTCCCCGTTGTCATCGTCACTTCACCTTTCGAAACGCCGGTTGGTTTCTTGGTTACGACGTTATAAAAACCACTGGGTTCGCCATTGGCCATCATGAAACCGGCGGGACCTTTCACAAATTCAATGCGCTCCACCATCGACATATCTTCGGCCAGCGGCCCCCAAGTCGACTGAACGTTCATCCCATTTCTAAATGGAGCTACCCGCGAACCCCGCATATTCAGGCGGGCATAATTGTCCCAGTGTTCCTGCTTGGTTACCCCACTTACGTTGCGAGACACGCCTTCCAGCATATCGAAAATCTGCTGATCGGCAATGAGCTGCCGGTTTATGACCTGAATGTTCTGCGGCAGTTCGATCAGGGGCGTTTTGACTCGCAAACTGTAGGACGGGATATCGGCCTTATACGAATTTTTGCCCTCTACGGTCACTTCCTGAAGCGACTCGCTGCTTTCCAGCAGGGTGATATCGGTGAGGGTCACGGTTTCTCCGGCAGCTACCGTCACCGATTGCCGGATGCGGCTGTGGCCCATCCGGCTGATCAGCAATGTGTGTGTACCGGCCGGAACCTGATTGAGTGTAAACTCACCCTGTTCATTCGTCAGTGCCCCAATCCGACCATTGGTCAACCGTACGGTTACCTGTGCCATTGGCCGCGCGTCGACGGTCAGAATCCGACCGGCAACAGTTCCGGTCGTTTGTCCAAAACTCAGCGAACTCAGCAAAATGCCCCAGAGGAACCCAAGGCTCGTTATGTAATATCGATATATATAGAAATGTGCCACCATCTTTTATTTAGACTAATTCTAAAACAAAGGTATAGATACGAGAATAAATCCTACAGAATTACTGGAAAGTTTATAGTACTTATTGATATAGGTAAAAAAGGCAATAAAAAAGCCAGCCGAAGAAGTCTCGGCTGGCTTTTGTCAGGGTAATACATTACGTCAGGCTTCTACCTCTTTCTTTTCGGGAATGAGCCAGGAAGCTAAAACACTTATGCCCAGAATAGCAATAATGATATACAGCGAATAAACAGGTTTAAATCCGTGATCGGCGAGCCAGTGTTCGGCCAGCATCTTCGCCCCGATAAAGGTCAGCAGTACCGCCAGACCTACCTTCAGGAAACGGAACTGGTCCATAATGCTGGATAGGAAGAAGAACATCGACCGCAAGCCCATAATAGCAAATACGTTCGAGAAGAAGACGATATAGGGATCTTTGGTAATTGAGAAAATTGCCGGAATGGAGTCAACGGCGAAGACCAGATCGGTAAACGCAACAACGATAACGATCAAAAACAGAGGAGTAACGAATAGCTTGTGATCTGATTTTCTGCGGATAAAAAAGTTATCGGTAACATTTCGATGGTAGACGTTCAGGTATTTACTGGCAAAACGGACCACCGGGTGTTTCGAGGGATCGATTTTTTCATCTTCCTCTTTCTGAAAAAACAACTGAATACCCGTATACACCAGAAAAGCGCCGAACAGGTACATGATCCATTCAAAGCGCTGGATGAGTGCTGAGCCCAGGAAGATAAAAACGAAACGGAGAATAATGGCGCCCAGAATACCCCACACCAGAATCTTCTTGTAATACCGCTCCCGCACACCGAACGAATTGAAAATCAAGATGAAGACGAAGATATTGTCGGCCGACAAAGAGTACTCCACCAGATAACCCGTAATGTATTCAAGCGACATGTTAGCCTGAAAGCGTGCTAAACTGGCCGAAAAATTGCTAGGGATTAATTCAACATGCTCAGCATATTTATTGCGCACTTCCTGAAGCCGCGCCATATCCGTAATTCCATGAACCAGATACCCGTAGTTTTGAAGGAAAAAATAAAAAGCGATTGATAAAGCAACCCAGATCGCGCTCCAGATAGCTGCTTCCTTGAACTGAACAACGTGGCTTTTACGCTTGGAAAAAACGCCCAGATCCAATGCCATTATAACTAGAACAAAGGCAGCAAAGGCAAGAAAAAAAACGGTTTCGCTAGATAACATAATGAAAAAATGAACAGATAATGAAGCCTTTGGCCCAATGGCGCTCCCGGTTAAACAACAAATCTACGGCCATTATGTCATACGAAATGGCTTTAATTATCAAATTTATTGGCTAGATAACACCCACCGCTTAATTTTGCTCTAATGTTTAATAATAAGAAGGTAATTGTCGTGATGCCCGCCTACCGGGCAGCTTTAACGCTGGAACGTACTTACCGAGAAATTCCGCTCGATTTAGTCGACGATGTTATTCTAGTTGACGATGCCAGCCCAGACAATACCGTTGAGGTAGCCAGAAAATTGGGCATTCGGCACATAATCCGGCATGATCGCAACAAAGGCTATGGCGGAAATCAGAAAACATGCTATGCCAAAGCCCTCGAACTCGGGGCCGACATTGTGGTTATGCTGCACCCCGATTATCAATATACACCCCTCCTGCTGCCCGCTATCATTTCCATTATCGGCAATGACTTATATCCCGTTGTGTTTGCATCGCGAATCTTGGGGAAAGGGGCACTGAAAGGCGGTATGCCCATGTATAAATACATTGCCAACCGCTTTCTGACCTTCTCCCAGAATGTACTGATGAACCAGAAGCTGTCCGAGTACCATACGGGCTACCGGGCTTTTTCGGGTGAAGTGCTCCGTAGCCTTGACTTCACGCACAACTCCGACGATTTCATTTTCGACAACGAGATGGTGGCTCAGATTTTCTATAAAGGTTACGAGATCGGCGAAGTCACTTGCCCTACCAAATACTTTGAGGAAGCGTCTTCCATTAACTTCCGGCGCAGTTCAATCTACGGTCTCGGTGTCTTGCGAACCTCACTCCTTTACTTTTTAACCAAAATCGGTTTGTTTAACTGGAAGGTTTTGAAGTAGTACCGATTGTCGGTCCGGCGATCATCCCGGTCAGTACTACACATAAAATGGCCGGATTGACATGTCAATCCGGCCATTTTATGTTACTGTTTAGGGCAACGCTTACAGGTGAATCGCTTCGCCGTAAGCCGCTTCGGTAGCATCTTTGATGGCTTCCGACATGGTTGGGTGCGGGTGAACCGCTTTCAGAATTTCTTCGCCGGTTGTTTCCAGTTTGCGGGCGGTTACCACCTCGGCAATCATTTCTGTTACGTTTGAGCCAATGAAGTGAGCCCCCAGAAACTCGCCGTATTTAGCGTCAAAGATAACTTTCACGAAACCTTCCGGTACGCCACCTGCTTTCGCTTTACCCGATGCCGAGAAGGGGAACTTACCCACTTTCAGCTCGTAACCCGCTTCACGTGCGGCTTTTTCGGTATAGCCAACAGAGGCAATTTCAGGTGTACAGTACGTACAGCCCGGAATGTTGTTGTAGTTGAGCGGCTCGACATGGGGTAAACCGGCAATTTTCTCGACGCAGATGATCGCTTCGGCCGAGGCTACGTGCGCTAGGGCTTGTCCCTTCGTTACGTCGCCGATGGCGTAGAAACCTTCCACGTTGGTACGGTAATAATCGTCCGTGACAATTTTGCCCCGATCGACAGAAATACCCAGTTCTTCGAGGCCTATGTTTTCGATATTGGCTACGATACCCGCTGCCGACAGTACAATATCGACATCGAAAGTTTTTTCACCATCGGGTGTTTTCACAAACACTTTGCAGCCGTTGCCACTGGTGTCTACTTTGGTTACTTCCGATTTCGTATAAATATCGACACCCAGTTTCTTGTACTGTTTAGCCAGTTCTTTCGAGATATCTTCATCTTCGATAGGAACTACATTGGGCAGGAATTCAACGATGGTCACCTTAGTACCCATGCTGGCGTAGACATAAGCAAACTCAACACCGATAGCACCCGAGCCGATCACTAAAAGGCTGTCAGGCCGCTTTTCGAGCGACATGGCCTTCCGGTATTCAATAACCTTGTTCCCATCAATGGGAACGTTGGGTAACTGACGGGCACGGCTTCCGGTAGCAATGATGATGTGTTTGGCATCGTAGGTAGTGACGGTACCATCGGCAGCCGTTACCTCTACTTTCTTCCCTGCTTTCACTTTACCAAAACCGCTGATGACGTCAATCTTGTTCTTTTTCATCAGAAACTGAACACCTTTGCTCATGCTTTCGGCAACGCCCCGGCTCCGCTTGATAACGGCACCGAAATCAGCTTTCGACTCGCCCGAAATGGTGATCCCATAATCTGCCGAGTGCTTGATATATTCAAAAACCTGCGCCGATTTCAGCAGGGCTTTGGTTGGGATACAGCCCCAGTTCAGACAAATACCGCCGAGGCTTTCGCGCTCGATGACGGCCGTTTTCAGACCCAACTGCGACGCCCGGATAGCAGCTACATAGCCGCCCGGCCCGCTACCCACAACGATTACATCGTACTGTGAAGCCATTAGTTAATGAATGAATAATGTAGAATGAAAAAATAAACTCGTCTTAAAAAGAGAACGCAAAGGTAGGCTGAAAAGTTGATACCCGACGTAAACCCTTACCCCAGCTTGTTTTGTTCTATCTTTGTGGTGTAGAGTTGTTACACAGAGATACACTGAGAAGCGCAGAGATACACTGAGGTTATTTATAGACTCGTCTGATTACCTCCGCGTGTTTTCTTCGCTGGCCTATGTGTACTACACATATTATTTAACCAACACGACAAGTTCATGACAACCGACCAGTTGACCGACTTGAGAGCCAGAGTAGAGGCCCTGAGGGGGTATCTTTGACTACGATAATAAAAAGGAACAACTAGCTGAACTCGAACAGCAGACTTTTCAGCCCGAATTCTGGACCGATGCGGCCCGGGCCGAAGGCGTTATGAAGCAGGTACGCGGCCTGAAAGGCTGGACTACCGGCTATGAAAAATTGAACGGCCAGTTCGGCGACCTCGAAACCCTGTTCGAGTTTTACGAAGCCGGCGATGTAACGGAAGAGGAAGTCGATGAGGAAGGCCGCAAGGTAACCATCACTCTCGAAGAACTCGAACTCAAAAAAATGCTCGGCAATGAAGAGGATCAGCTCAGCGCCGTTCTCGAAATAAACGCCGGGGCCGGTGGTACCGAAAGCCAGGACTGGGCCGATATGCTGTACCGTATGTACATGCGCTGGGCCGAAAAACACGGCTACGGGCTCAAGCAGGTCGATTATCAGGAAGGCGACACGGCGGGTATCAAATCCGCAACGATTGAAGTTGATGGGCCGCTGGCCTACGGTTTCCTCAAATCCGAAAACGGTGTTCACCGGCTGGTGCGTATCTCGCCGTTCGATTCCAACGCCCGGCGGCATACATCCTTTGCGTCCGTTTACGCCTATCCGTTAATTGATGACACAATCAATATTGAAGTCAATCCGGCAGATATTGACTGGGATACGTTCCGCTCCGGGGGCGCGGGTGGCCAGAACGTAAACAAAGTGGAAACGGCCGTTCGGCTGAAACACAAACCATCCGGCCTGATCATCGAGTGTCAGCAGGAACGGAGCCAGTTGCAGAATAAGGAAGTGGCTATCCGATTGCTGAAGTCCAAGCTGTACGAAATTGAAGTTCAGAAGCGTAATGCCGCCCGGGCCGAAGTCGAAGCCAGTAAACAAAAGATCGAGTGGGGCTCCCAAATTCGCTCGTATGTTCTCGACGACCGTCGGGTGAAGGACCACCGTACCGGCCATCAGACATCGAATACAGAAGCGGTGCTCGACGGCGACCTCGACCCGTTCATCAAGGCCTTTCTGCTGGAACAGGAATAGGCCTGACCGCCCTGATTTGCCTGGTAACGAGGCAAGTCCACTATAGAGCAATGCATCGCTGGTGCAGAAAGTCTGCCGCCCATTACCCTCGTTGGTAGTGGGCGGCAGTAGTTTTTACCGGACTTTCACATTTACCTAAACATGGGCGGCAAACGAACAGCGGTTAATCCAAGCCCGAAATGAAAGGGTTGTTACGCAGAGCCAGCTAAATCTGAGCGATGGCGTACTGACCTAACTCGACTTAATCTAACTCCGTCGCTTATGATTACTCGAACTCTACCCAGGAATACTCGGTGTCTTTTACTGCGTATAGCCTTGACAACCTTTATTATCACCTGTCTCCAGCTTACCCTTTCAACGGCGCAGGGAACGGAGAAAACAGGGCATCCGGCCAACATTAAACTAGCCCTGAACGCCTATTCGTTCAACGACATGCTCACGGGAAACCGTCAGAAGGATAACAAGCCAACCCTTACATTACCCGAACTGCTCGACTGGTGTGCCACGCAAAATATTGACGCCGTCGATCTAACGGGTTATTACTTTCCCGGCTATCCGGGTGTGCCTTCCGACGAATACATCTATGAACTAAAGCGGAAAGCGTTTAAGCTCGGGATCGACATTAGCGGGACGGGCATCAGAAACAATTTCGCTTCGCCCGACCCGGCGGT
Source organism: Spirosoma pulveris (assembly GCF_054781875.1). Lineage (NCBI taxonomy): Bacteria > Pseudomonadati > Bacteroidota > Cytophagia > Cytophagales > Cytophagaceae > Spirosoma > Spirosoma pulveris. Next base: position 150,286 of record NZ_BAAGTO010000010.1, read on the forward strand.
TCGGGCTGCCGATGTGAAACGGGCCAAAGAATGGATTGTGGTAGCATCCAAACTGGGCGCACCCGTTCTTCGTCTGTTTGCGGGCGAAATCCCCAAAGGCTACGAAAACAAATGGGACGAGGTGGCGGGCTGGATGATCGAGTGTTATAAAGAATGCGCGGCTTTTGGGGCGCAGCACGGCGTCATCGTCGGTATTCAGAATCACGGCGATATGCTGCAAACCGCTGATCAGTGTATCAAAGTGGTTAAGGCGGTCAATTCCAAATGGGCAGGCATTATCCTCGACACGGGCAATTTCAAAGTAAAAGACCCGTATATTGACATCGAAGCCGTCATTCCTTATACGGTAAACTGGCAGGTCAAAGAAAGCGTTTTTGGGATTGGCAGCGACATTTCTACCGATATTCCCCGCCTGATGAAGATTCTCAGGAGAAGTGGCTACCGGGGGTATATCCCGGTCGAAACCCTGTATGTTAAGAACAAACCATACGATCCCTATACCCTGGTACCTGCTCTGTTGAAGGATCTGAAGGTGGCTCAGGATGCAGAATTTAAGTAAAAGATCAGTCGAACCGTCTTCATTAACGTTGAGCAACGGGTAGATGACAACGACTAAACACCCATTGCATGCGTTAACTTTATGACATCTCAGCAAAAAATAACGGTCGGTCTGGTTGGGTTCGGTCTATCGGGCCGCTATTTCCACGCGCCGTTCCTATCGACGTACCCTGGTTTCGAACTCCGCAAGGTCGTGACCAGCCGCCCCGATGAAGTGGCCGCCTTTGACCCTAGCATACGTACGGTGACAACCGCCGACGACCTGTTTGCCGACGACTCCATTCAACTGGTCTTTATCTGCTCACCTAACGAAACTCATTTTCAGTATGCCAAGGCGGCTTTGGAACACAACAAGCATGTTGTCGTTGAGAAACCCTTTGCCACGAATGAGTCTGAAACCGATCAGCTACTCGAACTCGCTGAAAAAAGGGGGCTGCTGGCCACCGCCTATCAAAACCGGCGCTGGGATTCCGATTTTCTGACGATCAAGCAGTTAATCGATCAAAATCGGTTGGGCGATGTACTTGATTACGAGGCCCGCTACGATCGACTGATGCCGGTAGACAGCCGCAATCAATCCTGGAAAGAGCGGCCGGGCGAAGGACGGGGCAGTCTCTACAACCTCGGTCCTCACCTGATCGACCAGGCACTTCAGCTGTTTGGGAAGCCAGAATCCGTTTCGGCAGAGGTCAGGATGATACGGCCCAATAGCCAGATTGAGGATTTTTTCACCATCCGGCTCGGCTACCCAGGCAAGCAGGTGACGCTCAAGTCGAGCCTGATGCTGCACCAGAATCAACTTCGTTTCAGCGTTCACGGTACGGGGGGCTCATTCATTAAGGGCGGGCTGGATGTTCAGGAAGAAGAACTCCGGAAAAACAAACTCCCAAACGAACCAGCGTTTGGCATTGAACCAGCCGACCGCTGGGGAACGCTCACCGCCAACGGACTTTCGGAACAGATAGAAAGCCTGCCCGGCAATTACGGCACTTATTACGCGGGTATACATGCTTCTATTGCCAATGGAGCCGATCCGCTTGTGAAACCCCACGAAATACAACAAATTGCCCGGGTGATTGCTTTGGCCCGACAAAGCAACCTTGAAGGCCGTACACTGTCCTTCTAAACAAGCCTGGTTCTCCCCAGACCCTACACCCTTTAACGTCCCATTTTCGATGCCAAAATTCCCAACCAGTTACCGATGGCAGATGACCGCCTTGCTTTTTGTCGCCACCACCATCAACTACCTGGATCGGCAGGTGATCAGCCTGCTCAAACCAACTCTGGAAAAAGTCTTTGTCTGGACAGAAACGGACTATAGCCATGTCGTTATGGCGTTTCAGGCCGCTTATGCGCTCAGTTTTATTGGCTTTGGTTGGGCAATTGACCGGATTGGGGCAAAAATCGGGTATAGTCTATCCGTCTTTGTCTGGAGTATCGGCGCCATGCTTCACGCAGTAGCCAGCAGTACATTTGGTTTCGGTGTTTTCAGAGCCGTGCTGGGGTTAGGCGAAGGCGGAAACTTCCCGGCTTCTATTAAAACCGTTACCGAATGGTTTCCGCAGAAAGACCGGGCGTTTGCTACAGGTATTTTTAACTCAGGTACCAATATCGGTGCCGTTGTTGCTCCGCTCATGGTGCCCTGGATTCTGGGGCAGTACGGTTGGCAGGCGGCTTTTCTGGCTACGGGAGCCATCGGCTTTATCTGGCTGATTTTCTGGTGGATGTATTACGAAAAGCCAAGTCTTCACAAAAAAATATCGCCCGAAGAACTGAATTACATTAGTGAAGCTACCCCAACGAATGCCGCAGAGCCTCCACTGAAATGGCTCGACCTGTTAAACCGTCGGCAGACCTGGGCTTTTATCCTGGGGAAACTTTTAACCGATCCGGTCTGGTGGTTCTTCCTGTTCTGGCTGCCTTCCTTTTTGGCTTCTACCTTTCAGATCAATCTCACCAAACCCAGCTTACCCCTCATCCTGATCTATTCGTCTGCTACCCTTGGGAGCGTGGGGGGCGGTTATATCTCCGGCTATTTCCTGGGGAAAGGCTGGTCGGTCAACTGGGCACGCAAAGCGTCGATGCTAGTCTTTGCGCTGTGCATTGTGCCAATTATGGCTATTCAATTTGCGTCCGATCTCTGGCAGGTGATTGCGCTCCTGGGACTGGCCGTGGCAGCACATCAGGCCTGGAGCGCCAACCTGTTTACCCTTGTGTCGGACCTGTTTCCCCGAAAAGCGGTGAGTTCAGTTGTTGGGATAGGCGGTATGGCTGGCTCCATTGGGGGGTTACTATTTCCGTTGCTCGTTGGTTCTTTGCTGGATTCCTACAAGGCAGCCGGCAGTATCGCAACTGGCTACAATATTCTTTTTGTGCTGTGTGGAAGCGCTTACCTGATCGCTTTGCTAAGTATTCATCTACTGGTTCCAGCCATGAAACCAGCATCGCTTCATTCAGTCGATCCGGAACCTACTGCAAAAAAATAGGCGATTGCGAATCAGGCTGTAGCTCTCTCTCGTAAAAAATATGGTTGCCATCCCGATTTTGATTTTTCTCCTGATGACTAGTGTTCTGCCAGCCGCACCCGAGGCCAAATACACATTCTTATCCCTCGGCGATTCGTACACCATTGGCGAGAGCGTAGCCGAAGCAGACCGTTGGAGCGTTCAACTGGCGGGTATGCTGCGGAAAGAGGGTGTTGATGTGGGCAATCCGGACATCATTGCCAAAACAGGCTGGACCACGGCCGAATTGCAGGAGGCTATTAAAGCCAGCGGTAACCGGAATACATACAGTCTGGTTTCGTTACTGATTGGCGTCAATAATCAATACCGGGGGCAGCGTCCGGAGCGCTACCGAACCGAGTTTAGGGACTTGCTGCAAACGGCCGTACAGTATGCGGGCGGCAAATCGGCACGCGTCTTCGTGCTGTCGATACCGGATTGGGGTGTTTCTCCGTTTGCTGCTGATCGTGATAAAGCCAAAATTGCCCGCGAGATTGACCAGTTCAACACCCTTGCAAAAGAGGAGTGTCAGAAGGCCGGCATTGCGTATGTCGACATTACCCCCCTGACTCGCTCGGCTACCGGCGACGAAAGTCAGTTTGCTTCGGATGGGCTTCATTACTCAGGAAAGCAGATGAGTCAATGGGCCGAACGGGCGCTGCCAGTGGCAAAAAAGCTGCTGATCAACTAACGAGGTGTTTGGCCGGGACGTAGAGTTCGTTTACAAAACGAGTCCGCCAAGCTAACAGCGTCATGATTAAACGACGCATAACTAAGCAACAGTAGAGCGTTTAGAACCACTAAATTTCAGCTTGTAGTACCGAACGGTAAAACCAATAAGCATACCACCCACCAGCGAAGGCGCCATCCAGCCAGCTGTCGTCATCCACTCGGGGGCATGAGTGGGTAACAACCGGGGCAGGTTAGTGACCAGAGCCGCCGTAAAGGTGGCAATGTAGGAGCCGCCCATCCGGGTGAAGTGCTGAAAGAACCAATGCATCTTTTCGGCAGGGCGCGTCATAGCCTGAACATCCCGACCGGCGAACGTTATGGTCAGCAGCCCGAAGAAGGTAAATAAAATCGGGAAGAATGAGGGACCGTGTAGTGTCAGCAAATAAATACCAAACCCGATCATGGCTAAACTGACCAGCAGGGTTACGAACGTAAGCCCTTTATCGGCCCGCGTTGGACCTAACTTCTTCTGCTTCGTTGCCCGCCAGCCGGTCATACTCAGGTAAAAGCTAAAAACGGCAATACCGGTCAGAAACAACCGCATCATTTTAAACGGCTGCAAGGCACACAGCAGCAGTGCCGACACCGCTACCGTAATCATGCAGTAGACGTAGATGAGCCCGGCGCGATTGTGCAGGCGGCCACCTTTCTGAGCGATCATAGGAATAAGGCCAACCAGTAAGGCTGTGATGCCGGTAGCGATGTGGAGAATAAGCAGCGAGAGGATTATCGTTTTCATGGCCGTTGCCGGGTTTGTTTTCGGTGAGACAAACGTACAGCGGCCTTTGCGCTCCCTGCAAAAAATAGGGCTCTACAGCATGGTTTGGGACGTTTAACAAAGAGAAACGCCCATTGGGACGAATGGTGGGGTGTTTTACAACGCTTTCAACTCCGCAATCAGCGTTTCGTTGTATTGTCGGGCTACGGGAACCACAAACTGCCCGGACAGCAAATGCAGTTTATACCCCTGCGCATTTCCCGTTACACGCTCCACCCGGTCGAGGTTAACGATGTACGACCGGTGGCATCTCACAATGTAGGGTTGGGTAATCTGTTTCTCTAACCGACTGAGACTACTACGCAGCAGCGGTTTGGTTACCTGATTATTTCTGAGATAGGTAACGGTGCAGTAATTATCACTCGATTCAATGAAGAGGAGATCGGCGGCATCCGTGGTAACGGTATCTTTTTCATTATCTGCCAAGAGCGTAACAGTTGCATCGACGGGAGCCGGAGCCAGACTGGCGGGAGCATTGCGGGCGAGTGTCGTTACGTCGTTATGCACATGAACTGGCAGGCTGGCAGCGGCCTGGCTGTACTTTTTAAGCTGAGTAATGTAACTGACAAATACGAGCCCTGTCACGGGAAATACCCCAATGAGAAATGTAACCAGGATCATTCCCGACCAACTCATCCCGCTGCTTTCTTCCGCATTCAGCAGCCAGCCCAGATAAAGTCGGTTAGCCACCGCAATCAGTAAGATATTGACCATTAACGCCACAATTTCCCGGCCAACCGTCCACTGTTCTTCGACGTACAGCCGGGGAAACAGCCTGCGTAGAATGATAAAATTAAAGACGGTTATCGCAAACGTTACCGCACCGAAGCCCAGAATTTTGAGTGCTTTGCCGGGCGTTTCCCATAAGTTCAGCCCAAATGGCTGGAAGACGAGCAGAAACAGCCCTACAAATAGGCCAATTAACGTAGCCTTGCGGAGTTGAGAACGGGCCGAGTAATCGATTGGATAGGGTTGGCTAAGAAATCGAACCATGCGTTAATGACAACAAGTGAGTTGGCCAATGCATCACGACAGCGCGGTGTATGAAGCGGACTAAAATAAACGCCAGCCGGCAATCTGCTCAAAGAAGCTGGGAAGCACAGCGGGATACACAATGATCATAAACACAACCCCGAACAAGGCACCGTAAAAGTGTGCGTCGTGGTTAACATTGCCCGCGCCACGTTTGGCTTCATAGTAAGAATAAGCCAGGTATAAGGTTCCAAAAATGAATCCGGGAATGCCAATAGGGATAAAGTACAGGTAGATGGGTGTTAGCGGCCGGAACAGAATGGCCGCAAAAATAATGGCCGACACGCCCCCCGATGCGCCCAGTGAGTTATAACCGGGATCGTTGCGGTGTTTCAGAAAGCTAGGAATGTCCGATACGAGAATCGCTACCAGATAAAATCCGATCAGATAAGGTGCCCCATTCCCTTCGAACAACATAGTGAATACCTGCTCGATAAAACCACCAAAGAAATACAAACTGAGCATGTTGAAGAACAAATGCCCCCAATCGGCATGCAGGAACCCGGAGGTGATCAGGCGGTAATACTGCCCACGGCTCGCTACTTGGTACGGATTCATGATCCAGCGATTCATCAGGCTGTAGTTGTTCCACGCGGCTACACTAATAATAACCGTTACAACAATGATAATCAGGGTAATACTCATGGTTAAGTGTATGACTTTAGATGCATGATGTATGATATAGGATGTATGACTCTGGATGATCACACATCCTGTATCATACATCATACATCTCTCTATCTAGCTTTCCCGTTCCACTAGTTGGCGGGCAAATTGAATTAATAACGCTTTTCGCTCGGGCCGGGCATTAATCTGATCGAAGTTAGTAAATCCACGGGCGAAGTAGTCATCAATACGCGATTCTGTTAGCTCCCGGATTCCCAACTGGTCGTAAATAGTGGTGACGGCCTTCACTTTTTCGGCTTTATCGAATTTAGTACGGGTGAGCCAGTCGATGAGTTCATCCCGCAATGCACCTTTGGCCTGCGCCAGGGCTTCGATGAGTAAAAACGTTTTTTTATTGGCAATAATGTCTCCGCCTACCTGTTTGCCAAACTTGGCCGGGTCGCCGTACACGTCCAGTAAGTCATCTTTTAATTGAAAGCCAACGCCAATGTTCATCCCGCCTTCGTAGAGGTGTAAGTTGGTTTCTTCGTCTGCGCCACCAATCAAGCCGCCCAATTCCAGTGCGTAACCCAGCAAAACAGATGTTTTGAGCCGAATCATATCAATATATTCGGCTTCGGCAACGTCCCAGCGGGTTTCAAAATTCATATCCATCTGCTGTCCTTCGCAAACTTCAGCGGCTGTACGGCTAAACCGGGCCAAGGCAACGGCCAGTTTATCGGCCTCGATGTTCAGTAAAAGCTGATAGGCATTGACGAGCATAACATCGCCCGATAGAATGGCAATATTACCGTTCCACTTTTCATGCACGGTTGGTTGCCCCCGGCGCAGGGGAGCCTGATCCATAATATCGTCGTGCATGAGCGTGAAATTGTGAAAAACCTCAACGCCCAGCGCGGGGCGGATGGCCTTTCTCCAGTCATCCGTAAAGAGATAAGCGCCCATCAGCGTCAATAACGGACGCATCCGCTTACCTCCCAAACTCATTATGTAGCGAATTGGATTGTAGAGTTCGGGCGGATTTTGCCCGTATTGTAGAGACTGAAGTTCTTGTTGAAGTGCATCAATGAAAATAGCGGGACTCATTCGTCAGGGTTACGTTTCGGCCAAAATTACAGCAAAAGACCTCAAAACCCTAACGGGGAAATATGCGTCGATAATTTCGGTACGAAGGCGTATTGATCACAAAAACAAGTCTGGCCGACAGGATAAAATAACCATCACGGCACTGACTATTACCCCGTTGGGCGCCGGGAGCATTGGGTTTCAGGCCCAGCTCAAGTCGCCTGTCCGACAAGGCTGCGGCAAATGGGTCCATCTTGGTCAGGTCGGGGTATACCGTGCTTACATCATCTAAGTAATCGCTGAAAACGTGGGTATAGGTGGCCTCTAGATTCAGCCGGAACCGCTCCGTTGTCTGAATGGGGACCCCAAGACCATAACGCGCTATAAAAGGCAGCCGATTATACTTTACCCCTTCAGTCTGCAGCGGAGCCAAACTAACGAGCTGCTCACTGAAGACAGCCCTTGGCGTCATGTAGGTTAGCCCGGCACCAACCAGCGCGTAGGGGATAATGACATGATTGGGGTCGCTGGCGGGCCAGAAGTCCCACTGCACACCCACCCATACATCTGGGTTCAGGCTCAAGAATGAGAGATTATTGTATTCCAGGTGGGTGTTTTTCTGTGTACCACGGATATAATAGATCTGTCCCTCGGCCCGGAATGTCAGCTGGTTGGAATACCGATAAGCGACAGCTCCATTTATGGCAGCTCCTAGCCGAAGATACCCCAGGTTGCCTGCTTCGGTCAAATCGCCCAGATAATGTGTAACGCCCAGGCCACCGTTGAGGAGCCAGGTACCGGGGCGCTCCCGCCAGATTTCGGAGCGTTGCGCCAGCGAATTGGCCGAATAGCCGATGCAGCCAAGTAAACTAAACCAATACCACAAATAGCGCACAGGGGTAAATCAGTATGATAAACCCCTGTGACGGATGAAGAAAGAGAAGGTAACCACACGTTACTTACAGTTCGCCAATATCTTCATTCCAGAGTGTTGGTTTCTCGGTAATGAACTGGTTCATCATGTCGACGCACTCGGGTAGGTCGAGATCAATAACTTCAACGCCATGCTCCTCCATAAAAGCCCGCGCCCCCGGAAATGTGCGCGACTCGCCCACAATCACTTTAGGAATCTTAAACTGCACAATAGTTCCGGCGCACATGTAGCAGGGCATCAGTGTCGAGTAAATAACCGTATCCCGAAACGACCCTACCCGTCCGGCATTGTTCAGGCAATCCATTTCACCATGAAGAATGGGGTTATTCTCCTGCACCCGCTTGTTGTGTCCCGATGCTACCAGTTCACCTTTTTTTATCAGGGCCGACCCAATGGGAATTCCCCCTTCACTCAAACTCTTACGGGCCTGATTGATGGCCTCCTGCATAAATTCATCCATATCGTTTCGATTTATCTTACGCTACAACAACTTCATGGTTTCATAATCGCCGATGTGTTGCAGATACAGGAAATGCAGCAACAGGCCGTTCACATTAGTAATCAGTCGGTGGGCTTCGGGCAACGTCGCCACCACGCTCGTGATCCGCTCAAACTCCGACTGATTACCCATGTTTTGCAGGTGAAATTTCATAATTTCTTCACGGTTCATTTCTTTTTCCATGTAGAAAAAATGCATGCCTTCATCGCTGGTGCCGGTGCTGGGGTGCCACACTCTTGGATTTAGTTTTGTCAGCTCACTGGCCGAAACGGTCAGGCCAATTTCTTCGCCGAGTTCGCGGGCGGCTACTTCGTCGGGGGCGTCGCTGGCATCGACCATCCCGGCCGGGTGTTCGTAGGTTTGTGAGCCATCGGCTATTCGTCGCTGCTTGACCAGCACCACGAATTTCTGACGGGTTTCTTTGTCGATTAAACACACCAGCACCGAAACAGCGTGGCCTTTGAGGAAGAGCGCGGGCGGAATTTTATCGCCTTCGGGGGTATCGGCATCCACTTCGAGCATGGCGAACAACACTTCACCGTTATGTCGATAGCGGATATAGAAATCTTTTACGTTATTAATTTTCAAACCGTTGGCTTCGGCCTGGCTCTTCCAGTAACGGTACTTGGGTGCATCCTCAAGCGATTCTTTGTTATTTTTCATTATGCTAGTTATGTATAAAACGCCGAAGCCGTTTTAACTTTTTCAATAAAGTGAAGCATGAAGTGCCGCCTGTCGGTCAATGCATCGAACCGTTCCGGTCGGCACGACATAAAAAAACGTCTTTATCCTGACAGGCGTCAGGATAAAGACGTAACGATTGAATGGCGGTGTTGGTTATGCAGGTATTCTCACTTGAATTTCAACTTAACCAGCCCATTCTTGATAACGATCTGGTCTTGTTTGTCCTGTTTTTTGTAGCCGTTGCCCTCCGGGTCGATGTCCGAATCGTAGCCGGAGGCTTTGGTAATGGCTTTGTCTTCCATTTTGTTGATCAGCCGTCCCATACCGCCAAATACGGTTGCGGTACCTTTCTCTTTCCAGTAGCTTCCTACGAGGTTCGTCGAGAAGGTTGCTTCCAGAAACCCATCGGCACCCATTTTAACCTCAATCGTTTCGTCGCCGTTCTGCGACTTACCCACGTGGTATTCCATACGGGGTTCGCGGGTTTCCTCCACGTACTTGATGGCCGCAATACCCTTGTACTTTCCCAGATCCTCTACCTTTTTCTTATTCTCCCGGGTATCGGGTTTGTCGGCATCGACCACGAGGTAGGTACCGGTTTCGATGATATCACGCTTGTCGTAGCTGCCGAGCCAGATCCGCAGCGACTTGTCGGGTTTGACGGTGTTGGCCGTTATCCACCAGAAATTGCCAATCCTGACCCGGCGGGGTTGGGTAACAAATTCCTTTCCGTCGATCTGGGCTTTTAGGGTGTTATCGTTGGCAATTTGCCCAAATGCAGTGGCTACGGGTAGAAAAAAGGCTAATAGGATGTGATGCCTGTTCATCGGACTGGGTTGAGTTGTGAATTGGTTATGAACAAATTAACTCAATCCGATGATCAGCAAATCGTTTCTTTGAGTAACCGGTTTTTTTTTGAATTTACCGATCAACGTACTCTATTTCTGCGTAACTGCCTGCCCATCGGCTCCCACGTACCGCTCAAAGAACTCATATATCCGCAGCAGCCGGTCGATCCGCTGCCGAACGTTACCCGACCGGCTCAGCTCATGCGTAGCGCCCGGCATCCGGACGTACTCCACCGGGCGACCCAGTATTTTCAGGCTTTTGTACATCATCTCGCTCTGGATTGGCCCGGTACGCAGATCGTTCTCACCGTGTTTGATCAACAGGGGCGTTTTAATATTCTGCACGAAGGTATAGGGCGAGTTGGCATCCAGCACCTTGGCCTCCGCCGACCAGGGATAGGCAAAATAGCTGGGAATCAACCGCCAAGCGTTGCCTTCACCCAGGAATGTTGTCAGGTCATACACGCCCCGCTGGGCAAAAGCAGCTTTGAACCGATTGTCGTGACCCACGATCCAGGCTGTTAGATAACCCGCGTACGAACCGCCCGTAATCACCTGCCGACTGGTGTCGACCCAACTTTCTTTAGCGGCATCCGTCACAGCAGCCAGTACATCTTCGGCCGGGCCGGTGCCCCAATCTTTGATGTTGGCGCGCTGGAAATTAATACCATACCCACCCGATCCGCGCGGATTGGCATATACCACGCCATACCCCTGCGAACACATGTACTGAAACTCGTGCCACATAGACGGCTCGCCCGGCCCCCACATTGCGGTTGGGCCACCGTGCATGTTCAGCAGCAGCGGGTATTTTTTGTTGCCCTCAAAGAACGACGGCTTCATGATCCAGTAATCGACCGTTTGGCCGAGCGAATTCTTGTACGTGCGTTTTTCCGGCGTACTCAACTGCCGCTGCGCCACCCAGTCGTTATGGTTGCTGAGTTTGGTCTGTGTTTTAGCCGTTGCATCGGTCAGGTATAGTTCGGAAGGGTTTGCTACTTCGGTCTTTGCCAGTACCACGCGGTTGCCGCTCACATCGAAACTGGTGATGCCAGCCGTAAAGTCGGTTAGTTGCGTGACCTGCTTTGTGGCGGGGTCGAGCCGGTACAGGGGCGAACCACCGTTTGCCGACGCGTTAAAGTAAATGACATACCCGGCGGCTCCTTTTTTTCCTTTTACCGGGGCCGGTGCGGTTGTCCAGGCCATGCTGCTGGGTGCCCGGTCGAAGGTGACAAGTTCGATGCCCGACACAGCGGTACCGTTTAACGTTGCCAGGCCAAGCTGAGCAAAATTGACACCTTCCGAAGGCGTTACCATAAACACCAGTTGCTTTCCATCCGGCGATATACTGGGCGAGCGATAGCTTTTACCGGCTTCCGATAAGATGGTTTTTCGGGTGCCCGATCCATCGGCCGGAATATAAACGATCATGTTATCCTGCTCCCGGTCGGGGTGTTTCAGCGAATCGCGGTCGGTAACTACCAGAAGTCCCTGCCCGTTTGGCAGCCAGTTACCACCCTGGTAGGAATAAAAACCGCGCGTCAGAGCTTTGGGCGTAGCCCCTTCCTTTACGTCTACGACATACATATGTGTAAACGACATGTCGGGTTCCGTTGTCGCTTCGCCCTGAAAGTTGAGCCGGTTGAACACTTTCGCTTTTTTATCTTCAACATCTTTTTCCAGATAGGCCCGTACCTCGGCCAGCGATCCATCCGGATTAGGCTTTATTTTCTTATCACTCTTGATAAAATTGTTGTTCGCAAAGCCCGGCTTCTCCAGCGACCAGAGGGGCGTATTTTTGCCGGGATTCACCAGCGAATCGGTTAACATCTGGGCCATGGTAATACCCGATGTGAACGAAATACGGGTTCCATCCGGCGACCAGAGGGGTGTCGATGCGCCGTAGGTCGTATTCGTCAACTGCCAGGCTTCTCCCCCATCCAGCGGCATAATAAAGATCTGGCCTTTTCCTTTCACGGTCCGTACGAACGCTATCCGCTGCCCATCGGGCGACCAGACCGCCTGCCGGGCCGACTCAGGGCCACGCGTCAGGGCTTTACTATCGCCCGGCTTCAGGCCCGTCAGATACACATGGGTTTTGTATTCATACTCTTCTTTGTTGTCCGGGTTGGGTTCGATGGTGGCCAGGGCGTAAACGGCCCGCTGCCCATCGGGCGACAACGAGATACCGCCAACCTGCTTGATGCGGGTCAGGTCGGTAACCGTAACTTTTGATTTTTGCTGGGCACAAACGGTCTGCGCCACAAGGGTAACAAGCAGTAAAAACGTTGCTCTCATGAAGTGTTGATTGATAATTGGTGATAGGGAGATTAGCAGCTAATCACCATAAACTAGCCTATAAGGGGGAGATACCGTTCTTTGATGACATTAACGTGGTGCGTGGCGTGACCTACCAGTACGAAACCCAGCGCGATAACGGAGATGGGCTGATCTGAACAGGTTCCTGAACGCAGCAGCATATCGTGGTCGAAGCTCTTGAACATAGCTATGTTGGATTGCCTCACCAGCGCATATTCGGCGTATAAATCAGGAATGGTGCGGTTGACTCCATTGGCGTTTTCACCAAACATTACCTCATCGAAGCCGGGTAAGGGCGTTTTATCATTGCGGGCAATGCGCATTGCCCGATAGCTCATGATGCGTTCGGTATCGATGATGTGCTGCAGAATATCTTTCACCGTCCACTTTTCGGGCGCGTAGCGAAGATCTCCCAGTTTTTCGAGCGTTTCGGCCGGGATCAGGGTTTCAAAGGATGCGCCCTGACTGAGGGCGTCGAGAAGGAGCCAGTCATTATCGGCCAGATTGATATACCGGTCGAAGAATTTTGGCATCACCGGAATGTCGGACTTAGTCATTACTGTCGTATAAAGGCAAAACACAAACTCCCCGAAAGTACTGAACTTTCGGGGAGTTTGTGCGGCCTGAAACGCCAATAGGGGAATAATTCTCTATTTTTTTACAGGTTTGGGCTTTGCCGTCACCGATGCGCCCGTTAGTTCACTAACCAGCCGATCCGCTTTATAAATGTACCGCATGGCCGCAATGATGCCGCCGGTATGTACCGAAATGGTTCGGTTACGATCGGGCACGAAGATGAACTCACCGGGCAGGCTTTCCATATTTCCGTCGAAGGCCAGCCCAACGGCTTCCAGATTTTTATTGATCATCGGACTCCCCGAATTACCGCCAATGATGTCATTGGTCGAGATGAAGCACATAGGCTGCTTTAATAAATCCAGGGGCGGGCTCTTCCAGCGGGCGGGCAAATTCCAGGGCGCTTTATCGGCGAAGGAGTAATTGCGGTCATACAAACCCGCAAAGGTCGTTAGAATAGGTGCTTTCGTACCGTTGTAATCATAAGACTGCACCACTCCGTCGTTGATCCGCAGCGAGAACGTAGCATCCGGCGGTACGGCCGTACCGTATACATCGTACAGCATCCGACCCAGTTGCCCGCGAAGCACTTCCTGCTTCTGCGAAATCTGACGGGCCTGCCGGGCCGCTGCCAGATAGCGGGGAAACCCAATACGCGCCAGTGCCAGCATGGGATCGTTGGAGGCCGCTGCGGCATTGGGCCGGGTCGATAGCTCACTCACGAAGGCCGGGTCTGTCAGCTTTGTGTTTTTCACCAGATACGCAGCGGCTTCTTTGGGGGTCAGTCTCTGGCCGTTGGGCCCGGTCAATGCGGCTTTTACGTACGGGTCGTCATTACCTAAACCAAGCTGTGCCTCGGTCAGGTGAGCCGCCAGATACGCTTCATCCAGCGCCTTACTTTTCACGTCCGGCGCAACCATCAGCGAGCGGGCGCGTTCGGCATCCTGGGGGCGGGTGGCCAGCAACTCACTAAACTGAGTAACCACGTTGGCAAAGGTCAGCAGTTCGCCCATAGTGCGCTCACTGGGCCCGAGGTAGTTCGCGTCTTTGAAGAGGCTCCGCAACTGAGCGGTATTGGCGGCTAGTTCGTCCCAGGTTTTCAGTTGATCGGCGGGCAGGTTTTTGGCTTTGGCTGCGGCCTTAAACTGCTTTTCGAATACAGCCTTGCGGGCCAATAAGCTGGCATCACGCAGACCTTCGAGCTGACCACCGTAGGCTTTCAGGCTATTTTCGTAGCTGAAAATTTCGTTCAGCACACTATCATTCTTCGCTGTAGCATTGTAAACCTGCAAAGCCGCCGACCGATTACTGAGCATCTGAATGGTAGCGGGCGTCTGCAAATCCCGGTCAAACTCAAGTTCGGCAACGGTTTTGAGCCGCTCGGTATGGCCGGGGTTTCCGATCACAAAAATGGGTTCACCATCGCGGACGCCATTCGTATTGAACTTAAAAAAGTGAGTTGTCTGTAAGGGCTTTCCGCCGTCGTATACCCGAAAAAAAGAACAGTCGAGGGCATAGCGCGGATAGGTGAAATTGTCGTAATCGCCCCCGAAGAAGCCAAGCTGCAACTCGGGCATAAATACCAGCCGAACGTCGGTATAGCGTTTGAAGCCATAAAGGGCATAACGCCCCCCGTTGTAAAACGTGATGGTTTGCAGTTCGAGTCCTTTCCAGCCTTCTTTGCCGGCATACTCCTTTTTCACAGCTTCGAACGCCTGCTCACGGGCCTGTAACTGCGCCTGTTCGGAGGTTGCGCCACTCATGGCGTCCTGCACCTGTTTGGTGATATCCTGAAGCTTCACCAGCTGGTCAACGAACAGGCCATCCACTTTTCGCTCTTCGGCGGGTGTTTTGGCAAAGAATCCGGTCGCATTCAGGTCTTCGCCCTTACGGGTTACACCCGTACCCGACTCACGGGCGCAGTGGTGGTTAGTCATCACCAGCCCATTGGCCGACACGAACGACGCCGAGCAGTAATCGGCAAATCGCAGCGAAGCCAGCCGGGCTTCGTCGAACCACTTTTCGTCGGCGGTGAAGTTGTATGTTTTCTTAAAATAGGCTGAAGGCGGACTGTCGAACGTCCACATTTTACCGAGATCGAGCGGGCCGCCTTTGGTTGTATCGACCAGAGTCGAAGGTCCGGCCGCTAACGGCATAGACTGGGAAAAAGCAGAGCCACCCGTTAACAGGGCACAGCAGGTAATGCTCAGCAGGGTAGAATGAAGCTTGATACTGTACATTAGCAATAAGGATGGTACTGTTCGATACTAAAACGTGAATTTAGATTAAACCGTTTAGTATTGATCCGATGCCGCATTCTGTTTCAGCTGTGTTTTTGTAAAAGATATATTTTCACGGGCAGGGCTGGCACGGGTATTCAGTGGCTGGCGCGGGCAAACCGGAACGCCGAACCGACCCACGCCAGCCACAAATTAAACGTGCCTTAGTATTTAAACCATCTTATCTACTCACTCTGGGCCATGATCTCCTGCCCTACCTTGTCGTCTTTGCGAATGAATGGGCGGATGATGATCCGGGTGCCGCGTTCGTAGGTGAACAGACGGTATACCCAGTTGCTGAAGACGACCAGCTTACTACGGAAGCCAACCAGATACCAGATGTGGACGAACAGCCAGGCCATCCAGGCGACAAATCCACCAAGGTGAATATTTCCCGGCAGATCAGCTACAGCGCGACTACGGCCCACAATGGCCAGTGATCCTTTATCGAAATACTTGAACGGCTCGGTCGGTTCGTTCTTTAACAGGCGACGAATATTCTTGGCCAGATGCTCCCCTTGCTGAATGGCGGGTTGTGCTACGCCCGGATGCCCTTTGGGGTAGTCCTCCAGCTTCATCAGGGCAATATCACCAATGGCAAAAACATTGGTCAGTCCCTGTACCCGGTTGATAGGATCTACCAGAATTCGGCCGCGCTCAACCGATTCAGCCGGAATACCGTCGATCAGCGCACCGGTTACGCCAGCACCCCATACCAACGTCTGGGTTTTGATCTGCTCGCCCCCTTTAAACGTAACTGTTTCGCCGTCGTACCCCTCCACCAGCGTGTTCAGTTTGATAATCACGCCCAGGTCTTCGAGGTACCGTTGTGCCTTTTTCCCGGCCTCCTCCGACATTGGCGGCAGCACTTTACCCACGCCTTCAACGATGTAAATCTTCATCTGGCTAAAATCCAGACCCGGATAATCACTCGGAAGCACGTGTTTACGCATTTCAGCCAGCGAACCGGCCATTTCAACCCCCGTGGGACCCGCTCCGGCAATGACGAACGTCAGCAGACTTTCCCGTTCGGCGGGGTCGGTAGTAACGCTGGCCTGCTCGAAGCACTGTAAAAACTGACTCCGTACGTTGAGAGCTTCCGGGACGGTCTTCAACGGAAACGAATACTTTTGAATGTCCTTGTTGCCGAAAAAGTTAGACTTCGTTCCGCTAGCGATGACCAGGTAATCGTAATGTAAATCACCGATCAGCGTCGTTACCGTTTTTGTGGCCGGATTTATTTTGTTGACCCGCACCATGCGGTAATGGAAATCTTCGAACCCATCGAACATTTTCCGAAACGGCTCGGCAATGGCGTCCGGCTCCAGACCGGCGGTGGCTACCTGATACAGCAATGGCCAGAAACCATTGTAGTTCTGCTTATCCAGCAGCACCACCTGGACATCTGTATTGCGCAGACTTTTTGCCAGGTTCATACCACCAAATCCACCACCGATAATGACGACACGCGGTTTGGTCGTGTCCGGTATATTGAGCGAAAGTTTATCGAATTGAAGCATAGTCGTCAGGCGTTCAGCACAGGGTTCTTTTCCGGGTATAGTACCTTGTAATCAGGCCTTTTGTTTGAACCGGCGAGGGAAATTGAGCAATTGATCACTAGCTTCGTCGTTTCGTTATAAGTTACCTCAGAAAAGTGACTGCTGTGGTCACACCCTTTTAGTTTTCTACTTATAGAACAAAACCAATACGCCCTTTAGTTTGCCCGCACCCATGCGCATACGAGTACAGGCCTTTCTTTTTTTCTTTCTGTTTATCAGCCGCTTACAAGCCCAGACACCTCCCCAATTTACCATTAGTGGCTACGTCCGAGAAGCCGGAAGTCTGGAGGCTCTGATTGGAGTAAATGTCTATTTGCCGGGCACCACCACCGGCACCACCACCAACACCTACGGGTTTTACTCGCTCACGCTGCCCGCTCAGGATAGTGTACGTGTGGCCTATTCGTTTGTAGGCTACGAATCCATCGAACGACCGGTTGCTTTTCGCAAAAACCAGGCGGTCAACGTACTGCTGTCGCCCGGTCAGGCGTTAATGTCGGTTGAGGTGAAAGCCGGCCGTCTGACCGAGAAAGTGAGCGAAAGTGCGCAGATGAGTGCTATTGATGTACCCGTTGCGCAGATCAAGAAAATACCGGCCTTCCTGGGTGAGAAAGATGTACTAAAAGTGCTGCAACTGATGCCGGGTGTTCAGAAGGGGTCGGAAGGGCAGACCGGTATTTACGTGCGCGGGGGTGGCCCGGACCAGAACCTCATCATTCTGGATGATGCCGTCGTGTATAACGCCAATCACCTGTTCGGTTTCTTCTCGGTCTTCAACGGCGACGCCATAAAAAGTGTCGAGTTGATAAAAGGAGGCTTTCCGGCGCGGTACGGCGGTCGACTTTCGTCGGTAATCGACCTCAATATGAAAGACGGCAACCGTGAGAAGCTGCATGGCGAAGGCGGCATTGGCCTGATTGCGTCCCGACTCATGCTTGAAGGACCGCTGACAAAGAATAAGAAAGCTTCCTTTCTGGTTTCCGGCCGACGTACGTATTTGGATGTGCTGGCGGCTCCGCTGGTACGGCAGCAATCGGGTGGCACGCTTACGGCAGGGTACTATTTTTACGACCTCAACGCCAAGGCTAACTACGATTTCAGCCCCACCAATAAGCTTTACCTGAGCGGGTACTTCGGACGGGATAAGTTTTACGCTAACGATAACTCACTCAATACCAACACGGGTTTAAGCTGGGGGAATGCCACCGGCACCCTCCGCTGGAACCATCTGTTCAACCAGAAACTGTTCTCGAATCTATCCCTGATTTTCAGCGACTACAAATTTCAGATTTCATCGGTCGAGAAAGGGTCACTGGACGCCCAAACCTATTCCCTTTATTACAATTCAGGCATTCGGGATGTGTCCCTGAAGTACGACATGGATTATTATCCGTCGCCCCGGCACTCGGTAAAAATGGGAATTCAAAGCACATATCACCGCTTTACCCCCAGCGCCGTTGTACTGCAAAATGCCCTGATCAATCAGTCCATCAATACTATTGACAACATCAACGTACTGGAATCGGGC
The DNA here is from genome assembly GCF_054781875.1 of Spirosoma pulveris. Lineage (NCBI taxonomy): Bacteria > Pseudomonadati > Bacteroidota > Cytophagia > Cytophagales > Cytophagaceae > Spirosoma > Spirosoma pulveris. Next base: position 168,808 of record NZ_BAAGTO010000010.1, read on the forward strand.
ATCTACGCCGAGGACACCTGGCGCCCATCGAGCCGGTGGCGTGTGAACGGTGGGCTTCGGCTGAGTTATTTCCAGCAGAAAGACGCGAGTTATTTCCGGCCCGAACCCCGGCTGTCGGCGGCTTTTACCCTTAAACCGGATCTGTCAATAAAGGCGTCGTACGCCATGATGAATCAATATGTACACCTGCTGTCGAACACGGGCATCGGCCTCCCTACCGATCTGTGGGTACCCACCACAGACCGCGTTAAACCCCAGCAATCGCAGCAGGTGGCAGTTGGGATTGCCAAGGACTTTACCAGCGGGAGCGCGTTCATCAGAGGGCTTACGCTAACGGTTGAAGGGTACTACAAAGCCATGAGCAATATCATCAACTATAAGGAAGGGGCCAGCTTTCTGCTCATCAATGACCCAACATCGGCTAACAGTGTTCGGTGGGAAGATAACGTAACAGCCGGACGGGGCTGGTCTTACGGAGCCGAGTTTCTCCTGCAAAAAAAAGTGGGGCGTTTCTCCGGCTGGGCAGGCTATACCCTTTCATGGACACAGTGGCAGTTTGCCGAACTTAACGGTGGACAACCTTATTACCCACGCTACGACCGTCGGCACGATGTTTCGCTGGTAGGTATTTATGATCTCAGCAAGCGGGTCACGCTATCGGCGGTTTGGGTGTATGGTACCGGCAATGCCCTTACCATTCCGGTTGGCCGCTTCGATACCTACCGCCCCGGCAACACACTCGTCTATGGCGGCACGCCTGCCATTGTTCAGCCGTATTTCCAGAATGCCCGGACAAATGACGACTACGGAATGCAGAAGAATAGTTTCCGGGCCGAAGCCTACCATCGCTTTGATGTTGGCATCCAGTTTCACAAGAAGAAAAAGCACCACGAACGAACCTGGGAGTTTAGTGCCTACAACCTCTACAACCGGCGGAATCCCTTTTTCTACCGGCTCGAATCGGTTGCGGCAACCACCACAGAACCCGCCCGGACGGCTCTATTCCGTTATTCGGTATTTCCGATTGTACCGGCCGTTAGCTATAATTTCAAATTCTGATGCGTACGAACCTACCTCTTCCAATTGGCTATTCTACACTGATTGTACTCTTGGGAGCGATCGGGCTATTTACGGGGTGCAGCAGCCTGCGAAACGAAGTAAACCCCAGCCAACTGGGATTTTCCGCGCCAAAACTGGTCGTCACCGGCTATTTGTCGCCCCAGGACACTGCCCTGACCATAAAAGTGACGCGCTCGAAAACCGTTGTCAGTGATGATAGCCTCGATACGGGGGGTAGTGACGTGACCAATGCGACCGTCACCCTCGCCGAAGGCAATCGGTTGGTCACCCTGCGTTACAACAGACCTAACTCTACTATCGACTCCCTGAAGCAACCTTACTACAGCGCCAGTGCCCGGCTGTTGCCCATCGTTGCCGGCCGAACTTATACACTTACCGTTGTGACGCCCAATGGCGAACGGACAACAAGCACCTGTACCATACCGGCACCTGTGCGCCCAACAGCGGTAACCTTCGATTCGACTACCGAAAATCAGGGACGCTCGCTGCTACGGCGGTATTACGTACTGGTCCGCTGGCAGGACCCACCGGCACAGGCTAATTACTATCAGGTTACGGGATTCTTTCAGTACACGACTAAGTGTGACTCTTGCGGAGCTAAACAGGCCGGGGCTACCCAGCTATCTATTTCCGACGATAACCGGGGCCTGTTCTCAGATGCGGGTATCGATGGCACCCAAATGGTTTCCGGGAAGGCTTACGTCTCCTCGACGCCCTTTACCAGCAATCAGCCAACAAATTTTTACGGTCAATATCGAAATGCTACCGTTACTGTAAACCTGATGAGTGTTGACCAGCGCTACTACCAGTTTCAGGAAGCGGTCATCCGCCAACGGCGCGTACGCAACAACCCCTTTGCCGAACCCGTCCTGATTCCCAGCAATATTGAAGGCGGCCTGGGCTGTTTTGCGGGTTACAATAACGCAACGCTGATACTTCGGCTGAAGTGAAGTGAGGGCAATGAGAGTATATGTAGGAAGCAGCACTGACTAAACCATTTTACCCACCGCACTCACTTCCCTAAACACAAAAAATGGAGTAAGGATTGCTCCCTACTCCACCCAATTCACTAATTGCACCAAAACCCAACTAGGCGTTTTGTTCGGCACTGTGTATGATTTCGGTCTGCTTCCGAATCGACTCCATGTGGATGATCTTGTAGATCTCTTCCACCAGTTCGGGGTACAGATTCAGTTTTTTACCGAGTTCGGTACGTGTTTTCAGAATTTCTTTCCAACGCTCGGGCTGGAACAGCGTTACGTTATTGTCGCGCTTGTACTCGGCCAGCCGCTCAACCAGCGCCATCCGGGCACCCAGCATTTCAACAATCTGCCGGTCTACGTTATCGATATTCCGACGCGACTGCTCCACAAAGCTCTGGAATTCCAGATTCTGCGACTCAACCTGACGAATTTGCAGGTGGTCCAGCATTTCGCCGAAAGCCGCCGGGGTTAACTGCTGCGCTGCATCACTCCACGCTTTATCGGGATCGATGTGCGATTCAACGATCAAACCATCGTAGTTCAGATCCATGGCCATCTGAGCGAGTTCGTTCAGGTAGGCACGCTTACCCGCCATATGGCTGGGGTCGCCGATGATGGGCAACTGAGGGAAGATCGACTTCAGCTCAATGGCCATTTGCCACATCGGAATGTTACGGTACTTACTGGCTTCTCCCGTAGCAAAGCCACGGTGAATAGCACCCAGTTTCTTGATACCTGCTCCGGCCAGCCGCTCAAAAGCACCTACCCAAAGAGCCAGATCAGGGTTTACCGGGTTTTTCACCAGTACAGGCACATCAACGCCACGCAGGGCATCGGCAATCTCCTGTACGTTGAATGGGTTAACGGTCGTACGGGCACCTACCCACAAGATGTCAACACCATATTTAAGAGCCAGTTCGATGTGCTCGGGGGTAGCCACTTCCACCGCAAACGGGAGGCCCGTTTCAGCTTTGGCGCGTTGAATCCAGGGTAGAGCAGCTTCGCCCATCCCTTCAAAACTACCCGGCCGGGTGCGGGGCTTCCACACGCCCGCACGGATAACGTGAACCGCGTTCAGCGCCTTCAACTGGCGCGCGGTTTCCACTAACTGATCTTCGGTCTCAGCACTGCACGGACCGGCAATGATCAGAGGTTTGCCGTTGGTATCAATCCACGATCCAAGCGGCTCTACGGCTAATTCTACTTTCATACTAACGCTTAATCTAAGAGTAACACCTACTACTCTATGGGGAACTTTAAATTTAATTTTGTGGTATATTTGCAGAGGAATTGGCTGTTTTTCAAGCCGGTTCCTTCATTTGTCTAAAAGCTTTTTAGTTTGTCAAACCAAGCCGTGTTGGCGCATTAACTGTTTGACCGAAATTTCGTTATATATTTCGGTCGTGTTAGCTAACACGCACTTAAGCTATGCTAGTAGCACCGCCCAAACGGAGCACTGATATGTCGAACCGAAGTAATCTAATGCCGGAGACTGTCCAGGGCCTTAAAGACATTAAGCCGAACTCGGCCTCAACGTCGGACCTCCGCCCACTTTCATTTGAGGACACTTCGATTGCTTTTTCGTCCCAGTCGGATTTCAAACTCCGAAAGACCTACTGGTTATTTGCGTTGATGAATAAGGGATGGCTGGTAAATTTAGGGACTTTTTTTATAAAGATTGCCCTGCGCCTGCGTCTCCCGATCAAATTCCTCATTAAAAATACGATTTTCGAACAATTTTGTGGTGGTGAGAGTATCCAGGACTCGGAGAGAACCATCCGCAATCTGCACGATGTTCACGTAGGTACCATCCTCGACTATTCTATTGAAGGTGAGGAGACTGAAAAAAGTTTCGACGAAACAACGCTTGAAATTCTACGCACCATCGAACGCGCCAGTGAATCAAGCGACATTCCATTTTCTGTTTTCAAGGTAACCGGCGTTGCCTCCACCGAGCTTCTCGAAGCGATCCAGATCGGCGACTCTCTCAACAAGGAGCAAAAAGCCGAATTTGATCGTGTTATGAAGCGGGTTGATACCCTTTGCCGGCGAGCCCACGAGCGGAATGTGCGCATCTTTATCGATGCTGAAGAAAGCTGGATTCAGGATACGATCGACACGCTGGCCTACGAGATGATGGATCGCTACAATCACGAGCGGCCTATTGTCTACAATACATACCAGATGTACCGTTGGGAAAGCCTGACTCACCTCCGGCGCGACACCGCCGAAGCACGTGCCAAAGGCTATTATCTTGGCGTGAAGCTGGTTCGGGGAGCTTACCTTGAGAAAGAGCGGCTCCGGGCGCACGAAGAGGAATACCAGGACCCGATTCAGGCCACAAAGGAAGATACCGACATTGCGTTCAACGAAGCTATTGAGTTTTGCCTGCAAAATCGCGACACGATCTCGATCTGTCTGGGAACGCACAATGAGGAGAGCTGCCTGTACTGTGTTGAGTTAATGAAGCAATTGGGCATTGAGCCCGGCGACCCGCATATTTATTTTGCACAGTTGCTGGGTATGAGCGACAACATTTCGTACAACCTCGCCAATGCGGGTTATAACGTGGCAAAATACGTACCTTACGGGCCTGTAGAAGCCGTTATGCCTTACCTGTTCCGGCGAGCAGACGAAAATAAGTCGATTGCGGGCCAGAGCAGCCGGGAGTTCACGCTGGTCAGCAATGAGTTAAAACGCCGTAAAGGCTGTCGTCAATAATAGCGTACTTTCAGTCACAGCAAGGCTCCGGCCGATTGGTCGGACTCTTGCTGTCTTTTTTAATATGATCCAGAAAAGCCCCTATAAGTTTTTTCTGCTGACGCTGATACTGATTTTACTGGATCAGGGCGTGAAGCTGGCCGTACATTTTTATATGGCCCCCGGCTTTGCGGGTCAGATTAAACTCGCTGGCGATTGGCTCAAGCTCCATTATGTGCTAAACCCCGGCATGGCATTTGGTATGCAACTGGGCCATGAATACGGGAAGCTTCTGCTTAGTATTTTCCGGTTGTTTGCCATGGTGGGCATTGGCTATTATTTAGTCAATCTGGCGCATCGGGGGGCACCCAATGGCTTGCTCTGGGCGATGTCGATGATCCTGGCCGGCGCTGTTGGCAATGTGATCGACAGCACCTTTTACGGTGTATTTTTGAATAATTTCCCTTACGGCTCCCCTACCCCCTGGTTTCACGGGCAGGTGATCGACATGATTTTCATTGATGTTTGGGAAGGATTTATCCCTGAATGGGTGCCGGTATGGGGTGGTCAGTATTACTCGACGCCCATCTTTAACATCGCCGATTCCTGCATTTTTGTAGGCGTCTGCATCATTCTGTTTTTCCAGCGTCGTTTCTTTGGCGAGCCACCCATTGAAGATGGTCTGTTGCCTGTTACCGGCCCCGATGCTACCAATGCAGCCGTGTTGCCAGCTTCGGAGTTGCTTGATGAGGAACACCAGCAGTCCGAACAACAAGTGACCGAAGAGCCGACGGACCAGATAACGGAAACACCGGATGAGAAGATAGAGGATTTATCAACTCCGGCGTCTGTACTGCCCGAAGAAGCAGAAAAGCGCGCGGAGTAGCGAAAAAGAATTTAATTTTTAGAACCGGGCTGCCCTACATACTAGTGAGGCAGCCCGGTTCATTTATAAGGATATTGCTGCTTTTCTTCAATTTGTTGAGTAAGAAGCAAGAGCCGTTGGAGCCGGGTCTGTATTCTTCATGTACTGTCAATTTCTATCTGTGGTATCAGTTTATCAAAACTGACACGGTAGGTTGCTTAAAACTTACTGCACAAGCGATCACTAGAACGAGGTTTGTGGAACCTCATTGGTCCGTTTTAAGATACTGACCACATAGTATACCAGTCGGGTGGTTAGGCGGAATATCCTTACGGGTTACGTAAAAAAGCCCGCTCAGGAATTCCTGAGCGGGCTTTTTTAAACTCTTCGCATTTGTGCGAAAAGCCTTTATACCTTACTTGCTGCCACCAGCCTGACCGCTCGACAACAGATTGAAGAACTGATCAAGTTTTGGGGTGATAATGATTTCCGTACGACGGTTCTGCTGACGGCCAACCGCCGTTGTGTTGTCATCTTTCGGTGCAAACTCCGACCGGCCACCGGCTGTCAGACGCTCCGGAGCAACACTGAATTTAGACTGCAACGTACGAACAACCGAAGTTGCCCGCAGGGCACTCAAGTCCCAGTTGTCTTTGATAGCTGGCGTAGAAATGGGGACAGCATCCGTATGACCTTCTACCAGGATGTCCAGGTCTTTATGGTCGTTTACAACTTTGGCTACTTTACCCAGTACGACTTCTGCTCTTGGTGTGATGTCATAGCTACCCGACTTAAACAGCAGTTTGTCCGAGATCGATACATACACAACCCCTTTCTTCACCTCTACCTGTACGTCTTGGTCGTTGATATCGTCCAGCGAACGCTTCAGGCTCATCACCAGGGCCAGATTCAATGAATCTTTCCGCTGAATGGTCGAGTTGAGGTTATTCGTGTACTTCGTTTGCTCGTTCAGTGTTTCGAGCGATTTCCGAATGCTTTCAGCACCCGACTTACTCACGATCGACAAATCAGACATCCGGTCCAGGAGGTTGATGTTTGTCTTTTTGAGGTAGTCGATTTGCGCCTGTAGATCACCTACCTGCTTGTCTTTTCCCTGCAGGTCGGTATCCTTAGACGACAGTTGTGAACGCAAAGTCGCTGTACGCTGGTCGCAGTCATTCAATGACGCAATAGCCTTATCGCGGGCATCCTGTAGCGCTTTGATCTCAGCCAGACGCTTCTTACTGTTACAGGAAGCAAGCATAGCTACGGCCGCAAAAATTATCAATACTCGTTTCATAGTACTGGAGGTGTTAACGAAAAGTTAGGTTTAAACGATAAATGCGTGAAATGGATGGCTTTAATCGTTGTTGCAAAAGTAATGCATTACAGCCAATCGTTTTTAATACAATCTTTATCTAAAACACTTCTATCAATATTATTTCCTTATCTGACGCTTAAAATTTAAAAAAAATAGGAAATCCACTAATAACGTAGCTCAATTGGCATCGGTAGTTTACATTCTGTCGCTGCTTATTAAAAAGACTCATCCCTGATTTTATGAACAAATTACTCGCAGGTATCCTGGTTAGTGCGGGCCTTGCAGCACAGGCTCAATCGACAAAAGAGATTATGTATGTAGGAACCTACTCCGTTCGGGGGAGCGAGGGCATCTATGTGTTCGAGTTCGACCGAAAGGCCGGTACCATGCAGCCGATCCAATCGATCTCGAACGGAAAAAGCCCCTCCTTCCTGGCCATTCACCCATCCGGAAAGTACCTGTATTCGGTAAACGAAGGGGCCGATAAACTAGGGGGCGTCAGTGCGTATTCCATCGATAAGTCAACGGGTAAACTGACGTACATGAACGGGCAATCGACGCTCGGTGCCGGTCCCTGCCACGTCAGCGTCGACCAGACGGGTAAAACAGCCTTTGTCTCCAACTACGGTGGCGGCAGTCTGGCCGTACTCCCGATCAACGCCGACGGGTCGCTGGCAGCCCCCTCCGACAGCGTTCAGGATGCAGGCACCGGCCCCAACAAGGCACGGCAGGAAAAGGCGCATGTCCACTCGGCCACGCTGGCCCCCGACAACCGCTTTGTATATGTCGCTGACCTGACCACCGACAAAGTCAACATATTCGATGTCGATACGAAGTCGAGTACGGTTAAACCGGCCGCTACACCCTACGCCAGTGTGAAACCGGGCTCAGGACCGCGCCATTTTACGTTTCATCCCAACGGTAAATACGCTTACCTGGTCGAAGAGCTGACATCTACAGTGGCCGTTTTCTCCCGAAATCCTAAAACCGGGGCGTTGACTCTGCTCGACGACAACATCAAAACCTTACCTGATGACTTCTCGGGGCAGAATACCAGTGCCGATATTCACATCGATCCGTCGGGCAAGTTTCTGTACTTTTCCAACCGGGGAGCAAATACGCTGGCCATTTTCGCAATTGGCAATGACGGACGGCTTACCAAAGTGGGCGACCAGCCTACCGAAGGCAAAACACCCCGCAACTTCCTGATCGATCCCAAAGGCGATTTTGTCTTTGTCGGCCATCAGGACACGGATAACATCACCATCTTTAAGCGGGACAAAAAGACGGGGCTGCTGACCTTTACGGGACAATCAGTAAAAGTACCGGCCGCCGTGTGCATTCTGATGGCTACCCGATAATTTCAACACCACTCGTTCGCTATGCGACCTCTGCTGTTCATTCTGCTCGTGACCTACAGCCTGTCGGTACTGGCCGCACTAAGACCATTCCAACGCGCCATAGCATCGCCCAACGGCCGATTGACGCTGACGGTCACAGCCTCAGACAGTGTTCGCTTTGCGGTCAGTTTGGCGGGGCAGCCGCTGCTAAATCCCTCGGCTATTGCCCTGACGCTGGCCGATGGCCGGACCGTGGGCAACGGCATTCTCAAACAAAGCCGACTCCATACCGTGCGTGACTCTATTCTGCCACCCGTGGTGACCAAACGGCGGGTCGTTCGGGATTACTACTCCGAGCTGGTGCTGGAGTTTCCGAATAAATCGGCGCTGGAATTCCGGGTGTACGACGATGGCGTGGCCTACCGTTTTCGTACCGCCTTTGCCGATTCCATTACGGTTCGGAGTGAAACAGCCCGCTTTGCCTTTGCCGATAACCCGACCGTGTATTACCCGGCCGTTCAGTCCCGACCCGAAGTCGACCGGTTTCATACGTCTTTTGAAGAGCCGTACCAGATTCGGCCGTTGAACCAGATGCCGGATTCGGCCCTGTGCTTTTCGCCCGTACTGGTGGCTCCCGCCAGCGGCCCGCGCCTGGTGCTGACGGAGTCCGATCTGCTGGATTATCCCGGTATGTTTCTGGCCCGAAAAGGCAACGGCCTTACCGGCGTTTTTGCCCCCTACCCGCTGTCCGAAAAACTGGTAGCGGCTGAATACTCGCAGTTTGTCGTCAGTAAACGAGCCGATTATATTGCCCGTACAAACGGAAAACGCACCTTTCCCTGGCGGGTAATGGTCATTGGCACCGATCGCGATTTACCGGCTTCGGATATTATCTATCGGCTCGCCACGCCCAGTCGCATAGGCGATGCCTCGTGGGTGAAGCCGGGCAAATGCACCGACGAGTGGATCACGAACATCAATCTCTACAATGTACCGTTCCGGGCTGGGGTCAATACGGAGACGTACAAGTACTATGTGGACTTTGCCAAACGGTTCGGCTTCGACCGGATTTTGCTTGATGCGGGCTGGTCGGACAATAACGATCTGCTCAAGATTACGCCCGGCATGAACATCCCCGAGCTGGTCGCCTACGCCCATTCGCAGGGCGTGCGGCTGAGCATGTGGACACTGGCGGCTACACTGGATCGGCAACTGGAACCGGCTCTGAAGCAGTTTCAATCGTGGGGCGTGGATTTCATCATGACCGACTTCATGGACCGCGACGACCAGAAGATGGTCAACTTCTACACCCGCGTGGCCGAAGCCTGTGCCAAAGCGAAGATCATGATCATGTACCACGGAGCCTATAAACCGGCGGGTTTCGAGCGGACCTACCCCAACGCCATCACCCGTGAGAGCGTGCTGGGTTCGGAATACAACATCTGGAGCACCAAAGCCACGCCCGACCATGATGTGCTGCTGCCGTTTATCCGGATGGTTTCCGGCCCGATGGACTACGAGCCGGGTTTGCTGAACAACGCCACCAAAGAGCAGTTCAGGCCCATCAGCGGGCAGGTGATGTCGCAGGGAACGCGCTGCCATCAACTGGCGATGTTCGTGGTGTACGACAGCCCCATTTCCATTTTTTCGGGTAATCCGTCGCAGGCGCTGCTGGAGCCCCGCTTTATGGAGTTTCTGGGGAGCGTGCCGTCGGCTTTCGACGAAACGAAAGTGCTGGACGCCCAACTGGGGCAATACATCGTGACGGCCCGCCAGAAAGGCAACGACTGGTACATTGGCGGTTTGGGCAACTGGGCAGCCCACGATCTTACGCTACCGCTGGATTTTCTGGATGATGGGGCCTTCGAAGCGGTTAGCTGCGTAGACGGGCCCAACGCCGACCGAAATCCGGTCGATTATCAGTTCAGTACCAAAACCGTAACGCGAACGGAATCCCTACCGGTACATCTGGCACCGGGCGGTGGATTTTTGATCCGTTTGCGAAAGAAATAAGGTGACAAGCCGTATTTTAGCCGGAAATCTCAATTCTTTAAAAATTTTATTAACCCTTTAAAACCTGATACTCGATGAAACAATGCCTTGCAATTGGCCTGCTGTTTATGGCAATGGCCTTCACGGCTCCGACGAAAACCGTTAAGCTGTTTAACGGAAAAGACCTGTCGGGCTGGAAAATCTACGGAACCGAAAAATGGTACGTCCAGGACGGTGAACTCATCTGCGAGAGCGGCCCGGACAAACAGTATGGTTACCTGGCTACGGAGAAGCACTACAAAAACTTCGACCTGACGCTGGAATTTAAAGAAGAAGCGAACGGCAACAGCGGTGTGTTTTTCCGCTCGACGGTAGAAGGCACCAAAGTGAACGGCTGGCAGGTAGAGGTAGCGCCCCCCAACCACGATACGGGCGGCATCTATGAATCGTACGGCCGCGGCTGGCTGATCCAGATTCCCGACGAGAAAGAGAACATCTTGAAACCAACCGACTGGAACAAGCTCCGCATCCGGGTAGAGGGCGACCACGTACAAACCTTCCTGAACGGCACCCAGATGGTCGACCTGACCGACGAGAAAATTGGCAAAGGTGAAGGCTCGGTGGCCCTGCAAATCCACGACGGTGGCGGCATCAAAGTCCGCTGGCGGAACATGAAGCTGAAAGAGTTGTAGTCGTGTAGCGCGGTCCTTAAGCCCGCACCGCTAATTTTCCTTTCTTTATACAATCAATCCCCGTAGATCGATACTTACTCGTGAGAGTGGTTTGGTTTATGGGGATTTTCTTCCTATGTCAATTACCAAGCTGTGAATGTGACGAGCTGAAAAAGTCTATTACGTTTACAGAAATTAAAGGCTGTATAATAACACATCTTGCCGTTGATGAAATGAAAATAAATTTTAAATCTGCTATAAAAGTTTCTTACATTTAAGAGTTACAGTTAATAATAAGAAGACCAGATCTCAACAAAAACACAGACGATGACATTAAAAGAAGCCGTTTTAAAAAGTTTAGAAGACATAAATGACATCACAAATTACTTGGTGGTGCTCAATAATATATACGACAAAAACTATTATAACTTTGGTAGTGCTAAAACACCTGGTTCAACTATTTCGGCAATTTTAGGTGACTTTATTCGTAACGGTGACACAAGAGTAAAACGAATTAAACAAGATGGAGGAACATATTCCTATTATTTAACAAAACATGAGCAGAACATTGGAGTTGATATTTTGAGTGGTGACAATGAAGTTCTAATAGCAAAATCATCAAAAGCAAATAGATCAAAAACATATGAGGAAAGAGATTTACATAAACTTTTGAGTAGCTACTTAAAAAACACAGATACATACTCAAAGACAATTTTTCATGAACAATCAAATGGAAAAGACAATAACCAGATCTGGACGCATCCTGATATGATTGGTATTAAATTTCTAAACTTACAAACAAAAGCTAGTCAAAATTTTTTGAAATCTATTAATCGCGTTGACACATTTAAAATTAGTTCTTATGAACTAAAAAGAGAAATTAATAGCGATAGCGAATTGAAAAAAGCATTTTTCCAAGCCGTTTCAAATTCAAGCTGGGCAAATTATGGTTATTTAGTAGCTTTTGAATTTAGTGACAGTTTAAACGAAGAAATGGCAAGGCTTAATCAATCATTTGGGATTGGCATTATAGAGCTCAATGCAAATCCGTATCAAAGCAAAGTACTTTACCCTTCTATTTTCCGAGACTTAGATTTTAAGACAATCGACAAGCTTTGTACTATGAATAAAGAGTTTGAAAAGTTTATCGAACAGATTGAAAAATTAATGACAGCAAGTGAAAAATATATTTCGGGAGCTGAAAAAGAATTAGATGACTTCTGTGATAGGTACTTTGCAAACGATACAGAAGTTGAAAATTATTGTAAAGACAAATACATCCCTTCAAACGAAGTGTAAAACACTAGCTACAACAATATTTTTGTAATAGTGGGACTGAGACTCAAAAACTCAAAATTATAACAAAATATAGCTGAGCATAAAACCAATAACATTATCCCCCGCCCTAGCTGTGTATTAATAAAGGATACAAATTTAATCATCCTCCTAACTAACCCATCCACTTAGCATCTAACCTCCTTTCAACAGTACATAGAAGGCCGAATCTCTATCCGCTTCCCCAGCACCGCCCCTCCGCTACTGATTCACCGAATCAACATACAACATGCTATGCACATCATCGGCTTTGGTACTGACGAGCTTCTTTTTCAGGTTTGGTGTAGTCGGTGATGAAGCGTATATAGCGATAGGGTCGTTTCCCTATTTATCTTTATTTGCATGAGAAAACTCAGCTCATGATCGAAAACAAAGACAGCTGGATTAAGGTGGGGTACGAAATTTTTGCTTTGTCCGGCGAAAGTGGGCTGAAGGTGGAAACCCTCGCCCGAAAAGTAGGCATCAGTAAATCGTCATTCTACCATCACTTCGCCGATCTGGAGGTGTTTATCGAACTCCTCCTGGCCTTTCATTTGATACAGTCGCAGGTTATTGCCGACAAGGAGAAGAAAGCCGCCAACATAGACCCTGAACTCATCCAAATTCTGGTAGCCCATAAAACAGACTTGCTGTTTAACAGGCAGTTGCGCATTAACCAGCAGCACAAAGCGTATAAAGAAACGCTATTCCGGTCTAACCAGATTATCGGTTCCGAATTTGTATCTATTTGGGTGAAAGACCAGCAATTACCGTTGAGTCAGAGCCAGGCGGAGGGGTTGTTCGAATTGGCTCTGGAAAACTTCTTTCTGCAAATCAATGCCGAAACGCTCACGCATGAATGGCTATCCGATTACTTTAAAAATTTAAAACGAATTGCCCAAAACTTCGGGTAGCCCCGGTGCATTGTACGGGAGCGTCTAAAATACAGGCCTTCATGCCGGTAGCTTTGCCAAACGACAAAGAAGATGTTTAAACCTTCTTGAGTAACGTGAATACGGGTTTAAATCTGGCCCTTAGGGCCTTCACAGCGTAGCGTCGGTAGAAAAAACGGGTTCACCTTAAGGCATGTGCCGTTAGGTACATAACAGTTGTGTACCTGACGGCACACATATACTACACATAATGACTTTTTCTACCGACGCTACGCTGTAAAGGCCCTAAGGGCCAGATTTAAACCCGAACTCACGTTAAGTAGTTAGTAATAAGTGTTTTTGTCGTTCCTCGGGATGACAAAACGCCTGATTCACCGTATAAAATCAACGTTTAAATAGGTTTAAAATAAGTACGGCTATGACTCCATCGTTTTATAAATCGTATTTAAAATTTACCGCTTTTGTTGTCGGTTCATTTGGCCCCGTTTTCTTTTTAGGGAGCATGGTCTCCACGTCGGAACCGGCCCGATGGGCACTCGATTTTTTAAGCTTTCCGGTGGATGGCGCCCAGGATTATGCCGCAGCGACTACCCGGTTTCTCTCGGCGCTTACCGGCGGATTTTTGTTTGGCTGGGGCGTTTGCATCTGGTGCTTACAAAAATGGGTGTACGATGCCGCTCCGGAAGGGGTACGGAAATCGGTATTGACAGGCCTTGTAGCCTGGTGTGTGCTGGATAGCGCGGGCTCTCTGGCTTCAGGCAATACATCAAATGTTTTCTTCAACATCTTTTTCCTGTTGTTGGCAGCCGGGCCGCTTTGGAAACCGATCAACGTGAATTCCATCGCCCAATGAACAGACAGCCTCTACTCCGGTTTTTGCTCCTTGTCCAGACCATTGTGCTATTGGTCTATACCTACCTGGCTTTTCAGAACGAAGGCGCAAACCTCTTTCAAGTCTTCATCGCAAACATTACCTCACTAACCTGGAATGGCCAGTTCAATCTGGATTTCAGCTGTTACCTGACACTCTCGGGGTTATGGATTATGTGGCGGAATAAATTTGCTCCGGCGGCCATCGTACTGGGACTAGCGGCCATGATTATAGGCATACTGGCATTTGCACCTTACGCCCTGTATTTGCTGACAAAAGAGAACGGCGACTTAAAAAAGGTGCTGATTGGAGACAGATAATGCCCGGCACAAAAAGGCGTCCGGATAACAGAAGACCAAACTATATGACGGTGCTGGCAAAGCCAATTTCTACCAGCTTTGCCAGCACCGCCACCCGTTTACTGATTCGCCAGATCAACATACGACATCGTATGCACATCGTCAGCTTTGGTGTTGACGAACTTCTTTTCGGGCTTGTCGAAGTCCGTTATGTAAAGCCGGTTGCCTTTTAGCAGCACTTCGGCGGGCTGGTCGATGCGGCCGTCCTTACCGTCGGTGTCGCCGTTCTGCACCAGGGTACTCACTTTGCCATCGGGCGCTACCGTCTGTATCGAGTTCATGCGGGAGTTACAGAGGTAGATTTTGTCCGTTTTGCGATCCACGATCAGGCCGTCTACGCAGGCAATCGGTTCGCTTACTTTTACCACTTCCTTCGAGGCCAGCGAGCCATCGGGCTTGAGAGTCATTTTGTAGAGCGTCCCATCACCGAACGAGCCGGTGTAAAAATTCCCCTTGCTGTCGTAATCCAGCCCGTCGGCGCCGTTGTCTACGCCCGTTTCGTTCACCGTCGTGGTGAAGGTCGCCAGCACGTGCGGGTCCATTGTTTTTGGTTTCAGAGTCACTACGCCCTTGTTCAGTTCATCGAGCGTGAAGTGAAACACCGCACTGCCTTTATCATTGTCGGGCATGTCCCACTGGCTATCGGTCACGTAAATGGTGTTGCCCTTCCAGACCACCGCATTCGACAGCCCGAAACCCGTCACGACCGGCTCCACGCTTACCGCCTTGCCGCCACTCATCTTAACGCGCATGAGCCGCGATTTGTAGTTTTTATCGTTCTCGTACTGGTTGTCGGCATAGTACAGATTACCATCGGGGCCAAACGCCAGATCCATCGGGCAGGCGTGTTTGGTATCGGGGTGGACGGGCAGGCTGGTAAAGAACTTCACCGAGTCGGCGGCAAACGTGACCAGTACACCGGGGGAACTGTTGTCGGCCAGGTTGGGGACGGACAGATAGACGGTACCGTCGGGTGCCAGTGCCATGCCATCGGGCGTGTTGTATTTGGCGGGGAGCGTGTAGAGCAACTTGGGGTCGCCAATGGTCGAGACAGTCTCTTTGGCACTATCCAGATCGCCGGTATCGACGCCCTTCGCATTTTCTTTCTTCTGGCAGCCAGCGGCCAGGCCGAGTCCGAGTAGAACCGGAATGATAAACTGTTTCATGGTTTTATGTTGAGTACGTAAACACATCCCGACATAAACCGAGTGTTCTCTTAAAAGTTGTATTCCTTTAGTGAAAGAGCGAAGGAGTGAGTACCGGGATGACTTTGCGCCCTTTAAACGACATCGAACGATTGATTACTTTTATTTAAGTAGTTGAGCTGTTTAGAGTATCAACTTTACATAAGATGAAGCGTAAAAACCATGCATGTTTTTGTCATCCCGACGCAGGAGGGATCTTCGGTCGAGACTGAGTCTTCCAGCATACCAAAGATCCCTCCTGCGTCGGGATGACAAAAACACGCATGGAAATACTCTTATATAAATTAGCCTTACTGCTTATTACCCCTTCTGTTATGAAATTACGCTTACTAGCAGCCGGTATCGGCCTGCTCATCGCTTCGTCGGTCACGGCTCAATCATCGGCAAAGTGGCAGTCGCTCTTCAACGGCAAAAACCTGACTGGCTGGGAAACCTATCTGGATAAGCCTTATGCCAAAGATGGCGAGAACGACAAAACACCGCCCATTGGTCTGAACAACGACCCAAACCATGTGTTCTCGGTCGTGATGGTCGATGGAAAACCGGCGTTGCGCGTATCGGGCGAGACCTTCGGCGGCATCAACACCCTGGCCGACTACGGCAACTACCATCTTCGCATGGAATTCAAATGGGGTACGCAAAAGTGGCCACCCAAACTCGACCGCCCCCGCGACAGTGGCCTGTTGTACCATAGCGTCGGCCCGCACGGCACACCGATGTTATGGATGGAGTCCTTTGAGCTGCAAGTGCAGGAAGGCGATTGTGGCGATTACTGGGGCGTCATGAACGTGCTGGCCGACATTACCGCCCGGAAAAATGAAAAGGGCGCTTATGTCTACGAGCCAGGGGCTCCGCTGGTCACGTTTCAGGATAAAACGCCGGTCGGACGGTCGTGCCTCAAGAACCCCGATGCCGAAAAACCCTCCGGCCAGTGGAATGTGCTGGAATTGTATTGTTTTGGCGATACCAGCGTACACGTCATGAATGGCAAAGTCAATTTAGTCCTCACCAAAACCCGCCACCTCGTGAACGGGCAGGCCGAGCCGCTGACAAAGGGTAAAATTCAGATTCAATCGGAAGGCGCCGAGGTGTTCTACCGAAATATTCAGATTCAGCGTATTGGTCAGTTGCCAGCGGGGTTGGTGAAGTAGGAAGGGGGTAGATAACTTAAGAACTCACAAAAACTCAAATCTCCCCGAGCAGCCCTTCCAGATCCAGCGGGTGGGTGAACATCTCGATGGAGCCGTCCGGTTTGAGTGGCCACTCCTCGCGCGGGCGATCCCAGTAAAGTTCAACACCGTTGTGGTCGGGGTCGTTGAGGTAGATAGCTTCCGACACCCCATGATCCGATGCGCCCGTTATGGGGTATTTCGCATCAATGAGCCGCTTTAAGGCCACGGCCAGATCACGGCGCGTGGGGTACAGAATAGCCGTATGAAACAGCCCGGCCGCTCGGGTTGGTGCGGGGGGCGCATCTTTACTGTACCAGGTATTCAGGCCAATATGATGATGGTAGCCTCCCGCCGAAATAAACGCAGCCTCCTTACCGTACATGGTGACGAGTGAGAAACCCAGCAGGTCGCGGTAAAACGCCAGTGCCCGGTCGAGGTCGGCAACTTTCAAATGGATGTGCCCAATGCGCGTCTGGGCGGGAATGGTGTAATCAGCCATAGCGAATAACCCGGATTGTCAATTTAATGTATCAACATGAAATTTTGAATTTTCGTTTATCTGGCTACTCGTCTTACCCCCATTAAACAGCCGACTGGCGAATTCCGTCGCGGTAGGGTGTGGCCGGGAAGAACTGTTTCTCGAATTTGGTGCTGTCGAACAAGTAGTCCGAGTCGCTCTGGTAGAGCATTTCGCGCGTTTCGCCGACAACCGGGTTAACCAATCCGGCCAGCCAGACCATCCAGTTTGACAAGACCGAGTAGTTCGGTTTGACCCCATACGCAGCCGCTGCCTGCTCAATAAATTCATGGCCCGTTAGCGCCTGTCGGTCGGTGGGGAGGTGCCAGGTTTGTCCGTAAGCATTGGGTGTGTTACCGAGCACGGCGGTTCCTTTAGCCGCGTCATCAACCAGCGTCATGGAGTGCTTCACCTGCGCGTTGACCAGCCAATTCGCCGTTTTACCCGCTTTCAGCTTGCTAAATACCAGGGCTTCGGTAACGGAGTTTGGCACAGCAGGTCCGTAAAAGTCGGCCGAACGGGCGATGAGTGCCGTTACCCGACCGGCTTGCATGGCGTCGAGCAGCATCCGGGCAATCCGGGCACGAACCTCCCCTTTTTTGCTGACGGGGTTGAACGGCGTTTCTTCCGTCATCCAGCCATTTACGCGCCCATACATGTACACATTGTCGAAAAAGACCAGCTTAGCGCCGTGCCGCTCACAGGCATCGATGGTATTCTGCATGACCTTGGGCCATTTTTCCTGCCAGATGGACGTTTTGTAGGGTAGTCCGGCCACCAGGTAAACGATGTCGGAACCGGCTACGGCGGTATCGGTTTGCCGGGCGTCGGTCAGGTCAGCCTGTACCCGTTCATCGGTGGCATTGACCGCCTTTGGGTTACGACTGACCAGCCGAATGGTACTGGTATAAGCAGGAAGCTGGCGGGCCAGGCCATTGGCGATCACCCCGCCAGCGCCCAGAATGGTTTGTCTGTTCATAGTACTGAAATATAGTATATTTATTGAGAAACAGGACGTTTGACTAACGCATTAGCGGCTTGATTAACAGAGCGATGAAGCAGAAACCATACGCCCAGGAACAGTATCCAGAGCGACCAGCCGGTGTTGGCAGCAAAGTTAATGGCAGCGTATACATCGGCCGACGGCCCGCCCGCATGTTCAAGTACGCTGACCAGCAAACCAACGCCAATGGGTATACCTGATCCGGCAATCCAGCGATTCAGAAACCTAGCCCGCAGCAGTAACACGGCCAGAACAATCGTCCAGCTACCCATTGCCAGAAAGCCCAGATGCTCACCGATGGTCATCCCCGCATATCGGTTGAGCGTTTCGTAGAGCAGCGCAATCGTGGCTCGCCGGGCTGGCTGCTGTGCGTACTGTTCGGCCAGAAACGGAATCACAAACACCCATCGGCTGAAACCAATAGCCTGAAAAATAGCGGTAGCCAACCCTGTACCAATCAGCGCTTGCCGCCATACCGACGATGTCGTGGTTTTAAGAACCGCACTGAACGCGTACGACAAGGGAACAAACAACAAGCCCGACAGCATAAACACATAATAAGCCGGAACAATCTGCGCCTGATTTTGCCGAAAAAGTGTCAGTTCATAAGCTGCGGGCTGCCGAAGAACATCGGGAAAATCAAAATATTTACCCAGCACGATCACCGGAAGTAGCACCGCTCCTACTTCGGCCAGGGCGAGGAAACCCATCAGACGAGCGGTCATTTTTTGAGAGACTGTCGTTTCCATACACAACATTGGTGGTGGGTTAATACGACAGAATGAGGTTCACGCCAAGTTGTCCCGAGCGGAACCGAACATCGCCCACGCCATTGACCGTACCGTTACGACTGGCCGATTCCCACTCGCCTTCGAGGCTCAGAGCCGTACGTCGGAAAGGTACGGTATAGCCTGCTCCGAGCATGACGGAGGTGCCAATGGCGTATTGATGCGCAAAAGTGTTGCTGCTCTCGATGAGCCGCTTGGTCGTAAACTGCCCGAAACCGAAACTACCCCGCCCATAGAACCCCCGGTTGAACTGCCCCGATACATAATACTTGGCCGATAAAGCGAGGTTGTAATAATTGAAGATGTACTGATCGCCCGCATCGCCCCTAACCGATGCTCCGAACGTACCCCGGATACGCGAGCCGATACCCAGCCCGTGCCAGTTTTCGGGGGCTACATAAAAGCCCATCATTACATTGTTTCCGGTACCGGGGTCGAATCCATTGCCGCCCAGAGCCCTTTGTAAACCGGCCTTTGTTCCGCTCCCGAAAAGTGTCTGACCAAACCCTAAACCAACCTCCCCGTAAACGGGTACTTTCTGCGTTTGTGCGGCCATCGGGCGGCTAACGGTTAAGGTTAGCGCCAGCCCAATCAGATAATTTTTCATTGTCAACGTGTTTTATCGTCCGTCGTTGGACAGGACAAAGGTGGCGGGCGGCCCACGCCAAAAACGTTGACTTCGGTTAAGAAAACCTCACTCGTGCATGATCCGCTTGCGAATACGACTCAGCGATTCAGGTTTGATGCCGAGGTAGGATGCAATGTAATGCTGCGAAATCTGCGCCATCACCTTGGGCCGTTCGGCGAATAGTTTCAGGTACCGCTCGGTGGGCGTATCGTAAATAAACGAGAGCTGGCGTTTATGATTGAACGCGTACAGTCGCTCGAAAAAGACCATGAACAGCCGGTAAATAATGGGGTACTGTTCCGACAGCTCATCGATCTGCGACAGCCGGGCTTGCCATAACGTACACTCGTCAATCAGTTGAATATTGAGCCGGGTAGGCGTTTTCTCCCGAAGGGCCACCACATCGCCCGTGAGCGTAGGGCCGAAGTAGAAATTGGATGTGATCTCTTCTCCTTCTTTAAGATAATAGCCCCGCAAAACACCGGATTGCACAAAATAAACCCGCTCTACCCGGTCGCCTTCCTGCTGAAGGTGGTGCTTGCGAGCCACCGTCAACGGCTCGAACAAAGCAAACAGCGCATCCGCTTCGGCTTCGCTGAACGGGCAGAACCGTTGTAAAAACTGGTGGAAGATGATATTGGTCATGGAGAGGGGGCGATTTTGTATTGAATAGCGATCCTGTTTTAACCTCTTATTTTAATGGCGGTTTTGTCATTCCGACAAAGGAGGAATCTTCGGGTGAAACTAAAAACCTCCGGCGACCGAAGATTCCTCCTTTGTCGGAATGACAAAAAGGCACCTGTCTTGGGTCAATTTGTAACGTTTTAACAGCTTCAACATCACCAAATATCTAAAACGCCATCAATCCCATATTTAATTTGCCAACCCCAGCCAGCAGCCGTATTTTTAGGTGGCTATAAAGGATTGCACCTGTTTAAACTTTTATAGTCTAAGGCGAATTGAGCGTTTTTTGGCATCCCGGGGCACGACCGGGCCGCCGGGATGCCAAAAAACGCTCAATTTCCTGATTCATCAGCAACCTGCTACAGTTCCCGATGTACATCTCTACAAAAACCCTTCTTCGATTTGCCCTGCTGTTTGGCCTTGCCTCTCCGGCCATGGCCCAGTCGCAACCCGCCACACCAACGCCCAAATTCGCCTATGCCGAACCGAGTATCTCGCCCGATGGGGCTGAGATGGCGTTCGTCTCCGGGGGCGATATCTGGACGGTGCCCGTTGCGGGTGGTGAAGCCCGGCTACTGGTCTCGCACCCCGACAATGAATCCCGCCCGCTCTATTCGCCCGATGGCAAGTACATGGCGTTTGTTTCGTCCCGCACTGGCAACGGCGATGTGTATCTGTTGACGCTGGAAACGGGCGCGACCAAACGCCTGACCTACGACGATGGGGCCGAAGTGCTCAACGCCTGGTCGCGGGATGGCAAGATGATCTATTTCCAATCGACCAGCAAGGACATTGCCGGTATGAACGACATCTACCGGGTGTCGGTCAATGGGGGTACGCCCATGGCGATCACTGCCGACCGATACGCCAATGAATTTTATGGCGTTCCCTCACCCGATGGCAAAACGCTGGCCTTCTCGGCGCGGGGCATTGCCTCGAACCAGTGGTGGCGCAAAGGCCACAGCCACCTCGACGAATCCGAACTGTGGCTGTACCATACAGACGCCAAAAAGGCAGCCACGGCCTACGAACGCCTGACCGAAGGTGGAGCCAAAGAACTCTGGCCCATGTGGAGCGCCGACGGCAAAGCCCTCTTTTACGTATCGGACCGCACACAAGCGCAAAACCTGTGGACATTACCGCTCGGCGGCAAACCAACTATGCTGACCTCGTTCAGCAGCGGGCGGGTATTGTGGCCGTCCATTAGCTACGATGGCAAAAGCATTGTCTTCGAGCGGGATTTTCAGCTCTGGAAATACGACATCGCCAGCAAGCAGGCCGCTCCCCTATCCATCAAGTTACGGGGCGTAGCCGCCAGCCCGGCCGTTGACCGGCTGAAGCTGACGAACCAGTTCCGCGAACTGGCCCTATCGCCGGATGGCAAAAAAGTGGCGTTTGTAGCCCACGGCGAAGTATTTGCGGCATCAACTAAAGACGGGGGCGACGCTACCCGGATTAGCCACAGCGCGGCCAATGAGTCGCAGCCGGTATGGACGCCCAACAGCCGCAGTCTGGTTTATGTGTCCCAGCGCGATGGTGTATCGCATCTTTACCGTTACGACTTTGCTACCCGCGACGAAACCCGCCTGACGGATGGTTCGCTGGACGATAGCTCGCCCGTATTTTCGCCCGATGGTAAATCGCTGGCGTATGTTCGTAACGGGCAGGAACTACGGGTTTTGGACTTAGCCACCAAAAAAGATCGGCTGCTGAAGAAAGCCTATTTGGGTCGTCCGCCCTTTGGGTCGAACGGGGCCGTTGTGTGGTCGCCGGATGGGAAATGGATTGCGTTTGCGTCGTACGGAGCGAAGACGTTCCGCAATATCTCCGTCATTCCGGCGGCCGGGGGCGAAAGCAAGCCCGTTAGTTTTCTGGCCAATACGTTTGGCGGTAACGTAACCTGGAGCCCCGACGGAAAATACATTCTGTTCAGCACCACCCAGCGTACCGAAACGGCGCAGATTGCCCGTATTGATCTGGTACCCCGTTCGCCCAAGTTTCGGGAAGACCAATTCCGGGATCTGTTCAACGAAGAGGTACCTAAAACCCTGAAACCAGCGCCAACATCGCCCGCCGTTGCCAAAACTACCCCGCGCGACACCACCGCTCTGGCGCTGGGCGACACGGCGAAACTGGGCAAAAGTGGCTCGGCAACGAAGATCGTTTTTGACGACATTCGCCAGCGGCTGAGCCTGTTGCCCGTGGGTGTCGATGTGGATGCCCATTCGATCAGTAAGGACGGCAAAACGCTGCTGCTGATCGCTACCGTGGCGGGTCAGCAAAACTTGTACACCTATTCGCTCGATGAATTGGGCCGAGACCAGAGCGTAGCCCGGCAACTCACCTCGACCGCAGGCAACAAGAACGGGGCACAGTTCTCGCCCGATGGCAAAGAGATTTACTACCTCGAACAGGGCCGCATCCAGTCCATCTCACTCGACAAGCGCGAACCCAAACCGCTCGCGGTAACAGCCGAAATGGATGTTGACTTCGGCGAGGAAAAAGTGCAGGTTTTCCGGCAGGCGTGGGACATTCAGAACAAAGGGTTTTACGATTCAACCTTCCACGGTGTGGACTGGAAAGCCGTTAAAGCCGAATACGAACCACTGGCGGCCGGTGCCCGCACCCCCGACGAACTCCGCCGACTGATCAGCCTGATGCTGGGCGAACTGAATGCCTCGCACTCGGGCATTTCCGGTCCGGCGGGTTCCGTACAAACCACAACGGGTCGCCTGGGCCTGCGTTTCGACCGGACCGAGTATGAAACCAATGGCCGCTTAAAAATCACCGAGATTATTCCGCTGAGCCCGGCCGCGTTGTCGGGCACCATAAAAGTTGGAGATTATCTCTTGGGTGTGGACGATACCAAAATCAGCGCCACAACGAACCTCGACCAATTGCTGGAGAATCAGATCAACCGTCGGCTTTCGCTGATGGTCGCGTCTTCGCCCACGGCTAGCCCGCAGGAGGTTACCGTTCGTCCGGTCAGCCTGTCAACGGAGAAAGGACTGCTTTATAAGCAATGGGTGCAGCAGCAACGACAGTATGTCGACAAGGTAAGTGGTGGACGGCTGGGCTACGTACACATGTACGATATGTCGGCCGAATCGCTTGCGCAACTGAGCCTCGACCTCGATGCCGATAACCACGCTAAAGAGGGCGTTGTGGTTGACGTCCGGAACAACAATGGGGGCTTTGTCAATGCCTATGCACTGGATGTGTTTACCCGCAAAGGCTATTTAACAATGACATCGCGTGGCCTGCCAGCGGCTCCGGCCCGTACGCAGTTGGGTCAGCGGGCGCTGGAAACGCCCACGATTCTGGTCACGAACCAGCACTCGCTGTCCGATGCCGAAGATTTCACGGAAGGCTACCGCACGCTGAAGCTGGGTAAGGTCGTTGGCGAGCCGACGGCGGGCTGGATTATCTTCACTTCAGCCGCCCAACTCATCGACGGGTCGAACTTACGCCTGCCGTTCTCTAAAATAACCGACAACACCGGTAAGAACATGGAACTGGCCCCCCGCCCGGTCGACATCGCCGTGTCGCGGCCCATCGGCGAGAGCTATTCGGACAAAAACGTGCAGCTGGACACGGCGGTAGCTGAGCTGCTTAAAGAGTTGAACGAAGCCAAATCTTCGAAAGTGAGCAGCGGGAAGGAATAGGGTTGCTTGCGTTTTACAATAGAAAGGGGTGCCACGGTTTAGAACCTGGCACCCCTTTCTATTGTAAAGTCAGGCTCTTACTTCACCCGGTTAAACACAAACAGATCGGCGAACGCCCATTTCCCATCTTTCTGCTGGCCGCGCTGGATGGCAAGCTGGTCTTTGCCGCGCTTTTCATAGATGATGCGGATGGAGCCATCTTCTTTCTCGAACAGCGCCTTCTCTTTTCCCGCTTCGATAAACTTGTAGCGATCCGATTTATCTTTTTCTTCCTGACCGATCAAACCGGGTTTGAAGTGCTTGACCAGCACGATAGGACCCTGTTCGGTTTGTTCGAAGATCAGCATTTCGTACATCGACACCTTGTTGTCCTTCATCATCCGCATAAAGCCGGTGAGGTTATCGCCAACGGGTGCAATCCAGGCCGCTTCAATAGGGCCGCCGTTGAAAGTTCCTTTCCAGCGGCCTTCCATAAAGGCAACGTCGGAAAGGGAGCCGGTTTGGGCCTGTGTCAGGAGGGATGTCAGGAGGGAAAGGATAAAGATGAGCGACAGAAACGTTTTTTTCATCTGATTTAGGAATTTGGAAACGAATTGAAAAAATGATGACAACGATACCTGGATAGACAATAGCTTTTAGGTCTGATCCTGTACCGTTACTCCTACCAGAAAACAAAAGAGAAGCGTAATCTACCTACCGTTTCCCTGATCCATTTTCCTGCTGAAAAAACAACCTTCCCGCCCGAAAATGTGTTTATAGAGGTGATTAGTAGCTATCATTCACCTCTATATACCCGCCACTTATAAAAATGGAATTTATCGATTATTATAGCGTCCTGGGCGTTCCGAAAACGGCTTCGGACGAAGACATCAAGAAAGCGTATCGCAAACTGGCCCGGAAACACCATCCCGATTTAAACCCGAATGATGCGGAGGCCAGCAAGAAATTTCAGCAGATCAACGAAGCCAACGAGGTTCTGAGCGACCCCGACAAACGCAAGAAATACGACCAGTACGGCAAAGACTGGCAACATGCCGACCAGTTCGAAGAAGCCAAACGCCAGCAACAGTCCCGGCGTCAGTATGCCAGCAGCGATACCGGCGATTATGACTTCTCGGGCGGCTTTGGCGGGTCCGATTTCTCGGACTTCTTCTCGTCGATGTTCGGGCAGGACGCGGGGCCGCGCGGAGGTCGGCAGCGGGCGCAGTTCCGGGGGCAGGACTACCAGGCCGAGTTGAACCTGAACCTGCGCGAGGCTTATACGACCCACAAACAAACGCTGACCGTCGACGGCAAGAATATCCGCATTACGGTACCCGCTGGTATTGAGAACGGTCAGAAGATAAAGTTGGCTGGTTATGGCGCTCCCGGCGTCAACGGCGGCCCCAACGGCGATCTGTACATTACCTTCGTTATTGCCGACGACAGCCGTTACAAACGCAAAGGCAACGACTTGTACGTCGATGAAGAAATTGACCTGTACACCGCGTTGCTCGGTGGCGAAAAGATCATTGAAACGCTGGACGGCAAAGTGAAGCTCACGGTACCGCCCGAAACTCAGAACGGGGCGAAAGTTCGGCTGAAAGGCAAAGGTTTTCCGATTTATAAACAGGACGGCTCCTTTGGCGACCTGTACGTTCAATGGCAGATCAAACTTCCCACGAAGCTGACCGACGAGCAAAAAGACCTATTCCGACAATTAGCCGCTATGTAATATGCATCCTAACCACCTTATCCCCATCAGCGAATTCTGTATCCATCACCAGGTCGAAATCGCCTTTGTCAGCTTACTGGAACAACAGGGCCTTGTCGAAACGATCTGTGTGGAGCAGTCGGTTTATGTGCAGCCCGAACAACTGCCCCGGCTGGAAAAGCTCGTCCGCCTTCACCAGGACCTGGCTATTCATCCTGATGACCTCGATGTCGTGAGCGACTTGCTGGAGCGACTGGAAGGCTTGCAGGGAGAGATAAGCCAGCTACAAAACCAGTTGACGTTCTACCAACGTCGGGCTGGCTGATTAGCAACCTACATGGATAATGGGCAGTTTACCGATAAAACGAAGCGTAATCTTGACGCCCATTTATATTGATTATCAATAGTTTACATAAACGAGCATTTGAGGAGACTGCGTAACTAGTGGTGGCAACTACTCGGTTAATTAAACGACCGTCTAAAAGCTAGAGGGGATAACTGCGTTTTCGTTTTAAAGAGTTTACTAAACGATTGAGAATGCTCGAAACCCAGCTTATACGCCACTTCGCCCACCGATAAGCTGGTGGTTGATAAAATCTCTTTCGCTTTTTCCATCAGCTTACTATGAATGTATTGCTGGGCATTTTGACCGATTAATGACCGCAACATATCACTTAAATAACTGGGGGAAAGATTTACCTGCTCGGCCAGGTAATGAACCGTTGGTAAGCCTTGGGTCACCGATCGGCCATTGGCAAAGTAAGCCTCAACTACCTCGTCGAGCTTTTGTAATAGATCATTGTTGACGGCTGTGCGAGTAATAAACTGACGTTTATAATATCGATTCGCGTAGTTCAACAGCAACTCTATTTGGGCGATCAGCACAGCCTGGCTCGAGTCATCGATTCGGCTGGACAGTTCCTGGTCGATCATGGTAAAGATCGCCAGGATGGTCCCCTTTTCCTCTTCGGAAAGATGTAACGTTTCGTGGGTTGAATAGGAGAAGAAGCCATACTGCTTGACGGTTCTGGCCAGGGAATAGCCTAAAAAGAAATCGGGATGAATCAGCAAGGTATAAGCCGAACATACGCTGGCATCATTGTCACGATTGCCAATCAGTTGACCCGGCGAAGCGAATAACAAGCCCCCTTCGTCAAAGTCATAATAGTACTGGCCGTATTTTACTTTCCCGCTCAGTTTCGGTTTGTAGGATATCTTATAAAAGCCCAGCACATGGTTAGGAGGAAACCTGAGGCCGTCAACCTGAGCGTGAGGTCCATTGATCAGACTAATCAAGGGATGCCGAGGTGCCGGTAAACCAAAAACTCGATGCGCGTCGCTGAGCGATTCAATTTTATAGGGGCTGTTTTCTTCTTTTTTCATCATACAGTAGAAAACATGATAACCGATCGAAAATCGGTTATCATGGCTGCCTGGTTAGGCTATTGTCAAAGTTGATGGTTGCTTCGCTGGATTACCCTTGGGCCGAATTGGAAACCTCTTCCCAAGCCTCCCAGGTTGCCAGACGCTCCGCATAGGCCGAGCGTACCGAAGGCAAATTATGACTACCCAGAAAAAACCGTAACGGCGGATTTTCGGCATCAACCACTTGAAAAAGAGCAGCTGGGGTTGCGGCAGGGTTACCTCGTTCCAAGGCTCTTAAATTAGTGAAAAAATGGGTCTTAAACTCAGCGTAGACATCGAGACCTTGTGCAAACTTCAAGGATTCGGGACTGCCGAATTCGGTGGCATAGGCACCGGGTTCAATGATCGTTACGTGGATACCGAAGGGTTTAATCTCAGCAGCCAGACTTTCGTGAATCGCTTCGAATGCCCATTTGGTCGAACAGTAATAGCCGATTACCGGAAGCGTCACCTGGCCCAGGTTGCTCGAAGTCCCCAGGATATGACCGCTACCCTGCTTTCGGAGCAAGGGTAAGGCGGCCTGAATCACGGAAACGGGGCCGAAGACATTCGTTTCGTAGAGGGCACGCAGCTCCTCGGCGCTGGCTTCCTCAATGGTGCCAACCAGTGAATAACCGGCATTATTGAGCACGATATCGAGCCTGCCGAAATGAGCATGCGCCTGTTGGACGACCTTGCTGACCTGGTTTGGATTGGTTACATCCAGTTCCAGAGTTAGTACGTTTTCACCGAATTGATCATTCAGGTCCCTGATGCTCGTTAATGTGCGGGCTGTAGCCACCACTTTGTCGCCCCGTTCCAGAGCGGCCTGGGCCCAAACTCGCCCAAACCCCCGGGAAGCACCCGTAATAAACCAGACTTTAGCACCCGTTGTCGGAGCTGAGCCGACAGCTGAGGTTTCATTATGTTGTATCATGATGCATTGATTATTGATACAGCAAAGGTCATGAGGTACCCGCCGTTGTTTGTAGGCAAATTGAGGACTTTTGTAGTCGAAATGAGGGACTGTTCATTGTCTCTAAAAAAGCCCCATTTTAGACGCAGATCATGATACCTCGTCGTCTCTGATGAATGCTTATTCAAGAACGATTACTGGCCTTAAAGAGGAGCGTGGCTGTTGCACAACTCTGCCAGTGCCTAAAACTGCATGATAGATGGAGTTTTTGTACCTTCAGCTATCTATGCAAGGCAGAAAACACGACCGCGAAAAACTCATCACCTCTTTCCACCTTTCCA
>NZ_BAAGTO010000011.1:0-186816 GCF_054781875.1 Spirosoma pulveris
AATATTTGCGTGACCTGCTAAAGATCACTATGTTGTTCAACCGGCAACCGAAGTTGCAAAGTTGAGTCTTTCTGTGCTGACCGTTTGTCAAAGAACTTGGCGCCTGACCCGTTGGTCGAAGCGTTGTGGCTATGGTTAAAAAAGCATGCCGGACAAAATAAGGGGCCAAGGAACCTGTCGGTCTTTGGACCTTACTTAGTTGCAGTATGTATTGGGAATTTACCCTAGTTGCCCTAACAAATAACGGTACAAAGATAACCTACAGTTCCCGATAAATAAAGTTTTTTAACACTTTTCTAATGGGCTGGTCATTTGACCGGTTGCTTCGCAGGCGGATTCAACATCACTTTGGAGCCCGAAGCGTATGTCTGGATAACCCTGTCATGCTGACTGGAGTTCCTGTCAAAACAAATTTTTATCATTTATTTTTCAGAGGCATTCAGCGAAGCGATGGATGCAATCGGCAGCCGTTGTTTGTTATGGAACACGCGAACACATCAAGAGTACAACATCTATTATGTATAGTGGGATTAAGGAGACTATCTGAGTCAGGCGGGTAAATACACACTGAACGTAGCTCCCTGACCGGGTTGACTGGTAGCTGTGATAAAGCCGCCATGATTAGCCACTACCTTTTCGCAGATGGCCAGACCAATGCCTGTTCCAGCATACTCGTTTTTGCCGTGTAACCGCTGGAACACTTCAAAAATTCGATCCACATATTTGGGGTCGAACCCAATACCGTTGTCATTTACGTCGATTCGGTAGTAGGCCATTGCCTGATAAGTCGTATCGGAGAGTTCTGGTAAATCACGTGCATCTATCCGCTGGCAGCTAATCCGTATACGGGCCTGAACCGTCGATTGACCAAATTTCAGGGAGTTGCTGAGCAGATTTTGAAAGAGCTGGGTCAACTGCACTTTGTCGCCGGTAATCGTTGGCAGGTCAGCTACCTCGACAACCGCATTCGTTTCCTGAACAACTAACTCCAGATCAGTCAACGCCGTAGTCAGTACGTCGTTAAGTGATACAGCCGTTGTTGTATCCTGACGGGTAGCAATGCGTGAAAAAGTTAGTAAATCTTTTATCAGAACAGACATCCGGGAAGCCGCGCTCTGCATGCGCTCCAAGTAATTGACTCCATCGTTTAACTCACTGCCATATTGTTCTTTGAGAATGTCGCCGAATGCCTGAACTTTCCGCAATGGCTCCTGCAAGTCGTGACTGGCGACATACGCGAACTGTTGCAGATTGGCATTGGACCGTTCCAGATCGACAATCAGCATCTCCAATTGCCGGGTGCGCTCCTGAACCTGTCGTTCAAGCTCCTGCTGCACCCGTCTCTGTTTGGTGACATCCTGTGCCGTACCACTTATCTTAAAGGGTTCGCCTTTTTCGTTGTAGAATGTCCTTCCGAGTATATGCAGTATACGTTCCTGCCCGGCTTCGTTTGCATCAAGGGTGTATTCGATGTCATAGATACCGCTGGTACCGGGGGTTAGTGCCTCAGCGATAGCTGCTCGCACGCGGGGCCGATCAACTTCCCGAACGGGTCGATAAGCGCGTTCGGGCGTTATGATCTCGTCGCTACCGATGCCAAACCATTCTCGCAATCGTTCCGAGTAATATAAGGTTGATGTGGACAAATCAATCTGCCAGGTGCCTAACTCAGCCAGTTCGATCGCTCCCCGAAGCGTAATTTCGGCTTCTTCCATGGCCTTTCCAGTCTCTTCCATACCTGTCACCAAAACGCCTGTCGGCATCCCGGACTCATCTGGAACAGGGCTGTAATCAAACGTCCAGTATTGCGCTTCATCTTTACCACTTCGGCAATTAGAGACCAACTGTGCTTCCCCCCAAATAGCCTCCCCACTCTTCAGGACAGAATCAACCAGTACCTTGGTGATAGGCCCTATAGTAGGCCAGACAGCAGCGCCCGGTTTACCGAGCGGGTCGGGGTATTTTCCTTCTGCACCCAGAATAGGGCGATAGGCATCGTTATAAAAACAGATCAGGTCATTTCCCCAAAGCAGAAACATGGGCACCCTTGACTTGAGCAGGAGGCTTACCGTAGTACACAGGTTGGAGGACCACTGGCTAGGCAAACCCAATACGGTTTTTGACCAGTCATACTGGCGAGTACGTGCACCCATCTCGCCACCACCCGTTAAAAAGGTGTATTGGTTGTTCAACGTAATAGCGTCTGTGTAAAAACTGATTGGCACCCACAAGTTAACCAGATAAATCGAATAGGCTTTCCTAAACCCTGTAAAGTCCGGATATTAACGGTATAGCTAAACCAAAATTTGCCGCCTATTTAATTGGTATATGGATAGTACAGGTTGTCCCCTTATTTTGCTGACTTTCAATCTGTAAAGCTCCTCCATGAACCTCAATGAACTGACGGGCTATTGAAAGGCCTAATCCTGTCCCTTCTATTTTGGTTGCATTGCTGGCCCGATAAAAGGGGTTCGTTAACTGAGGTAACTCTTTTTTTGGTATACCGATCCCTTGATCAACAACTTGTATGGTCAGCTGAGATGACTTGAAACAGAAAAGCAATTCCGGGTTTGTTTGAGAAAACTTAAACGCATTCGACAATAAGTTAATCACAACATAAGCCATTAAGTCGGGGTCCAGGTTCACGGGCTTGACTTTGCCCTTGTAACGTATACTTACTTCACGCTTGTCGGGACGTCCGGTAAAATGCAGTGCTACCAGGTCCTGGCTCCAACAGACAACGTCCACCATTTCCGGCGAAAAATAAATTTTGCCAGCCTCACCTTTGCTAAACGACAAAACACTATTCATCAATTTGGTGAGGTTTTTTATCTGATCATGAATGCTCTGCAAATGTCGTTTGATAGGAATCCCTACTTTTTCGTCAAGAAATTCAGCATACATATCAATGGAGTCTGAACTTAGTCCAATGGATGTCAAGGGGTTCCTGAATTCGTGCGAGACCATGCTGACAAATTGGGCTCTCAATGCGTGTGATTCCCGCTCTTTTGTTTGAGACAACTCCATTTCGCGGTTTCTTTTCCGCAAAACAAGCAGAGCCATTACCTGACGGGCCAGAGCAACAAGCGCTTTAGCCTGACCATCAGACAGGTTATTTGGTTTGTTATCGATCACGCAGAGTGTTCCCAGCGCGTAGCCTTCCTCAGTAACCAAAGGCACACCGGCGTAGAACACAACTTTAGGATCCTGCCATATCAATGGATTTAAAGAAAATCGCTCATCTTGAGTGGCATCAGAAACAACCATCATTTCGTGAGGATTTTGTATGGCATGCGCGCAAAAAGAAAGTTGCCGGGATGTTTCTGATAGAGAATATCCAAAGCGGGACTTGAACCATTGACGCTTCTCATCAATGAAGGATATTAGCGAAATGGGCATGCCACACAGCATGGCAGCTAAATAAGTTATATCGTCGTATTGCTGCTCGGGAAGACTATCCAATATGTTGTAATAACCTAAATTGGCCAAGCGGTCAAGTTCATTCAGATTGGCTGCATGCATTTTTATTTTAGGAGGATAGTAGTGTGCACAAGGGCAATTTCAGCAATTCACTATATACTTAAAACTAACAACTATAATTTAATATTCATATTTTCAATACGCCAATGCCATTTTTTTGTTACCAATAAAATATTTTAAGAACATCTGATTCTAAATTTACCTTCTTTCAAATTACCAGCCCTGTTCCTGGATACTCAACCCCTTGATTATATGAAGCTGCACAGTTAGCCGATGCCTAATCAGCAGTAAGATCTTTATAGTTATGGCGGTTGTATACCCGTAGCACTATAGTTACCCGCAGCTAGAATTTTCCTGACCCTTGGGTAAAATAAGCCCCTGCTCTGACGGCTTATCGTCAATAAAAAGTATTGTTTTTTGCTGGTAAGTCGTTGCTGCGGGCGTTTCGCTTAACCAATACCACAAAACCAATGGCCAAATGGGCCACATACGATTTCGACGGTCCTAAGCTGCCAGAGATGTAGAACTGGTCGGTATTTACGCAACCTTTTTGCCTGCATCTTAAGCCAGATCTCCTGCCGGTTTCCATCTTTACCAATAATAGAAACATCACCGATATGTCCTGAACGGGTAGGCAGCTAAGGTTATGGAAATTCAGAAAGAGGCAGAACAGTCCCCCGGGAAGCCAAAATTGAGGGTGCCAGGCGAGTCACCTTACCAGAAAAATTAAGAATGGAATTATAAATTTGTATAAAATAGGCGCAGAATCATTCAAACTCGTTATAAAGCGCTCTACTACTTGGCCTCTACCACGCTCCTGTTACACATAAGCGCTATAAATCTTTACTCATCACCTTTACCAACTTACCTACCTCGTGCTGTACCAACATATCGGTTGGATATCTAGTCCCTATCTGTTTTACATAGTGAGCAAGCAGGGGGAACAATGACGTTGGAGTAACAGCGCGATTGCGGGGCGCATATACTTTCTTTGGCAAGGAGGGCATGTCTGGCAAATCTATATATAAAATGCAAATAAAGTAAATTGGACAGGTTATTATACCAAGTTTGATTAACGTGTTTATCCATTATTCAGACTCAAACAACCAAATAGTAAACTTATAGCACTTGCACTATACGCTATAATGAATCATATATAAGCAACCAATAAACTTATACTTTTTATCAATTAGTACATACTGACCATTGAGAATATGCCTTCTATTGAGTCTATTTTAATTCATAAGCAGAATAACGCTAGACATAGTATCAGCGTAAAATACTACATTCAGCTGGTAGACTATCCTAATCAGATTCGTGAGTAGTTGTTCCTGGCTTTGCAAATTAAAACCCAACAGCTTTCAGGGATCTTCGATCAAAAAAGAAGCATTTACTGCATTGACTAACTTGAATTAAGTCAACAATACGATGTCAAAAATTCAGCTTACAAAAGTTGATCACCCTGAAGTACAGCAAATCCATTGGCATTTTCTTCCAGGCTAGATTCTGTCTTACACCCTTTAGTAAACTCATTAATGGCATTTAAAAAAGGCTTGTCCCTGCGTAACAGGTCGAACCAAAATCCCTGATTTTCCAAGAATCGTTTTAATGTAAATCGCAAAATATAGCGTAAAGGTTGATCACAATCTTTGGGGGCGTATTTTGAAAAAACACTTTTCTTTAAAAAATTGGGAGAGTAGGTTTCTTTACTACTCATGTACGCGTAAACTATATTCCCAAGCGTTTCCACAGGAGTCACGACAACAGCAACTCGATCTCGTGGACCGTCGCTGTTCAAGAATCGAAGCAGGGGCTCGTATTTCAGTTTCAGACGATCCAGTAATAATGTAGCTGAAACCTCATCACTGGTCCACTTCTCACATTTTGTTGGTACTAAAAGTATAAGTTTATCACTCTTTAGGTCTTTATATGCTTCTTGAAAAATACGAAGTACACCAATGGAGCCATTGTTATTTTTATCCGTTGGGCCCTGACTTTTCTGTAATAAAAGTGGATCGAATTTGTTGTCCTCCATCATCAATGCCAGGGTATCCACTGCAATCATTGTCACATCACATTCGCGGATACGTTTGACAACCTCATGGTGGTTTTCCAGTAATTGTTCCCCTGGATAATCCCGGAAAACCAGTTGAATCTTAGGCTTTTTATTCCTTTGTCCGAGCGTAAATTTATATTTTATATCTGTTACTCCATTTTTACGACCTAATCGGGTAGCGGGCACCACATCCGCATTATTGAGTGGCATCTTTGTACTCGTGTCAAAGGCCTTTTGCATGTCTCTAACCGGCTTCCCCAGCAGAGAATCTTCCTCATTAACCGCCCTTATTTCAAGGTCAATATCATTACTGATGACTTGATCAAATTGGTAGTAGATAGAGGAAAGTAAACTGGTCTTACCGACACGTGCCTGACCAAGCACTGTTATGTTAAATTCTTTGAGCATATCTTAATTATCAATTTCGGATTCTACTAACAGGATGGATCTGTTAATACTGATTACTCGTTCTGTAACTTCTAACCACTGCCGATGTAATCGATTGCTAATTGTTAATTGCTGGAAGTGTTCTGGCCAGATTTGTGCCCTGTTCTCCATATAGAAAGATTGCCACTCTTCTAATGCATTTTCGGAGCGTAAAACTTTGTCAACAAACTGCTCACCAATAGCAAAAATTGCCTGATTGATTTCAACGGGCCAATGTTCTATTTCCCCCTTAAGGCTTTCTAACGCCATTTTTTGCATGGCTACCAGAATATCCTGCACTTCTGCTGCTGAAGGCTTAGGTCCAAGCTCAGCATTACCGGAATCCGGCGTGAGGCAATCCAGGTGATTTCGGAGTCGGTAATATAAAAATCCCTGATAGGAAAGCTGGAAATTGGCCAGGATGCGGAAGGCAGAATGTAATATAGGATACTGATTATTTAACAGGATAGCTAAGTCTTTTAAAAATTCCGTATCTGTATTCGAACTGATATGACGCAAACGTCCCTGACTCTCACTTCTCAGTACATCGATCAGCTGTAATTTGGTATCTTCAACAACCTTATTTAAACCATCCTCCAGACTTTCGAAGTGCAGTGCTAAATAAGTTCTGATGTGATTCAGGTAATACTCACTGGCAGACTTGTACCCCCCAAGCAGGTTCCGGGTGTCTTCAATTTGTTCGATACTAGGCACTCCAGAGTCCAAATATGACTTTTCCTGCGCATCGACGACATATTCATAGAACGTTTCGTTGGGCTTCTCCCGCTGATCACGCAACTTTTTGATCTCTTCCTCAAACCCCGTATAAAGACGTCTGCTCACATCTCTGAAGAGTCGGTTGAAGACCGTGAAGTTAGGCGGGGTCGACTCGGTTGCCAGAAGAAGAAGATCTTTTGCTTTTGCCAGTTCAGTGTCTACCTGCTCCTGTAAAATGCTCAGGCGATCCTGTAGAGAACTTAGATAAGCATGGTCAATTTTTTCAATACTTCTGGTCAAATGATCGAGTACCTTTTGCAGAATAACATCATTAACCTGATCAGCATCTGAGCAATCGGCAATTATTGATCCAACAAACTTCATCTGGTCTGATTTCTCCGCCAGCAATCGCTCACAGTTTCTCAGGTTGTCTTCGTTTGGAGACGACGAACGCACATGGTTCATTACTAAAAAAGTCCACAATTCCAGTGGCAATTCAGGCAATGTACTGCGTACTTTATCATATAACTCGATTTCCTGCGGCTTCCAGACGTCCCCTAATCCCGATGGTTTTTTTACAAAGAGAATAATGTCAACATCATTACTGATTGTGCTGGTTAGCCACCCCTCTCCTACCTGTCCTGTATCGCCAAGACCAGGCATATCTACTAAAGCAATCTGGCCTATGTGTTTGTGGGGAAAGCTACAGATAATGCGCGCTTCGCGAACGGCTAGATAACTGCTGAAAACCTGTTGACCGAACGAATTATCCTGCGCCACATACTCGCGTATTTTTCCGATGGGAACGTAATGTGGCGATGGCTGAGACAACAGATTTTTGTACTCAGGAAGTCGATTTTTGTACAGCTCCAGCCGCTCATATTTAACCTTTAAATTTAAACTCTGCTGTTTTTCAGCAGAGAGAGCAGGCAATGGATTAGCCTCAAACCATTCCAGCGTTAAATTTTCGGCGGTTAACCCAAACAAATCTTTGTAATAG
Source organism: Spirosoma pulveris (assembly GCF_054781875.1). Lineage (NCBI taxonomy): Bacteria > Pseudomonadati > Bacteroidota > Cytophagia > Cytophagales > Cytophagaceae > Spirosoma > Spirosoma pulveris. Next base: position 7,680 of record NZ_BAAGTO010000011.1, read on the forward strand.
GGAGCTAACACATCCCGTACAAATTCATGTTGAGTATAAAAAAAGATCTCACCATGTGCTTCGACGGAAGGGTTGTGAATTATTGTACTACGAGCTCCGGTACAATGTCCGTAAGGACTCGCTGGTATTGCATCATCCGATAGTCCGGTCAGGCTACGCAAAACCTGGCTTTTACCCTGTCTTGCCAGGCCAATGACACCAATATTTAATGTTTTCCGAACGAAACGAGAATAATATCTGCTGACAGTTTCAATTTGGGATGATATTGTCTTTTTAAGACTGGCGAGTTCAATACTTGTCAGACGAATTCTGATCGACTCGTTATCTACTGAATTTAGAATTTCTTCACGCTGCTGGTCCATTAATTCTATTGCAGACTTTAAGGACAGTAGCTGTTGTCTAATGGTATTTAATTTATAGGCTAATGTTTGCCTTTTGGCAATAATAGTACTGGTTTGTTGTTCTCGGGTAAAAGAGTTTAACATCGTCTCTATGGGTTAGTAATTATGCAAGTCACGTTAAATTTTTGAATAGTTTGCATACAAACTGCTGCATGCATATTCAGTCAATAGTCTTGATTTAATGAGGGATAGATTCATCGGCTTTGTACATGAATATTTTTTAAGATCGGTCTCGCTCATAGTGCTGAATAATTCTCAACCATGCTCTTTTATTCTTCCAGCCACTAACGCAAATAGTTTCGTGATTATAAAGGGTGCTTAGCAAGCTGTCTCTGCCAGATTAAGTAGTCCCTTAGACAGAAAACCTGTACAGAAATATGTTGTAGATACTGCCCTTACTTTTTATCTATTTTAATAGAAATATTTACATAAGTAAATAAGTATTAAAGGCAAAAAGACACACATCTTTTAGTTAAAAGACCTTTGTATAGGCTGTAGTATAGCTCTACTACCAGAACAGAGTGCCCAAAACACGTTGGACGCTATGTTGATGCCTCTCAGGATAACAATGACTTTTAACCGATCAAAACGCTTGATCCAAGTCAATATTAAAGTCTTATACGGCGGACTTAGCTATAGAGACTTGTAACCTTTACCAAGACAAATTTACCTAAAACACCCAACATTGAAACAAATTTATACGAAAGTAACTTAAAAATTATTTAGAGGATAGCATTCATGTTATGAAAATAATAACCTTATCAAAACCTCATTATTCCATGCTGAGGGTAACTACTTGTACTTACTGACCATACATCTACATAGTTAAAAAGTAGAAAGATAATATCGCTAAATGACTATTTACTAAACAGTTAGGCTCAGCAACTGCATCTTTTTTTATTATGCCCTATCGCTACCAGTACTGAGTAAAAATACGCGCGCAGACAAAACAGAGTTGGTTACGGTTAAGCATAATTCAAAATTTTTTCTATTGGATTCTTGGATTCAATGCTTATTATTCTGATTGATGCGCTACTAATTCCCGCTTTAAGATAAGACTCTCATCCACCCATGATAAAGGATGAAATACTATTCAGCCAGGTTGTCCCCGATCAATGAGCCGGTAGTTACCTGCCTTATTTTTGCCAGTGAACACGGAAGCGTACTCAAAGATAAGCAGATGGTATTTCTCGTATTAAACATATTATTAATTTCCGAATACAACAAATTATAAATATTTTATTTATCTAAAGTACATATTTACCTAAGTGCAAATTAGTACAACATTTTCATAAACTTTTTGAGCGTACGTCTTTTCTTATATTTTGATGCCTAATACCGTTTGTACTGTTTAATTTGAACTACTATCCAATCAACTAGCAGTCAACTTTAGCTGGTAAGTATATATACTTAATAAGCATTTGTTGCAAAAATGGATAATGAGCTATTAAGAACTAGTTTTTTACATTAATCGCCAACTAGTTACTGCTCTTGTAAATCGTTGTCAATTCCGTGCCTTTATCGGTTTTTATCTGGTAGCCAGAGACCTGTTGTTATTACTAATATAGCAGCAAGCCTACTGATTAGCGTATCAGTAGACTTGCTGCTATAATGAGAAGAGAGACAACACAGCCAGGTAATGTTACTGAAAGAAGGGGTACATATCATGTCGGGCCATCTACGATCCGTACTCACCGATCTGGCGGAAAAGACCTCTCAGACGAACTTTCTTGCCAATTATACAAGCTGAGGACTTCATTACTGATCGAGGTGGGCCATCAGCGATAGGAATATAAGCCGTTACGTTCGATTCAAGCGGAATGAAATCGTCCGTCCGAGCCGCACGTCTGAGGGCGATTTATTAGCGAGCAACAATTAGCAGGCTCAACCCAACAATATAGCACAGCAACATGCCATTGAGCAGTCCATTAACGCCCTTTGGAGCCGATTGAAATTCGCGCCATACGTAAATACCCCACAAAGCCGCGACCACAGTGGCGCCCTGACCGAGTCCGTAACTAATGGCCGGACCGGCTTTATCAGACGCCAGAATGCTGAACGACATACCCAGACACCAGATCATTCCACCCAGCACACCCGTTAGATGATTACGCCCGCTACCCCGAAAATAATCGGCATAACTAACGGGGGTTCCCTCGAATGGTCGGCGCATAAGCAGGGTATTGAACAGGAAATTACTGATCAGGATGCCGAGCGCAAAAAAGACAACGGCGGTGTATGGACTTAATTTACCCGGCACGGGCTGGTCGAAATTAGGGAACATTGCCTGAGCCACGTAGCCATAAAACAAACCCATCAGACAACCCGCCACCACAGACAGCAGCAACCCTTTTGTCGACAGGTTAGCGCCAGTTGTGGCTGTCCGACGGTAGGCAACGGCATTGAGCAGGATAGCCACCACGATCAGGGCTATGCCGCCAAACAGCAGTCCGGCGTTTCCGACCGGCGCGTTCAGGTAATTGACCACTACGCCGATAACAAGCGCCAGCCCAATGCCAACCGGAAACGCAACTGACATACCCGCAATGGAAATGGCCGCTACCAGCAAAATGTTGGCCGCATTGAAGAGTACACCGCCCCAGAGCGCCGAGCCAATGTTCGCCAGATCGGCCTGCCGGATATCGGCCAGGAACGAGCGCCCGCCTTCACCAATACTCCCCAACGTGATTGCCAGTAGCAGCGCCAACCCGACAATGCCCAGCACGTAATCCCAGTAGAACAGTTCAAAACGCCAGTTACCCGCCGATAGCTTCTGGGTGTTGGCCCACGATCCCCAGCAAAGCATGGTAACGATGCAAAATAACACGGCTGTGCCGTATGATTCAATGATAAACATAGCGGTGCAGGTTAATAACGGGCCAGTATGGGTTTGTTGCCGAAAACGATCAGGTTGCGCATACGCACGGAGTGATCCTTATCCGGGTTGAGCCATTTCAGTCGCAGCGTGTGTTTGCCGGGAGTCAACTGGTATTTCCAGGTCATATCATAGCGTCGACGGGTGAAACTGGCGGGCAGATTGGCCGTTTCCATCTTTTTATCGTCAATGTAAACGTCTACCTGAGCGGTATACCCACTTTCGTATTCGTACTGGCCAGCCTGCGCTTTCGGCCTGTTCTCCCCTACGATGATAAAGCCAACCCCATCGAATGTGGCAGTATACTCGTCAATCAAATCCTTATTAATAGTCCGTTTTTCGGTGGGGAAATGGCCAGTGAAGCCCTGTTCTAACCGAACCGCTTTGGGCGTTTGTACGGCAATGGTTACGTTATCGCCGGTCACTTTACCACCGTTTCGCTCAATAACCTGAAGCGCGTGCTTCATTCCGATGCCATACACATCGTTGAGCGACATAGTCGTGTATTTAAAGTCGATATCCTCTGCTTCGGCAAGTCCCTGTTTCCAGTAGGCGGGAATTTTGTTATAACCCAGCATAGTACCCAGAATACCGCCCGCCGACGATGGATTGCAATCGGAATCCTGACCGGCGCGGGTGCTGATCTGCATGGTTTTGGCGTAATCACCCTGTCCGTACAGCAGCCCCAGCACAATATAGGCCGAGTTGATTTTGGCGTCGATATTAAAAGGGGCAAACACCCCGTCCGAACAGCCCACTTCGTCGGACCATTTGCGTTGTACTTCGAGCCAGGTCCGCTTCCAATCGTTCGGATACTGGTCGTGCCACTTGATCACGTCGGCAATGCATTGATAAAAGGTACTCTGCGCCGGTACGGCTTTGAGTGCTTCGCGAACCACATAGTTAACCTCGTTGTTAATGCCCCCCTGTCCGGTAGACAGGAACGCCAGCGAGTACATAGCACCTACATACACGCCACCGTACCAGCCGTCGCCGTAGTTCATGATATGGCCGATCGGGTCGCCGATCTTTACAGCCGTGTTGGGCATACCGGGTGCCATCAGACCCGAAAAATCGGCTTCGATCTGGAAGTCGATATCGTCGGCATGGGGGTTGTTCAGCCAGTGGCCCGACTCAGGGGCTTTCATGCCGTTGAGGATGTTGTTCCGCCCTACCTGGTTAGCGTGCCAAAGCATATAGTCTGCTTTGGCGAAAGCGTTGGCGTGTTCACTGACGGGTGCGTCGAGGCCTTTCTTCTCAAACACATCCACAAAAGTGAGGTCCATGTACAGATCATCGTACAGGCCGGGACTTTCAAGCATTGTTTTCTTAATGTAGCCGTCGTACCATGGAATAGGCTGATAATCATTCATCATGGTCCCGTTAAACTTGAACTCGGTCGGTCCGCCAAAGGTACAGCCGATGAGCTGCCCAGCCCATCCCCCTTTGATTTTGTCCTGCAAAGCAGCTTTGGTCATGGTGACGGTAGCGGGCGGGCGAACAGACCCGGCATTGATTGATCCTTTCCAGGGCGTCGTTGTGAACGGTTCGCCGATCCGTCCGAAGCCCGCCAGGGCCAGTAACGGAAGGAGGAAGTAGCTTTTTTTCATTGGGTTTAGGAGAGTTTATGAATGGTCAAATAGAGCGCAGCGGCAGGGAGTCGACCTCCCGCCGGTGGGGCAGCGATGCCTGGGCGCCCATACGGGTTACCGAAATCGATGCGGCCTTACTGGCAAAAGCAACAGCATCGGGCAGGTCGCGTCCCTCAGCGATGGCGACCACCAGCGCCCCGTTAAAACAGTCGCCAGCCGCCGTAGTATCAACAGCTGTTACGGACGGAGCGGCAATCATAGACCCGCCCGCTGGTGTAGAGAGATAGGCCCCGCGCGAGCCAAGCGTGATCACGACGTTGGCTACACCTATCTCATGTAATCGGCGGGACGCCTGTTGTGCCGTAGCTTCGTTGGTAACGCGGACGCCCGTAAGCAGTTCTGCTTCGGTTTCGTTGGGGGTGATGGCGTAGAGACAGGCCAGTACCGCCGGGTCGAGGAGTTGGGCCGGGGCCGGGTTCAGCACCACCCGCATTCCCCGTTCGTGGCTCTGCCGTATGGCGTACTCGACGGTTGGAATGGGCGTTTCGAGTTGCAGCAAGACAACGGTATTACTGGCATCTGTTTCGGCGGCCAGCGCCCGGGCAACCTGCTCCTGTCCAAGCCGGCCGTTCGCTCCCGACGCCACCATGATGCAGTTCTCGCCTTTGTTGTCTACACCAATAAGGGCCACGCCGGAGGGTTCATCGGCATCCGTCGTAACAAAGTCTGTCCGGATACCCTCCCGCTCGAACTGCTGCAGTGCCTGTCGGCCAAAAATATCATTACCCACATTGGCCACAAAGGTTACCCTCGTGGACGAAACGGCTGAATTCGGATCGGCGCTGGTTACGGTTGCCAGCCGGGCGGCTGCTACGGCCTGGTTAGCCCCTTTACCGCCGGGATTCATAAGAAATGTACCGCCTAGAACGGTTTCACCGGGGGCAGGCAGTTTATCGCCCTTGATCACCATATCGGTGTTCGAACTACCAATGACACAAACAACAGAAGGCATAAGGAAAGGGAACAAGTTGTTGAACAAACCTATGGATTAATTGCATCAATCAAAGCCCATTTTTTGCCAACTTAGCTATTTCCATTAAGATTTTAAGTGGTAAAAATTAAGTTGGAATTTCTTTGACTATCGTGTCTTAGTCAGGTATTAACCCAAAATCCAGCCTGATAAGTGGTACAAATTAGTCTGAAGACATTTTTTGATCAGTTAAGAAACGATGGGCGACGCCCTCTCCGCTGATCTCACCCGGCTTTTCCCCGGTGCTACGCTCAAACCCGCCCGCAAGTATCTGTACCGGGTTGTGATGCAGCGTCTGTTTGAGCAGGACAAGCGAATCGACGTTCGCCTTGGTCAGCTTCTGCACGACAGCCAGATTCTTTACGAACGGGGACTAGTTCAGTTTAGCCGGGAGCGACTGGAAAAAGCATAGCGTCTGCCGAACAGCACGAACGGGGCCAGTATGTGGTGATGGCGGCCCGGCAACAGACCCAACAATAGATAGAAGGCGCGGATTCGGAAACGCCGATTACTTAACTTATACCATGCGCTCCACCGAACGGAAACGAAAAACCACGAACCGGCAGTCGGATGGAGAACGGTTGGTTCATTCTGAAGTTGCTTCGACATTGGCTCAACGGACGCCTTCCGCCAGCAGTTTTATCGCGCATTGACGCTTTTAGCGGCCGTTCGACCGATCAGCTGCTGATCCGAAATCTGGATGTACGGCCTTGGTGATGGCCCTATTGACAACAGGTCATCGGATAACGGCATAGCGTATGCCGGGCCTTAGGGAATGAGAACTGTGGATTCAGTTGACAACGTCACAAACCATTGATAGTAACCTTGCCGACTTAGGTAGCGCGGATAAAAACCCGCGCTACCTAAGTCGGCTCTCAATACCCTGGATTTTGTTTTATCTTACCGGGGTTGATATCAATCTGGCTTTGGGGAATCGGGAAGATCAGGTTATTCTCGGTCAGGGCCGTTTTGATACCAATCGTAGCCGCTTTGGCCTGCATGACCGGCAAGGCTCTACCCGTTCGAACCAGATCGAACCAGCGGTGCCCCTCAAACGCCAGCTCGACCCGACGTTCCTGCTCAATGGCCAGCCGCATGTCGGCTTGGGCGGTGATGGTTTTATCGGCCAGCCCAACCCGCTTCCGAATCTGATTCAAAAATGGCAGCGCTTCGGCGGGTTTACCCGTTTCGTTAAGTGCCTCGGCGTACATCAGCAGCACATCGGCATACCGCAGCACGTACCAGTTATCTTCTGAATCGCCGTTAACAATTGGGGGATCGGCGTATTTTTTGATGTAATAATAATCGACCTTAACCCCGCTGCTGTTTACGTAACTACTGGCCAGTGACACATTTCGGCGGGGATCACCGGCTTCGTAGCTATTGTCCAGATCGGGCGTTGGCCGGTTGTTGCCACCTCCACCAAAGGCAATGACCGCGTTGCCGGAGTTTTCCGGGGCGTAGGCATTGGCAAAACCGCTGCCCTCGCCAATGTTGCCTTTCTTATACTGCACTTCGAAGATCGACTCCCGTCCATTCTTGTTGGCCGGTTTGAAGAGATCGGCATAGTTTGGCTGTAAGGCGTACGTGCCCCGGTCGATCACTTCTTTCAGTTTGGCAGCGGCATCGGCATACCGTTTCTGTGTCAGGTACACCTTACCCAGCAAACTTTTGGCCGCACCATTCGTAGCACGCCCTACATCGGCTCCGGTATAGGAAACGGGCAGGGCCGCTTCGGCATCCGTCAAGTCCTTAACGATCTGAGCGTAGACATCGGCTACGGGAGCCCGGCCATATTCATAGCCCTGCAAGGGATCGGTGATTTCTGTCAGGACGAGCGGCACATCGCCAAAAACCCGTACCAGATTGAAATACATCAGCGCCCGCAGAAATTTGGCTTCACCAACGATGCGTTTTTTGAGGGTTTCGTCCATCGTAATACCGGCGATTCGCTCAATCACGGCGTTGGTCCGGTAAATACCCCGGTAGCCATCGCTCCAGCGAGCCAGCGTGAAGGGGTTGGTGGTACGAACATAGAACTTGTCGAACTCGTCCTGATCCGTCACCGAACCAGACAGAACCGGGGTGGTATCGTCGGATGGAATTTCGGCCACAACGTACAACTGCCCGTACTGACCACCGGCCTGTAAAGCGCCATAAGCTCCGTTAAGGGCCGTCAACACATCGGATTGCGACTTAAAAAAGGACGTTGTGCCCACCGCCGAAACCGGAGAAAGGTTTAGAAACTGCTCTTTACAGGCGGTCATACTCAGGGTCAACAGGCCGGCAAGAATATACTTAGTTTTCATGATGCTCAGAAAGAAGGATTAAAAGCCCAGGTTTAAACCAATGGTGTAGGTACGTGCCAGCGGATAGGAACCATAGTCCACTCCGCCCGTCAGAGGACCTTCGTAGCCGCTCACTTCGGGGTTGTAGGCCAGGTATTTGGAGACTGTAATGGCGTTCTGGACACCGGCATACACCCGCAGCGACTGGACTTTTATCTTTTGCAGGAAGGTGCGCGGCACGTTGTAACCCAACGTAATATTCCGGATCCGGAAATACGTGGCACTTTCCACCCATCGGCTTGACACCTGGTTGTTGTTACCCGTCGAGCGAGTATTGGCCCGTGGGGTTTTGCCATCGCCGGGGTTCTGCTCCGACTGCCAGCGACCCAGCACGGTCGTCAGCGAGTTGGCATTGCCTTCCAGGTTTTCGTAGAATCGACGGGATAGGTTCAGAATCTGACCGCCTTGTACACCCTGCGCAACGATGTTCAGGTCGAAGCCTTTGAACGATAACGAGTTGGTAATGCCGTAAATGAAATCGGGCTGGTTGTTACCGATCAGCGTCCGGTCGTCGGCGGTTAGTTTGCCGTCGCCGTTTACATCCGCAAATTTCACGTCGCCGGGGCGGCTGTCGGCGAAGTGCGGATAGGCGTCCAGTTCGGCCTGATTCTGAAAAATTCCCAGTTGCTGATAGCCGTAGAAACTGCCGAGTGGCTGCCCGATCACGGTGATATTCGTTTCACCCACACCCGTACCACTCCGAATGGCATCGCCCGTGGGTCCGAGAGCAAGCACTTTGTTACGGTTAAACGACAGGTTAAGGTCCGTGGTCCAAGTGAAGCCGGTGCCGGAGCCATTAATGTTCCGCGTCGACAGCGCAAACTCCATCCCTTTGTTTTCTACCTGCCCGATGTTACGCACGGCCGTTGAGAAGCCGGTCAGCGTGGGCACTTGTACCTGTAGCAGCAGATCGGTCGTGATGCGCCTGTAGTAATCCACCGTGAAATTTATACGGTTCTGAAACAGGCCCAGATCAAGCCCGACATCGGTCTGGCGACTCCGTTCCCAGCCGAGTTGCGGGTTGGCGATACTGCTCGTTGCCAGTCCGTTTGCCAGTGCATTGCCCAGCACGTAGTTGTCTTTGCTCAATACGCCAATGGCCGGGTAGTTGCTGGTAAACGCGTTGTTTCCTGACAGACCGTAACTGGCCCGTAGTTTCAAATCCGAGATAACGGGTATCGTTTTCATGAAGGGCTCTTCAATGACCCGCCAGCCCACCGATGCCGACGGGAATGTTCCGAAGCGACTGGTTTCGCCAAAGCGGGACGAGCCATCGCGCCGGACGGATGCGTTGAACAGGTAGCGGTCTTTGAAACTATACGTGACGCGGGCGAAGTACGACGCCAGCGACCACTGGTTGCGGGTCGATGTTCCACCGGTAATGGTACCGGCATTGACAGTCCTGACAATATCGTTCGGAAAATTATTGGCGGTAATCTGGCTTTCCTCGAAGTCGTTCCGTTGCGACTCCAGCCCCACCAGTGCATCCATATGATGCGTTGTGCCCAGATCGAGCGTGTAGCTCAGCGTATGGTTCGTTACCCAGTTGATATTCTGGTTCGTATACGCCGAACCCGTGCTGACGTTTGGGGGCAGCAGTTGGTTCAGGACAATGGCAGAGGTCTGGTACTGATTCTGGCGGAGGTAGTTCAGATCGCCCCCGATGGTGCCCCGGTAGCGGAGCGACTTCCAGATCGACAGTTCGGCGTAAGCATTTCCCAGAAGCCGAAGCTGCGTAACCCGGTTGTCGACTTCGGTAATGTTCGCCACCGGGTTAGTAATGCCGGGCCAGTCGTACGGAGCCGCGTAAAACGACTGTGAGTTATAGGTCGTGCCGTTGGCCTGAAAAATGGGAATGAATGGCGGCAGCGACAGGGCCGCATTAATTATCCCGTTGCTCGCCCAGTGCCCGTCGGAATTGACCCGATTTTCGGCCATGAACGTCGGACTGAAACTCAAGCCCACTTTCAGTTTAGACGAAAGCTGGGCGTCGATGTTAGAGCGCACCGTGTACCGGTCGATGCCCGATTTCTTGATGATACCATCCTGCTTGAGGTAATTTCCTGAGATGAAGTACTGCACTTTTTCGGTACCGCCCGATGCCGACAGTTGGTAGTTACTGATTGGCGCTCGCTGAAAAATCATATCCTGGTAATCATAGGTGGTCAGGCTGGCCGGATCATCGAAGTTTACCCCGGTAAACTCACCCCTTGGGTAGCGGTACCGCTGCCCCGCCGGACGCACACTATTGGGGTCATTAACCGACGACCCCGGCACTCGCTCCAGATAGGCCGTATTGAAGGCTTGCTTCGAAAATTCGGCAAACTGCTGTGCGTTCAGCATCTCCATTTTCTTGCTGATCTCCTGCGTACCGGTATAGTAATCGAAGTTGATCCGTGTCTGCCCTGATTTACCGCGTTTGGTGGTAATCATAATCACCCCGTTGGACCCCCGCGAGCCATAGATAGCAGTAGCTGAGGCATCTTTGAGGACGTCTATCTTATCAATATCATTGGGATTAAGCTGGTTCAGGCCACCAGCGTTGGTCTGGCTACCGGAATTAAGCGGCTGTCCATCAATGACAACCAGCGGCCCGTTGCCCGCGCTGATGGAACCCAGTCCCCGTACTTTGATGGACGGTGCATTGCCCGGCGCCCCGGTATTTTGCTGGATCAATACCCCCGGCATCCGTCCCGTGAGCCCTTCTACTACGTTTGTAACGGGCTGATCTTTGATGCTTTGCGTTTGCAGGGATGCAACCGAGCCCGTCAGTTCCCGCCGGTTCTGCGTGCCGTAGCCCACTACGACAATCTCGTTCAGGGTCTTGTTGTCGCTGACCAGTGTCACGTTGACCGAATTTCGGTTTCCAACAAGAACTTCCTGAGTAGCGTAGCCAATGAAGGAGAACACGAGCGTGAGGGTATTGCCCACATTCTGGTCCGGCACATTGACCCGGTAGTTGCCCTCGCCATCCGTAGTTGTACCCCGGCTGGTGCCTTTCACGACTACACTCACACCGGGCAGGCCACTGCCGGTTGCGCCATCGGTAACCCGTCCGCTTAGGGCCTGATCGGCCGCAACAGCGGTTACGGTTTTCACCTGCAGCGACCCAATCTGGTTGATTTCCGACTGGCCGTTACTGGCAACGGCGGCCAGTTGCAGCAGCGGCATCTCCACCGCCGACGTTGGTTTACTACCCTTTTTATCCGCGAGAACGACATAAACGCCCGGCTTTACTTTCGAGAACCGAAGCCCTTTAGGCTTTAGCACGCTGGTCAGGTTACTTTCCAGAGAAGCCGCCGGATCTACGCTGGCGGGATTGACAAGATGGTCGCTGATCAGTCGATCTTCGAACAGAATATCGACCTGATAACGTACTTTAAACTGGTTCAACACCTCGCGAAGCTGAATCGCCTGCGGACTCACAACCTGATGCGTCGTTCGGGTAAACGATTTGGCCGTTGCCAGAAATTGAGCCCGTCCGGGATGGCTCACTGCCAGTTGTAAACTAAGCAGGAAAACCGTCAATAAGCGTACAGAATACATCATTTACGTGGTTAGATTTAGTGATAGGCGTTAATCGGTAAAAGACACGCGGTCATTTTCGCGGATGTAATTGACTTGCAGCAGTTGGGCAATCAACTTCAGCAACTCATTGGCATTCCGGGCTGTGAACGAGCCCGAAATAGTACGACCGGCCAAGTGCGATGTCGCGAGAGTTACGGTCAGGCCGTAGTTTTCGTGGAGAATTTCGGCGATTTCCCGCAGCGACGTTTGGTCGAAATTAAATCGATGATCTTTCCATGCGGCCATAATTTCGGGGTGCGCCGTTCGGGTTAGTGCCAATTTCCCCTGCCGGTTGAGCGTTACCAGATCGCCGGGGGACATGATGAGCGGAGCTCCATTTTTTTGTTCAGTCATCAACTGCACCCGCCCCGACCGAAGCGCCACCCGCGTAGCACGTTCGCGACTGAAAACGGTAAACTGCGTACCCAACACGGTTATGTTCAGTCCTTTAGGCGTTCGTACAACAAATGGCTGATGATTGGGCAGATGCCGAACGGAGAAGTCGGCTTCGCCGGTCAGCTCTACCGTACGCGGATTTTTATGGGCCGCATCGGTGGCTACTGTCCATTCGCCAAATCCAAACCGGGGGAAGCGCAGCACTGAATTGGCATTCAGAGTCACCCCCGAGGCATCGGGTAAGGTTAGGCTGCGGGTCTCGCCAAAGCCGGTTCGAACGGTTTCGTACAGCAACACATCACGAAACAGCCACCCACCGGCCAATACTCCCAAGGTTACGGATGCCGCCAGCAGACCGCTGCGGCTTACCCAACTCCCCAAACGACGACTTATCCCGGATTTCGGGGGTGGTTCCTGCTCCTCCGCAACGGGCGATGTTTCGTTGATCCGCTTTGCTGTTTTTTCGTAGACGAGTTGCCAGTCGGCATTCGTTTGTAAGCGGTTCATTTCCCACTCGTGCAGCCACTGGTAGTATAATTCCCGATTATCCAGTTCAGACAGCCAGTTTTCAACTGATTTTTTCTGTAACGGACTCACCCGACCCGAGAAATAGTCGAACAGAACCGCTTTGTTGATGAGATCTTCCATGAACAACTATTTGCCTGTTGGACACAAGCGTGGCGGATTACCCTTAGTGAAGAAAGTGAAAAAGTAGCAGGCCCATCGGCATGAACACCCGGCGTAGTTGCTGAAGGGCGCGGGCCATATGTGCTTCGACGGTTTTGAGTGCCAGCCCGAGTTCATCGGCGATTTCCTGATTTTTCCGATTCTCAAACCGACTCATCAGAAAGATTCGCTGGCACTGCGGGGGCAGGTCATGGATTACTTTTTCGATCCGTTGAAACGTCTCATCGTACTCGATGAGTGTTTGGGGCGTTTCATCCTGCCCTGTATCACCCACGTCATCGAGTGAAGCGGGGGTACGGCTGGCCGTTAATTCATCGCGGAGGTAGTTGAATGCCCGGTGCCGGACGGCCGCATAGAGATACGTTCGGTAGCTGTGCTGAACGGTAGCGTAGCTCCCCGACTTCCAGAGTTGATAAAACACGTCGCCAACGATGTCCTCGGCCACCTCCCGGGTGTACACGAAACGCACGGCGTGGCTGCACAGGGGTCGAAAATAAAGCCGGAACAGCGTCTCAAACCCTTTTTCGGGGGAGCTGGCAAAGGCCACCCGAACAATATGTTCATTATCAACAACCGGTGTCGTCCGTTCTGAGTTGGAGAGTATCGGTTGTCGATAAGGGTCCTGGTTCAGTATAGGTTTGCCTTCAGATCCAGTCATTGGTTTAGCGGTCAATTACCTGAATGACACGGATCGTTGAACTTACCCTTAGTCAGGCCCTGTCTATTTTTAAATATTTTCCTGATTTCTTCACAAACTAGTTTAGTTACGGAGATTGACGGAATTTGTGTCAGCTCTTACTCCTCGATGGGTGGAGCTAATGCTTCGGCCATCACAAAAGCGACCAACCGTTTGCACATAGCGACCGTCAGAGCAGCGTCTGGACAAGCCTGTAATAGACAACTTTATCCCAACGCATTTTTACGATACGACCGGATAGCCCCTGATGAATAAACAGCATCCGGCAGGGTAACCTGTTGGTTAAAGGCCATCTGCATGGCGCTTCAATCCTGTTGTTTAGTCGTGGAGAAAACGAGACGGCCCGTAAGTACGTGAACGGGCAGCATACTAAGGAGTAAAATTAGCCTTATTGACTAGAACAAGGTATTTTCTGACAGGCTGAGCAGGATTGACATGTGAATCCTGCTCAGCCTGTCAGAAAAGCAATCAGGCATACCGCTCTTTCAGCAGGTTCATCATGAATACGTTTATCTCCCACTGATCGCCAATGGGCAACTGCGTGTAGGGCATAACCGGCATATAGGTGGCCGGGCCAAATTCGGTCGTGACGGTAAGCTGCGTACCAGCCGCCTGATGTGTCTGAACAATTTTATCCCACCAGGCCAGGTGTGTGCTGAGCGTCGTTGCCCACTCCGGAGCACGGGGATCGTTGACCTGCGGCCCTTCCGGATGCCCAACCCGGCTGTGAATATGGTCGGTATGGGCAATGGCCAGACTGACAGCATCGGTCTGATCATCCAGCAGCGACTCATGAACGTTGCACCAGTGCGAAATGTCGAGGCAAAGGCGCAGGTCGGGCAATTCGGTCAGGTACTTCTGGGCAATATGGGCAGCAAAAAGGGCCTTCCCCCGGTGCGTTTCATGGGTGATACGGACGCCCGTTTCGGCCGAAACCCGGCTGGCGATGTCAAAAAGCTGTTTGTTCTGATCGAACGAAAAGTAGTCCTTGCCGGTCTGGCAGTTGATAAACAGCGGTTGTGCTTCAACCAGATTACGGAGGTATTTTTCGTAGTTCCGGCCGTGTTCATCCAGATCGCGCTCGAACGACTGCCAGTATTGACCAATGAACTCAAGATTATGTTCGCGGATGGTATCAACGATGACCTGCCGGGCATCGGCCTCAAGCGGTAACGCCATCTCTATACCGTCGTAACCAGCCGCTTTTACACGCTGGCAGAACATAGGAAAGGGCAGCGTGTTGCCCCATTCGGGGGCATAAAATTTGATTGGCATCGGACAGTTATTTTTTCAGGTCTTTCAGGTAAGCGATGCTCTGCGGCACCTGGGTAGCAATGCTGGGGCTTTCGTCTTCAATGTAATAATGCTGAACACCCGCTTTCTGAGCAGCCAGTAAAACGGCCGGCAGGTCAATCTGGCCCGTTCCCAAAGCCACATCGTTCTCAACCGGCGTCCCGCCGGATAAATTACCGACGACACCCTTGCGAAGGTCTTTCAAATGCATCAGCTTGAAACGCTTTGGGTATTTTTTGAGCAGGGCAACGGGGTCCTGTCCCGGAAAAACCGTCCAGAGGATATCCAGTTCGTAGCTCACGTAGTTGGGGTTGGTATTCCTGACGATGTAGTCGAACAGGGTTCCGTCTTCGTATTTCTCGAACTCGTATCCGTGGTTGTGGTAACAGAAGGTAATGCCGTATTCGTCCTTCAGTTGTTTGCCAAAGCGATTGAATTCATCGACGGTTTTCTTTGCCATATCGAGCGTAAACGGCCCCTGGTGCGGTATCCAGGCCACCCGCACAAACTGGGCGCCGAGCGTTTTGGCATTCTGGCCTACCTCTGCAAGCTTGTTTTGCAGATCGGGATAACCTACTCCGAAAGAAGAGCATTTCATACCGCGTTCGTCAAGTAGTTTACGAAGATCGGCAGCCGTTTTACCGAACAGATTGGAGAACTCCATATCAGTGATGCCATGCCCTTTGATAGTGTCGAGCGTGGCGGCTACGTTTTTCTGAAAACTGTTTCGGTAGGTATAGGACACCATGCCGGGTGTTTGCGGGAACACCTTTTTTTGCGCCTGAGCCGAACCCAGACCCAGCAGAATAGCGAGAGCAAATAAACTGTTTTTCATGAATTGTAACTGGTTAAGCAAACGAACTGATCGGGCGGGGCTATCGGACAAGTGCCCAGGCCTGTTGTCCTTCTCAAGCGAATATCCGTTCGTTTTTACCCTATTATCAGTAAACCGATCAGTTGATACCCTATGCACTTTAGTACTATTAAAGCGCCAAACGTATCCAACATCCCTTGGCGGGTGCCCCGGATTTAAGACTGAACCCATTGATGCAAGCTCCCGGATTAAGAGCCGCCTGGTGCTGTCAATTGATCTACATCAACAGTTTTAATTACCATACCTCATCGGCTGGCCGTGGCGGGTACCGGTAAGTTTGCTCCCGAATAAAACGAGCAAATGTGATGATACAAAGGACGGTTTCCCGACTATATACACCGCACAACGAACAGGGCTTTCTGGGCGCTGGTCATGTGGCACGTACCGTTGTAACGGGCGGCTTCGAGAAAACAGATCCGTTCATTTTCCTGATGGACGACTGGCTGGACAAAAAAGACGACGAACCGGCCGGTGGACCACACCCTCATGCCGGGTTTGAAACGGTCTCTCTGCTGGTTGATGGCGAGATAAAGGAGCGGCTGGAATCCATGAAAAAGGGCGACTTCCAGCTCATGACAGCCGGGAGCGGCACCGTGCATACCGAAACAATCGATGGCCCGACCCAGGGGCGTTTGTTCCAACTGTGGTTGAACCTCCCCCGAAAAGATCGCTGGGTTACGCCCCGCATTCAGCTGTTGCCAGCCGAACAGGTACCGGTACTGGACAAAGAGAGTGTCACGATGCGACTTTACAGCGGGACACTGGCCGGTATTCACTCCCCGATCAGAAACTACACGCCACTCATTGTCGCTGAGTTTACCATGCAGGCAGGCGTTGACAACAGCGTTGAGTTTCCGGCCCATTTCAACGCGTTTTTGTATGTCATCAGCGGCTCGGTGCAGATTGCGGGTAAAGACATAAACCAGGATCAGGTAGCCTGGCTGGATATGTTCGACACCCAAGAGGCCAGTAATCTAACCCTACTGGCGGGCCAAAACGGGGTACGTTTCGTGTTGTATGCGGCCGAGCCAACCCACGAATCCATCGTGTCTTACGGACCCTTCATTGCCGACACCCAGACCGAGATCGCTGATTTGTATAAACAATACAGAAATGGGAGAATGACACACATCGCTGCGGCATCTGACACCCAGAAACTGACTTATTAATTTCTAATCAAAACAAGCATGAGCTACATCATAGGCATCATCGGTTCAGGTCATATTGGCCTTGGACTGGCAACGCATCTGGCCAAAACAAACTACCCGGTGTTGATCACCAACAGTCGGGGGCCAGCGTCATTGACAGAGGTAGTGACGTCCATTGGCGGATCGTTGACGGCCGCTGACCTTAGCCAAACCATCGCCCGGGCAGACGTTTTGTTTATCGCCGTTCCCTGGACACAGTTACCGGATCTGGCCAGCCAATTACAGGGGTATAGCGGAAAAATCCTGGTCGATGCCACCAATAATATCGTCTCGGTCAGCCCTTTCCGACTGGCCGATACCGGGGGCAAACCAACGGGTGAATACGTGGCAAGCATCTTTCCTGCGCAGCGGGTTGTTAAAGCGTTTAATACGCTCCCGGCAGCTACCCTGGCCAAGCCATCGCAAACTAGCCTGGGCCATTCGGTCATTATCATGAGTGGTGATGATGCCGAAGCAAAAAGTACCGTGGCCGACATCACGCGAGCCATGGGGTTCGAGTCAGTTGATCTAGGCTCCTTCAGCCAGGGCGGTCACCTTCAGGATGTGGGTGGTGCCTTATCGGGTATTGAACTTATCAAGGTTAATCGGTAAGCATTGGACTACGCTGAAAGTAGTCCAATGCTTGTTGCAACGCACAGACCAACACTACTTGTATATGGAGATTCAGCACAAAGACAACGGACAAAAAGGGCTGTTTTACGTAGCCGTGGACGGTAAAACAGAAGCCGAAATGACCTACGTATGGTCGGGCGATCAGCGAATAATTATTGACCATACCGGCGTCAGTAACGCCCTGAAAGGCGAGGGTATTGGTAAACAACTGGTGCAGGCAGCCGTTCTGTTTGCCCGCGAAAAACAACTCAAAATACTGCCGCTCTGTCCCTTCGCCAGGGCTGTATTTGACAAAACGCCTGCTTATCAGGATGTGCTCTTTTAACTATCAAAACCATGTGGACAACCCAAAATATTCCTGATCTGGATGGGAAGCAGGCCCTGATTACCGGCGGAAATTCGGGGATAGGCTACGAAATGGGGGTAGCTCTGTACCAGGCCGGGGCTACCGTAACCATTGCAGGACGTGATGAACAGAAGCTTAGACAGGCTGCCGAAGACATGAAGAAGTTGGCGGGAAGAGGTCGTATCGAAACAACTGTTCTGAACCTGGCTAATCTGGCGCAGGTAAAACAAGTTGCGCAGGCTTACATGAGCATGCATCCTCGCCTGGATATTCTCATCAACAATGCCGGGGTGATGATGCCGCCCCCAAGCCTGACCGATGATGGCTATGAACTACAGTTTGGTACTAATTTCCTTGGGCATTTTGCCCTGACGGGTCATCTGTATTCACTGCTGAAACAGACGTCCGGGGCACGGGTCGTTACGCTGAGCAGCGGTGCTTACAAATGGGCAACTGGTATCGACTACAACAACCTGCGTTCAGAAAAATCGTATGATCCCGTTCGTGAATACGGGATAAGCAAACTGGCAGCCATGTTGTTTGCCCTGGAATTGCAACGAAAAATGGACCATACGGACGCGGATTTATATTCCCTGGCGGCCCACCCGGGCATTGTCCGAACCGGATTACAGCGGCATATTGATGCCACGGCTCTGAACACCTACAACGAGGTGATGGACCCCTGGCAGGGCGCCTTACCGGCTCTCTTTGCCGCTACGTCGGCCGAGGCTGTCAAAGGAGAATATTACGGTCCGGATGGTGAAAAAGAACTGACAGGCTACCCCGCCCCTGCGTTCATCAACGAAACGGCGGCCAACAGAGCAGAAGCCGAAACATTATGGACCTACGCCGAGAAAGTAACCGGCGTTTCGTTTTCAACTGATTGATATCCGTGTTTTTCAGGCTTTGTTGATGTACATCAATGGCGTTTTTTATCATACCTCATTATCCTCCGCTTTCCTGAGCGCTAGTTTTGCGCTTCCTTGGAGAAATTACACAGAACATATCATCTCAAAATCTCAACGGCTACACCTAATGAGCAGCACAACCCAGGAGCGCCCGTTTAAAGGCGAACAAGACCCACAGATTTTTTCGGAGGTTAGAGATTTTTTGCAGGCGCTAAACGCAGGTGATGGGAAGCCCGTGGAAGCCTTAGGCCCTACGGATGCCAGACAGGTACTGACCGGTGCCCAACAATCGGTTGAGGTCGATTATTCGGGCATTGTCGAAACAGAAAAGACAATTTCGCAAAACGGCTATCAGGTAAACGTTCACATCGTAAAACCTGATCATGTCCAGAACGGGGCACCCGTGTTCATCTTTATCCACGGGGGAGGCTGGGTGCTGGGCGACTATCCGACCCACCGTCGACTGGTTCGGGATCTGGTGGTGGGCAGTGGGGCCGTAGCGGTTTTCCCTGATTACACGCCTTCGCCCGAAGCGCAGTACCCTACGGCTATCAATGAAATTTTTGCCGTTACGGAATGGGTGGCCGACCATGGCGCTGAAATCGGTGTGGATGGCACTAATCTGGCCGTGGCGGGCAATAGCGTGGGTGGAAACATGTCGGCGGTAATTGCCTTGATGGCCAAAGCCAAAAATGGCCCAAAAATTAAGCTGCAGGTGCTGTTGTGGCCCGTTACCAATGCTGATTTTGGTACCGACTCGTATAACTTGTTTGCCAACGGTCGGTTCCTCACCAAAAACATGATGAAGTGGTTCTGGGATAACTATCTACCCGATACCAGCCAGCGTAACGCAATTTATGCATCGCCTTTGCAGGCAACTTTAGAAGAGTTGAAAGGCTTGCCACCGGCGCTGGTACAAACCGCCGAAAATGATGTATTGCGGGATGAAGGCGAAGCCTACGCCCGTAAGCTCAATGAAGCGGGGGTACCGGTAACTCACACCCGGTATAGCGGTCTGATTCACGACTACGGCCTGTTGAACCCCATCGCTACTGTACCGGCAGTACAAACGGCCCTGTTGCAGGCGGCTGCGGTAATCAAAGCGGCTTTGGCGGTTTAACCGTGGCCGGACAACAGACAGAAGCAATTTTATACCCAAAAGAGCACCCGTCGACGGGTGCTCTTTTGGGTTACGCGCTCTTCTCCGTCAGGATTAGTTAATCAAAACCACTTCCTGGGTTGCGTTGTCGACCAGTATGATATGTGCATAGGCGTTCGTATCGGCCTTACCCCCGGTTGACCGTACCAGCCCGGTCGACTGGCCCATGTATTTCCCTTTGTCATCAGCCTGGAAGCGGTTAACCTCGTAATCGGCTGCATACGGTGCTGTTTTAGACCGGCTAAACGCCAATGTATAGGACCTGTCAGGTTGCAGGTTTGAAAAAATCTGCTCCACCAGATCGGTTAAGCCCACCGGACGCACGGCCAGCCTCCCCTGTCCATGGTTCTTGCTGCCTGCTGGCGCAAGTGTAATCAGCCGGGTAGCGGTCGAATTGATTAATGGCGTCAGGTTAGCCGTGTTCCGGGTGTCGGTCACGGCATTGTCGGCATACACCAACGCTTGCGGACTTTGCCCAATTTTCACCGGCGGCAGCGGCTGCATGGTTTCCAGATTAATGCCCTGTACTTGATCGGCATACTCCAGCCCCACGTACACCAGCTTTCCATCGGGTGCCGCCCAAATGCCATGCGGCAGGGTACCCACATTGATCGTATCGGTTTGCTTAAAATTCTGCTCCGGATCAAATACGCGTACTTTATTTTCCCCGCCAACGGTTGCCAGCATCAGCAGTTTTTTGCCTACATACGTAAACGTTACGTGGTTGGTAATAGCTCCCGTGCTCAGCACGTTGGCAATGGCCTGGGTGCTGGTGTTCAAGACCGTTACTTTCCAGACATCTTTGTGGGTAAACGCCACCCAATCGCCTTTTGGGCTGGTGAAGATATTGGGCGAAAAGGGGCTTACGACGGGTATCTTTTTTACGGATTTATAGGTGGAAGCATTGATAATGTCGAGTTCGGGGGTGAAGCTGGAACACACGTAAGCCAGCTTGCCATCGGGCGAAAAGGACACCATCCCCGGACCATCGGCTACGGGTACCTGCTTAATTTCCTTCATGGTGGCCACATCGATCACGCTGATATACGCTTCGCCCCGGACCGAAACCCAAAGCTGTCTGCCGTCGGGCGTGAAGGTTGGCTCGTGGGGCGAACGCCCAACATACACTGTTTTCAGTACCTTATTGGTTTCTGTAGAAATAAACGTAACGGAGTTGGAGCCGATGGACACTACTGCCAATAACTTTTTGGTCGGCAGATAGCGCAGGCCATGGACCAAAGCCTGTCCCCTATACAAGGGCGAGAGTACATTAGGGTACGGTTTTCCCAGGTCGATTTCGCCTAAAAAAGTATTGGTCGAGGGGTCCACTACCGATACCGTGTTGGACACCTGATTGGCCGTGTATACCCGGTCGTGCGCGTAGTGTGACTGGGCCTGGGCAGTAAGGCTGCCTAGTAGCAGCGCACCTGCGAGAAAACGTTTCTGGAACATGATATTACTTTAAGAACTCATTCATCTGATCAATCTCAATCTGCTGGTTGGCAATAAGCTGTTTGGCATAGGCGTTCACCGGTCCATTCTCAGGGTATCGCAACAGTACTTTCGCCATATCAATAGCCGCCTGGTGGTGTGGCTTCATGACGGCAGCAAACGCTTTATCGGTATCCGTCAGTGCCTGAGCGGGCGGCATCGTTTTCATCATGGTGGCCATCGTTTGCTCCATTGCTGGCTGGAACGTGGAGGGAATGGGGGTTGTGTCGGCACCGGCTTGTTTCAGCCAGAGTTGCATCTGTTCGACTTCGCTTTTCTGTTCGACCCAAATACTTTTGGCTAGCTGCACCATCTCTCCATTTTTGCCATGCATAATTTCATAGTTCGCCATGTCCATAGCCCCCTGATGATGGCGAATCATTTGGTGCAAAAACGCAGTGGCCGGACTGTTGCCAACCGGTGCTTCTGCCATCCGAACCATCATTGTATCCATCATGGCTAAATAAACCTGTTTAGGGCGCTGTTCAGTCATTACATGAGACGAGTGTTGCGCCCGTAAGCCTGATGCCAACAACATGAAAGCGAGAAGAAACCGGTATTTTTTCATTTGTATCCTTACGTTTGATGGTGTTTCAGGTACCCTAAACCAGAAAGGTGCGAAAGCCGCTTATGACCATTACAAATGTAAAGTGGGTTACACCGTCATTTGTTGATCTATGATAATTAAGCCCTGCTCAGGCACTGGATTCCGGTTGGGGACTGGCCTGACTGACAACCAATGGATCAGGCCACTGTCTTTATTGATGTACATCAACGTCTGGCACCAAAGGTGACGCTTACTTTTGGTCATTGAAGTCGTATCGTTTTTGAAAAACAAACCAATTAGCCTACTTATGGACGCTCAGTCAATGATTAATCTTCAGCAGACTCATACCGCCGTCTGGAATGAAAAAGACCGCACAACGCGTGATGCGCTGATGCAAACAATCTATGCCGGCGACATAAAAATGTACGATAAGGACTTTACGCTTACCGGTATCAGCGCCGTTTCCGACTTTATCGACAAGCTGTTTGCGGGAGATGATAATTTCACCTTTACCATAGCAAAACCCATGGAAAGTACGCAGCATGGAGCCCGGCTGTACTGGAACATCCGAACAGGTCCCCAGCCGAATGTCCTGACCGGCATGGATTTTTTTATCGTAGAAAATGAAAAAGTAGCGCAGCTGTTTGTTTTTATGGACGCTCAGTAAGGGATTACGGTCGTTCGGCAAATCCTATTTTCTCATCCTCAAATGTCATGCATGTCATGATCGAAAAGCCCATCGTTCTGGTTACAGGCGCTACCGGCAATCAAGGTGGTGCTGTAACGAAAAGTCTGTTGAAACAAGGTGTATTTACGGTTCGTGCGCTGGTTAGGAACAAGACCAGTGAGAAGTCAAAAGCGCTGGAAGCGCTGGGAGCCGAATTGGTAACGGGCGATTTCGAGGATGTACTGTCGTTGGATAACGCACTACAAAACGTTCACGGTGTCTTTTCCATGCAGGACTTTGCCCACGGTGTCGATACGGAAGTAATACAGGGGAAATTACTAGCTGATCAAGCTAAAAAAGCGGACGTCAACCACTTCGTCTATTCCTCTGTCGGCAGTGCCAATCGCCAGACAGGTATCCCGCATTTTGAGAGTAAGTATGCAATCGAAGCGCACATCCGATCGATTGACTTACCCTACACCATTTTACGGCCTGTCTACTTTATGTATAACTACAGGGGGATGCAGGATATGATAGCCAACGGAAGTATTGAACTGCCACTACGTCCCGAAACAACATTACAGCAGCTATCCGAGCAGGATTATGGCCACATAGTAGCCGCTGTGTTTGCCGATCGGGATCGATTTGCAGGAAAAGAGATAGACGTCGCCAGTGTTGACATACCCATGACGAAACTGGCAGAAGCATTTAGTCGTCTGGTCAATAAGCCTGTACAGTATCGGCAAATGTCGATTGATCGTTTCCGTGAACAGGCGGGCGAAGAATCAGCCCGGATGTTTACCTGGTTTGAAACAGTTGGCTACAGCGCCAATTTAGCAGAATTAGAAAGGATGTTCTTTCCACTCTCATCCGTTGAGGAATATCTGAATCGAAACTGGGGCACTGGTTGATAGGTAAGCTTATTTTTTTAGCGATTGATGGCGAATGCGACTCAATGTTTCCTTGGTTATACCCAGGTAAGATGCGATGATATGCTGCGGGAAACGCTGCAAAAATTCAGGATATAGTTTGATCAATTCCGCATAGCGATGTTCAGCCATATAGTTCATCGATGTATTCAAGCGTTTTTGAGCAGCCATATGCTGATTATCGTCAAGCTTTATCCGCATTTCGTTGAAGGCAGGAATCGCGTTTACCCGTTCATAATACCCATTGGTTTTTGGCAACAGGAGCAGCTGGGTTTCCTCCCAGGCATCTATATTGTAAATGGACGGCGTTTCTTTATGAAAGCTCTCACGGTCTGACGTCCACCAGTTTTCGATGCATAAATTTAGTACGTGCTCGTACCCTTTTTCGTCGACTGTATATTGGCGGGTAGCCCCTTTCACGATGAAAGCGATGTATTTGCAGACTTCGCCTTCCTGTAATAAAAATTGCCTTTTTCTTAGTTTTTTAGGAATAAAAGCCTCCTCGATCAGGCTGATATCCGCTTCAGATAGCGGAATAGATGATCGTTCCTGAATATAGTGTACTAGCGACGTGAGCATTGAAACAAGGTTGTACAGCAGAACAGGACAAAAGTACTTACCTGAAGCATCCGTTTCAAGCGCAAGCGACTAACTACATTTGGACAGATAATAAGCAGGAAGTGTTTATCCTGAAATCCGTAATGAGCGAATGAATGGCCCATCCAGTTCAAGGTGGTACTGCAAAACAGCCGGGCTTCCGGGAAATGTGCCGCTAACTTCGACGGTCAGTTTGGCCGCTGCACCGGCTTGATTGTAATCGATAGGTCTTAGCTGCATACGGTACTTTTCGGTCGCCTGCTGTATCCATTGCCTGATTTCGTCTCTGCCCGAATACGACGATCCTTCATCAGAAACGGTGGCTGCGTCTGTAAAATAGCTTACAAAAGCAATGCTATCCAGGTTGTTTTGCGCCTTAATGAGGCCATCTATGTTGTCAGGGAGTTTCATAGCTATATAGTTTGAGATTGATAGGGCTTTGTATCAATGCCCGTTTGGATACTACCGGTCTATATGGTGGGTATAGTGCCGCCGTCAATGACAAAGTCGGTACCGGTGAGGTAGGCCGCTCTGGGCGAAACCAGGAAACCAACCAGCTCAGCGACTTCCTGTGGCCAGGCGGGTCGGCCGAAGGGAATGCCACCCAGTGCATCCATCACCCCCTGAGCCGCCTGTTCGGCAGTGCCGTCTGAACTCTCGGCAATACGCTCCATCATTCGGCTCGAAGCCGTGGTCATAATCCAGCCCGGCGATACGGTGAGTACGCGTACTCCTTTTGATGACACTTCATTCGACAGGCTTTTGCTATAATTGACCAGGGCCGCTTTTGCAGCGGCATATGGCAGCGTGGAGTCATATAAGGGCAGTTTCGCCTGGATAGACGCAATGTGTATAATGACCCCTTCCCCAAGCTTGAGCATGCCGGGCAGTAACCCGCGATCCAATCGCACGGGCGCCAGCAGATTAGTCTGAAGCGATGACTCCCAATCGTCATCAGACAGGGCGGCAAACCCACCAGCAGGCGTTTCTGAGCCACCCATATTATTAACCAGGATGTCCGGATTGCCGAACGTTGCGAGCAGTTCGTCGATCACTTTCCGGGTTCCGTCCGGTTTGCTTAAATCGGCAGCGATAAAATGAATGCCATCCGTTTCGGTTTCCGGCCTGTTTCTGGCCGTAATGATCACCCTGGCACCCGCTGACAGCAGACGATCGGCGATTGCCTTACCAGTCCCTTTACTACCTCCGGTAACCAGGGCAATTTTGCCCGCCAGTTCGTTTTCAAAGTTAAAGTCCATAACGCTCTCGATTTGTTCAGGGCAAATTTCGGGCGTATGGCAGGCGCTGACAAGTACGGATTAACGAATCAGATAGGGATAAATTTATCCCTATTGACCGGCCGCAGTGCCTATGGTTATCTTTGTCGTATGTACGAACGAAAGACACTGCCCGAGTTGAACTGCGGACTCGACCTGATTGGTGAAGTACTTTACGGAAAGTGGAAGATGCGGCTTTTGTGGTTTATCCACGAAGGGTATAAACGTCCCAGTGAGCTACAACGAAAAATTCCTGGTGCTTCCCGGCGCGTACTGAATGTACAGTTAAAGGAGTTGGAGAGCCATGAACTGATCGGGAAAGTGATTTACCCGGTTGTCCCGCCCCGAGTGGACTACTATCTCACCGATTTCGGAAAATCACTCATCCCCGTTATCGGCGCCATCGGGCAGTGGGGCGATCAGCACGACCAGCGTTGGCGAACGCTCATCTTGAAGAACATCAACCCGTAACCCCCATGTTTGTTGAACAGCCAATTGACAAGGGCCTGGTTTTTATGCATGAAGTCTACCAGCGTTGACCCGTAAAGTGGGTTCTCATACCACAGAAAACCGTACGGGCCGACTTACTTTTCCAGCCTCTAGTCGTGATATCAGGGCTGTAAGACAGGGGCCGTATCGCCCTCGACATACTGATAAAGTTCTTTGTTTTTGACGAGCGGCCCCATAAACAGCATCATGATCAGCAATCCGATCAGGGCCACCACACCAAAGCCAATAAACAGAATGTTATAGGCAGCTGCGTAGCCCAAACTACCCGCATAATTTTTCAGAACTATCCCCGATAGCGACTGGAATAACGCTCCACCGAGACCAGTCCCCACGCAGGCCAGCCCCCATACCGAAGCAGCTGCACTTTTGGGCACCACATCTGCCGGAAAGGCCAGCGAATTGGCTGTGTAAGCCGTATACCCAAACCCCGCCATACCAAAAATCAGCAGCGCCGATAAGGGCGTTGTAATGATAAAAGGACCTAGTAACAGCGATAAACCCATAATCGAGCCCGCCAGGGCAACGGCAATTTTCCGGGCTTTCGGAATGGGAACGCCCCGTTTAATGATGTACTGCGTAAAATAGCCACCCACCAGATTCCCCACATCGGCAATGATAAACGGGATGGTGGCATACCAGCCAATCTGCTTCAGGTCCCAATGGTGAACGTCCACCAGATAACGCCCGATCCAGAAGGTGACGAAGTACCAAACCGGGTCCATAAAGGTTTTGGACAGCGTGAACATGATCACGAAGCGGGTTTTGAGCAGCTTCAGGGGTGGAATGATCCGGGCTTTGGCTTCCTTTGCCGTGGCTTCGGGCGTGTAATAGGTGAACCAGAAAATAGCCAGCCACAGATAGCCAAAAACCGCCAGGATAATAAACGTGGCCTGCCAGCCATATTCGACGCCCAGATACGCCACCATGGGCGGCACGATAACGGCCCCCAGCGCCGAGCCGCTGTTGAAAATACCCGAAGCGGTCGATCGCTCGTTCGGCGGAAACCATTCGCTGGTCAGCTTGATGGCGGCCGGCCAGTTACCAGCTTCGCCAATACCCAGCAAAAACCGGCAAACCCCGAATTGCAGGGGCGTAATGGCGAAGGCGTGTATCAGGCCCGCGCTCGTCCAGAAGGCCATGCACAACGCATACCCCACCCGCGTGCCCAGCCGGTCGATCACGAACCCCGAGAACGCATTGGAGATCATGTAGGCCACAAAAAAGGCCGTTCCAATGTAGCCAAAGGCATCGTCGGGGATGAGTTTCCTGAGATCACCATCGGCGCTCAGGTAGTTGAACGACAGTCGATGCACATAGTTCAGGACGGTGGCCAGAAACGCCAGTCCCACCATAACCCAACGCATTTTCAGCGGTTGAACGCCATTCAGTAAACCGGGCTGCATATCCATGAACGTAAGAGAGTTGTGTAGAACTAGTGGGCGTTAAAGCGCCTGAATGGGTTGTAGCTGTTCGGGGGTGTTGACCAGCCTGAGGGGGTTTTGCAGTGCCCGACCCAGTCCCTGCCAGTGAACGCGCATCAAATCGCCATCCTCCAAAGCCACCTTAGCACCAAAACTGAATGCGTCGGCCCCAAAAAAGTGAACATGCGCCTGGAAGGGAATCCGGTGGGATTCGTATTTAAAATGATGATACTCCAGATTTTGCAGACTATGGGCCATATTCTTCTCCCCCGTCCGGATGTCGGACGACCAGACCGTCGTACCGTTTCGCTCGACGCTCACCGTACCCGTCCACTCGCTGAAGTCATCCGTAACGGCCAGCTCCGGCCCCAGGGCACATTGCCGTAGTTTGGAGGGTGCCAGATAGAGGTAATTCTTCTTCTCCATCACATGGTCCGAAAACTCATTGCCGGTGCACAATCCGATCCGCCAGGGTTTTCCGGCCTCATCAACGATGTAAGCCCCGGCAACTTCGGGCTCCTCTCCCCCATCGTTGCCATATTCGGGAACGGCCAGTGACTGCCCATGCGCCCGTAGAACCGCTCCGTTTCCTTTATAAAACCACTCAGGCTGCACACCGATGGTGCCTGCCTCCGGCGAGCCGCCTTCAACCCCCCACTGATACATCTGCATGCTGTCGGTGGGTTTTTCGATACCCGACTGGTGCATCATCTGCCGGTTTAACGCGCTGTTTTTATGCGTCAGCCCGGTACCCGAAACCATACAGCCGAAAGGCCCGTCGGGGTGGTCGAATGCGGGCAGCAAATGCCAGTCGCTTTGTCCATCATACACAGATTGGTAGTCAACCGTTTCGTCCGACAAACGACTCTTAACCAGATCCGTAAGGGATTGCTTTGCCTGAATTGCTTCGAGGGCAAGCGCGTAGACCGACGTCGTAGTTTGCAGGAACCGCAACAGCGGTTCCTGCACCAGCGCAACCCGCCGTTGCTGCGCAGCATCCGACAGTTGCACTAATCGTATCGTTTCCATGAAGTTAAGGAAAGGGTTTAGGAATGAGTCGGGCTACTGGGTTACCCAGCCACCGTCGACGGAAAAGCATGAGCCGGTCACGTAGCTGGATGCCCGGCTGGCGAGGTAAAGGGCCATCCCGCTGATCTCGTGCAATTCGCCCCAGCGGCCCATGGGAATTTTGTCGATAAACGCCTGGTATTTCTCCGGGTCATTGAGCAGGGGTAGGTTCAGGTCCGTACCGAAAGGCCCCGGCAAAATCGCATTGACGGTAATCCCCTCCTTGGCGACTTCCATGGCCAGCGCACGGGTTAGCTGCAGAATGGCACCCTTACTGGTTGCGTAAGGGGTGCGGTCGGGAATGGCCGTGAGGGCCAGCATGGAGCCAATATTGATGATCCGGCCATATCCATGCTGTTTCATGACCGGAATCACTTCGCGGCAAGCGAGCCAGGTACCCGTTACGTTCACCTGCTGGACTTTCGTGAAATCGTCGAGGGACAGATCCTCAATGGCCCCCCGGATGTTGATCCCCGCCGAGTTGATGAGGATATCTATTTTGCCGAACTCCTCAACCGCACGACTAACCGCCTGCTTTACACTCTGCTCGGCGGTTACGTCGCAGGCGGTGCTGATGCAGTCAACACCATAGGCCGATTTAATCGCTTCTTCGGATTGCTGGTTCGTGGCTTCATCGCGGGCCGCGATCACGATATTGGCTCCGGCCTCCGCCAGCCCCTGCGCCATGGCCAGACCGAGCCCCCGGTTGCCGCCGATGACCAGCGCCGTTTGCCCGTTCAGTTTGAAGAGGTCTAAAATGCTGCGTTCCACCGATAATTGTTCCATAATTCATTCAGGTTGGTTATTCAATAATCGTAAAATGCTCCAGCCCTTCCGTTTTCAGAGTCAGGCCCATGCCCGGTTTGTTGTCGTCGAGCTGGAGTTTGCCGTTTTCGGCGATGGCCTCGCCGTCGAAAATGTACCAGAACATTTCGTTGCCTACTTCGATTTCCGTTTGCGGGAAGTATTCGGCCATGGGGCAGGCGAACGAACTCATCACCACGTGCAGGTTGTGCATCTGCCCGCCGTGCGGAATCACTTCGACGCCGTGCACCAGCGCCATATTGCAGATTTTCTGCGCTTCGGTAAAGCCGCCAACCCGGTTGGTATCGAACTGAAAAATATCCAGCGCACCCGTCTGCAGCAGATCATGAAATCCGTAACGCGTGTACTCATGCTCCCCGCCCGACAGCGGAATGTCGGTATACTGCTTTAGCTTGGCGAAATTGTGAATCTCGTCGGGCAGCATGAGTTCTTCTGCCCAGCGGAGGTTGTACGGTTCGAGCCCTTTCAAAAGTTGTTTGGCATAGGCGAAATTGAACCCCATATAGGCTTCAAGCATTATGTCGACATCATCGCCAACGGTTTCCCGCACCACACGAACCATCTCGACATTTTTCTTAAGCCCGGCCATTCCGTCGGTCAGGGGGTAGCCGCAGCGGAGTTTCATGCCGGTAAATCCTTCGGCTTTATAGTGGGCCGCTTCGGCTTGCAGGCTGTCTAAGTCGCGGGTATACAACCGGCTGTAGTACGTCTCGATATGCGGTCTGGTTCGCCCGCCCAGCAGCATGAACACC
Organism: Spirosoma pulveris; assembly: GCF_054781875.1. Classification (NCBI taxonomy): domain Bacteria; kingdom Pseudomonadati; phylum Bacteroidota; class Cytophagia; order Cytophagales; family Cytophagaceae; genus Spirosoma; species Spirosoma pulveris. Next base: position 37,757 of record NZ_BAAGTO010000011.1, read on the forward strand.
GGCTGGTTGAAGACCAGCCCTTTGATATCCCACAAGGCAATATCCAGGGCACTGATGGCCGCAATGACAGCTCCTTTCCGGCCGTAGGCCACGCTCGACCGGTACATTTTCTCGAAGAGGTATTCGGTATTGAGCGGGTTTTCGCCAACCAGCAGCGATGCCAGTTTGCTATCGATGATCTTCTTGGTGACGTCGGGACAAAGGCCCGCGTTGCCTATACCGACATGGCCTTCGTCGGTTTCAATTTCGACGACCAGCCAGCTAAAAAAGCGAAAAGCGGCCTGGGAATCCTGTTGAAAGTGAAGCGGGCTGAGGGGTGTGGCAAAGATGGTATCTCCGGTTTTTACCGGCCCGTTCCATTGGTAGAGTTTCGTTCTGACGGCACGAATTTTCATGAATTCTGATTACGTTAAACAAATATGTCTAGATAGGCTACCTCGTCGGAAGTCGGCAGGATACCGTGCTTCAGAGAGGAGTTAAAATAAAGGCTGTCGCCTTCTTTGAGCTGGTATTCAACCTCACCGACCTGCATTTTCATCTGCCCCCGAATGACGTAGATAAACTCTTCGCCCTCATGCGACAGCTCATGCGGTTTGACTTCGCCTTTTTTGCCCACAAACAGAAACGGCTGCATTTTCTTTTCGTGGTATTCCGATGCGTACGGATAAATGGAGTACCCTTTGTCCGTTTGTGTCAGGCTCTCTTCGGCCTTCTGGCGGGGCGTTACAATGGCATTTAACCAACCGTCATGTTCAAGCAAATTGGAGATGGTGGTGCCCAGGGTATTGGCAATCTTGACAAGAGCCGCCACCGAAGGCACCGTTTTGTTATTTTCAATTTTGGAGATCATGCTTTTGGACAACTCACTGGAATCCGCAATTTCCTGAAGTGTCCGATTCTGATTTATCCGCAGAATTTTTATCCGATCGCCTAAGTTCAGGTTGTTAGTCTTGTTCTCGATTGAAATCATTTTCCTTTGTCTACTTATAGTCAATAGTGTTGAACGAAAGTAAATATATTTCGAGAGACGAGACTTAAAAAACAGGTTAAAAGGAGGTTATCAGCGGTTTATCAGTCCCAGGTCAGGGTCAGCAGCGAGACGCCCTGCCGGGGTAACGTAAAGTTCAGGGTTGTTTCACCATCCTTCACGGTTACCGATTTTGGCGCCGTCATCTCTTTTAGCTGCCCTGCTTTTTCGAGTTCGCTGATCTGCTGAGCCGTTGGTTTCTGGGGCGAACCCATCTTTTTCCAGGCTTCGTACGAGTTGCTGAACTCCTTGTCGATGCGGTAATGGTGAACAACCGCTTTCCGGCCCGGCAGCCCTTTCAACTGAAGCGAAATGGGGGCGTCGGGAACGGGTACGTTATCGTCGTGGTAGTTCCACACCATCACGGCGGCCGATTTGGCATCTTTCGAGGCCAGCGCGTTAATGTCCGGCTCGGCGCGTACGCTCTCATCCCGAACCCGGTTGTAGTCATACGCCAGACCGCTGTTCACCTCGACGCGTGTCGTGGGCATCATGCCAAACATGCGAAATACGTTCAGAACCGGCTTATCGACGCCGTTGGTGGCCAGATCGCGGAACCCACGGAACCAGGGTTGATTTTCGAACTCAAATGCCCAGGTCACCGCCCCCGCCAGATTAACTCCGCGCGATTGAGCCAGATCATACTTCCGGGCGTACGCAGCCGCCGTATAGCTGGAATACATGGTACCATTCCGGTAGGCGTTCTGCGGATTGAAATCTTCCGAACAGGCGGCACAGCCTTCGGGGTCGGACTCACCGATGATAATGGGCAGGTTTTTTAAGCTGGGGTACGATGCCACAATTTCGAAGCCTTTGTCAATATCCCGCAACTGTTTTCCCAGATTCATCTGAACGTGGCCGTCGACCACCTTAGGCGCTCCTTTCGCGTGGAACGTGATGAAATCGATCGGCGCACCCGTTTTACCGGTTACGCTGTTCTTCCCGCTTACGATATGCTCCATAAACGCTTTGAAAAACTTCTGAGAGTTTTCGCTCAATGGACCGGTCACTTCCGGGCCACCTATACGAGCCGTCGGCAGCGCCCGCTTAACGGCATCGGCGGTGTAGTCATAAAGTTTGATGTACTCTTCCGTCGTTCCCTTCCAGTAGGGAATGTCGGGTTCGTTCCACAGTTCCCAATACCAGCTTTCCACTTCTTTCTGGCCGTACTTCGCCACCGAATGTTTCACCCACTGGTACACCAGTTCCGACCATTTTGTGTAGTCCTTTGGGGGGTAGGCCCAACCGGTAAATATGTCGTAGCCCTTATGGCTGGGGTCCCAGTTGTGCCGGTAGGGCTGCGGATGCGTCGACAGGGCTTCGGGCATGAATCCGATCTGCGCAATGGGTTTCATGCCGCGCTCGATGAACGTATCGAAAATCTTATCGACGATGGTCCAGTTGTATACCGGCTTCCCGTTGGCATCCTCCGTATAGGCGTTGGTAGACCCCCATTTGAGAGCGGCCTCCCCGTCGCCGGTTACGAGCAGGCTGTGAACCCGGACATAAACCGGCACCTTACTTAACTTCGATATCTCGGTCAGTAACTTCTTGCCGTCTTTCATGTAAGTGTAGTTCGGCTCATCGTAGCCAAACCAGGCCCATATCGGTTTCAGCGGTCCTTTCTCTTTTGTCAGGTCGACGTTAATAGAGGTCGTTTTCGGGCCGGGACTCTGCGCCATACTATCGGCAGTAGCGAGGGAGCTTAAGACACCAATACCGAGTGCGGTTAGCTTCAGCAGGGCATTTCGTTTACGTTGGTACATACAGGTAAAAAAGACAGGAATTAGGAAATATTATTGATAAACCGTGAATACGCTCATTCTACCCACTCCGGGAGGCAGCGTTAATAGCCTGGATTCTGCTTGAGCGCAGTATTTCGACTCAACTGAAGGGCTGGGATCGGGAAGAGTACATGTTTATCCGCAGCCGCCGAAATGCCCAGTTGTTTGGCGTTGGAGATCAGGCGGTCGTGGCGGATCAAATCCCAGCGATAGTGCCCCTCCCCCACAAATTCCTGCGCTTCCTCATTGAGTACGGCATCCCGAAACTGGGCCTGACTAAGCCCGACTAAATCCGGGTAAACACTGGCGGGCTGCGCGTTGGGAGTGCCTGCCGCCCGCGCCCGTCGCCGAACTTTATTGAGGGCTTCGTAAGCTTCGGCGGTTGGGCCACCCGCTTCATTGATGGCTTCGGCATAGGTGAGCAGCACATCTGAGTATCGGATCAGGGGGTAATCGACACCTTCTTTCAAAATGCCCGTGGAGAAGTCAATCCGGTTGAATTTGGTCAGGAAGGGCGCGTACATCTGAACGGTATCCCGCACCAGCTCTTTGATGCCATTTTTGTAATAGTACGGCATCTTGTCCCGCACCGACCACCACTTGCGGTAGGTGTTAGGCGTGTTGGCAAAGAAGTCCTTCCGCACCTGAAAAATAACCAGATCTTTCAGGAAGTGAAACTGAATACTGGTGCCGTTGGCCAGCGACATGGCCGGTGGTCCGAACAGGTAGATCATCCGGGTCTGGTACAGTTGCGAGGTACTGTTGGCATTACCGCCGTGCTGAATCGCGAAAATCATTTCTTTACCATTACGAAAGTCAGGATTTATGATGTTCTCGTAATCCGCCATCAGATCGAATGCCTTTGAATCGATCACTTTTTTCGCTTCGGCAGCGGCTTTCTGCCATTGCCGCTGTTGGAGATACACCTTCGACAATAGTGCCGTAGCGGCTAATGAAGTGGCTTTCCCCGCGGTATGATCGCTTTCACTATACGGGCTCAGTCCGGCAACGGCCGTTTCCAGGTCTTTGACAATAAAGGCGTAGACCTCTTCGGCGGTGTTGCGGGGTTTACTGACTTCGCTTAAGTCGGTAGTGCCCTGGGTTTGTAACGGAACGCCACCAAACATACGCACCAGATTAAAGTAAAAGAGCGCACGCAGAAACCGGGCTTCGCCATCCAGCCGGGTCTTGTTGGAAATGCTCGACACGGCCAGCTTATCGATCAGGACGTTTGCCCGGTTGATGGCGGCATAATAGTAATCCCAGGCCGTCGATAATTCGAGCGCGTCGGAATTCCAGCTAAACGTGTTGAAATCGTTGGTCACGCCGGAGCGGTCGCCGGAGCCGTTGGCCGACCCGCCCCCGATCAGGGTACCCGCCGTAACGTCGCCCAGCGTAACCCACTGCCCATCGCGATAGGTATCGTCCCACAGCCGACCGTAGACTCCGTTCAGGGCCAACTGTGCCTGATCGCTGGTTTTGTAGAAGGCATCGACGGCTACCTGACTGTACACTTTTTCATCCAGTATATCCTGGCAACTGGTGCTTCCCAGAAGCAGTAGCCCCACACATAGACTGGCAACTTTATGAGTGTTAAAGAAAGTACGCATGGAAAAGGATGGTTAGGAATTAGAAACCCAGTTTGAGATCAAGTCGGAAAGTGCGGGCGGATGGATAGCCGTAGCGGTCCATGCCTTTGGTTGTGTTGCTGGTGCCGTAGGAGTTCAGCTCGGGATCGTAGCCCGTATATTTCGTCAGAACGGCCAGGTTATCGACCCCGATGCCAATACGGGCGTTTTTGATGAATTTGGTAAACGACGGCACCCGGTAGGTCAGGGCAATGGTCTGAATCCTGAGGAATGAGCCATCTTCTACCATGATCGAGCTTACGCGCTGGGGATTGGACGCTCCCGCACCCGGATAAATGCCGTTTGGATTGGTGGGTGACCATCGATCCAGTCGCATGGCCGATATCCCGATGCCATCCAGCAGCCATTGCTGTTTCGCCAGGTTCAGTACCGAATTGCCGTACTCGCCGTACATGAACACATGCAGACTAAGCGGCCCATAACTGACATCGTTGGTCAGGCCAAAGTTGAATTTCGGGTTTGGATTTCCCAGAAATACATCATCGCTCTCGGTATTGTATTTCCCGTCACCATTCACGTCCTTGTAGCGAATGTCGCCGGGTTTGGCGGCTGGCATGGTGCCCACCTCCCTGATTTCTTCCGCCGACTTCCAGACACCCTCATAAATGGAGCCATAAAACTCCCCTACCGAATGTCCCGGCTCCAGGCGGGCCGTGTTTTTATCGTGGGGGGTTACGTTTCCGCCCCCAACCCAGCCGGTATACTGATACGGCGCGCCACCGAGCGACAGGATCTCATTGCGGTTGAAGGAGATGTTGAAATTGGTTGTCCAACCCAGCTTGCCCGCCAGATTCGTGCTGTTTACCCCAATTTCGATGCCTTTGTTGAGCATAGCGCCGGTGTTTTTGAGCACACTGCTAAAACCCGTTTGGGATGAAATAGGAACATCGAGGAGCAGATCGGTCGTTTTCTTGTAATAGGCGTCAACCGAAAGGCTGAGTCGGTTTTTGAATACGGCAAAGTCGATGCCCAGGTTATACTCCTGCGTTTTTTCCCAGCTTAGATCCGGATTCGGGATATTGTTGGGGTAAGCGATAGGCACCTTCGAGCCACCGAAGATGTAGGAACTGCGTGTACCAAAAGCCGTTCCCAGCAGTGACAGTGACCGGTACACACCAATGGATTCATTCCCCGTGCGCCCAAAGCTGGTCCGCACTTTCAGCTGATCGAACACACCCATATTGCGAATGAAGGGCTCATCGCCCAACTGCCAGGCGAAAGCTACCGAGGGGAAAATACCGTACTTGTTGTTGACCCCGAATTTCGAGTCGCCATCCGCCCGAACCGAGGCCGTAAACAGGTACTTGTCGTTGAAGGTATAATTGACCCGGCCCAGATACGAGATCAGCGTCCACTCGTTCTGATTGCTGCCCGGCGTTTGGGGACTGCTGCCCAGCCCGAGGTTATAATACTGGAACACATCGCTGGGGAAGCCAAACGACGACGCATCCATCGTTTCGTTTTTCTCGCGCTGGTACGTGAAACCGCCCAGCACTTTCAGTTTGTGCAGGCTATTGATCGTCTTCGTGTACGTCAGCGTGTTGGAATTACTGACGTTGAGGTTCCGGACGGCAATCTGCCGGGCTTTGCCACTGGCACCCGCTGCCGCTTCGGATCCGATGGGGTAATACTCATGGTACCGCCAGTCGCGAATGTCGGCCCCCACCCGAATGTCCAGGTCCAGTCCATCCATAATGTTGTAATTGGCGTAAGCCGTGCCGATCAGGCGCAGGGTATTGCTCAACTGCTTGTACTGTTCGCTCATGGTCAGCGGGTTTTCCAGACCACTCCCGAGGGGGAAGTTGCGCAGGTTGTTGGGCAGGCCAAGGCTGTCGCGGGCCGGAATGGTGGGCGGGGCCTGATAAATGGCGTTGATGATGTTGGAAATACCCTCGTATCCTTTGGTATCGGTTGGCACGGTATACTGGTCGGTGACGCTGAACAGCAGACTTTCGCCCACCCGCAGCCGCTTGCTGACATCCGCATCCAGATTTATGGTCGTGCCATACCGTTTGAAACTCGAACCCGGCAAAATACCGTCCTGATTGGTGTAGTTACCGCCAATCAGGTACCGCAGACTCTGCCCGCCACCCGAAAACGCCAGCTTGTAGGTTTGCCGGGGAGCGGTTTGAAATACCTCGTTTTGCCAGTCGGTGCCCTGCCCGAAAGCATTCACCTGTGCAGCGGTGTAGGTGGGGGGGCGGCCCAGTAAGGTAGCCCGTTCGTTGGCCTGCTGCGCCCACTGCTGTGCGTTTAAAAACGGAAGTTTACGCCGGGCTTCCTGCACACCAACGGATATGTCGAGATCGACATTATGCTGGTTCGCCTTCCCCCGTTTGGTACTGATGAGCACCACGCCGTTAGCCGCCCGTGAGCCGTAAATAGCCGTCGCGGAGGCATCTTTCAGGACCTGCACCGATTCAATATCAGACGGGTCTATGGAATTCAGGGGGTTGGGAGCACCCCCAAACGAGCCGGCATCGGTGCTGGCACTGGTCTGCGTACCGCTACTGATGGGCATGCCGTCAATGACATACAGGGGCGACCCACCGGCGGAGAGTGAGGCCGTTCCCCGCACCTGAACGGCAATACCGCCACCGGGAGCATGGGAGTTGGTATGCACCTGTACACCCGCAATCTTGCCCTGTAAGGCCTTATCGGGGGTATTAATAGTAGACAGTTCAATATCTTTCGACGAAATGGAGCCTACCGCCCCCGTCAAATCCTTCTTCTGCTGAGTACCATACCCCACCACTACTACTTCTTTTAGTTGTTCGGCATTGGGCAGCAACTTGACGTCAATAACGCTTTTGTTCCCCGTTACAACTTCGTACGCGATGTAGCCCATAAAGGAAAAAACCAGCGTTGCCGAGCCTTCTTTTACGTTCAATGCATAGGTACCGTCCGATTTAGTAGCCGTACCAACGGTTGATCCTTTCACAACAATACTAACACCCGGCAGAGGCTGGTCATTCTCGTCAATTACCTTTCCCGTAATGGTTCGGTCTACATGGCGCGTTACGGTAGCGATCCCCTTTTTGGGCACTGCATTCGTAAAAGTCGAGGATTTTAGTTGAGCGGAAACAGGCGTACCCCGATCGGCGGCACGTGTCTCCCAGACTACGAAAAACAGAATAACTACTGGCTGAATCAGGCATAGGAATGCCATAAAACCCCCGTAGGGCTTTTGGATAGTTTGCTTCATAATAACGCAGGTAAAGTGTTTAAGGCAAGCTATATAGAATTGAATGGGACTGTTAATCGGGAGACTATAACAAGGTTTATTAAAATTCAACAATGTTGAATACAAAGGTAAAAGCCGATTTCAGGAAGTCAAGTTTTTTTTACTATTTTTATTTTTAATTATCTTTTATGGATGTTCGTCCGAGGCAATGACCATACGGGAGCCTAGTAGTCAGCAACTTAAGAAGATGCTATTTTAAGCACAGATTAGCGGCTCAGGGCTGATTGCCCGATGTCAAGGTTACCCATCCCCCAACCGATTGTGCAGTCTGAAGAAAGGCCAGACCTGACGCAGTTGCGGCCAGACAAATTTATCTGTGCTGTAGACGTTTGACTTCTCCGGGAAGAACTTACTTAATCAGCCAATTGTAGCGAAAGCGGGCGTAGTTTATTTTGGTATAGTTGTCTTTTTCGTAGAGCACCCCGATGGTATTGTCCTGCTGAACGACAAGGTCTGAATACGCCGATGAACCCGCATAAATGGATTTGCCCACCGACCAGCTCTTGCCATTGTTCCGGCTTACGCGAACTGTCAGATTGGTACGGCTTGTCTGACTGTTGGCATTGGCGAACAAAAGGACAGGCTGGCCACGACGGGGCTGATAGGTGATCATACTCCCCTGGCAAACCGGATCGGGCAGATCGGTGGCAACAACAACGGGGTCCCAGCTTTCGCCCGCACTGGCCGAGAAGGCCAGGAGCCGATTTTTAACATCACCCGACTGGTTACGGGCGTTTAGCAACAGCCCTCCAGTTGTCGTCTCGGCGGCTGTGCTTTCATTGCCACCGGGATAGGGTATGGTTGGCGTTAATTTCCAGCTCCTCCCGTGATCGTCCGAATAAAAACCATGAGCCCGGTAGTCCCGAAACTGCGGCTGCGGACTGCCCTCTGAATGATTGGCCGCCACAAAAATTCGCCCTTTGTATCGCCCTTTTCGAAGCTGCAGGGCGTGGCCGGGGGTATTGGCATACGACCGCCAGTCGTCCGGAAAGGCATAACCCGGATTCATGTCGGGCTTATTGGGCCGCGATACCTGCGGAGTAATATTGACCGGTTCAGACCAGGTCTGACCGCCATCCGTACTGGTTTTGTACCAGACTTCGCGCACCGCCAGCCCTTTTCGAACATCGGCCTCCGAGGCTGTACCCGTATTATACAGCAAAAACAGCCGCCCTTTGGGAAATCGAGGGTCGCTCAGGTCGAATACCGGCGCGGGGTTACCGGCCTGCATGGCACCAAAATCGACAGCCGTCCGGATGGGACCCCACGACTGCCCATTGTCTTTACTGCTGCGGAACACTATATCGACATCACCGAAGTCACTGCAATCCGTTCGGCGTCCTTCGGCGAACGCCAGCAGGGTACCGCCAGGTGTTTTGACAATGGCCGGAATCCGATAACAGAGATACCCCCCTTCGCCATTTTGGAAGACCGTTGTTTCGGCAATAACCTGCCGGGCCGAGTCGGCGGCTAAACTACCCGATTCGGCCCGGGTGGGCGAGAAAAGACCAAGGTAGGCCGCCAGTAAACATGCGTAAATCACATTGAAGATCAGAAAGGGCATTGATTTATTCGCTTTATAAGAAAAGATATTAGCTCCGGGTTAGAATTCCCCCTTGTCATAAAACTACCCTGCCACTGGTTCCAGGCATCCCCTACTGTTGGCAGGTTGAACCGGGGGGTGTCAGCCAGGTATTTTTCGTTTCATTAACTGTCCGGCCCGCCTTCAAGTTACTCAGGAACACATACTCCATAAGGTTCAGCTCATACAGCTTTAGCCGGTAATTTAGCCGGGTTACCGCCCACAAGTTCTCTTTGGGAAAGGGCAGTTCAGGCGCTTTGCCCTGCGTGAAGTCCAGATAATACTGGCATACCGGAAAACGGTGGTGAACGAGCGGACAAACCCGTACAACCTCGTCCGGGTCGATCTCGAACAGGATGAGTTCGTTTTGTTCGGCAGGTTCATCGAAGATCAACGAGAGATCAAACTCGAAATGAGCCAGTTCGATGAGGAAGAACGGCCATTCTTCGGTTTCATCCAGTCCAAAATCAGTACGCGACTGTTCCAGAAAACGGGGGAATCGCCTGCCCAGCTCATTCAGTGTGTAGCTCTCCGACGGATAGGCTTCGAGGTATTGATCGGCAAACGATTTGAATAACTCTTTACCCAGGGCATAGGCCAGCGCACTGAACTGGCTGTACATGCACTCGCGCAAACGGGGGTGGTAGCTTTATCGGCCGCTTTGGGATTAGCGGGCAGGTTCAGGATAAAGAACTGGTTAAACTCGTTCTTACTGATTCCCAGCGCCGTAAATTCAGTAACCAGGTGTTCATAATGGCAGTAAATTCGGGCAAACTTCTCAAAATGCAACAGCTCTTGATGATCCGGATCATCGAAATCAGCCGGTTCAATCGTTGTGCAGTCGACCGAACCATCGGAGTTTAAGGGCGTTGCCCCGGTATGCTCCTCCCCTTGTTCAACAATCAGGTTGATGGCGGCAATGGCCGACTGTCGATCGACGACTTGAATCAGATCACCGCTATCGTCGCCATTGACGAAGTGAGGCCTGTGCTTTTTGTCATAATAAACCGTGTCGATATTATTCTGTGCGTAATAACCGCGGCCGGGCACCAGTTGGGGGGCCTCCATCATTTTGGCCGAATAATCGAGTGCCATTACACTTGCTTGCTGCGGATTTTTGCCAGCATTAAGGAGTACATTGGTTAGCACACCGATTATCGTGTCCTGGTTGGTCTCCCGATTGATCGAGTAGTAGGTGTAGAGATAGACCGGAATAGTTGCAATCTCAATTTCGATAGCTTGCTGAAGAGCCTCTCCCCGATTTTCGGGCGTGACGGTATCAACAAGCGGGGCTAGCTGTTGTTTCATTAATTGTAGGGGTTAAGTACCGTGTATCAATCTGTACGCTGTCTTTACCATTGATGCCGACCCGTATGCGGAGTTAGTTTGCCGGGGGCTGGCGCGGCCAGCCGTTTCAGTTGGGGCGGGTAATCCTTTTGCGGAATAACGATCTCGACCAGCGCCGGAACATCCGTTAACCCGGCAATGTCGTCCAGCACCTCCCTTAACGTCGAAACCGTTTTTGCCCGGTAGCCTTTCACCCCAAATGCTGTTGCCAGTGCCCGATAGTCCCACTCGGGCAGCAGATCGAAGGGGGCAAACTCGCCCCCCGGCGCGAAGGCGTCAGGGTTTACAAACGCCTGCTCGATGGTATACGACCGATTGCTCATGACGAACACGACGGCGTTGCATCCCTGGCGTGCCAGGCTGGACAATTCCTGACAGATCATCATAAAACCACCATCACCCGCTACAACGAAAGGGCGTTTGCCGCTCCCCAGCGCTACCCCCAGCGCGCAGCCCGTCTCGTGGCCCAACGACCCCCAGGCGGCCTGTGCCACAAAGCTGTTGCGCGGCATACCCGGTAAATTACCAAATACATACAGGGCTGTACTTTCTCCCAATATCAGGCTCATTTCGTCACTAAGCTGTTGGTAATCAATAAACTTTTGAAGTTCATCAAAGAACACCGTATAGGATAGATCTTCCGGGGAGACCGGTATCCCCGAATCTTCGGGTGGTACGGTTGGCAACGCATACGGCCGGGGAAAATCAGCCTGGATAATGAACCGATCGAGCAGCCCTTCCAGAAAATCGCGTAGGGTTACCTGAGGGTAATTTTGATAACCTATATGAGCCTTTTCGTCGGTCACTACAATCAGGTTATCGAAACGGGTGCTGATACTATCGAGGTAGTCATCCGTGATGATCGTTCCCAGCGCAATCGGGCAGTCACAGTCTTTCATTACCGCACGGGTTAGGGCTGGAGAAGCCGGACCCGCGTAGGTTCCGATAAAGTGCGGCTGACTTTCATCCAGAACAGTTTTTCCCAGACTGGTCGTCGTAAAAAAGAGGCCACTGGCGTCAATAAGCTGCTGCATTAAATCCTGCAGACAAAACCGCTGCACCTCTATCCCTATCCAGAATACCGGCAGTTTAGCTTTCAAAATACGCTTCCATACGGCATCGAGTAGCGCACTCAGAACGTCCTGATTACTGGGCATGGTGAGCGCCTGTAAACAGCCAACGGGATGGGTACACGACTTTTCCCAGACATCATTGATGCCTTCCAGGTAAATGGGTCGGCGGTGGGTGAGCATGGCCGCGATGGCCCGGTCAATCTGGGCAGGAGCCTCCACCGCATCCGATATAATCTCGGAGGCAACGGTCACTGACCGAAACACCTCTTCATCGGCCTGCAGGTTCCCCGTGCTATGGTGAAAGAGAACCCCTTTTTGGCGCTCCAGTTGCCGGTCTGTCGACTTTGGGCTGGCCGAAATAATAGCGACGGGGACCCGCTCCACGTACGAACCTGCCACGCAGTTCAGCAGGCTGAACGTACCCACGCCATACTGCACACAGGCGGCCCCAACACCCCGGTATCGGGCATAGCCATCGGCCGCGTAACCCGCCCCCAGCTCATTGATTGTTGGAATGCGGATAATACCGGGCGTATCGTCCAGCGTAGCCAGGAAAGGCCCCGCATAATCGCCGGGAACGGTAAACACATGCGCTAATCCCACCTGTTGCAGGCGGGTAATCAGGTACGAAGCAACGGTGGGTGTCGTCATGGCTGAGGTTAACTGATGGAGATGGGTGTTGAACAATTCGGGGTGATCGCGTCGAGGTTATCGAGGCAATCCTGGCACTCGATACAGCCACTCAGATCACCGCAACCGGGGCAGTCGTTCGGCAGCAGTTGGTAGGTACCTGGCAGCCAGGATGGCCGTTTCAGACCAAAAAACTCCTGCAATGTCGATTCAGCCGTTGTCAGCGCCCCTTCTACCCAGCCCTGACCGTACGAATATGCTTCGCCAACGATGTGAATGTCCTGATCACTGACGGGCTTACGCATCCGGCACATGATCTCATCGAGCCGGTAGTCGGCCTTCCATTCGTGCCAGCCTCCGCCGTACGGATCTTCGTTCCAGGTATGATACACAGCCGAATAAGGCATTGGAATTTCGGGCAGGGCGTGCAGTTCGGCAACCTGCCGGTTGGCAATCTGCACCATCTCGTCGGTCGCGTTGAATTCGGTTCTGGGCATTATGTGGTCCACGCCTTCTTCCAGACAGGCGGGTCTGTACCCTTTATACGGCTCCCCGCTTTCCAGCCCTTTCCAGAACGGTACGGTAGCCAGATCGCTGTAACTGGCCATCAGGAGCGAGTTCATGTATGGAAATCCGCTGGTTTGCTCTCCTTCCGTACCAAAGTAGTACACTTGCCGGATGGGCAGGTCGGTCACGGAGCGACCGGCTACCAGCCCCAGGGCCCGCCACCAGGGACGCTCGTAAGCCATAAACAGCTTGAATGCACTCTGAATCAACACCGAAGGTATATTTTCTTTCAGCCAGGGGTCATCGAAAAACGTGCTCTTGATCAGTTCCAGCGACCGCCGGGGCATAGCCAGAATAATCTTTTTGACTTTCACCTTGATGCTCTCTTCGGGCTCCACCGGCTTTGTTGCGCCGTCGACCGTAACCGTTTTCCGGAACAAGAGCGTGTACGGATACTCGCCGGAGCCCATCTCGATTTCGGCCAGCTGATGGTTCAGATGCAGCCGTTCTCCTTTGGGGACTCTGCCGGGAAAGGTATTGTTAAACTGCTCAACGAGCCGGATAGGTAACTGGTCGTAGCTGTGCTCCAGGGTTAAAAACTGCGTTTTATCGCTGTATTCAGTGGCGGGGAGCTGCGTAACGGCATTCGCATTGGCAACGTTGGCTTCGTACCCACCGGCATCTTTCATGAACTGATACCCTTCATTGCTGAGTACCCGATACATGAGGTTCCAGAACCCCTGTTTCCACAGGGGTTTATCGAAGGCTTTTACCTTCATCAGGTCGCACAGGCCCAGCTTATCCATACCCGGATAGATCGTATTCATTACCTGCACCTGTAAGTTTGTGGGACCCATCCCCCGCTCGGACCAGGCCAGATTATACGCCACTTTGGCCGGGTCGGCAAGTTCATTCAACCGCAGGTGTTTTCCACGCAGATAAAACAGATTGCAATTGGCCCCAACCGGATCGGGTGCTCCCATGGGGAAATCTTTGGTTTGTAGCTCCAGCTGATCGACAAGCCGGGCTACCATGATATGCTGGTCGGGAATGTACCGCATGCCGCCTACCTCTGCTTTCACGTGCGGCAAGCCGGGCAGCGTAACGGTGAACAGTCGCCCGCCAATACGGTTGCTGTATTCGAACAGGCCAATACGCTGGTCGGCTCCTTTGTCCTGCTGCAAACGCCAGGCACTATACGCACCGGAGACACCTCCGCCAACAACGGCAATATCAAGATTCATAGGGGTAGGATTTAGATGGGTTCAGAAACGAATTGACCGAAAATACTATACAGAAGACAGGACATGCTTCAGGGCACTAATGGAGGGGCTGAAAAATAGCCGCCACCGGTTTTGCAGGCATTTAAACTGATTCCCGATGGAGTTCTTGTAAAAAAGAAAGATCAGTCTCGACTTCAATTAGGTCATGCCTATTTTTTAACGGCGGGCCAAAGTGAGCTAGTTTCACATTCCTGTTTCTGCGTTTAGACCTGATGGGTCAAATCTCATACTCCACACACGAAATCATTCCCACATTTTGGACATATTCTTTAAGTTTTGAGACATTCAACTCCCAAAGCCTCCTGTTGGCTATCAGATCGCGCTAAAATACGTTGATTTCGCCTGATAAACGCTTGTCTAACAGCAACTTTCGTTGACAGTTACCCGATACCGTCCTAATCCTGGCCTGGATAATCGATGCCTCCGGCCGCATGCCTGTATCCGCCGGAAACTTGTGTTAAACCGCCCGCAGATGGGTGATCAGGTAGCCGATCAGGTTGATCAGGAAACACGACCGCCCCTAAACGCAAATCAGCTAGCCAGCAATGAAGCTAACTAGCTGATTTTAAACGTGATCCCGATTGGATTCGAACCAATGACCGCCTTCTTAGAAGGAAGATGCTCTATCCAGCTGAGCTACGGGACCCTCTTCTGTAAAGTGGCTGGAGCGAAACACCCTCAATATCGACCAAGGTCCTCTCCTGCCATTTAAAGAGCCACAAAAGTACGCCCATTGTTAGTATTATGCAATAAACTGCAGCCAATATCGGTAGGGCAAGGGAAGAAAGTTTGTTCGTCCTGCGCTAAACCACGAATCGCCTTGTTCTATCTCGACCAGATATACCTGAAAAGTTGTGTATGCTGCGGGTGAACGTAAATCAAAGGACATAACATTTTGCCCGGCAGGACGGTTATGAACTCATCTTGATCTTTAACTGCAACGCATACCAATGAGTAATCAATCAGAGAACCTGAAAGTGATATTTTTTGAACCTGCCTCCACCCAGCAAGCTGGTCGCATACTGGCAGATGGTTATTTCAGTTTCGTACCTACATTCAAAGAAGGAGAGGAAATAAACATAACGGTAGCCAGAAAGGAAGCAACGGATGAGGTCGTTCATGATCCCATAGGCCATAAAACGCATCAGGTTATTCAGACAGACTGGGTAATGATGATCGATGAGGCAACGAAGAACGCTCTGGCAACTCTTGTTGTATCGGTATTACCGATTGCGAAGACCAGCTCAACGGTTGAGTTCCCGACGCTGGTGGGTACACACGCCTAAGCCGCCGTTTTTGATACGCGAAACAACAGCTTTCAGTCGGAATTTCCGAATCTTTAGCTAAGCCTCTGTCAACATATAAAGGAATGTTTGCTTAAAAATGGTACATTTAGAAGTTTAGTAGACACCTTTCTTATGGCTAGATTTATTGAGGTTACAGTTAGTTCAAAAAAGACTTTATTTGATGCAGCACACATTGCAACCGTGATGGATATGGCCGCTGGTTGTTGTATATATGTTGTGGGAATCGGGCAACCGTTCAGTGTGACAGAGTCCTATCAGGAAATTGTCAATGCGCTGAAAAAAGCCCCCGACATTGCCGGGTTCGTTCATTCGATCATTGACCCGAATAAGCCCGCTGCTCCTGTTGCCAACTTTGGCTTTTAACGCATCGAACAGACTTGACCCGGTTATTGCAACAGGGCTTATTCAGGCAATCAGTGTGGTTTTATAAGCCCGCACCGGTTACTCGATAGCCGTTCTGGAATTGCCTGTTTTAGGCAACGTCTTCACGTGATAAGGATTATTTTTATTACGTGAAGACGTTTCATTTTCAGGCACACGGCAGCACAATTCGGTCCAATTCAATGCCAGGAACACCCCCTCAGATGCACGAGTCACCCCCGGCTCAATCGACTGGTTCAGTTGTTTACAGCTGTCAATAACGAACACAAAAACAGCCGACCCCTAAAAGGAGACGGCTGTAAAAAACTCGACATCTTATACTTAAATTACTGACAATACAAGCCTGCAAAAGCTTTGTTGCCGGTGATGCCGGTTTATGAGAAAATGGGCTATAAAAAAAACAGCCATTACCCAGTGGGTTCAGGCTGTCTGACATCACTTCTATTGTATAAATAACAAATGTAGGAAGGGCGAAAGCAAGGCCCCAGCCGTTCGTCAATTATTTATCCAGAGCATGTTAATAACTAAAACAGCCGAAGTCCAATAGACTTCGGCTGTCAATACCCACCGTAACTTTTACTATACAACCACTCTACCAGCAATCGGTGGTATTGTTAAACCGTATAGCAGATTATGAGGTAATGGGGCTCACTATCGAGCACCTTACGGAGGGCAAATATAAACAGGATACAATGGCCCAAACCAGGGGCATCATCGCATCACAATGATTTGAAGTATGAGAAGACGCCTGGTTGCCGCCTACGCCCATAAGGAATAAAATGATCTGACCGGTGCTGGCTCAGGCAGCTTATACCCAAACCGAATGGCGCGTTGAAGCCACCACATGGCCAGCGTCTCATCTTTGTCAAGTCCCTTCCCCTCCTTATACATGGTGCTGTATAAAAAGCAGCAATAGCCGTCTTCATCAATGGCTTTCTCGGCAATTTCGGTACTAACTTGTTTATAGTACTGCATGGCCAGTTTCACCGTTTCTTTTTTCGTTTCAAGCAACTCGGCCAATCCCCAGTAGCCAATTACTGATTTTAATTCAATGGCCTTTTTATAGAAAACAATTGGCTTCTCCGGAATGGACTGGTTGCACTCACGTTTCCGACAAATTTCGCCCAGATAAAAGAAAGCCTCCGCCGATCCTGCATTCGCAGCCTTCAGAAAATATTCATAAGCCCGGTCAAAATTCCGATTCAGGTAATCGATTTTACCATTCTGTAAAAAGTCTGCCTGCTCATTTATTTCTCTGGCCGCCGGGAAGATACCAGCCTCTCGTTTTATTCTGGACAGATACAACGAGTTTTTTAATTCACTGAGCACATCATCTTCGGGTCTGTTATAGGCCTGAATACAGGTAAACAGGTAATGCTGGGTTTGCAGCCGATTCGGTAATTCCAGCTTTTCTACCAGATAAAAAATGATGTATTTATTCAGCGCTATGGCTCTCGCTATTTCATCCTGTATTTCTTTCTTCTGAACAGATCGCTTACTCAAAACGACCAGGTATGTATTCGCAGACTGAATACTCGATAAAAGAGAACTATGCCATGTTTTACAGGGCTGTATGTCGCGTGGAGCAAACCAGCAATCCAGTTCGTTCAATTCAAGGCAATCCAGCAGTTTAACAGCGGTAGCTTTATCCTCGTTGGAGTAACTGATGAGTACGTCTACAGTAGAGTTCATGAAAAGAAAAACTGGAATTAGTTAGAAAATCAACTCGCTTTTTTTGCTTATACCTTCGAAATTTGGAACGACCGGGCGGGTGAAAATGAACAGGTTAACTGTTACTCTCTTCCGCCGTATTCAGCGATAGTAAAATGGTTTTAATGGCCGCATCAACCCGTTGCCAGTTATCTTCCGAGTTAAAATCCATATGCATAAACTCCTTATTATCAGAAGCCAAGATGGATATGTAGGATAATCCGCCCAACAGCAGCGTAGAGATCATCTGCGTATCGACATTCTTGACCGCAGGAACATTGCTGAAAAAATCGACCAGTTGGTCATCCAGTAGATTACCGATTTTCATGCCGGTTTCCTGATCTGACTTTATGGTCGCTTTCAGTATTTCCCTGTACTCCTTTAATTCTTTATGATTGTTAATGATTTGCCGAAAATGCAGGTACCATACTTTCGAATTATTTTCTTCCGTTAATCCTTTTAAAAATAATTGGTCAAGCCGGCTCCATTTTGGATGCAAATCACTGTCTTGTATAAATGTTGTAATCAATCCATAAAGTCCGCCAAAGTACCGGTATATTAAAACTGCACTGACACCGGCTTCATCTGCAACCTCTCGAATAGAAATTTGATCAAGCCCTTTTCTTGCCACAACAGCACGAAAAGAATTTAATATGGCCTGTCGCGTTACCTGAGAGTTTTTCTTGTTATTAACAATCATTTTCTCGTCCTTAAGATTGATTGACATTATATTGGTTAGGCGAAATTGAAGAAGTGTCTTAAACGAAACAGATTAATTCATCTACCCTATTTATTAAACAAATGCCTTCTTCTGGTGAGTATTGATTTTTGTGAGTGGTACCCTTAAAAAAATGAGAAATGGAAGCAGTACCCATCACCCTAAAAGCCGGTCAGGACTTTATAACTTCGATACGAGTGTGGTATTGAAGTTGACCTTTATGCACATTTTAATAGCTTCCAGGTAAATGACAACATTGTTTCCCTGGCGTTGAAGAACCGTACCTGTCTGATTGGCAAATACGCCACTCTTGATCGCTATCTTATCGTTGGACTGAAAGTCATTAACCGTTATTTTACTGTGGTCATATTGGCTCAATACCGATTTGATCGAGTCAATTTCACTTTCGGCCAGAATAGCCGGTTTACCTAACCAGTAGAGATATTTGATAATACCCGATGTAACAAAAACCTTCGATCGATCTGCGTCGCTTACTTTAACGAAGCAGTAATTGGCAAACAGCGGCTCTTCGACAACCTTCAGCCGGTCAGACCACTGATGTTGACGACGTATTACCGGGCAGTATGCTTCAATGCCCGCCTTTTCAAGATACTTCGAAACAGCCTTCTCTTTTCGGGATTTTGTACACAATATATACCAATTCATTAAATGGTAGATTTAATATTCCTGCTTAAGAACAAATTACATTTCAAGTTTACTTAAATACCATTTTTAATAACAATAAAAGACCCAAAGTTAAAAAAAATGAACATTTTAGTTATTTATACTTAGCTGATAGGCCTTTACCATTAACGAGTTTATATTTTAATCTTAAATTAATATCCTACTTTGTCGTTTTATACATATCCTAATAGCCAACTGCTTAAGTATAATTTACTATCAGGATCAGCGTGAAATTACTACCTCTACCATTCATGGAGGCACCCCATCCGGTTCATTGACGGGGTGCTCTTTACCGCTAGGACATACTATAAACCTGATTGGCCAGAAAGTCCTGATACGTGCGTTTCAAACCATCTTTTAACTCAGTTTCGTGCTTCCAGCCCAGTTGATGAATGCGCGATACATCCATGAGTTTGCGTGGCGTACCATCGGGCTTCGACGTATTCCAATGCAGATCCCCTTCGAAGCCAACCGTTTCTTTAACGAGTTCGGCCAGTTCCCGGATCGTTACATCCTCGCCGGTACCAATATTCACAAACAGTTCGTCATCGTAGTTTTCCATCAGGAAAAAACACGCAGCGGCCAGATCATCCGCATGGAGGAATTCACGTTTGGGCGAACCGGTCCCCCAAACCTCCACCGACGCGTCGCCGTTTAGCTTGGCTTCGTGAAACTTGCGGATGAGTGCGGGCAACACGTGCGATCCCTGTAAATCGTAGTTATCGTTAGGCCCGTATAAATTCGTTGGCATCGCCGAAATAAAATTACAGCCATACTGATGGCGGTATGCCTCGCATAATTTGATGCCCGCAATTTTAGCAATGGCATACGGCTCATTGGTGGCTTCGAGGTAACCACTCAGCAGATACTCCTCCCGGAGCGGCTGCGGAGCCAGCTTGGGATAAATGCAGGAAGAACCCAGAAACAGCAGTTTCTTAACCGAGGTCTGGTAAGCACTATGAATAATGTTTGCCTCGATCAGCAGGTTATCGTACAGAAATTCAGCCCGGTACACATTGTTGGCCAGGATACCCCCCACTTTGGCGGCTGCCAGAAACACATAGTCCGGCCGTTCCTGCTCAAAAAAGTCCGCAACGGCGCGCTGGTCGCGTAAATCCAGCTCCAGCGAAGTGCGAACGATGATGTTGTTAAATCCTTCGGCCCGCAGCTTGCGGACCAGAGCCGACCCAACCATACCCCGGTGCCCGGCTACATAAATTCGTGCGTGTTTTTCCACAGTTATAAAAAATTAAACCTAACCGCCGATAACGCTCAGCAGTTAGGTAGATACAAGTTAGGTTGGTAGATAATAATTTGGCGTCTGGAAGCAGCCTGTCCGTAGAACAAACAGGTCCCAGGCGGTTTATTCGAAGTAATTCAGTACCTGATGCCCACTGCTGGCCAACAGCTGATCCCGACGGAACAGGTCGATGTCTGCCTCCATCATGTCTTTCACCAGCGCCGGAAGGTCATATTTGGGCTTCCAGTTGAGCTGTGTCATGGCTTTGGTTGGGTCGCCAAGCAGTAAGTCCACTTCCGTAGGCCGGAAATACCTGGGATCGATCGATACCACTTCTTTGCCAATGGCAACGTCAAAATCAGGATTGGTCGAACTAACGACCGTGCCCACTTCCTGTACGCCCTCACCGCTAAAGGCCAGCTCAACACCGATCTCGGCAAACGACATCCGTACAAAATCCCGAACACTGGTGGTAATGCCGGTCGCAATAACGAAATCTTCGGGCTTTTCCTGCTGAAGAATCAGGTACATCGCTTCTACATAATCTTTGGCATGACCCCAGTCGCGCAGGGAGTCCAGGTTACCCAGATACACCTTGTCCTGCAGGCCCAAACCGATACGCGCCACGGCACGGGTAATCTTCCGGGTTACGAAGGTCTCCCCCCGCAATGGTGATTCGTGGTTGAACAGGATACCGTTACAGGCATACATGTTGTATGCTTCCCGGTAATTGACCGTAATCCAGTAGCCATACAGTTTAGCCACGGCATAAGGCGAACGGGGGTAAAATGGGGTTGTCTCCGACTGGGCATGCCCCTGCACACCGCCGTAGAGTTCGGAAGTAGAGGCCTGATAAATGCGGGTCTTTTCCGTAAGACCCAATAAACGAACGGCCTCCAATATACGTAAGGTACCAATCCCATCTACCTGAGCGGTGTATTCGGGCTCATCGAAGCTAACCCGTACATGCGACATGGCTCCCAGGTTGTAGATTTCGTCGGGCTGAACTTCCTGAATAATGCGGATAATGTTGGTCGAATCGGACAGGTCGCCGTAATGCAGTTTGAAATGAATATTCCGGTCGTGGGGATCTTCGTATAAGTGATCGATGCGCTGCGTGTTGAAAAGCGAGCTACGGCGTTTGATACCGTGTACTTCGTATCCTTTTTCTAATAATAGCTCAGCCAGGTAAGCCCCGTCCTGTCCGGTAATTCCGGTGATTAATGCTTTTTTCATAATATGATTGTATTGGTATTAAAGTGCCTTGTTTGGCTGATAATGAAAATGGTAATAACTATTGATTGTGAGCGGTTTGTTGAAGCTTAGTTTAGACGTCCGCTTTCAGGAAAGATCCGAAACAGGGTCAATGCGAACTGTTAACGAAATAGAATCTGGCGGGTCAGCCGGATAATAAACAGCGAATTCGTAATGGCATAGCGTTTGAACAACCGGCGTGGTTCCATGGCTAGCCGATGCGCCCACTCCAGACCGGCATTCCGCATCCAGTTAGGCGAACGCCCCTGCGTACCCGTGAAAATAGGCAGCGCTCCACCCACGCCTACCATAACCGCCTGTATTTTACCCCGCATCTGTTCCATCCAGCGTTCCTGTTTCGGGCAGCCCAGGGCCACAAACACAAGCTGAGCACCTGATTTATTGATATGATTGATTACCCCCTCCTGCTCGCGCTCGGTAAGTGGGCGGAATGGGGGCGATAAGGTACCGGCAACATCCAGCGCAGGATACAGTTCCCGACACTTCCCGACAACTTCTAAAAGCATTTTTGGGGTAGAGCCGTAGAAGAAAATGGAAAGGTTCTCTTCTGACGCCCGTCTGATCAAATCGGAGAGTAGATCAAAGCCTGCCACCCGCTGCTGCTCAATACCATGCAGCAACCGCAGTGCCCAGGTTAAGGGCATCCCATCCGTCGCCACCCAGTCAGCTCCGTTCACAACTGCCCCAAATACCGGGTCGTTGCTCGCTTCAACAGTCATGTGCACATTGGCCAGACAGGCCATTCTGGACTCCTTTAGCTTGGCTGCGGCAATGATGTCTTCCTGAATCTGATGATAGGATCCCAGTGAAAATGATAATCCTAATACAGACGCTCGTTTGAACTTGGCAAGCGTTATCTGTTCCGGAAGGGCTGGCGTGTAAAGAGTAGACATGAGCGAAAGGTTATTGTGTAGTGAAAAACATAAAAGACCGGCCCGATCCGCGAGGGCAGCTGTCGGGAATCGGGAAACTGAAACTTGTGGTAACGTAAGCGGTAAAAGGAAGGTGGGCCAGATTCGATTTGAACCAGACGGGGCAGTTAGGTCAATTTTCGGGCAGGAGGTAGTCTACCTCCTCAAAAAGGACGCAAGAGTAAGTATGTTCAGGATTGATGATGTGCCGTGCAACCCTGCCTGTCAGGCCTCAGGCTAGCTGACCACCAGGGCAGATTGGGTTTCCACCGAAACCTCATTCGGCATGCCGGTCGCCGATTCATAAATACCCATCAACAGCTGGTAGTTGATTTCGGGCGTATAAAGCTGCTCATAGGTAGCACGGGCGCGCTTGCCGTACTGCTCTTTCTCTGCCTGCGATAAGCTCACCCATAGTTTCAGTGTATTCCGCAATGAGTCAACATTACCCGCTTCAAAATGAAGTCCGTTAATGCCGTTTTGGACTAATTCGATTGGTGAGCCGATGTTTGAAGCAATGACGGGGCAACCAAGTGCAAATGCTTCAATAATGACCATACCAAACGTTTCATACCAGATTGACGGAAAAAGCAATGCTGTGCAGGTTTGCATAGCGTATTGAACAGCACACTTGTCAAGAGTACCGAGGTAGTGAATATTCGACGAAACAGCGCTTACATGCTCAACCAGGTCAAGCAGGGGGCCGTCCCCGGCAATGGAAAGTGAATAGCCTGTATTCCTGAATGTCGACAATAAGACATTTACGCCTTTCTCGTCGCTTAACCGACCAATGTACAGAAAATGCTGATCTCGACTAAGCTGCTGCTGTTCGGGTCGCTGTGCAAAATTGGGTTTGATAACGAATCTGGAGGGGTCAATGCCCAATCGGGATGATTCGTATAGAGTCCGGGCAAAATCGGTTAAGACCAGGTAGCGATCGACCAGTTGCCAGGTACCTGCCTTTTTATGAAACCATACAACGAATGCCAGCCAAAACGTTTGAATAACCGAATCACGAAACACACCGAGCCGCACAGCCTTCCAGGGGAAATTGGCATACATACTCTCCGTAAAAATTGTACTACCATTCATTAAAGAGCCCGATGGACAAAGCAACCGATAATTATGCAGAGTCAGTACCACTGGAACACCCATCCGTTTCGCAGCACGAATTATGGCCGGTCCACTTGCATAATGCCAGTTATGTATATGTACAACTTCTGGCTTAAACGTACGGATTCGCTTTTTTATACTGGCAACTGCAAATGGATTCCAGACGGACAATAAAAACTGCAAAGCACCTTTCCAGCCGCTTTTATTCCGAAACACTAACGTCTTTACTTCATTGTCTTCTTCTAATAGGGCTTGCTCCTGCGTAAAGACGGCATCTTCCCCACCTTTAAACTGGTAGTGTGTATGAATTAAAAGTATTCTCATAAAAATAAAATTTAATTAAAATGCCCTTTAACTCTTAAATACTATTATTGATCAAATTATAAGTATTTAAAACCGTGCCTTCCCAAGTATAACGATTAGCTACGTCGAGACTAGCTTGAGAGCATACTTTATAAAAACTTTGCTCGGATGAAAGACGGCATAACAAATTTGATAACGAATCTATAGTCTCGTCAAGATGAAAGAATCTCGAATTAACAACACCAGGATACTTCGAAGATAGAATTTGTCCGACACCGCCAAGATTTAATGCTACTATTGGCAAACCCGTCTTAGCTGCTTCAAGTATGACATTTGGACCGGCGTCATGCAAGCTTGGAAATAAGAAAATGTCAGCATTATTATATTTGTCTGCTACCTGCGAGTGAGGAATAGACCCAGTAAAACGAACTTTACCACCTAACTTTAATGCATTGACTAAACGAGTTAATTCACTTTTATAACTTCCTTGTCCTACAATGGTAAATACAGAATTGGGATATTGTAGATTAAATTTATAAAAAGCCTTAATAGCAATTTCAATTCCTTTCCAATAAAGTAGTCGACCAACAAATAAAACTTCTATCCTTTTTTCACTAAGAAATAATTTAGGACTAAGATTTATTTCACTCTCATGAATACCTATATCAACTACTACATTGACCCTTTTATGAAGATATTTAGGTAGAGCATTTTTTGTATCTTCTGTCCTAGTAAATATTACAAAAGCTCGGTTAAAACATTCTTTTACTGATGGTCTTAATAAAAATATAGCATCAATAATTTTTTTATTAAACTCCTTCAATCTGTATGAAAACGAAAAACTTTTGATCAATTCATAAGGTGCCTTCTCTGCTCCACCTACAGGACCCATAACAAAAGGTCTTCCTAGCTTATACAAATGAGATGGTTGCCGAAAGACACCAAAAGTCAAATGATGTACCAATGCATACTTTGATACATCAACGAATTTTTTTATGTACCCTAAGACACCCAACTGCCAAAATTCGTAATATAAATATACACCATAAAACTTCTTAAAGTAGAGGGGAATAGTTGGTAGATCGTAATAGATAAAATCTATAGTCGATAACTTAGGATTATGAAATATCGCTTTATCAATAGAGGATTTATTGTTACTACGTGTAACCACAGTTAAGTTATAACCTTGATTATGTAAGACCATAACCCAATTCCAACCTAGACCAGGCTCAGATCCTTTATCTGGTTCACAAGCGTAAGCAGAAATTAAAATATTAGATCCCTTTTGCATAATTTCTTAAAGACTCATAATGGGTAATCAATTTAATATTTTTCTTTTTGATCTCAGCCTCTAGTTTTATCTGAGCGAAACTCAATAAATATGGATGCCAAGTATCAATTTCTAAATCCTGAAAATATAGATTGAGAAGTCCTTTATTTTTTTCCAGAATACTCTCAATTGAAATGCGGGGTTGTAAGAGAAATGAAGTTTGAAATACGTAAGTAAAAAGATCGTAGCCCAAAGGATAATACGTAGCCATTTCCCAATCATAAACAAACAACTTGTCTTCACAAACGATCATATTCCAGGGACAGAAATCACCGTGTGCAAAACAAGTATCCAGCGAGTAATCATCTTGCGGTAAGGACACACCTTGCTTTGCCAGCTTGCTAAGTATGCTCAAAAGCTGATCCTCAATATTCTGTGTAGTAACTTTAACACCATCAAATACATTTGTTTTTATTAATGTGTAATCTGGATCGCTAACAGAAGCAAGTAGTTTTGGCACAAAAGGCAAATCCGTTAAATGCGATAAAACTAAAGCCTCTTTCTTAACATTACTCAAAGCTAAAGGCCTGGTTGCATACTTTATAAAAAACTTTTCTCCTGTGAGTTTGTCAATACCTAAGATTGTAGTCTTCTGTTCAGTGCCGGGCGTGCCTAAATTAAAAGCCACAATTGAATTCGCTGAAATATATTTACAGTATATGTTAAACGGAAGGATGGACTCTAAACCTTTAACGCGACAGAACAATCGAATGACACTAAACTTTCTCCAAAGAAACCACATCAACCAACCAAGTAATGTATAGGGTTGATAGAAAGAAAGCAAAAAAGGATATTTTTTATATTCTTCAGGAAAAAGATATTGTTTGCTAAATGGATCAAAATGAAAGTAATTCATATAGTCACACGTTACGGTACCTTTCTAGGGTCCTGTGTTGCAAAAATTTTATAATAAATTGCTCAGCGTCGTATATCACTT
Organism: Spirosoma pulveris; assembly: GCF_054781875.1. Lineage (NCBI taxonomy): Bacteria > Pseudomonadati > Bacteroidota > Cytophagia > Cytophagales > Cytophagaceae > Spirosoma > Spirosoma pulveris. The sequence goes on from NZ_BAAGTO010000011.1 coordinate 63,792, forward strand.
TTTCAGGAGATTGATTTGCATTAACTACATATGCGTTATTTAGCGTTGAAAACAGTTGTCGATATCTACTCAGCTGCTCAGAAGTCTCTTCTGGAGAAACCTCTGATTTTCGACTTTGAATCACATCAGCAGGAGCATCCAATAAAATCCACATATCAGGTTTTGGAATAAACAGCCCGATCAATTTTACCCAATTGTTCCCTGCTCCATGTCGGTAACGAACTGGATCAGCCAGCATATCATGATAATATCTATCAAATATGACTAGCGTGCTGCTTATTTTAAGCGGAAGTATAAGATAAAAGTACCCTTTAATGAACACAAACGTGAGGTAGAGCAGCTTCACAATTGACCCAATGTAGCCTCTGCTAACTTTACCGTGAGGGTCCGTAACGATGGTCGAATTTAAAGCCCTTTTTGGAAAAAAGTGAAACTGTTCACCTTTGCGAAAAACTTCTGTTATATCACCTTTTACACCATTAATTACCGTTGTTTTACCACAACCATCTGGACCCAAAAAGGCAACAACAAGTCCCGTAGGATTTAAAATTCTTGAAATTCTGTTGAGCAGTTTATTACAGTGGTCGCCTAAGTTAAACTTTAAGCGGGAGCGCAATTTTTTCCTGAATACTTGAATAGAATTAGCTATCAGATTGATGTCGTTAACAGCAAAGGCTTTATTTATAATCTCTATTTGATCCTGTGCAAAAAAACTTTTTAAAGAATTTTCGCAACTATGTTGATCTTGCAGCCATTGGCTTCGCAAATGGTTAAACTGATCAATAGTAATATTTCCTTTGTCAACCTTTTTAAGAAAATAATATATAAACTCTTTACTTGGAGCTAATTGAAAAAATCCTTTGGAGTTAAAAATCCTATTTTGTAGTAAATAGTCAGCTTTCAAAAAAAGAGTCCCATTTCGATAGTAATCAGAACATACATCAGGCTTAAGTAAATAATTCTTATCTTCTCCTGAAATCGTGATAATACAGTAATGGGCGGTTGCTTCGTGTGATATAGATTGAATCCAAGCAATATTCTGTTTGTCTATAGTTTGCATAAACAACCAAAACTTATCAAACTGTTCATTTGTGATTATGAAATCGATATCACTATATATGTTATCGGGATACATATCAGTCCTCCCAGTTAAAGCATACAGTATTCCAGAGTTATTTAACGCATGGAAATAACTAAAAAATAAAAAACTATTCTTCATTTTAACTAGATGAGAATTTTTTAACGATATAAGAGATCACTCCAAACTTTTGAATCATACAATATTACCTCAACACCATTTAATTATTCTCTTCTCTTTATTAGTTTTGCAGGTACACCTCCAATTACGCTGTTCGGAGGAAATGACTTTGTAACAACTGCACCTGATCCAATAATAGAGTGATCGCCAATTTCAACCCCAGGTAATATAATTACTCTTGTTCCAATCCATACATTATTACCAATCTTGACTTCCTTCTCAATAAATGGATTTGTTGGATCTATCATGTTTTTCTGAATATCTGAAACATCATGTGTGACTCCCATAATAATTACATCTGGCCCCATCATTACATAATCTCCAATTACAATAGGGCCTGTTAAACTTGAGTTTTTGCCTAACTGGGAGAAATTACCTACGCTCAATCTATCACCATTACCAAAATAACATTTACTTTTCACAACTACATTTTGTCCAAATTTAGAAATTATTCTTTTACATATTTCAAACCTAATTTTGTAGAACAATTTGAAACCAGGAATTGGCTGCATTGGCAAATAGTATGCAAACAGGTAGTATATAAGCAGCAAAATATTTTTCATAATTTTTAATTAATTTACGAAATGGCAAAAGTGAGAGAGCAGTGTTCCTATACAGCTTGTGATTTAGTTTGGTGTTATTAAAATTAAAACCACTGTAATTACAAAAAATTAAAAAACCTTCTTCGGCAGACTTCTCTTTTACTTCTTTAGTATTAATAGATTTATTGTTTTCGTGCCACCTAAAAGCGGTAAGAGTTTTAGGGATATATTTTAATTTAAACCCTTTAAATAAAATGTTAGCAAAAAAATCCTTATCCATGCACAGATGAAATTTAGGATTAACTTTTAATCCTTCCTCTAAAATTTTCCTATCAAAGAAAAAAGCAGCTGAATGAATATAACAGTGAAATAAAGAAAACCATTTGAGCGGAGATTGACTTGTACCTTTTTTTAAATGTTTTTTTTGCTTGTCTATAAAATTAACATCACCATAAACCGCGTCAACTTTATAAGTTTTGAAAGTATCGACTATTTGATGAAAAGCATTAGGCAAGTAATAATCGTCAGTATTTAGCCAACCAATTATATCGCCAGAAGCCATATCAAAACCCTTGTTTATAGCGTCGCTTTGGCCATTGTCTTTCTCAGATATCCAGATTAGGTGAGGGTACTTCTTTAATATATCGGTAGTACCATCGGTCGATCCTCCATCAATAATTATATGCTCAAAGTTAGTGTAATTCTGGGCAAGCACTGATACTATAGCGTCTTCGATAAAATCTGCCTGATTGTATGAAGGACTAACAATTGAAATTTTAGGTACAAAGGAAGAATCCATAAATAATATTCATTTATTAAGCTTAACTACATGTATCGTCTTTAAACGGTGGGTATCATTTTCAAAAAAAATAATACCTACCGATATCCACAATACCATATAGTTCACACCAAAGAACGGAGTATTCTCAATTCCCATGAGAAAGATCTGGACCAGTAGAAACAAAGAGAATCGAAAGGATAAGTGCATAACAGATCGATTTACAAATCCTTTCCACAAAGCATAAATCATAATAAATAAGAAAGGCAATAATAGTAGCACGCCACCTTTTAGAATAATTTGCAATAAGCCAATTTCTATGGAAAATCGATGATAAAAATCACCACCATCACCTTTCCACTCATAAAACCACGGGCTAAAGTAAGTCCCTAGAAACCCCCTTCCAAACACCCAATCATTCCCTTTAAAATCCTGAAAAAACTCATTGAATAGAAAGGTACGAGTATCAGTACGATCAAAACTCAATAGAGGTAATTTATTTATAATATATCCAAAAGTATCCTCAAAGTTAAATACTATAAAATATAGTGTTGTAAAAATGAGAAGAACTATAGACCACTTCAATGTTTTACTATTTATAAATTTAAATAATTGAAAAAATAATAATAAGCTTGGAACGATAATTAGCCTTAAAAAGATCGTTCTATTGTCGTAGTAATTTTCAAACAAGATAACTACAAGAGTTATAAAAATAATATAGTATTTTCTTTTTACTCTAAGTTTATCAATAAATAATAGCTCAAGTAATATAAAGTAACTGAGATCACTTGTGATTACTGGTTTACTAAATGAAAAATAATCAAACAAAATAATTATCGGAAATAGCAAATTAATCTTATTTGTTATTCTCCTCAAAATAAGCACGGTACTCTTATTTACTATAATAGCTAGAAAAGATATGAAATATGCTAAAAACGAAAGAGGGTGAAAGAATAAAGTCAGCAAATCACTAGAATGAAACTTTATTGAAAAAGATAGAATTAGTATTTGTATTCCAAAATACCATATTAACCATTTTGTGTTTGTTCGAAAATAGTGATATGTCAGATAATTCTTTCTTTCTATTATATACCAGGATATAAATATGTAGAATAACAGAACAAAAGTAAAAGACAATATTCTTAACGTAAAATTACTGGTAATCATATAACAACTGTATATACAGGTTGAAAGGATTACACTGTAATAAATATACTTTTCTTCAACTAAATAATTCGTTACACGAATTGGACTTATTCTATTCATACATAGATTACAAGCGATGTTCAAGTACATCAACTTGATTAGATGTTAAAATTGACTCGTAAATATTCAAGTTCACGTTTACTATTGAGACCGGGTTATGACGCTTTTTAGCTGTATTATGACCTGACCCACCTAAGCTTGTCGCTAACTCTTCATCTTTATATACATCAAGAATTTTACTTAGTAATATGTATGGATCGTTTGCAGGAACCATTAAACCAGTAACGCCATCTTGTATTATGCTAGAGATTCCGCCAACATTAGTAGCAATTACCGGAATTCCCAAGAGCTGAGCTTCACACAAGCTATTAGGGCTATTCTCAATGTAAGAGGGATGAACATAAACGCTCGCATTCAGCATTGTATTAATAATTACATCTTCTGAAGCAATGCCCATGCATTCTATATTCACCTCTTTAGCATTAATGCCTAGCTTATCTTCCCAAAATTTATAATCTGTAACACCAAATACTTTCCATTCAAAATCTACACTAGTCTGCTTTTTTAACAGTTGAGCAGCTTTTAAAATCAGATCAAAACCTTTATATATCGATTTAGATATTGTACTAACTATGGTTAGTTTGACGCCAGACGGTTTGGACCAGGCAGATGCGTTATAGAAGGCCGGTCTCATCAGTTCCCAACACTCAAAATAATTAGCATGCGGTGCGTATATATCTATTAACCTTTTGTCCCATTCAGTTCTTCCAATAAAGTTTTTGCAGTGTTTAAGTATCTCTAATTCCCTCGATTCGTTATGCTTTATAAACTTTCTGGTAAAATAGTAACGTAAATTTTTAGAAATATTTAATTCATAGAAATCTCTTTCACTTACAGCTGGAGGAAAATACGCATTTGAATAGGGTGTAAGAAGACCTTGTATATGGATAACCACCGGCACAGTGGTATATAAGGATACCAAACCAAAGCTCATTTCGCTACCCCATACATGTATAATATCCGGGTTAAAATCGCTTATAACTTTTAAGTACTCTTCTACTTCAACTTTATCATAGTGTTTGTAGAACAGTGCATGTTTAACCTTTTTAAACAGATTAGTATAACTATTAATCGGGTAATAGGTCACACCGTTCTTTTTTACTTTCGTAACAGTTGAATTAGAGAAGAACGCAACACCAATTTCTACATCTGGAGCTGCTTTCAAGAATGCCTTTTCTAAAGCACTGATCCACCCTCCACCATTATATTTACTGTTTGCTTCAAATGAAGAAGCATTACCACTAAGCCAGAGAACTTTCATTAGTTTCTATTATAGTTAAAAAAAAGCAATTAAACGTATTTCATAAGTAAAGTATTTCCGCCCCTTTGAATCATTTTGCAGAGGATCATGTAATATCCTACAAGAGTCTTTGGGTTATCCCTGTATTCGATAGAAATCATGTCATACTGTAGTGCTAGCTCATTAAACATTTGTTTTGAAACTAGTCTGGTATATTCTTTACCGGCATCTCTATACGTTCTTAATTCTCTCAGTGTATATTTTTCAGGGTAATTTTTAAAAGAAAATGTACCATATGTTTCAAACTCAGAAAACCCATTATTATTACCTCTCGGTATTGCAGCTATTATTTTCTCACACCAGTGTAAAGAAAAATTGGCGGAAGGATCAATTTCTGAAATTAAGTGCTTCATTATAACCTTCGAAAAGATCATATTTTCACTTATGAAGGATTTAGGTATGACTTTATCAATACCTAATATCTTTTTTATCGTCACAAAATATGGATTATGAAATTCGTCTTTAGTCGTAAAGTAAGGATTACCAAGCGCGTCGAAAAATGAAATTTTTCGTACAGGTATGGTATCCGCATCCCAACTTAAATAATACTCTTTAGCGAATTTCGAAAAAGCAAAACCCATTTTAATAAATTGCTGATAATACCAGCCTGCCATTTTAGGATTATGGCCATATTTAATTAAATACCTTTTAATAGTTTCAAAACAAACACCTTCAATTATTGAGTCCTCATCTAATAAAACTACCTTATCCTTTATTTCTTTGCTTAAACCAATAAAGTATGAAAAGAATATTTTCTTAGTTATAATATAGACTTTATCCGGCTGTAGATTATTTATTAAATAAGGGATGGTCCTTCTTAGAAGTAAACATTCTCTTCCAGCAGTGGGAATTATACAGTCAAAATCCATTTTTTCTAATTTCCTTTCGTACAAATACTAAATTTTTTTAGTTTAGCCTAAATACAATATTTCATACTGTATGCTGTAACAATCAATTGGATGAAATTATAAACTGCGAATGCCACTTGTATTCCCTGTACTCCATATGTCGGTATTAACACTATGACTACTGATACATATATCACCCAGGAAGCGATTTCATATATCATGTAAAGTTTTAACTTACCTTTTGCTAGCATCAGATTCATGGGTACTACTTTACACATCCAGAAGAATGAGCCGAACATCTGAAGCCCTATGTAATCAGAGACTTTAGTAAAATCTTTTGAGTACAACATATCAATAAAGAATAACCTGAATTCGTAAAATACTAGAAAGCTTACCGACACTATGGGAATTATAATCTTGTATATATTAATTAGCTCATTTTTTAATGCCTTTTTATCCTTTATCTCCGAAAGTACCGGCAATAAATAAACACTAAATGAACCTATTGCCAAGTTTACTATGTAATCGTTAATCCGGCGAGTTGCTTCCCAGATTCCCGCTTCCTCTGGAGAAATGTATTTAATGACATAAGATCGTATAAAAATTTGAGCGAGTGGCCATAGAAGGGATGAGAAATAGGTTATAATACTATAACTCAGAAGTAGCTTAAGCTTCCTTTTATCAAAAAGAGATAATGAAATACTTTTTATCCAATCTTCTTTCCTCAGTAAAAAGATTGTTATAAAGCATATAATTGATTGAGAAAGTATAATGGCCAACATCGCCCCATACTCTTTCAATAACAAGACCAAACCAACTGATAATATGATCCCAACAAATGTTGTTATAATGTTTATTGTAAAGTACTTTTTAAACAATTTAAAACCATTTACACTGGCAATTAATAAGTTGTTTATGTTGTAAAGTATTAAGCTAAAAGAAAAAAATACTATAATAGAAACGTATTTCAAATTATCGAATACATATATAGAAATTGTATTTGCAAATAAAAAAGTCAATATCCCTGCAATTGTAGAAGAGAGGACTGTTGTAAAAAAAGCAGTACTAATAAATGAATCGACTATATCCTTTTTATTATTATTCTCAGCAATATACTTTGTAACTCCCTGATTAAATCCAGCACTAGACAGCAACATTGTTATTGTCATTATACTTTGCAACTGGCCTACTACACCTAAACCCGCTGTACCAATTACTGTAGCAATAATTTTGTTAGAAAACAATGTAACTAAAGTTTTCAGCAATGTAATAACTCCGTTTGTGCCAGAAACTCTTAAAAATCCATTTTTCAGGGTTTTATTAAAATTATTTACTATAAATCCTATCATTATATTTAATTAGACTTTATCGATTTCTCAAGATTATTTCAACTTACATCTCTCAGGTCATGAATAGCTTTTATACTTATAAAACTCTTTCCAATGATCGTTTACAAGTAGATCCAGTGCAAATCTTAATCTCGGCCTTGTGGTAGACTCGACTAGTCCTTAAAGTGTTTAAGCTTAAAGAACTATTTTCAAACCTAATACAAGGCCGAAATTACTATTTTGATTTACTGCTTTTACAGTGTTGGACACTGCATTCTTTTAATACATATCTCCTTCGTAATTAATGTGCATTCACATCTCCCTTTATCATGGCCTCGAGTGTCCACCAGCAAATTTTCACATCCAGCCATAGCGATTTTTTACGATTATAAAATCGGTCCAATCGAACCCTGTGAACCATCTTAATGAGTTCGTCTGTTTCACCCCGGCAACCACGAGCCTGGGCCAATCCAGTAATGCCGGGTTTGGCCCGGTAGCGGCTACCGTATTTGGGCAGAACCGTCCAGAATTGGGCATCGTGTTGCACGGCATGAGGTCGAGGCCCTATGACACTCATTTCCCCCATTAAAACGTTTAGAAACTGAGGCATTTCGTCCAGGTTTGTCTTCCGTAAAAAGCGCCCTAGTTTCGTTACCCGGTTATCCTGTTTTTTTGCCTGTTCGAATTTAGCTTTTGGATTGTGCGCCATCGTCCTGAATTTCAGACAATTGAACCAGGTACCCTTGTACCCCGTTCGCCGTTGAACAAACAAAATAGGCCCCGGCGAATCCAGCTTTATGAGTAAGCCTAGTAGGGGAATCATCCAGGATAAAATAAACAGGCTCACCAGCAGTGACACGCAAATGTCGAATCCCCGTTTACCAATAGTCTGATAATTGAAACCGGACCGTGTTTTTGGCTCATTGTACACGTACAATGGTTTGTAGTGTGTGTCAAGGCTTAACATATCAGTAATTTGATGTGATGTGAATCAATCTTTAGCTAGGTAGCCTGTAGCTACCAGTATGTCGTCTTTACAGCTCAGGCTTTTGCGTTACCCAGCCAGTTTTTCTTCTTGCCGCCGTCGTAATAATGACCGTAGCTGTAGCCATAGTTGTAGTAGTAGGATTCGCCTTCGCCTACACCGTTCAGAATGATATTCAACCGCTGAAAGCGCTGTTCTTTATAGAGCACTTCCACCATCTTGACGGCGTTCTTAGGCGTATGATCGTGTCGAACCAGATAGAGCGTCGCATCGGCATGGGGCGCAATTAATTGCGAATCTGTCACCAGTCCAATGGGGGGGGAGTCGACCAGAATGTAATCGAAGCGCTCTTTCAACTCTTCAAACAACTTAGCCAGCCGGGGAGAGCTTAACAACTCCGCAGGGTTTGGCGGGATAGGGCCGGCGGTGATAATAAAGTAGTTGTCAAGATCGGATACTGGTCGCAATAATTCATCGACCGTAGCTTCGCCAATCAGGTAATTACTCAAACCGGCCTGATTCTCCATCTTCAGGCTACTGTGCAGCTTGGGCTTGCGCAAGTCCATTTCCAGAATCACGGTCCTGTGGTCGACCAGCGCCAGGCTGGCACCCAGGTTGAGCGAGATAAACGATTTTCCTTCACCACTGATACTGGACGTAAACAGGATCACCTGCGGACTGTCCGGATCACTCCGTAAGAAGTGGAGGTTCGTGCGCAGGCTCCGGATCTGTTCGCCAATGACCGATTGTAGACGGGGCCGGAAAACCAGGTTATCTTCAATGACTTCGCGGCTCCTGACCACTTCGCCCAGGATGGGTACCTGCGAAACATCTTCCACATCGGTGCGGTGGAGTACCCGGTTGTTCATAGCGTCTTTCGCCGTGATGAACCCAATGGGAATCAACAGCCCAAGCAGCCCGAAAATGGCAAAGATTGTCATCTTCACCGGCTTCACCGGCCTGCTTCCCGCCCTGGCGGCATCAATGGTACGGCTATCCGGAATGGCCGAAGCGGCCGACAGGGCCGTTTCTTCCCGCTTTTGAAGCAGGTAGGTATAGAGTCCGTTCTTAATACCCTGCTGCCGGGTTATGTTGAGCAGCGCCCGTTCTTTGCCCGGAACCGTACGGATCATGCTTTCCAGACGGTTGTTTTTAGCGACCAGTTGTACCCGGTTACTGGTCAACTGCTGGCGTATGGTCTGGATGTTTTCGTTAATGCGCTCCTTAATCGTCTTCACCTGACTGTCGAGGGAAAGCAGTACAGGACTGTTAGCCGCCATGGTCCGTGAAAGCTCATCCCGCTTTAATTCCAGCTCAGATACCTTGGTTAATAAACCCAGTAAAACAGGATCGTTCAACCCCAGGGTCGCCGGAGCAAAGCTCTTATCCCCCCCCTGTTTGCGAACGTACCGCTCAATTTCGGTTAGGCCGCTCAACCGAATGTCGACCTCGTTCAACTGCATGTCGTTCTCTTTCACCGTCGCCAGGAATGTCTGCGACTGCATACCCAGATCCGTAATACCCTGTGTGGATTTATAGAGTTCCACTTCTTTCTCTACGCTGGATAATTCGCCGGAGATAAGCCCCAGCCGATCCTCGATGAAGCTGAGTGTATTGCTCGCTTCCTTGTTTTTGTCGATGAGGGCTTCTCGGTTATATTCATTGATGATCTGATTCAGGATCGTCACCCCTTTATCGGGCACGGCATCTTCAAGGCTCATCATCAGCACGGTGGCCTGTTTTGATGTCGGTTCTACAGTGAGGTCGGCCAAATAGCCTTCCACCGTCTCACTATGGTCGGCAATCGAGGCAATAACCGGCTCTTGCCGGGCCGATAGGGGTCGTAATGTCAAGACGCGAAGCTTGCCGTAAGTCGTTTTTATGCTTTGGTTAACGGGATACGAATGCCCGTTCAGTTTCACGGTTTTGGCATCGACAAAGGTAATTTCAAGAGGATCCTCAGGCTGTATGACTGGCGGTTCTTCAATCAGGATACGGATGGGCGATTCCTTGTAGATTTCCCGGTTAATGGTACTGGTCGGTCGGTAGTAGCGGACATTCAGGCCCAGGTTCTTGACAACCCGGTCCATAATGGTGTAGGATTTCAGGATCTCTATTTCATTCTCCACCACTTTGCTGTTGGTGAACAGGTCCAGTTCTTTCAGCATACTCTCCCCTTCCATGCCTTTCTTTTCGTCTTTAATGAGCAGACTTGCCCTGACTTTAAAAACGGGTGGCTGATATTGCAGGTAGATGTAGGCCGCCCCCAGCATTAACGAGATGGACAATACGAACCAGGGCCAGTTTTGGAGATAGCGCGTCAGGGTCGCCCTGATATTGATGGGCGTCTCGATTTCGTAATCCTGGTAGGAAGTATATGTATTATTTACCATATTTTTTGTTATTAAAAGCGGCTGACAACAATGGCAATAAAGGACAGGGCACTCAACATGATTGGTATTAACTGATACGTTCGGTCGGCATTGGTGATACGGGCTTTACCGGGTTCAACGTACACAATGTCGTTTGGGCGCAGGTAATAGAAAGGCGACGTAAACACATCCCGTTTCGTGAGATCGACCCGGTTGAATGTGCGCTTCCCATTCTCTTCCCGAATAACCAGAATATTGGTTCGCTGGCCGTAGATCGTAATGTCACCGGCCAGACCCAGGGCCGCTGGCAGGGAGATTTGCTCGTTGGATATGGAAAAAACGGAGGGCCGGGCTACCTCACCTGATACGGAAATCTGAAAATTCAGGTTTCGAACATTGACCGTTGGTTCTTTGAGGTATTCGAGTAACTTCTGTTTGATCTGTGCAGCGGCCTGGCTATTGGTTAAACCCGCAACCGTTTGCCGCCCCATGAGCGGGAGTTCGATCTGGCCATCTTCACTGACCAGATAACCCGGTGTATAAGGAATAGGTGTTGTTGGATTATTTTGTTGGGCGGTTACGCCCGTCATGGCTGTCATAGCCGCGTACGGATTGAAAAAAGCCGTTGCTTCAGGACTCAGGCTGCTCACTTGAACCGATAGAATATCCCCGGCCTTAATGGTCGGAATATAGCGGGCGGCCAGTGCCATCGAGCTATCATTCCCGTTACTATTTTTCTGATATAGTACTAATTCTTTGCTGGAAATGCAGCTCGTTAGATGTAGGCAAAGCCCAATGAACCAGTATGCAGCCCAGGCCCTCGTGTGGCGTAATTTCATAAATGTATTTGGATTAACTAACGGTATTGATTTTGTAAATAACTCGCGTGGTATTGCCGGAGCAGCGCGTCCAGCTGATAGCCGACTTTGTAGCGGGTAGCCATGTTATAGCCCCGGCTATAGGCATATTCCCAGCGAAACTCTTCGGTTGTCCGCAAGCGTAACCGCTGGGTCTGAACAATCTTGCCGGGAGCAATCGGGATGGCGAAGTTGAAACCACCGCTCCCGCCATTGCCGGTTTTCGTGGCATAAAACCCAACTTCTACGTTGCCCAACTGCCGGATGCAGTCCAGGCGTACCCCACGATCCTGGTACAAGTACTGCCCGCCCGATACCTTGATCGTCAGATCGCGGCCGGGAATGCGGTAGGCCACATCGGCCAGCAGCAGAAGGTGGTTCATCGATTCATAATAAAGACCGTTGGGCGGGAAATAATAAAAACCAGTTAGTCCCGATTCCAGCCCATACGACCATCGTTTTGTCAGATCAGCCTGGCGGTATTGTACGTTGATACCATACTGATCATTGTAGAACAGACCGGCTGACAGACTCAGGAAGCGATTGTGATCCAGCGCCAGAAACTGATTCAGAAAGGTTGGTGCCGGGCGTACGTTCAGTGCCTGATTGTCCAGCTTATTGACGATAGGAAACAGCACCCCCCAGTTCAGCACCAGTCCGCGACTGATGTAAAGCTGGCTCTGCAGCAGCAGGTTCGTTTTACTTTCAACCGTTTGCTCCCGAAAGCCAAACTGCGCCATGAACTCGGGCTGCAGCCTGAAATCAAACTTGTACGATCGTCCGTTAAACGGATGCACCCGGTTGTACAGGTTCCGGTCATCGTCCGATAAAGTTATGGTACGAAGTCCCGAACCGAGCTCGTAACCAGCCATTGGTACGCCCTGAAACAGAGGTACGAACGTGGTAACGCCCTGGGGTACGACGTCGTTAGCTAGCTCCAGCAGACCAATGAGGGGATTCCGGTACAGCCGCTGCTCGTAAAAAACCTGATGCCGGGCGGTGTCGACCGTCAAGTTCTCGAAGTTCAGCAGTTTCTTGGTCGACTGCGAACGCGATTCACCCGTTGACCAGAGCAGTAGCCCCAGCAGGCAGGTAACCTGAACAAGCAACTTGCCTGACGCCCTGGCCCGTATCCTCTTTCTCACTTTGATTGGGAATGTTTAGCGGAAAGTCGTTTAGGCAGCTGAAACAGGTTCAGGCTATACGAGGTGCCGAACGTGAGCTGATCGCCATTCAGTAAACCGGCCTGTAGATTCCAGTGTCTGACTAAACGAGTATAGAGCCCAACATTCAAATGTTGCGAATCCCATTCAATCATCAGCCCCCCCTTTTTCGCGATAGTCAAATTTACACCTGCAAAAGGCCCGGCTAAGTAGTAATACGGATTATCCCGTTTATCTTTCAGGCTGTATCCTGAAAAAACATCAGCATTCTGATCATTACTTACCCCTGCTCTGGAAAAAGTGTACGGACTACCTACACCAATTGTGAATGCCGTAGTAATCAGCTTGGTGATCGAGACATGTTTCGTTGCAACCAGAGCGTTGGTGACCAGCGAGTTAGCGATACCGAAAGGGGCTGAAAGTATAATAGCCACCGATGGCCGTTTCGTTTTCTCGGTGAGCATTACGTATTTCAAATCCATTTGTCGGTCGCCAATGCCTTTATCCCCAAAGCGAATTGGCCCGTTAGGGTTCAACAAATTGATGTTTACCTCCAGCCGGGGGAGAAAGCAGAGGTTGACAAAAGCTATGCTTTCCGAATTCTTTTGATTATACCGAAAGGCGTAATTGGAGGGATTGAAACCGTAACCTATGGTAAACGTACCTTCATCCTGAACATCGGCCGTGGGGATATACATCAACCCCGGCTTTCCGGATATATTAACCTGCGCCCAAAGCGGTTGCGACAGGCCAACGAGTAGACCGATGGCTCCTGCCAAAACTTTTTGAATGGTCCTCATACGCAGCAGTATTACGAACGGTCAATCATATACGTATGATCGCCAGACAATGATTAACATTTGCCGGCAAACTGATTTTGCTCAGTGCTAACTAAAATTGTATCCACGAGCCCTGCTACCGCATACACCTATACGTACGACACGAAGACGAAGTAGACGGGCGATCTGGCCCATGGATACACCTACCCTACCGCTTACTTAAACTTTACTTTCAGTGAAAGTCCGGCTTCGAGTCCGTTCAGGCTAACCGATTCTTTGGTGCCTGCATCAGTAGTTTTCTCTTTAACGATCTGGTTGTAGCTGCCCATGTGGTAGCGTACATCCAGCGCGAGGTACAGTTTCTTAACCAGTTTTTTCTCCGCACCCACGAGTGCCTGTATACCATAGCTATTCCCGGACTGACTTTCGCTCAGTGAACCGCTGGTCGACGTACGAGAAAAATCGTTGCTAATAAAGTAACGGCTAACACTGAGGCCAACATAAGGCGTCAGGAACGGAGCTTTGGTTTCGGTACCGGCAGCGGCTTTTTCGAAGGTGTACTTTACATCGAGAGAAACCGGAATGATGGACAAGCTCAATTTTTCAGTACGTGTCACATCACCAATCTTCACTGGTCCCGATACTTCGTCTTTCCAGATCCCAACCCGGCCACCAATCGAAAGCCCTTTGGTTAGGCCAATTTCTATGGCAGCCGTAGGCATGATCGCGCCGGAGAGCTTGGCCCCCGTGCCCAGGTTGTAATCGAGCAGCATCGAATTATTGTTCCAGTAATCGAGGGATGGCTTCCAGTAGCTGGCACCTACGCTGATGCTCTTCAGGTTCACCTGTGCCTGTGTTTTAGTAGACCCGGCCAGTAAGCTGCCCACCAGGACAGTAATGGTTAAAAAGAGGTAATTTGGTCTCATGATGTAGTTTTAAAGAATGTGTATCAAACGATCTCGTTAGCAGGCAAGTAGGGGTATATCAACCTCCGTTACCCTGATTGTGGCAGGCGGCAGTTGCTTTATTAAGCGCGGCAGTTAGTGAAGCCACAGCTGCATTGAAGTTTGAATTAATGGTGTTGATGTCTTTATCACGAGCCGCTTTGGCGTTAACAAGCTTAGCCGCCGAAACTGAATCACAGGCGGTTGCTTCAGCAGCCTGCAGTTTGGTAAAGATATCATTGGCATCGCTCAGGGCAGCCAGATACAGGAGCTTCAACAAGTCATAGGCACCGCCTAAAACAGCTTTGTTCGCATCCAGAGTGGCTATACCAGCGTTGAATGATTCTTGAGCCGCAGCACGTAGGGGGGCATATTTAGCTGGCAGGCCCGCCTTACAGGGCGCTGCTTCCGCATTGGCCGCTGCCTGTGCGTCGGTATAGGCTTTTTCAACGGGAGCGGCTTGACTTGCTTTGGCAGCAACCAGAGCATCTTGAGCAGTATTAAAGGCCTTTATTGCAGCTTCTTTGCAGGCGTCATCGTCGAGGGTTGCATTGGCCACGCTCACGGTAGCCACAACATCCACACCACCAATATTACCTACCCGGCCACCTACCGCCTTACCATTAACGGTAGGCAGCGTAAAGGTAGACATATAGGCCTTTAGGGCCGGGTTGCTGCTCAGGGCCACCAACTGGGCTTTCAGGTTGGCCGGCAGGACACCCGTACTGATAAATGTATTGATCACATCGGGGGTGAAGCTCGCGCTTAGCTGCGCTGCGGCCGTCGTTGAAATGACCTTGTTCACATCGGCAGCAGCCGCGTTAACCGAAGCCGGTACCGTACCGGTAGCACTCAGGCTGGACAAGCCCGTTGCCACGGCAGCCGCGGCAGCAGATGGCGTAACCGTAGCGGCAGTAACCGTTACAGCAGCCGGAGCCGTTGGTGTAACGGTAGGCAGCTTGATGTCATTGAACTTCGTAAACGTGTACGTAAAGGGCGTTACCGACTCGACGTCCTTTGTCTTACAGTTATACATAACGGAGGCTAACAAGAGCCCGGCCATGAGCAGTTTGCTATAGCGTTGCGTTGTTTTCATACAGGATTGTTTTTGGAAGGTGTTGTGATACGTTAATTAAGAATGAAGAATGTAAAGCCTTCGTCATAAAACAGGATACGGGATCAGTATTCGCAGCGCGAATGGCATCCCTGTTGTATGAATCGTTTGTTTTAGATGAAACCGCCATGTCTCGGCATAGCGAACCTGGGTCAAGCCGTTAAACTTTTCCTGTATTCGGGTAGGAATCGGGCCGTTCATGTGCAGTCCGAAGGCCCAGGCTATTTCGGAATGTCGGTACAGCGTTAGCTGATATCCGTATAGTCTTCCTCTGTATAGGCTATGTCTTCTTTGACACCAAACGCCACTAGCCGACTATCGTTTGTATCATTTTTGTACTGAACCGGAGAGAGTAAATAAGTAGCTTTAAAGCTTCTTGAAAAATAAGACAGGCTCCTGAAGCCACAGGCAATGGAAATCTCTTCGATGGATAGCGAACTTTTCTTTAATAGATCACTCGCCCGTCTGAATCTGTATTCCTTAACGGCGTCGCTGAATGTGGTGTCCAGGTAAATGTTCAGTCTCCTTTTGAGGGTCGATACGCTCATGGACAAGGCCTCTGCAGCCTTATTGAGACTAAAATCCGGGGAACCGAAGTTGATGGCTAACAGATCGTAAAACTCTTTGACAAATTGAAAATCCGTATTCTGGTCTTCATGTGATCCGTACAGTGTATGGTCGATGATGGTGTTCCGATACGTGAACAAATTATTTATCTGGTACCGAATTTCATGAATATCCACCGGCTTTGACAGATAACCGATAATCCCCAGCTCAAAACCTTTTAACCGACTTCCCTGGTCATTGGAGGAGGTCAGCAGCATGATAGGTGCCTGTTTATGCAGGAACCGCTTCTTGATCTTTCTCAGGAACTCCAGTCCGCCTGTTTCAGGAGCATCTATGTCAAAAATCATCAGGTCTAAATTAGCGTAACGCAACAGATTGAGCGCTTCCCTCCCGCTATTTGCCGAGACTAATTTATGCCCTTGAAGTTCTAATAACGTTTTAAGTTCACTGTGTAAAGTAAGGTCATTGTGGATAAGTAAAATTGTTGCCATTCCAGCGTGGATTTCTCAAAGAGAACTGATATTACATAGATTTCTAGCGGTAGGACCAACAGCCGGTGAGTAAGCAGACGTTCGTCTATTACTAAAATTGACTGTTGATGTGTTGAGTAAAAATTTTGTACTGATCTAACTATGCGGCAACCTACCTGTAGCTGAAAGGCTTATACGAACACCCCGCTCAACCAAAAGAGGTATTTTTAGACGTCTCCCAGGTTACCGATTAACTTTCTTATTGACCTATGACAAAACTTAAATGAAAGTTTCCTCGAGTAGTGGGACAAGTTTCAATCAATTATGGTTCATAACTGATTGAACTTTAATGAAAGTTACTGATCGGATAGCCATTTCTGTTGAATTTGTATAGCTCCGCTATTCAAGTCCCACGATCGTGTCCTGCTAACCTTGTGAATCTTTATGACCATAAGCCGGAGCTTACGATCATCCTGATGGACTATTTTACTGGTTGTCTATTAATCGTACCAAAAGAAGGTAACACTGATCAGCGATCAGTCAGCTACCGCATCTAACCTATCTATAAGAACCAGACCTTTTCAATCTGCAGAGCCTTTACGTGAGGTCTCCTGTCTCAGACTAAATATGACTATTCTAATATTTATTTAGATACACAATTTGCCGAAGCCTTTAGCTTAATATTTACGATTAATAAATATTGAATACAATTTTACAATAAATGACTTGTTTAGTTGCAATAATGAACCATAAGTTCAAAAAAATGGGCTGAGAACGGCAATGAGTATAAACTACTAGTTAGCCGTCAAAATCGCTGTTTCTGGGAATTATATAAATTTCCCTACTCTTCACAGGAGCAAAGCCTTTACGTTGACTCAAACGTACCATTGGATAAGTATTGAACTTTAACGGCCCATTTAGTAATATTATCTAGTCTATATTCTAACAATACAAATTCATGAAACACAACTCAAAACGGCTTGTATGATGATTCGGTAACTTACCTCAAGTACAGTGACTTCCACCATTCACTAAGTGGATATACTTAAACGCAAAACCGGTTTTTTGGGGCTGATTCAGCTCGCTGCAGGGGACCTGGCTGATTCCGTCGTTTTTGCACTGCACCACGGACGTCTTCTGGTGTATCAGGAAAATCGGGTTGGTAGAAAAGTACAAGACAACAAAAAAGCACTTACCAGTACTGGCAAGTGCTTTTTTTATTTGGGACTTTGATGTCGGGGTGGCAGGATTCGAACCTACGACCTCCTGCTCCCAAAGCAGGCGCGATACCGGGCTACGCTACACCCCGAAAGATAGGTACTTCACTCAGCGGAGAGAGAGGGATTCGAACCCTCGGTACCGTTACCAGTACGACAGTTTAGCAAACTGTTCCTTTCGGCCACTCAGGCATCTCTCCGAAGCCAACCAACATCTTCCTGATTGATTGGGACACAAAGGTAGGGCAATTATAGCTTTTCAGCAAGGGGTTTCGCAAAAAATCTTTTTATAATTATTAATTTCGCCCTCCCTGATTTCGTCACCAATGGGCGATTTAGCTCATCATCAGGCTGATACTCGCAGTAAATGAATTGGCTTTATCCCATTACCAGCACCGATTTTTTTTTAATTGGCATCTTTATCGGCCTGTATTCGCTCTTTATCTGGCGAACTTTCCGCCTGGCCCGCCAGCTAAATACAGCCGCCTGGGGGGTGGTACCAAAGTTTTTTCTTCGCGGCAGTTACCTCACGCTCCTGATCATTGCGCTTCTTGGCCCCTCCTTTGGCGAAGCAGAGGGAGATCTGGTCACAACCAGCCACGATACGTTTCTGCTGGTGGATGTTTCGCGATCCATGGATGCCGCTGATATCGTTCCCACCCGACTGGAACGGACCAAGTACGATATTCAGCAACTGTGCGATACCCTGCCCGCCGACCGATTCGGTCTGATCCTGGCAGCCCCGGAGCCGATCCTGCTTTCGCCCCTCACCGCCGATCATGACGCCCTGAAGCAGTTCATCCGCGAAGTCCACACGAGTATATCGCCCACCGGCGAGACCGACTTATGCAACGCCATTGCCATGGCCCGTCAAAAACTCGTCGACGACTCATCGACCCACCAGAGTGTTCGGGCCATTGTTCTTTTTAGCGACGGAGAAAACTTTAGCGCCTGCGAACAAACCGAACTCGCCCGCCTGCGCTCGTTTGGGTTACCCCTTATTACCGTAGGTGTGGGTACCGAGGCCGGCGCATCCATCCGAAAAGGAAATGACTTTGTGCGGGATGACAATGACCAGATCGTGAGCAGCCGACTGAACCGCCCCTTTTTGCAGGAGCTGGCCCGCGACAGCCGAGGACAGTATATAGAAGCGGATGCCAATGGACGTTATGTTAACGAGCTGGCAACAATTCTCCGGTTGTTAAAAGGGCGGGCCATCGATCAGCACAGGGTAGCGGTGTCGACAAATAAGTATTATTATTTTTTACTGGCGGCCCTGGGCTTGCTGGCGCTCGACCTAATTGTAACAATTCGAACATTCAGGCTTTGAGTTGGTCTGGCGAGTTTGTCTTATTTTTGACCCGGCATACGTAAGGTAGTATGATGTACTTGTTGATTACTCTCTGGATCTGGTGGAGCGAATTACTTCCGGTTAGTCCTATTTCACAGAATAACCAGATGCGCCAGGACGCTCAGGCAGCTTACCAGGCAGGTCAGTATGCGAAAGCATTACCGTTATACGTTCAGTTGAGCCGCCGAACCACCACCATCGATCCGGCAGTTCGGCTGAACCTCGGGCATACCTATTTTCAGTTGAAGCAGTACACCCGGGCAAAACCACAGTACGAAACCCTGCTTCAGTCGGACCGGCCCGATCTACGGACGGTAGCCGCTACGCAGTTGGGTGTTATGGCGTGTTTGCAGGGAGATAGTACAACGGCACTGGCTTTATTTGAACAAGCTTTGCTCGAAGATGCGAATAATGAACCCGCCCGGTATAATTTTGAAGTTATAAAGAAGTATTACTCCGGAAAACCACCGGAGAAAAAACAAAAGCAGAATTCCCCGGAAGCCAAACCGAATACCGAAAACAAACCTCGTCCGGCAGGTGGCCAGCAGGTTGAACGTTCAGACCGGCAGGACGATTTGCTGCGCCGTTTTCAACGCCTTAACCTGAGTGAAGAGCAGGCGCTGCTGCTCCTCAACGCCATGCAGGAAGATGACCTGCCTTACGCACTGGCCTTGTCGGCGCGGCAAGTGAACAAATCGAAGGTCAGGGGAAATCGGTGGTAGCGTACATAAAGAGACAACAAAACTACTATGAATGAAGTCGTGATTATTGCTGCCGTTCGAACGCCAATTGGTAGTTTCGGGGGCGTCCTGTCAACCTTAACTGCCGTAGATTTGGGTGCTGCGGCTATTCGGGGGGCTTTGAGCCGGGCGGGCGTTCAGCCAGACGTCGTGCAGGAAGTATACATGGGCAATGTCGTATCGGCCAATGTTGGCCAGGCACCGGCCAAACAGGCGGCCTTGAAAGCGGGGCTCCCTCCTACTATTCCCTGCACCACCATCAATAAAGTATGTGCATCAGGAACAAAAGCCATTATGCTGGCCGCCCAGGCGATTCAGCTCGGGCAAGCCGATGTCGTCGTGGCGGGTGGCATGGAGAGCATGTCCAATGTGCCCTATTATGTTCCCAAAGCCCGATTCGGGTATAAATATGGGAACGCTGAACTGGTAGACGGTCTCGCCCGCGATGGGCTGGTCGATGTGTACGACCAATGTGCCATGGGTGTCTTTGCCGATCAGACGGCCAGCACCTATGGAATCAGCCGGGAAGAACAGGATGCCTTTACCGTACAATCGTACCGGCGTTCGGAGTCCAGCACCCAGAGCGGTCGTTTTGCCGAAGAGATCGTTCCGGTTGAGGTTAACAGTCGGAAAGGGACCGTCAGCGTTGGTGAAGACGAGGAGTACAAGAACGTTATTTATGATAAAATCCCAACCTTAAAAGCGGCTTTCACCCCCAACGGTACGGTAACACCCGCCAGTTCATCCCCCATCAGCGACGGTGCCTCGGCACTGGTAGTCATGAGTCGACGGAAAGCCGATGAACTGGGCTTGAAACCCCTGGCCCGGATTGTCGCCTATGCCGATGCGGAGCAGGAGCCCCAGTGGTTCACAACGGCGCCTACCAAAGCGGTACCCCTGGCCATTGAGCGGGCCGGTCTTAAGACCAGCGATATTGATTATTTTGAGATCAATGAAGCGTTTGCCGTTGTGCCCTTAGCCTTTAGTAAAGTCCTTGACGTGCCCCAGGAGAAATTGAATGTGTTTGGCGGTGCCGTATCGATCGGTCATCCGCTGGGCGCATCGGGAGCGCGTATCGTCACCACACTCACCAACGTTCTCCAGCAGAACGGCGGGCGCTTTGGGGCGGTCGGTATTTGCAACGGAGGAGGTGGCGCATCGGCCATTATTATTGAAAAATTGTAACGATAGCGCCGGGCCGGGCCACGTTGGTTCCGGCGCGGGGTCATCAATCCTAAATTAAATGAACGCAATTCAGGAAACCAACTTCCAATTCCCTGGCCAAACGGCCTTTTATCGCGGTAAAGTCCGGGATGTGTATTCTTTTCCCGACAAATTGGTCATGATCGCATCAGACCGGATTTCGGCTTTCGATGTGGTCTTACCCCGACCCATACCGTTTAAAGGACAAGTCCTGAATCAAACAGCTTCTTATTTTCTGAAAGCTACCGCCGACATCGTTCCCAACTGGCTGCTCGCGGTACCGGACCCGAACGTAAGCATCGGCCTTAAATGTGAGCCCTATGCCGTTGAGATGGTGGTAAGGGGTTACCTGGCCGGTCATGCCTGGCGGCAGTATCGGGACGGGCATCGGATTCTTTGCGGGGTTCCGCTTCCGGATGGCCTTCGCGAAAACGACCGCCTGCCAACACCGATCATCACTCCGTCGACCAAAGCGCACGAAGGGCATGATGAAGACATTAGCCGCGAGGAAATTCTGAGCCGGGGCATCGTGTCGCAGGAGGACTATGTGCAACTCGAACAGTATGCACTGGCCCTCTTTGCGCGCGGTACCGAAATGGCCGCTCAACAGGGACTTATCCTGGTCGATACCAAATACGAGTTCGGTAATCTGGATGGCAAGGTGTACCTGATCGATGAAGTACACACACCCGACTCCTCACGCTATTTCTATGCGGATACCTATCAGGCCAATCAGGAAGCCGGTGAGCCCCAAAAACAATTGTCGAAGGAGTTCGTTAGAGAATGGCTGATTGCGAACGGATTCCAGGGAAAAACCGGCCAGACAATTCCCGCCATGTCCGACGAATGGGTAAATCAGATTACAACCCGCTACATCGAGCTTTTCGAAAAAGTGACCGGACAGTCGTTTCAACCCGCCGAAGCAGCCGACCCGGTGGCTCGAATTGAAACAAACATTTTACGCGCAATTACGGTAGAGTGAATGACTCATTGACTGACACAGTTCACGGCTGAAGGCATACCTGCTTTCCGCCGGTCTGTTCAGCCAATCTCTCAAAATTGAACATACATGAATTACACAATCGAAAAAAACGAACAGTATGCCCTGATCCGATTAGCTGAAAGTCAGTTTGGGGAAGAAGTGTCCAGTACGTTTGAGACCCTGAGCCGCGGCCTCTTTCGGGAAGGATACAGTAACATTATCATTGACGTAGAACCTGTACAATCCGTCGACCAGTCCGGATTGATGACGATTCGAAAGATAAACCGACAGTGCATCAATGAAGTTGGCTTGTTGATTCTGGTCACGAAGAACGACGACCTGATCGATTTTCTGGACGGCGCCAACATCAGCGATCTCACCATTCTGCCAACCGTAGAAGAAGCGATCGATGCGGTCTTTATGAATGAACTGGAAAACGACTTTAGAAGCGAAGAAGACGATGAGTACGACGTCGGGGGAAGCGTCGGTAATGCGGATGCCTAATTCAAAACCAAATCAGGACACGGAGCTTAACCGACCGGTAAACTCACCCTTTTCCCTCACTATTTTGGGGGCCGGTTCGGCTACGCCTACCCTTAAACTCCACCAGACGGCACAATTGCTGACCATTGGCAGCGATTATGTGCTTATCGATTGTGGAGAAGGGACGCAGTTACGTCTGATTGAACAGCGCATTCGACCGGGCCGTTTGCGCTATATTTTTATCAGCCACCTTCACGGGGATCACTATTTCGGCCTCCCTCCGCTGCTGTCGAGCCTGAATCTGGGCGGACGAACAGAGGACCTGTACCTATTCGGGCCGCGCGGGCTGGATGAGGTATTGACCACTATTTTTCGCGTTTCCGATTCGAGGTTAGGCTTCCGGCTGCATTTTCAGGTGGTTGAACCGGGGGCTTCTACGCTCCTGCTCGATCATCCGCTCATGACGGTGGAGTCGATCCCGCTCCAGCATCGGATCGACTGCTCTGGCTACCTCTTCCGGGAAAAACCCCACAAACCCCACCTGCTGCGGGAAAAACTCCCGGAGAACGTGCCGGTACATCAACTGAAGCAGTTGAAAAACGGCGAGGATGTTCTTGGCCCCAATGGTGAAGTTCTCTATGCCAGCGCCGACTATACTGAACCCGGCGCACCGCCCCGCTCTTACGCGTATTGCTCGGATACGCGCTATGTAGAGGAGTTGGTGCCCCAGCTTCAGGGGGTCAACTTACTGTACCACGAGGCAACTTTTATGGAGGATAATGCCCAGCGGGCAACCGAAGTGTACCACTCCACCGCTAAGCAGGCAGCGACCATTGCCGCCAAAGCCAGCGCAGAGCGATTACTGATCGGTCATTTCTCGTCGCGGTACAAACAGTTCGACTTGTTTCTGGAAGAAGCCAGGTCTGTTTTTCCCGAAACGTATTTAGCCATTGAAGGGCAAACGGTTCCTATTTAACGAGGTGGAGCGATAGAATAGCCTTTCTGCTCAGGAGTAGACTTCAAGCCCGGTTTCTTTCTATCTTTAAGCCCTAACCTTACCAATTTATTCATGCTGGCTTTTCGCCTGGGATTTTTAGACATTGGCTGGCTCGATCTACTCGACATTGGCCTTGTGGCCCTGCTTATTTATCAGATTTACAACCTAGTTCGGGGCAGCGTAGCCAGCCGGGTATTTGTTGGTTATTTGCTGGTCTACCTGGCCTACCTTCTGGTAAAGGCACTGGCACTCAACCTGATGACTACTATTCTTGAGTACTTCATTAGTGTTGGAGCCCTGGCGCTGATCATTATTTTCCAACACGAAATCCGGCGGTTCCTGCTACTCATTGGCAAATCAACGAACCTGACGAACAATCGCTGGCTTCGTCGCTGGCTTCTCCGCGATTTTGAGTCTACCGATAGCCAGATGCCGCTAAAACCAATTCTTGATGCCTGCAAAGCGCTGGGAGCTGAGTTTTCCGGCGGGTTGCTGGTGCTTCAGCGAAACGATGACCTGGAAAAATTTGCCCAGTCGGGCGAGATCGTCGATGCCGAATTGTCAAAGCCCTTGTTACTGGCTATTTTCAGTCAGTACAGCCCCTTGCATGATGGCGCCGTGATCATTAGTGGCGGCAGGATTCGTTCTGCCCGTTGCATTTTACCCGTTTCGGATGATGATGAATTGCCCTCCTCGCTGGGCTTTCGGCATAGGGCGGCTTTAGGCATGAGCGAAGCGACAGATGCCGCAGTCATTGCCGTTTCTGAAGAAAGCGGTCGTATCTCACTGGCAATCAACGGAAAGTTGTTTCCAAATTTGAGTCAGCTGGAGTTGGAACTCCAGCTTGAGCAGTACCTGAATGAGCCAAATGGTCAACAAGTCAGGGCAAAAGAACTTTAGCGGTTTATCGTTTACAGTTCCAATAACAGAACAGGCCTGCCGTATACATTACGGCAGGCCTGTTCTGTTATTGGAACCGATACCTAATAATCCAGCATTCTGGGCAATGCTTTTGCCTGCTCCACAAAGTCGCCGATTTGCTCAACGGAGGGTGGCCGTTGGGTAAACTGCCGAACACTATTTATCTGGATCAATTTAGTATGTAAACTTTGCGGGGCCCGCTGAGCCAATTCTTTGACGGTATCCACCCCGGCTTCTTCCATTAAATCGCTGTAAACACGCCCTATTCCCTTAATTCGGGCTAAGTCGGCCCGGTTCGCTAACTCCAGGATGGTGTTTGCATCGACTCCGCTGGCTGAGGCAAGCGCTTTGCGATCGGATGGTGATTTTGTGGCTTCGAGCAGTGAGTCACTATCACTGATGCCTTGCCCTTTCAAGGCATTGAGTACGGCGTCTGTAATGCCGCGTAGTTCTCCTAACGTTAGGCTCATGAATGATAAAGTTGAGTGTACAAAGCAAAAATCGGCCTGTCCTTCAAGCCGTATACTACATTTTTAACGAACAAGGTACTTTCTTCGGGTATCATTCAAAAGAAATTTCTTTTGTGCGGTAAAGCTTTCCGGATGCATTAATTCGAATTCCCGCTGCCACTCCCTGAAACGAACAGGCTCAACCTGCTGAAACTGTTCGACATCGATCTTCTTTTGTATTAGATACGTCTCAAAATCCATGTTCCTTATTACTACTAAAATGTGAATTTGGTTTTCTGTCATTTCAGCCGCTTTTCCCCACTCTGTCAGCCAACATTCGTTTCAGTTAAAACAAACGCTGACAAACTGACGGGAAACCCTACCCCAACAAGACAAAAATCTTTTCTGGAATAAATCGTGAAGCATGTCTCCATCACAACAAATCAACGCTTACGGATGAACATGCAATTTATAACACATGCCGGCGATGCTTCGCTGGCAGGGCAGGAGACGCTACCCGATTCAACGCTTCTTGACGCTTATTCAAATACGGTCGTAAATGTAGCCAAAAAAGTCAGCCCTTCGGTGGTACAGATCAAGGTTAGCAAACGGCCGGTCGACTCAACACCCGGTCGGCAGTCCCAATCGCCGGTGCCGGGACGCCCGCCGGGTCGCGACCGCACCGAAGGTGGTTCGGGCTCCGGTTTCATCATTTCCAGTGATGGTTACATCATTACCAACAATCATGTTGTAGCCGGAGCAACGGACATCAAAGTCCACCTGCCGGACGCCCGTGAGTATGATGCCACCTTAATTGGCCGGGATCCGGATACCGATATTGCCGTTTTGAAAATCTACGCCGATAACCTGAAAGCCATTCGCTTTGCCGACTCAAAGCACGTGCAGGTTGGTCAGATCGCCATTGCCGTTGGAAATCCGTACGGGTATCAGTACTCGTTGACGGCCGGTGTGGTGAGCGCCCTCGGCCGGACGCTTCGGTCGGAGTCGGGGCGGTTAATTGACGATGTTATTCAAACGGATGCTGCGCTCAACCCCGGCAATTCGGGCGGTCCGCTGGTCAACTCGCAGGGGGATGTCATTGGCGTAAATACAGCGGTTATTTTACCCGCGCAGGGTATTTGTTTCGCCGTATCATCCAATCTGGCGGCTCTGGTGGCCGGCAAATTGATCATGACCGGGCGCGTACGGAGGGGTTATCTGGGCATTGCCGGACAGTTGATCAACCTGACTGAGCGGATTATGCAGTATAATCAGCTATCCGGGAAATCGGGCGTTATGGTCGTGAGTGTCGAACCGGATGGTATAGCCGATAACAGCTCCCTGCGGGAAGGCGACATCGTTGTTGGTTTTGCGGACCAGCCTGTTACATCGGTCGATGATCTACACCGGCTGCTAACGGACGACACCATCGGGCGGAAATTACCGCTAACGGTCCTTCGGGCTAATTTGAAAACAAGAATTTTTGTTACCCCCGGCGAATTAACCAAGTAGGGTACTAACAAAAGTAACGCAAAGGCGTTTGTGTAACTAGCTGTGAAGATGAGCGCTGAAGCGACTTACTAATCTCGATTTACAGGGTCCTTAGGGCTCGTTCGTCATCAGTGCAGGAAATAATGTTTCACCATTTACAACTCAGTTTTATGAAACGCGTTCTTTTTATTTTGTTTACAGTCGTTACGTTCTCAGCCACAGCGCAGGAGTACAAACCTTTTAAAGTCAATGTCTCGCTGGGGTATGCCAAAGCACTGGGAGAAGGTTTATCGGGTGGATTTTTGTTCAGCGTGGAGCCTAAATACGGCCTGAGTGATAACTTCGACTTGGGGGTTCGGCTGGAAACGGCGTTTATTGCCCGGGGCGTTACAGTCACGAATGGCAATACCTACACGGGCAATGTGGGCACATTTGGCTCTGGCATGGTAACGGGTACTTACCTGATTGGTAAAGGGAAGATACGTCCCTTCGTTGGCTTGGGCGCCGGGATCTATTCGATTGGCTCTTCGGAAACCTTTACGGTAACGGAAGGCCAGAACCCACCCGAAAATGTGGCGTTTACGTCAGATACCAAATTTGGCGGAATGATCAGAGCCGGTATCAAAACCGGGCATTTCGTTGTGGGTGTTGAATACAACGCGGTACCCACCACAACGCTTAAGCTGTCGAACACGACGATCGATAGTAAAAATGCCTACCTGGGTATTAAAGTTGGATTCGACATCGGTGGCGGCCGATTGTAATACTCGATTCGCTTAGACGAGAAAGCCCCCCAAGGCACAGAGGTTTATAGTCTCTGTCCCTTGGGGGGCTTTCTCGTTGACAAATGCTGTTATTCTTTTGGCAAAATCAGCGGATGAAACCGAAGCCCGTTTACCCGGTTGTACTCCAGCGATGGAGCCGGGATTTTAAAAAACTGAGCCGTACCAACAAAGCGCTGTAGGGAGGGTGAAAACGTGCGTATCCGGGAAAAGTCAGCATCGGGCGAAATGAAAAACTGTCGATACCGCTCAAATTTGACAGCTTTCCCGTCTTTGTCGACAATTGGCGGATTCTCATGCCCGCCAATCATACCACTACCACTGTACCCAACGTCGAGATTGAGCCAGCGCGGAAAATCAGGTCCCACCGGTAATACTGATGCCAGGTTAACCGACAGCCAGTACTGTTGTCCGTTATAATCTTTCAGCATCTGAACGCCCGTCGTTTTACCCAGTACATTGGGTCTGAACGGCGGGAAGATCGTTTTTCGGAAGCCATATTTCATACTTACCACCTGTTGCCCGGCTCCATACTGCTGCCCCACGAACAGCGCCGTTCCGGCAACATTGGCCAGCATATCCCCTTTGGAAAATCCCCATCCTTCCGAATGTCCATCGTATACTTCGAGGGTTGTCTGGAATAAAAGAGCCAGTAGGCCGCCGGTCAGAATGCTGGCCCGCTCATTGACACCA
Organism: Spirosoma pulveris; assembly: GCF_054781875.1. Lineage (NCBI taxonomy): Bacteria > Pseudomonadati > Bacteroidota > Cytophagia > Cytophagales > Cytophagaceae > Spirosoma > Spirosoma pulveris. The sequence goes on from NZ_BAAGTO010000011.1 coordinate 91,672, forward strand.
CTCCAGCGCATCAGCTCGTACCCGCCCCGGCTCATGCAGTAAGCCGTTGCCCCATGCCCGACTTTATCCATCTGGAGCCACTCGGCATTGTCGTTGAAGGAGTGGAAAGGGACTTTCTTCTTGTACCATTGTTTACGCAGCATGAGCAGCGTGATGGTATAAAAAGCCGCCGTTCCAACCAGCACACCAATAAAACGCCCCTGATTTATGCCTGTTGGCTCAGGCATGGCCGGGGTGAGTGGCAAGGGCTGCGCCCGCCCAGACTGGCCGAGTAGCAGCCCGCAAAGGCAAACCAGAACAACAGCCCGAATTCGATACATCATGGGCTAAAAATATTTAAAAATAAACCAATGTAGCCGTCACAGCCAGGCAGACAAGCGCATTTGCATAATGTGTCGGAATAAAATCATTATTCTCAGGCGTAATGCCGAACAAGACCATACATCGGTAACCGTTTACTTACTATCGGCTAAAGTTAACCGTCCAGGCGATAAGAAAAACAAACAAAAGGCCGGTTAGTACATTATTCCGGAACATCCAACGCACCAATTTTGTAGATATATAGAATATATACCTGCCTACTTAAATCATGGCGAAACGCAATAAATCAGTACAAAAAGGTCCCGATGTGGTGTTGATCGGGGCCGGGATTATGAGTGCCACGCTGGGCGTGCTGCTTAAAGAATTGCAGCCCGACATCACCATCGACATCTACGAACGGCTCGACAGCGCAGCTGCCGAGAGCTCGGATGCCTGGAACAATGCGGGAACCGGTCACTCGGCTTTCTGCGAACTCAACTACACCCCCGAGAAAGAAGACGGCACCATCGACCCGTCGAAGGCGATCAAGATTGCGGAGTCTTTTGAACAGTCGAAGCAGTTCTGGTCTTTTCTCATTCAGAAGGGATTTCTACACGATGCCCCGAATTTTATCCGGTCTATTCCGCACATGAGCTTCGTGTGGGGCGATGAGAACGTAGCCTACCTCCGCAAACGGTTTGAGGCACTTCAGCAGAATTACCTCTTCCACGGCATGCACTATTCCGAAGACCGGGGTCAGTTAGCCGAGTGGATGCCGCTGGTTATGCAGGACCGTAATCCGGCACAACCGGTAGCCGCTACCCGTATGGACATTGGAACCGATGTAAACTTCGGAGCCCTGACGCGGGCCATGTTCCGTCGGTTGTATGATATGCCCGGCGTTCATCTCTACTTTGCCCATGACGTTCGGGATCTGTGGCGGTCAAAATCCCTCGGTGGCTGGAAAATCCGGGTTGAAAACGTTACGACCAGCCAGGTTCGGGATGTACAGACCGAGTTTATATTTATTGGTGCCGGGGGCGGCTCGCTGCGCCTGCTCGAAAAATCCGATATTCCCGAAAGCCGGGGTTTTGGCGGCTTTCCGGTAAGTGGACAATGGCTCAAATGCGTTAACCCCGATATCATTGAGCGCCACCAGGCTAAAGTATACGGAAAAGCATCGGTAGGGGCTCCACCAATGTCAGTTCCCCACCTCGACACCCGCATGATTGAAGGCAAACGGGAGCTTCTGTTTGGCCCATATGCCGGTTTTTCAACGAAATTCCTAAAGAGCGGGTCGTACATGGATTTGCCAAAATCGATCCAGTTGAGCAACATGGCCCCCATGCTCATGGCGGGTCTGCACAATGTATCGCTGACAAAATACCTGATTCAGCAGGTACTACAATCGCCCGAAGACCGGCTGAACGCTCTGCGGGAGTATTACCCTGATGCAAAGATGGACGATTGGGAACTGGAAATTGCCGGCCAGCGGGTACAGGTTATCAAGAAAGATGACGAAGAAGGTGGCGTACTGGAGTTCGGTACGGAAGTGGTGAGTGCCGCCGATGGCAGCATTGCGGCTCTGTTGGGCGCATCACCGGGTGCATCAACCGCCGTTTCAATCATGCTCGATTTGCTAAAACGCTGCTTCCCTGAGCAACTGGCCACCGAGGCCTGGCAGAACAAACTTCGGGATATGATTCCAAGTTACGGTCAGGTTTTAGCGGACAACCCGGAGCTTGGCCAGGAACTCAGGAAGTACACCAGCGAAACGCTCGGATTAGGCGTATACGAATACACCTCCAGCGATAGTCACTAATAGTTTCTGCATTCGTTCGTGATGCGCTCCCTCTGGTCTCGTACGAATTGAGACCGGGAGGAGCGCATTTTTTATGGCCTGGGCTGTCAAGATCATGTATAGGCCAGGGTCAACTAAGTCGCTGGTTCAAGCCTGATCGCTTGATTTAACTCATGGTTTATGGTCTACTATCAATGAGTTGAGTACAGGACTAACTACGTCAAGGAACATTGGCCCGCAACGCGCCCATTCGTCACATTATCTTAAGCAGGCTTATTGTACCATAAAACACATCAACTTGTACTTTAATATAATTTTTTCATTAATAAATATAATTATATACCTCAATTATAAAAAATGTAAAGACTTAGCTTGTTTATTTAGTTTACGATAAATATATTTCGTTAACTATAAGTTACTCTATATACCATAAGTAGAGTGACAAACCCTCCGTAACTTGAAAAATACAGTATGCTTCCCGGTTATGGCACTATTGTGCTATATACCAGCTTGTCTGTTGCTGCTTAGTGGACAACTGTCCCCCGCTTTCGGACAAACTACGTATTATGTTGCCAGCACGGGCAACGATTCGAACTCAGGTCGGTCGAGCGATGCTCCCTTCCAAACGATCAGCAAAATCAACAGCCTTTCCTTACAACCGGGCGATCAGATTTTGTTTCGGCGCGACGATGCATTTAGCGGCAGCTTGCAAATTAAACAGTCCGGTACCAGCGACAAACCAATACTGGTCGATGCGTATGGCTCCGGCAACAAGCCGGTACTTACCGGGGCGGTGGGCGTTACCGCCTGGACGAACATCGGCAACAACACCTGGCAGGCACTATGTCCTTCCTGCGGAAGTCGGGTGACGGGCCTGTACCGCAACGGCGCGATCCTCCCCCTGGGTCGCTACCCAAATCTCGACGCTGCGAATAAAGGCTACCTGACGGTCCAATCGCACGTGGGTAAAACCCAGCTAACCAGTCAGCAGTCGTTGCTCACGAACTGGCTGGGCGGAGAAGTTGTCTACCGGCCGGTGCAATGGATTCTGAACCGCGCTACCATTACGGGCCAGACCGGTAACAGTCTGGCTATCATAGGCTCCGGCAACTACGATATCAGCGATAACTGGGGATTCTTTATCCAGAACCACCCCAATACACTCGATCAAACCGGCGAATGGTATTACAATCCGTCAACAAAAATGATTCGGCTCTACGACAGCCAGTCCAATCCTAATACTCAAAAGATTACGGCTACGGTCTTCGCCGACGTTGTCAGTCTATCGGCGGTGTCGTTCATCACGATTCGTAACCTTCATCTTACGCAGGCACTGGCCTCTAACCTGACGGCAACCAATTGCTCGAATCTGATCATCAGCGGGAATGACCTGACAAAATCCGGCGAAGATGCCCTGCTTGTGAAGGGAAGCGGCCAGCAGTTGCTGATCGAAAATACCCTCATCGAAGATGCGAATAACAACGGTGTTGACATTGAAACGTACCAGAATGTTACGTTCCGGGGAAACACCATCCGGCGTATAGGACTTTTTCCGGGCCGCGGAAAAAGTGGGGATGGCACCTACATCGGTTTTCATGCAGCTACAACCGCCAACACGCTTATTGAGGCTAATACGCTCGATAACATCGGCTATAATGCGCTGAATTTCTCGGCCAACACGACCATTCAGCGCAATCAGATCAGCAATTTCTGCCTGACAAAAAGCGATGGAAGCGGCTTGTACATCTGGAATGGCAACCAACTGCCCATGGCCAATATTCGACTGATTGCCAACACCGTAACGAACGGAATCGGTGCTCCAGAGGGAAGCCCGGCAGGTAGTTCCTCCGGAGCCAATGGAATCTACCTCGACGACTGCACGACGAATATCGAGGTAAGCGGCAATACCGTTGGGCATTGCAAAGGCCTGGGAATTTTTCTGCACGGCTCATCCAACATCACCCTGACCGGAAATACCTCCTTCAACAACAACGAGGGACAGTTAGCCATTATGAGTGCCAACGGCTGCCAACCCCGGAATAACATCATTCAGAACAACATACTGGTCAGCCGGTTAGCCAGTCAGTTTCTGGTGAAATACGAATCGAACCAGAATGACCTGATCAGTTACGGAGACTTCAATAACAACGTTTACGCCCGCCCGTTTGACGATGTTTATAAAATTCTAACGGTTTATAATCGGAACATCGGCGCCAGCCTGTCGATGGCACAATGGCAGAGTCAGTATGGTAAGGATCCGGCGTCGAAAAACAGTCCCGTTACGTATTCGTCCGGCAATCCGGATGACTATTTGAAGCTGTTGACGAACCCGACCGCTAACCCGGTTCAGGTTCCGCTAACGGGCACATATCGCGATGCAAAAAACACGATCTGTACCAATCAGGTAACGGTTCCCGCCTATGCATCCGTTGTTCTCTTCAAGGATAACACCCCCGTCGTTTCGTTACGTGAGCCGGAAAACCCAGCCAATACCGTTGCCGGACTGGAGTATCAGTATGTCGAAGGCAGTTGGAGCACACTGCCTGATTTCAACGCGTTGACAACGACTAAAGCGGGTACTATTTCCACCCCCAACCTATCCGTTCGTAACCGCACCGATAATTACGGGATTCGATTCAAGGGATACATCAGCGTACCGACCGATGGCGTCTATACGTTTTATACGAACTCTGACGATGGCAGCAAACTACTCATCGGCACGACCGAAGTGGTCAACAACGACGGTGTACATGCGGCCATTGAAAAAGCGGGTACCATTGGGTTAAAAGCCGGTAAGCATGCGTTGTCGATCCTTTTTTTCCAGGGCAACGGAGGACAAACGCTGACTGTCAGTTATGAGGGTCCGGGTGTTGGCAAACAAGCGATTCCGGCAGCCGTACTCTTACGGGTACCGACCAGTACGGGTGGAACAGGGAGTGGTTCCGGACTTGTGGGCACCTATTATAACAATGCTACTCTGACGGCTCCGGCTTCACTGACCCGTACCGATGCCACAGTGAACTTCGACTGGGGCACCGGCTCTCCCGCTCCCGGCACCATCAACACCGATAATTTTTCGGTTCGATGGACCGGACAGGTTGAAGCCCCCGTTACGGGCAATTATACCTTCAGCACAACGTCGGATGATGGCGTTCGTCTTTGGGTCAATGGCACGCAGGTTGTCAGCAACTGGACCGTACATGGGCCAACAACGAACAGCAGCCCGGTTATCGCCCTGACCGCCGGGCAACGGTATACCGTTCAGATGGAATACTACGATGGTGGCGCGGGCGCGGTAGCCAAATTATTGTGGGCGTACCCCGGCCAGGCACAGCAGGCTATTCCCCAAAGTTATTTATACCCATCTGTATCAGGCACCGCGCCAACGGCTACCTCACCTACTTCGGCTACGGGCACCGGCATCTTTTTGTCTGACCTGAACTGGACAACAGCAACCAACGGTTACGGACCGGTTGAAAAGGACCGCAGCAACGGCGAAAGTAGCGCGGGCGACGGCAAGACCATCACCCTGAACGGCGTCACCTATGCTAAAGGACTTGGCGTACATGGTTCGGCTTCGATTACCTATAATCTGAACGGTCAGTACAGCCGCTTCCTGACAGATATTGGCCTCGACGATGAAGTCATCACCTGCGGTACAGTAAGTTTTGAGGTCTACCTGAACGATGTGCTGGCTTACAGCAGTGGCGTGATGAACCCGACAACGGCCACGAAATCAATCGACCTGGATGTATCGGGTAAACAAACCCTTAAACTCGTTGTCACCAACGGGGGCGACGACTCCTCCTGCGACCACGGCGACTGGGCCGGTGCCCGCCTGATTGGTACCAGTGGTGCCCGCCTGGCTAACACGACAAACGCTGAGCTTCCCGAAGAATCACGCATGAAAGCTTATCCCGTACCGGCTAAAGAGGTTGTGTGGGTGCAGTATTACGCCGAAACAGCCGGAGAGGCAACCATTCAACTGATCAATATGATGGCTCAGCCAGTCCACCAGGCAACCCACCAGCTCACCCAGGGCGAGAATCTAATTAAAGTCATGGTCGATCAATACAACCGGGGAAGCTATGTCCTGATGCTAACCCAAAACCAGCAGCGGCAAACCCGGAAAATAATTCTAATCGACTAAGCAGAATAATACCCGGCATTTTTTTCAAAAAACCAATACGCTCCTTTCGTTATATTGTGCCTCGGTCTATCACCGGGGCACAATTCATTTACGGCAACCTGAACACCCAATTCATGAAAAAATCGCTACTCCCGTTTCTCTTTCTGGTTTCGTTCGCCACAACCGTTCCGGCGCAGGATCGGCTCAGCGGCAAGTCCTTTGCCACCCGGGCGGTCGTTATGGCCCGGCATGGTATGGCCTGTACGTCACATCCGCTTTCTACCCAGGCCGCTATTGATGTGCTGCGGTCGGGCGGCAATGCCATCGATGCCGCGATTGCCGCCAACGCTATGGAAGGGTTGGTGGAACCGCACGTCAACGGTATTGGCGGTGACCTGTTCGCTATTGTATGGGATGCCAAAACCAAAAAGCTGTATGGTCTCAATGCCTCGGGACGTTCGCCCTACACACTTACGCTGGCAGAATTTCAAAAACGGGGTCTCAAACACATCCCGTCCGATGGCCCCCTGCCGGTGTCGGTGCCGGGCTGCGTGGATGGTTGGTTTGAACTGCACAAACGGTTCGGCAAAGCGCCCATGACCAGCATTTTGGCCCACGCCATCCGCTACGCCCGCGAAGGCTACCCCGTTCACGACGAAGCCGCTTTTTACTGGCCATCGATGATTGCGAGGTTCGGTAAATACCCCAATGTGAAAGAAATCTATGCACCCAGCGGGGCGGCTCCCAGGCGGGGCGAACTCTTCAAAAATCCGGCCCTTGCCAATACACTCGAAAAGATTGCCAAAGGTGGTCGGGATGCTTTCTACAAAGGCGACATTGCCCAAACGATTGATGCCTTCATGAAAAAAATGGGCGGCTACCTCAGCGCCAAAGATTTAGCCGACCACACCTCCGAATGGGTTGAACCCGTGTCGACCAATTACCGGGGCTATGATGTGTGGGAGTTGCCACCCAACAGTCAGGGCATTGCGGCTTTGCAGATGCTGAATCTGCTGGAAGGTTACGATTTTTCGCAAACGCCCTGGGGCAGCCCCGAGCACATTCACCGGTTCGTAGAAGCCAAGAAGCTGGCGTTCGAAGACCGGGCCAAATATTATGCCGATCCGGCTTTTGCCAAAATCCCCGTCAACGAACTCGTCAGTAAATCGTACGCGGCCGAACGGCGTCAGCTGATCGACCTCAACCGGGCCGCCAGCCGGGTCGATGCTGGGAACCCGGCCCTCAAGCAGGGCGACACGATATACCTGACCGTAGCCGACGACGAAGGCAATATGGTCTCGCTCATTCAAAGTAACTATCGCGGCTTTGGCTCGGGCATGGCTCCGGACGGGTTGGGGTTCATGCTCCAGGACAGAGGAGAACTGTATAGTCTGATTGACGGGCAGAACAACACCTATGCCCCCCATAAACGGCCTTTCCAGACTATTATCCCCGCTTTTGTGACCAAAGATGGACAGCCTTTTATGAGCTTCGGCGTTATGGGCGGCAGCTTTCAACCGCTGGGGCATGTTCAGATCATCATGAACATGATCGACTTCGGGATGAATCCGCAGGAAGCAGGCGACGCTCCCCGCATCGACCACCAGGGATCATCCGAACCAACGGGCGAACGAATGACCGACTCGGGACAGATTACACTGGAATCAGGCTACCCCTACGAAACCATCCGCGACCTGATGCGTAAAGGCCATAAGGTAGGCTATGGGCTGGGTGGGTATGGCGGCTATCAGGCCATTATGTACGACGCCAAAAACAAAGTGTATCACGGAGCTACGGAGTCCAGAAAAGACGGCCAGGCCGCCGGATTTTAACACGGTAACCATCCAGTAATTTTAATGAGCACAGAGGTACGGAGAACACAGAGGTTTTTAACTAGTCTCTGTTTTCTCCGGCTCTCTGTACTCAACAAATTTGCGTTGATACGTAAAACTTAGGTGATAAATATCACAAAAGTCAAGTTTTGCCACCGGTAGCTTTGTGGTCGAAACCAAATCAGGGATAAATTCCGCAACTTCACGCGACGAAGACAATGTTAAATTTATTCAAGTCCCTCTTCGGCTCATCCGATAAGGCCAATATTCAGGAAATTCTCAGCCAGGGAGCCGTCGTGCTTGACGTACGCTCTACCGGCGAATTTGCCAGCGGGCACGCCAACGGTGCTGTCAATATTCCGCTGGACCAGATTGACGCCCGGATTACTCAAATCAAAAGCTATACTAAACCCATTGTTGTTTGCTGTGCATCCGGTGTGCGAAGTGCCCGCGCCAAAAGCCTGATGGCTGGACATGGCGTGATGAATGTCCATGATGCCGGCAGTTGGCGCAATATCGGATAAGGTATTGGTAAGCAGCCTATTCAGGTCGATTTAAGCCAAAATTAACGTGCCGGTAATATTCGGCACCTTAACTTGTGCGCCTAAATCGACCTTGCTGTTTCTCATGAAAATGCCCCTCTTCCTGGTTTGTTTTCTCCTGCTGACCGCGCTTACACCGCCGAGCCTGGACACCCTCAAACTAAATCAGATTCAGTGTATCGGCTCGCACAATAGCTACAAACAGGCCATTGACCTCGCGTTGTTCGCTTTATTGACACAATCCGATTCAGTACGATTTAAAGCCATCGAGTACAGCCACTCCAGCCTGACCGACCAGCTGAATCGCGGCTTGCAGAACCTTGAGATCGATGTTTATGCCGATACCAAAGGGGGTAAATACGCCCATCCGATGGGTCTTCAACTCGCCAAAAACCAACAGCCGTACGATGTAGCCGGGGTTATGAATGAACCCGGATTTAAAGTATTTCACATTCAGGATATTGACTTTAGAAGTAACTGCCCCACGTTTAAAGGGTGTCTGACCGAACTCAAACGCTGGTCTGATGCTCATCCGAACCATTACCCTGTCTTTATTACCATGAACGCCAAAGACGACACGATCAAACGAGCGGGCTTCACCTTACCCGAGCCGTTCACGGAATCGGTACTAAATCAGCTGGACAGTGATATTCTGGCGGGTTTGGGGCGTTCCAAACTGATCAGGCCCGATGATGTGCGGGGCCGCAAGCCTACGCTGGAAGCTGCGGTGCTGGCGGGAAACTGGCCTACGCTGCAGGCATCGAAGGGAAAGTTCCTGTTCGTTCTCGACGAAACCGGCGCCAAACGGTCGGCCTACATAACCGGGCACCCATCGCTGAAGAACCGCGTTCTGTTCACCAATTCGGAACCGGCAACGCCCGAAGCTGCATTTATGATCCTGAATAACTCAATCGAAGAGCAGAACCAGATTCAGGCGATGGTCAAAAAAGGGTACCTGGTCCGCACACGCGCTGATTCGGATACCCGGCAGGCCCGAACCAACGACAAACGTAATTTCGAGGCAGCCTGCCAGTCGGGAGCTCAGATTATCACGACAGATTACTACGTGAAGAGCCAGTTTTTCCCGTCCGACTATGTTATCAGCTTTGCCAACGGTTCGTACCTGCGGCCCAATCCACTCGTACACTGAGCATTTTACCTTACTGACCACCAGCCTATTAGCCTAGCTCACTAACCCGCATCGAGGACTTCCTAACCATCAGTTTCGTTTTCAACATATTGCTGATCGACGTGCTGTGCTCGCCTGGGTTCCGAATCAACTTGATCAGCAACTCAGCCGCAGAACGGCCCATTTCGAAAGCCGGTTGTGCTACTGAGCTTAAGGGTGGATTGAGCAGAGCTGCGATGGGTAGATCAGAAAAGCCAACCAGTGCGATATCTTCGGGCATCCGCAGACCCGCGGCAACGATAGCAGCGTGACAGCCAATGGCAATGTTATCGCTGGAGGCAAAAATACCGTCCGGGCGATTGGGCATTGCCAATAGCGACTGGACGGTTTCCAGGGCGTTGGTTGACGAGTAAGGAGAAGAAACGACCAATTCGTCGAGTATAGGTCTGCCATACTCAAGAAGCGCAGCGCGGTATCCCTGCAATCGCCGACGGCTAATAAGCAGATGATCGGGACCGGATACGTGGGCAATACGCTCACACCCCTGTTTGATCAAATGCTCCGTAGCTTTGTAGCCTCCTTCAAAGTCATCGACAGATACCGTGTGCGTGTCGATCTCCTCGCAGATACGGTCAAAGAACACAATGGGGAAACCGCGTTCATGAATGTTTTTAAAGTGCGTGTAATCTGTCGTTGTAGTGGCCACCGACACGAGTAAACCATCTTTTCGCCGATTGTATATGTGTTTGACATTCAGCACTTCACGCGCATAATCTTCATGGCTCTGGTAGATAACGACATGGTATCCCTGGGCAAAGGCCACATCTTCAATGCCCGCGATGACAATAGCAAAGAACGGATTCGCGATTTCCGGTACAATGACGCCAATATCGTTACTCTGGCTGCTCAGTAGACTCAGCGCAACCGGATTCGGATTGTAATCTAGCCGATGCGCCAGTTCCAGTACGCGCTTCTTCGTTTCAACACCGATCTCTGTACTATCCCTTAAGGCTCTGGAAACGGTCGACGTAGATAGGTTCAACTCACGGGCAATATCCTTTATGGTAATGCTCTTCATGATAGAGAAATTAGTATAATTATATTTTTCCTGCCGCAATGCGGTAGACAAATGGCCAGGAAACCCTAAAGATAGCAAAGGCATTTTACTCTTATTTAAAGAAAAAATTAAATTCTGTATAGCCAGCGCAATCGTTCCCGAAATCGTTTGCGTGAAATTATCTCGTTCTTCCCGAGAAAATACTTGTATTCACGTCACTGAGGGGTTAAACTTAACAAGGAATAGTATTAAGTAACGCTTTTGTATAGCGTCCCTGATCTTGGTTTTACACAATAATCTATTTTTATACGTTTCACCGTCGTTCTTATAGTTTTGCCTGAAAATACCCAACTGCCTTAACTTTTTTAACCCATGCATCATTTGAAAAAGCGTTTCCAGTATCACTATCTGGTTCTATCAGCGCTCACGCTGGCAGCCACAAGTGGACTGGCTCAGAAACCAGTACAGCCTGCTTTGGGCTCGCGATCCGTTAAAACGCTAACCCTTAACGGCCTTTCCTTTAAAGACCTAAACAAAAACGGAAAACTCGACAAATACGAAGACTGGCGCTTACCCACCGAACAGCGCGTGCAGGATTTGATCGGCCAGATGACCCTGGAAGAAAAGATAGGCTTTATGCTCATCAGCACAACGCGGATGGCGGGCGATTTTTCGTTTCAGCAGGGCGCTCCAAAAGCCGAAATTACCAGTGGCTTCAATGAAGAAGATCAGGTACAGAGCATGAACATGTTCACCCGGAAGCCACTCCCCTATCCCATGATGATGGCTGCCGGAACCACCAAAGCTGTGACGCAGAACCAGCTCCGCCATTTCATTCTACGGGCCAATACCTCGGCGAAAACCATGGCCGACTGGCACAATAACCTACAGGCCCTTTGCGAAAACTCCCGTTTGGGCATTCCGGCTATCGTGGCCTCCAACCCACGAAACCACATCACAACCGACGCGTCCGTTGGCCTTAGTGTTGGCACTACGGTGTTCTCAAAGTGGCCGGGCGAACTGGGTCTGGCGGCCATGCGGGACTTGAAACTTACGCGTGAGTTTGCCGATATAGCCCGGCAGGAATGGGCGGCTGTGGGGTTACGGAAAGGGTACCAATACATGGCCGATTTAGCGACTGAACCGCGCTGGCAGCGTATTGAAGGCACTTTCGGCGAAGATGCCGATTTAGCCGCCAACATGACCCGCGAAATCGTACTCGGCTTTCAGGGACCAAAACTTGGCATCCACTCCGTAGGCCTTACCACCAAGCACTTCCCCGGTGGTGGCCCACAGGTGGAGGGGCAGGACCCGCACTTCGACTGGGGGAAAGACCAGCATTACCCCGGCAAGATGTTCGATTATCACCTCAAACCGTTTAAGGCCGCCATCGATGCCGGTACATCGGCCATCATGCCGTATTACGCCAAACCTATTGGTACCAAGTACGAAGAAGTTGCGTTTGCCTACAACAAAGCCATCATCAAGGATTTGCTACGCGACAAAATGGGCTTTCAGGGGATCGTCAACTCCGATACCGGACCTATCGAAATGATGCCCTGGGGCGTTGAGAAATTAAGCATTGAAGAACGGTATCAAAAGGCCATCGAGTGCGGAGTCGACCTGTTTTCAGGGTCTGCCGACCCCTCGCTGCTGATGTCTACTGTCAAGAAAGGCCTTGTGAGTGAAAAGCGGATCAACGAATCCATCGCCCGGCTACTGCGTGAGAAGTTCGCACTGGGCCTGTTCGAAAACCCGTACGTCGATCCGGAGATGGCGCAGAAAACCGTTGGAAAACCTGAGTTTCAGCAGCGGGCCGATCTGGCTTTCCGCAAATCCATTGTGCTGCTGCGCAACTCGGGAAAGCTGTTGCCTCTGGCACCCAAAACCAAAGTGTTTATTGAGTCGTACTATGACAACGGCCGTTCGAAGGAGCCCATTACAGTTATTAAGCCCGCAACCAATAACTGGAATCTGGAGTTTGTCGGAAGTAAAGATGAAGCGGATGTAGTGGTAATGATGCTAACACCCAGCAGCGGTAGCTTATTTAGTTCGAACGGCGGGCCTATTGAACTGCAACTGTCAAAAAACAAGATCGACGTTAAGCATGTCAATGAGCTAACCAGTCAGAAACCCACCGTCGTACTGATCAATTACACGAGTCCGTGGGTGATCGATGAAATTGATAACCCGAATCTCAAAACGGTATTGGCGACGTTTGGCACCACACCCGATGCCATTCTGGACGTGCTGAGCGGAAAATTTAACCCGACCGGTAAAATGCCGTTCAGTACGCCCGTTTCCCGGCAGGCCGTACTCGACAATCAATCCGACGTGCCGGGCCATATGAAGCCAAAAGGCTACGCCCTTTTCACTTTTGGCGATGGCCTAAGCTATTCGAACTGATAAAGTCCTGCTATTTTGTACCTAATTTGCTGCCACACCGCAACAGAAGCGATGTGGCAGCAAATTTGTTTTCGGATGCACCCACTCATTACAAACGATGCCATTATCCTTGGCATTTTCCTAGTCTTACTGACCCTTATTTTCAGAACATCCCAGTCAGAACACCCCTTCTGGAAACGGGCCTATACGTACGTCCCCTCGCTGCTGTTGTGCTACGTTTTCCCGGCGGGCATGAACAGCCTTGGCATTATTTCGGGGGAGCAATCCAGCTTATATAAAGTATCGACCAACTATTTACTGCCGGCAGCCCTGGTCCTGCTCACCTCCACCGCCGACCTGCGGGCAATTCTCCGACTCGGTCCCAAAGCACTGATCACGTTTATGTCGGGTACGGTGGGCATTATCATTGGCGCTCCCGTTGCCTTTTTTCTGGTTATGTGGCTCATTCCGGGATTTCGGGAGCAGGCAATTGCCAACGAATACTGGAAAGGGCTGGTCACTATTTCGGGAAGCTGGATTGGCGGAAGCAGCAGCCAGTTGGCGCTGAAAGAAATTTACGGGTGCAACGAAGCTCTTTTTGCCATTATTCTTGTAGTCGATGCGGTGGTATCGACAACCTGGACGGCCTGTCTGATTTATGGAGCCGCTTACCGCGAGAAGATTGACGGCTGGCTCCGGGCCGACACGACATCCATTGAAGAAGTCAAACAACGCATACTGGCGTACAAAGTGGTGCCCGACCGACCTGCCAACCTTCTCGACCTGAGTACCATTCTGGCCCTTGGATTTGGTGGAGGTGCACTGGCCCATGCACTGGCGTATGTGATTTCGAGCATGCTGCAGCCATACAAATCCTCCCTGACGACCTACGGACTGGACCCTTTTACGTCCAATTTCCTTTGGGTGGTCATTCTATCAACGTCCTTAGGTATTGGGCTTTCATTTACCCGCCTGCGCAAACTCGAAAAATTAGGGACGACAGACCTAGCAACGCTATTCGTCTATTTCCTGATCATGACTATTGGCATGCGACTCGACTTATCGAATCTGGGGGGAAACATGGGTCTGTTTCTGGTAGCCGTGATCTGGATGCTCATTCACATTACGGTCATGCTCATCACCGCCCGAATTATTCGGGCGCCTTACTTTTTTGTGGCGGTGGGAAGTCAGGCAAATATTGGTGGCGTATCGACGGCTCCGGCTGTGGCGTCAATCTTTCATCCTGCGCTGGCACCCGTCGGCGTCTTACTGGCGGTACTCAGTCACGTTTTGGGCACGTATGGCGGCTTGCTTACGGCCTGGCTGATGCGGCTTGTGAGCTAATGTCTACTTCTGAATACCAACCATATACAGGTCAAATCCCCCTTTCCCGCCGGGCCTGTTGGACGAGAAAATCATGAGCTGGTTTGTATAATCCGACTGACCCGTCAGAATCGGGCGGTACTCATCCGACGCAGTATTGATGGTTGGCCCAAAATTGACCGGCGCCGACCAGCGTGTGCCATCCCACGTACTGTAATACAAGTCGTACCCACCAAAACCACCCGGCCGATTCGACGTAAACACCAGCCTGTTATCCAGAATGAACGGGCACTTATCGTTGGCCCCTGACGATAGTTCGGCCACGCGTTCAATAGGTACGGCACCGGTTGTCGGTAGTTTGGTATGCAGTTCAATGGGAGCTACTGCCGGTAATGTTGCTTTGTAAATATCGAATGAGCCAGCGCGGTTAGAGGTGAAGTAAATGGCCGCGTATTGCTGGTCGAAGGTTGGGTAGGCGTCATCAGCCTTCGAGTTAAGAAAAGTGAGTGGTACCGGATCGGAAAACTGTTTGTTGGTCAGTGCCGATGTACCACCCGGAGTGTCGGTGGCATTGGTTGGGTTATCGCGGTAATTATGCGTCAGATAGACATCCAGATTGCCGGTCTTGTCAGATGCATAGAGCATGAGGTATTCACCATAGTGGCGTACCATTCCGTCTTTGATCAAATCCCGTCCGTACGATTTGAGATACGGCCCCAGTTCATTCCCGCCTGAGTTTACTTTGTCGGCAGCCCAGCCGACGGGGATCTGCTCCTCCACAACATCAAGTCCGCCATAGGGCTTGTTATCGAATGAAAAAACGCCCGTTCGCCGGTCCGTACTGTAATTGAGCGACTCCCGAACGAAGTTAAAATCCGCTCGGCCACCGCGTTTCGACGAAAACAGCAAAGGCATGACCGCCCCGTAAGCGGGCACCGCCGAATTGTAATCATCATCAATGGAATTGATATCACCCAGGTTCGTAACCACATTGGGGAAGGTCCCCTGGCTGTATTGCATCGGCTGTAGTTTATCACAGCTCATGGTTACCAGGCACAGGCATCCAATAAGTGGTAAAAGCGTGAATTTCATACGTCGGTAGTCTATATATCAACATGGAGCCAAGTTTATAACAAAGGGTTGTAAACAAATAAGGCCGGAAGAATATCTCCCGGCCTTACTGGCTGATTAACCTGTTGAAAACAAAATGAAAGCGTATTAAATCTTACTCCATGATCATTTCGGTATGAGCAGGCGCTTCAATTTTCTTACCGATGAACAGCAGCAGCAGCGGTACGCAGATCAGGAAGAAACCACCAATCACCAGGAAGGCGTCGGCGTAAGTCATCACCAGTGCCTGCTTCATCATGGTCCCCTGCATTATACCATAGGCTTTGCTGGTAGCCGACATTAGAGCATCCCCTTTGGAGAGAAACAAGCCTGTATACTGCCGGATACGATCAACCGAAAGCGGATTATAAATGGAAACGTTATCACCCAGCCGCGACGCATGGAACATGGTACGCGTTGAGATATATGTCGTCATGATGGCCGTTCCGAACGTACCGCCCAACTGGCGAATCATGCCCGTTAGCGCCGATCCCTGTGGAATTTCGATGTTCTTTAAATCGGCCAGGGTAACGGTCGTTAGCGGGATAAAAATCAATCCCATACCAATACCCCGAATGATTAGCGGCCAGAAGAAGTAATCCGGACCGGCAGCCAGACTGATGGCCGACAGGTCGAAACAGAAACCAAAGAACAGCACAAAGCCAATGCCTGCGTACCAGACCGGCGAGATGTAGTTTTTGCTCATCAGACCACCCACAATCGGCATCATCATACCCGTAGCAATGGAACCTGGCATCAGTAACAAGCCTGTTTGGCTAGCGGTGAAGCCCAGAATGGTCTGGCAGAAAACCGGGATAATGAAGACCGACGCAAACAGACCGAAACCTAGGATAAAATTGAACAGCGTACCCACCGCAAACCGGCGTTGACGTAACAAACGCAGGTCCAGAATGGGCAGCTTAACCGCCAGTTGCCGCCAGATAAACCCAATCAAGCCAATACCAGCCGCCAGGGACATACCCACGATAAAGCGGGAATCGAACCAGTCTTTTTCTTCGCCTTTTTCCAGAATGATCTGCAAACCACCGATACCCATAACCAGGAGAATCAGTGCCAGCCAGTCCATCTTACCCGCCAGCATCTTCTCGGCGGGCTCCTTAATGTAGGTGTACGTCAGGAACGTGGCCAGAATACCGAAGGGAATATTGATGTAGAATACCCAGTTCCACGACAGGTTATCAGTAATAAAACCACCTAGCGTAGGGCCAATTGACGGTCCGATAATTACACCCAAGCCAAAAATGGCATTGGCAATACCCAGGTCTTCCTTGGGGAACGTCTGTATCAGAATAGACTGGGCTGTGGTCAGCAAACCACCCCCACCAATGCCCTGTACAACCCGAAAAAAGACGAGTTCCCACACGTTGGTCGAGGTACCGCAGAAAACTGACGCTATCGTGAAGAGGATAATAGAAGCAGCAAAATAATTTCGCCGTCCCAGTTTGGCCGTTAACCAGCCCGACATGGTGATCATGACGGCACTGGCGGCTGCGTAACCCGTAACCACCCAACTGATATCCCCAAGCGACGCGCCCAGGTTGCCCATCATCTGGTTCAGGGTCACGTTGACGATCGAGGAGTCGATGGTTTGCAGCAGGGCGGCCGTCGTAACGGTTATCACCACGATCCACTTATCAAAACCTAATTTTTTCATAAAATTGATTAAAGTGGTGTCGGGTTCTCAAACCCGACACTGTTGCTGACGCGAGCGTGTCGGGTTTGAGAACCCGACACCACTCCAGAGTTACTTTGCCTGTAAATCCACGGCTACCGTTGCGCTCATGCCGGGACGAAGTTTGGCGTAGAGCGGGCTGTTTTTGTCCAGATCGATACGAACCGGAACCCGTTGAACGACTTTCACGTAGTTACCCGTTGCGTTGTCGGGAGGAAGCAGGGTGAATTTAGCACCCGTTGCACCGGCAAATGAACCCACCTGACCGACCAGCTTGTCGCCTTCGAAAGCGTCGACATCAATCTCAACTTTCTGACCGGGCTGCATTTGCTTCAACTGGGTTTCTTTGAAGTTGGCCGTAACCCAAAGGCTCGTGTTGCCAACGATTGAACACAATGCCTGACCCGGTTGTACCAGTTGGCCAATTTGCACCGCCCGCTTCGACACCACGCCCGAAACCGGAGCCCGGACAATGGTGTATGATAGCTGTAGATTGGCTAAATCCAGGTCTGTCTGACGCTGTTTGATGGCGGCCTGCGCTACTGAAATTTGCCCTTCCGTAGCCCGGCGCTGCGAACTCGTTACGCCCGTTTGCGTGCCAGCCGCAGCAACCTGTGCCTGAGCCGTTTGCAGCTGCGCTTGAGCCGCCTGTACTTGCGCCTGAGCAGCATCCCGTTCGGCCTGTACGGCGTCGAATTGTTGCTGAGGAACTGTTTTTTCGGCCAGCAAGCGGCTATACCTTTCAAAATCCTGATTGGCTTTGCGGGCACGGGCCTGAGCCGCCGTTACGTTCGCTTGGGCGGTAGCTACCTGATTACGGGCCGTTAGCACACTAGCCTGCGAGCTTTGTATGGTTGCCGAGGCAACACTCACCTGCGAGCGAGACACCCCGGCAGCTGCCATTGCACTCTGCAAAGCGGCTTCAGCCTGAGCCACCCGAATTTTGTAATCAGCATCGTCGAGCACAACCAGCGTATCGCCTTCTTTAACAAATTGGTTGTCTTTAAAACGAATCGCTTTTACGTACCCACCAGCTTTCGGAATAACCGGGTTTACATCGCCATCAATCTGCGCATCGTCGGTTGTTTCGTGACGTTGCAGGTACTTGAACTCAGTGTACCCGAAAAAGAGAGCAATGACCAGGACCAGGACACCCCCTACGCGGAATAAAGTTTTCTTGTTCATGATTAGGTCGTTCGTCAGAACGTGAGAATAATTAAAGATTGTGGCCCGTGGCTTTAAGCAGTCGCTGGTACGCGAGCTGCGCGTCCACGGTGGCATTGATTACATTGAGTTGAGCTTGTAGCAGGAAGCTGTCCGCTTCGAGCAGATCGGTTGAACCAACCAGCCCATTCCGGAATCGCGACTCCGTCAGGCGGTAGTTTTCCTGCGCCTGTCCGACGGCAGTGCGGATAACATTCTGTTGCTCCAAAGCCAGTTGGTAATTATTATAAGCCGTTACTACTTCCGACCGGATCTGATCGGCTTGTTGCTGACTTTGAATCGATGCCTGATCGATAGCCGTTTTTGCCGTGTTCAGTTTGCCTTTCATGTTGTAAAGCGAACCGATGTTGTAAGACAAGCCAGCCCCAACATTCCAGGCACTGATGAACGAATTGGCTTCGGGAACGAGTCGGGCCGTTGGATTAATGTAGTTATACCCCAGCGATACCCCCAAATGAGGATACATTGCACTTTTAGTGTTGCGAAGCATAGCTTCCGCCGATTGTACACGCAGTGAATTGGCCTGCACTTCAGGACGGCTCTGTAAGGCCTGCCCCAGGAAGTTACTCAATGGCTCGGCCGAGGCAATCGGATTAGCCAGCGTGGTATCGACGCTGATAGCCTGGTCGTCGGGAAGGCCAATGAGCAGGTTGAAATTATACAAAGCCGTTTGACGAGCCTTTTCAACCTGTAGCCGACTCAATTGCAAGTTGTTGCGCTGCAACTGGATTTTAAGTACTTCGTTGGCCGTCACCACGCCCTCCTTCTGGAGATTCTGAGCTTCCCGTTCACGCTCGTCGAACTGCTTGATATTTTGCTCGATAACGCTGGTGGAGCGAATAAGCTTGACAATGTTATAATACGCTTCTGTAACGGTGTAGACCAGCTCTGAGCGGTTGCGCTGGGCATCCAGTTGGCTGGCTCTGACGAGTAAGTTCGCCGATAATTCCGCCGACTTCTCGGCAAAACCACCAAAAACTTCTTTACTAATGGTTGCGCCCCCTATGGTTGCGTTGAAAGCTCCAGCCGGAACAGTTAGTAAAGCTTTGCCATCACTCCCCGATCCCAGTGAGAAGGGACCGGTCAGGCTGTAGCGCGAGTAGGCCAGCGAGGCATTGGCCTGTGGCAAACTCCGATCTTTGGCTTCCTGCGCACGTGCCTCGGCGGCCAGTGTTCGGGTATCGGCAAGTTTGATACCCTTGTTATTTTGTAAGGCCCGTTGAATAGCCTGATTCAGCGGCAGTACCGACGGCGTCGACTGGGCGTTTGTCAACCCCAGGCTTAGCAACCAAAGGCCTGCCCCTATTACGTACTTTTTCATTTTACCGATTTCTAATTTTTTCCAGGAGTGTATTCATTGTGCGTACTTCGTCGTCTGTCAGGTGGCTCACGATGGATTCAAAATTCTTGAACTCAACCGCAATGGCTTCTACAGATCGATAAGATTCTTCCGTGAGCCTCAGGTTAACTTTCCGACGATTGGTTGGATCAACTTCGCGAACAATCAGATTCTTAGCTACCAGCCGATCCGTTAACCGGGTCATGTCGGAGTTTATATCCGTCATTTTTTCTTTCAACTCACCCGCCGTTAGACTGTTGGGATAAACCTCCGAAAGGCGACGTAAGGTGATGTACTGTTGAACCGACAAATCGAAAGGTGCTAGCTTTTGTCCAAAATAGTTAAAGATGTACCCGTCTGTCTGGTGCAGATTCTTGATTAGTCTATGATATTCATTAACCGTTTGCATATCCATGTCTGGTAGGGCGTATCAAAGGTATAACCCATATTTGTTTAAACAAATTTCGTTTAAACGATAAAAATTCCGCTGTTTATTGATTTACGTTGTACAGAAAAGCACTTACTTTTTTTAATGCAAAATTTTCATAGTATTAAAATAATACAACTCCTCTTTTATATACACCTTAAAGGTTTGTGCATAGTTGTTTATATATTGGCAGCAAATATTTTAATAGGTTTTTAACAATGTTGAGAAAGGTGCATTGACAGCGTGCAGTGGCTATTTATTGGCATATAGAAAAAGTTAGCCACTCAATCAAAGCTGTATTTTGAGGAATAAATGATCTGCTACCCCGATCGTATTGAAGTCAGGGCCTTCTGGAATAACGGAGAAAACTGGCTAACCTCCAATGTAACATTACACAAAAACCTTTTCAGTTAGCAGCAGGCTTTAGCCTGGAGAAATCAATAAAAAAGACTCGCCCATTGTAGCTGGACGAGTCTTTTATTGTATGGTTACGGTGGAGAGATTAGAAAGCGGCTTGCACGACTAACTAAAAAAAACAATCCTTCATGTGTATCAATACCCCTGATTTTGTGTCAGCGTGGCAGTTCCATCGGGGCGTTTGGTAGCGTCGATCTGACGTTGGGGTACCGGGAATACGACGTTTTGGTCTTTGAAGGTGGCACCGCGCAGATTCGAACGTTTGGTAACTTCATAGGCTAAGTATTTATTGAGCACTTCTTTTGCCACACCCCAGCGCACCAGGTCGAAGAACCGCTGTCCTTCCATCCCCAGTTCCAGACGGCGCTCAAACCGCATCGCCTTTAGGGCAAATTCACGGTCAGTCCAGGGGGTTTTATACTCTGAAATTACATAATTGGCTGCCGGATTACCATCTGCACCCTTTACAAACCCGTCGGGATTAGCCGCCCGCCTACGTATCAGATTCACATACTCGCGTCCTTTCTCCAGGTTGTTCAACTCGATCTCGGTCTCGGCGGCCATCAGCAGCACCTCGGCAAACCGCAGAATCCGGAAGTTATTGGCCGATGTACGGCGGTCGGGGTCAACCAGACCGGACATTTCGTCGGTTTTGTAGTACACGTTTTTCTTGGGCGAAAACGTACCGGCATAGTTCTGGTCGCGAATCCAGGATTTGCCGGGGTGTATGCCCCAATCCAGATATGGTATCCCCCGCCGACCTACCGACCAGTCGAGCCGGGGATCAAGGTTGCCGGCGTCGGGCGTGAAGGGCTGGCTACTTTCGAGTCCCTGATCATTTTTCACCTCAAACTGATTGTAGGTATCGGGCAGGGGCAGTCCATTGGCATCCGTGCGGTGGGCGTTGACAAAATCCTGAGAAGGCTGGAAATAGCCGCAGCATCCACCTGGCTGGGTAGTAAGGCCACCATGCGGCAGATTCAGATTTTCGCCCAGGCCCCCATTGAAGCCTTTACTGTTGTCATTGGCCGAATAGTTGGCATCCAGCACCACTTCTGTGTCGGTTGCACTGCCCTGTGTGCCAATTCGGAAATTATCGTGATACCGGGCAAATAGCGCGTATTTAAGACCTTTCGTGGTTTTTCCTGTGGTTACGATGGCATCAAGTAGTGGTTTGGCCTCGGTCCATTTTTTCTGAAATACGAGCACTTTGGCCAGCAACACCCCGGCCGCCCACTTGTTTATCCTACCCGTTTCAGCAAACGTTTCGGGTAGGTTAGTGTAAGCATATTGCAGGTCGGTTTCCATCTCCTTCCAAAGCACCCGCTCGTTGGGCTGGCGATAGTCGGTAGTGGTTTCGTCAATCCAGGGAAGGCGACCGAAAATAATGGTGCCGTGGAAATAGTACAGTGCCCGCAAGGCCCGCGCCTGTCCAGTCAGGTTTTTCACCTCTATTTCGCTCAGTCCGCTCACCTGCGGAATAAGCCGGAGCACGTCATTACAGCGTGCAATACCGTCGTAACAAAACCGCCAGCGGTCGTCGAGTTTGGTACTCGCCGGAGTTACTTCATAGCGTTCAATGTCGGATCGACTGCCGCCTACGTCGGCACCTTTCTGAGCATCGTCGGAGGTGATACCGCCAAAAACCCAGTTCGAGAAAGAGTTTACATCGGCTCCCGCGCTGGAGCCGTTACCATACATGGCTCCGTTCAGCCCGGCATAGGCTCCGATGAGAATACCGTTGACACCGGCACGGGTTTTCAGTGCTTCTTCGCTAAATACACCGATAGGCTGGCGGTTCAGAAAATCGTCTTTGCAGGCGTGGCTGCCCAGTAGCAGTACCGACAATGTGAAGAGTTTGGCAACTCGGTTGATAACTATATTCATGACGATAAGTTGCTTAAAAGGTAAGGTTCAGACCGCCCAGCACTTGAAGCGGATTGGGTACTCGGCCGTGATCGACACCCAGGCCAATGTCGCCCCTGCCCACGTCGAGCAGGTCAGGATCAGGCCCGGTGTATTTGGTTATGGTAAATAAATTCTGCGCCTGAACATACACGCGGCAACGACTGATATGCAACGACTTAGCCAGGGTTTCGGGGAGGGTATAGCCTAACTGAGCCGTTTTGGCCCGAAAATACGACCCCGATTCAACATAATAGTTGTTAGGTACGCTGCTGGTAATATTATCGTTTACATCGAGCTTAGGCAGACTGGCGTTGGTGTTTTCAGGCGTCCAGCTGTCATAGAGCATCTTGCGCGACCGGTTGCCTGCAAAAGCTCCATTCATGTCGGTCCACCATTTAGTGTTGTTATAAATCTGGTTACCGTAGTTCCAGAAGAAGAACAGGTTCAAATCGAAGTTGCGGTACGATGCATCGAAGTTATACCCCATCTGAAATTTAGGGTGCGGACTACCGATAAAGGCCCGGTCGTTGGCATTGATAATACCATTGCCGTCGATGTCTTTGTAGCGCCACCGCCCTACCGATTGCCGGGACGTGGCCTCGGTTGTTTTGTTAATGCCGGGCTGGGTGGGTGCAGTCTGCACTTCGGCAACCGAATTAAAGAAGCCGTCGATCACGAATCCGTAAAATTGCCCGATGGCTTCGCCCGACAGCGTGCGGGACACCTGTCCATAGCGAACCGTGTTGGTAAAAAAATCGACTCCCGGACTTGACACCCGGTTGCGGTAGGCCGAAAAATTGCCCGATACGCCATACTGAAGTTTGCCCGTCCGACCGCGATAGGTCAGCATCAGGTCGACGCCGTTATTTTCGGTGTTGCCGACATTGATGAAGGGAGCATTAAAATCGCCCTCGGTGCCGGGGCGCGGAATCTGCACCAGCAGGTCCGACGTTTTCTTTTGATAAACATCGACATTTAGCACCAGCGCACTCCGAAAAAGAGCCATGTCAAGGCCGATGTTGAGGGTGGCCGTCGACTCCCACTTGGAGCTGGAGTTGCCTTTCCGGTCGAGGTCGTAGCCAGGCTGTGTGGTGGTATTATTGCCGGTGAGATCATAAAACGAACGCTGCGGGTCCGAACGATAGAATGTAAACTGGTTGTTGGCATCAATCTGATCATTGCCTACTACCCCGTAGCCTGCCCTGACTTTCAAATCACTTAGAAAAGAGAGCGAGCGCATGAACGGCTCCTGCGACAGCCGCCAGCCTACGCTTACCGACGGAAAGTTACCATAGCGAACATCACGGGCAAACTTACTGGACCCGTCGCGACGCAGAGTAGCGTTAAGCAGGTATTTATCGTCGTAAGCATAGTCAACGCGCCCAAATACAGAATAAAGCGACTCGACGCTGATCTGAGAACTGTTAGATTGCCCCACAGTATTGCCCCGATCAAGCACCTGGAACGATTCGTCGGTGAAGGGATAGTAGCCCACCCGGTCGCCCGATAGCTGCTCAAATTTGTAATCGACAGCCTCAATGCCCGCTAGCCCTTTCAGGCTGTGCCGTCCCATGGTTTTGTCGTAATTGAGCGTATTGGTAAACGTCCATCGGTACTGATAATTACTACGTAGGGCCAGGCTGGTGTTAAACCCGCCTTCCGAGTGTTCGGGGTTAATGTCGGTGAACACGTTACGGTAGCTATTAGTATAATCGATCCCGAAATTGGTACGAAAACGAAGGCCTTTCAGCAAATCAACCTCAGCATACACGCTGCCCAGCAGCCGAATATCGTTCTCGGCATTGTTGCGGTTACGATACAAAATTGCCACTGGGTTTTGTCCATTTCCGGTTCCCGGCGCTTTAGAGCCGGCAAAATTACCCGCAATGTCGTAGACCGGCACAATAGGTTGCATCCGGTAGGCCATCGACCAGGGCGATGCTTCGTCGTTGTCGGTGCTGCCGTTGCGTTTGCGAAACGAACCAAACAAAGTCTCGCCAAACCGGATGCGGGTGCCCAGTTTAAACTCTGAGTTAGCCCGCAGGCTGTACCGGTCAAATCGGGTGTATTTCTGCAAACCGGCTTCGCTGTAGTATCCCAGGCTCATGCTATACACCGACTTTTCCGTGCCTCCTGATGCACTCAGGTTGTGGCTTTGCACGGGGGCGGCCTGCGTCATCTCGCGAAACCAGTCGGTACCTTCTTTGTTGGCCCGTGCAATCTGGTAGAAACCGCTTTGGTTATAATTGTAACGGGCGGGGTCAACGGCGGCATTGCCTTCGAACAACCCTCCGGCGGTGCCCGCCAGCACGTAGTCAGGAATAACAGGCGACGCACCCCGGCCAAATTGAGTGGACGAGGGGGTGAGGCCTGCGCCTAGTTGCTGTTTCCAGATCAGGTCTCCCAACTCGGGCGTGTTGAGCAGATCTGGGTATCGCGTGACCTGGGATACACCATAAAAGCCGTCGTAACTGATACGTGTGGTGTTTGCCTTACCTCGTTTGGTGGTGATGATTATGACACCACCCGCACCCCTCGCTCCATAAATGGCCGCCGACGAGGCATCTTTTAAAACAGTCATGTTCTCTATATCGTTGGGGTTCAGCGAGTTGGTACTGCTAGTTTGTACCCCGTCGATAATAATGAGCGGGTTATTGCTGCCAAACGAGCTGATACCCCGAATGCGGATAAACCCCTCGCCCCCCGGCTGGTTAGAGCCGGAAGCTACTACCCCAGCCACTCGCCCCTGCAGCATGTTGCTCACATCGGCAGCGGGTTTGGTCAACACCTGCCGGACATCGACAGTCGCTACCGAGCCGGTGAGATCAGCCTTCTTCTGGGTACCATAGCCTACCACAACCACTTCACTAAGGGCTTTCACATCCGTCTTTAACGAAACCGTCAGGCTGGTTCGGTCGCCCACAGCAACTTCCTGAGATTCGTACCCCACGAAACTGAACACAAGTACAGCGGCTTTATCGGCCACCGCCAGCGAGAACATACCCCGGGCATCGGTCACAGTGCCACGCTGCGTACTTTTGATAGCCACCGTCACGCCAGGCAGTCCTTGACCGGTTTCGTCGGTAACGGTGCCGGTAATGGTCTGATCGACCATCTTATCCATTTGGGCTGCCGGCGTAAACATACCCAGGCGGGTCAGCAGGGGTTGGGACTGAGGGGGATCCTGGCCCAAGGCTGCGTCGACTGGCAATACCTGTGACACGTCTTTTTTGCGCGATCGGGTTTCGGCCAGTATCAGGTACGTACCTATTTTTACTCGCCGAAAGCGTAGGTTCGTGGCCTGTAGCACCCGATTTAAATTGCGTTCTACTGGCTGGCTCAAATCAAGGTCGAGCGGCCCTACGGTGAGCTGATCAACCAGTCCGCCTTCAAACAAAATATCAACTCGGTAATGTGCTTTCAGCGACTGTAATACATCGCGCAGTCGGCGGGTTTCGACGGGAGCCGACACCGTTCGGGCGGGTAGCTGCCGCCCCGACGCGTAGGTTTGGGCCAGGCTGGGTGGAGCAATGGCCGTGAGCATCAGCAACAGCAGAGCCGCCCTTACATTAGGTAAGGTTTTTTTCATATTCCTATTGGTTTAAGGGTTAATTAATCACGTTCAGTAAGTCGCACGGTATTGCCCTGCCGGGCCACGTCAAGATCAAAGATTTCGGAGACGATCAGCAGCAGTTCGTCGGCACTGTCGGCACGAAACGTACCCACGAGCGTTCGCCGGGCTACCGCCGTATCAGGAATCTCCACCCGCAGCCCGTACGTATCGGTCAGGAGTTGCCCAAACTCGGCCAACGTCATGTTATCGAACGAAAATCGGTGGTTGGCGAACCCCATAAACGCCTGTGGATCAACATGATGTTTCAAGCGGGGTTTTGCTGGCTGATCGAGTTTAATAAGGTCGCCGGGCAAAAGCATCAGTTGCTTCCGGGACGAACCTGCTGCGTAATTAACCTGTACTTTGCCCGTACGAAGCATTACTCTTGCCCGATTGGTAAAGGTCGATACGGTGAACTCTGTACCGTGAACCACCACATCGAAACCTTTAGTTGTCTGGACAATGAACCGCCGATTATCAGACTGGTGCCTGACTGAAAAATAGGCTTCACCCATTAGCCACACCTGTCGCAAACCGTTGCCAAAACCAAAACGGGGCACTCGCAGAGCCGAGTTGGCATTAAGGGTCACGAAGCTGCCATCGGCTAGTTCCACAGTCCGGGTTTCGCCGAAAGCTGTTTGGTATGTTTGGTACTTAATCGTATCCAGACTGAACCAGGCAACCAGCAGCAGCACCGCCACCGAAGCCGCAACCATCCACCCATAATGTATTCGATAAGGATTGAAGACGGGACTTTTTTCGTCATCGAGTACTTGCTCATCAGTAACTTCATGGGAGCTAGTTTCCATGTGCTGGACAAACCGCCTTAGCGGAGTTTCGGCATCGGGTTGGTACGACGGGTGCCGGTACTCCCATTCCACTAGCCAGGTGTAGAATTGCTCCTGATTGTCGGGCACTTGCAGCCACTCCTCAATCAGCCGCTTTTGCATTGGCGTTGTAGCGTTGGCGAAATATGAGAAGAGCAGATTTTTATCAACAACGTTCATGACTTTGTGCGGGCGGATTACCTAATTGATAAGTGAGGAAGGAAAACTACGTAGTGGTCAATCAAAAAAAATCTGGGTAAGGCTCTCGCCCAGGCCAACGATTACCGCCCAGAGGAGCCAGTGATCGCGTAGTCCGCTGCGAAGCACCGACAGGGCCTTCGCAATATGTACCTCAACCGTTCTAACTGAAATCTGGAGTTCAGCGGCAATGTCTTTAGCACGTCGTCCTTCAAACCGGTTCAGTATAAACACCTTGCGGCATTGGGGTGGAAGACCGTCCACGAGCAGATCAACTTTATGATGCAATTCGTCAAAGCGCATGATGGCCTCCGGTTCTTCTGTCGAGAGGGGCTGGTTAGCTACCGAATCGAGCTGATCGCTGGGTTTGAGTTCATGAGCAATATAGTTGTAGGTCCGGTTACGGACCGACCGAAACAAATAGCTTCGGTACGACTGCTGTACAGATAGATAAGCCCGCGTATTCCAGAATGTGTAGAACACATCGGCCACCAGATCTTCGGCTACATCCTTGGCATACACAAAACGAACTGCGTGTGTGCACAGGGGCTGATAATAGAGCCGAAACAATAGTTCGCACCCCCGTTGTGGATCAACCTTAAAAGCTTCGCGGACAAAAAATTCCGTATCAGCCACCTGTTCAGCGGTATGTTCAGTTCCTGCCGGCGGTACCACGGCCGGACCAACGGCGGGTTGCCCTTCAGTAGGTAAAACGGAATAAACAACTTGCATCATAAAGAGCGGACCAGCCGTGCTAAAGCAGTAGTACTATACCAGTATGACAAATGTTAGGCCGAAACTACGTAGTCCACTTCTAAAAAAAATCTAATTTTTTAATTGAATAACTCAGGGCACCATACTTTAGTGACTCCATCGCATAAGCTGTCCTATATGATGCACACGTTTTACGCAAAGATTGCTTTGCAGTTTCTTCCGCTAGTCGTAAAAAAAAAAGACCCCATTACTGGGGTCTTTTTCCGTAGAGTCAATAAAGTGGCTTATTTAATATCGCCCACCATATCTTCGGGCTTCACCCATTCGTTAAACTCTTCTTCGGTCAGGTAACCGAGTTGTAACGCCGTTTCTTTGAGCGTCGAGCCGTTTTTGTGGGCGGTCTGCGCAATTTCGGCCGCTTTATAATAGCCGATTTTCGTATTCAGGGCCGTAACCAGCATCAACGACGAATCGACGTGCTTTTTGATGTTGGCCTCGATGGGTTCGATGCCTTCCGCACACTTGTCGTTAAACGACACACACACATCGCCGATGAGCCGGGCCGAATGCAGGAAGTTATAAATCATGACCGGCTTGAACACGTTCAACTCAAAATGACCGTTCATGCCGCCAATGTTGATGGCGACATCGTTGCCCATGACCTGAGCGGCCACCATGGTCATGGCTTCGCACTGGGTTGGATTTACTTTACCCGGCATGATCGACGAACCCGGCTCGTTGTCAGGAATGTGCAGTTCGCCAATACCCGCCCGTGGACCGCTAGACAGCATTCGGATGTCGTTACCAATTTTCATCAGGCTGGCCGCTACGGTTTTCAGAGCACCATGGGCTTCCACTATAGCATCATGAGCCGCCAGAGCTTCAAACTTATTTTCGGCCGTAATGAATGGCAAACCTGTAACACTGGCAATGTGCTTCGCCACGTTTTCGGAATAGTTGGGGGGCGTGTTGATACCCGTACCTACAGCCGTTCCGCCCAGCGCCAGTTCGCTTAGGTGAGCCAGCGAGTTGTTGATCGCCCGCAAACCATGATCGAGTTGCGACACATAGCCCGAAAACTCCTGCCCTACCGTTAGCGGGGTGGCATCCATGAAGTGCGTCCGCCCGATTTTTACGATATTCATAAACTGCTTCGACTTGGCCGCCAAGGTATCACGCAGCTTCGTGATGCCCGGAATCGTTACATCGAGCAGAATTTTATAGGCTGCGATGTGCATAGCCGTCGGGAACGTATCGTTCGACGACTGCGATTTATTCACATCATCGTTCGGGTGTAAAAACTTCTTCTCATCTGAAAGTTGACCACCCTGCAGCACGTGGCCGCGGTAAGCGATCACTTCGTTGACGTTCATGTTCGACTGCGTACCCGAACCCGTTTGCCAGACAACCAGCGGAAACTGATCGTCCAGTTTACCGTCCAGAATTTCGTCGCAGGCCTGACCGATGAGATCACTTTTTTCTTTCGATAATACGCCTGCATCGAGGTTCGTTAGGGCTGCTGCTTTTTTGAGGTATGCAAACGCCCGAATAATCTCGCGGGGCATTTTATTGATGTCCTGAGCAATTTTAAAATTCTCGATGGAGCGTTGGGTTTGAGCGCCCCAGTAAACATTGGCCGGTACCTGTACCTGGCCCATCGTGTCTTTCTCGATGCGGTATTCCATGAATAAACGAAAGGATATAAGAAGTTAGACAAAAGCTGTCTGCTAATTCAGCGGCAAAGGTAGGGCGCAACGACACAGAGTTGAAACGAATTTTTATTCTTTATAAAATAGTTCTCAAGTGACAGTACAAGGTTGCTATTTGGAAGGTAGACAGATCCTTTGGTTAAACCCATATCGAACCTTCTTAAAAAAAACCACTGGTAGAGTTTATGGCCAAGAAGTATCATGGCAATGCCATTTTTCCGGGCCATTCGCATAGCAGTTTAAAGGTAACTGATACTCAATCTGATACTCCTACACGTCAACATTTGTCTATATAAAGACAAGGCAATTCTGGTCTGTTCGTTCGTGTGCGGACGGGCGGCAAGCGGTCAGCACAAGTTTAAATGACTTTCCGGCAAACATGAGACTGATCCTCTTTCTTAGTTATCCGTCGCTTTTTTTAAAGGATACTGCAGCAAAACGATGGTCCTTAAATCGCAGAAATGGAGTCTCAGAATAGGTATAGGATAGACTTGAAATAATAAGTGTCAGACAAATACTCAGCATATATAAAATTAGATTGTATATAAATCCTGAATTAACAGGCAGCACATGCTGAAGTAGATTTATCAGTAGAACGATGAGAGGAATATGGTATAAATAAACACCATAAGAGATTCGACCCAACCGTTCTAAAGGCCCCCCATCCAGCCGAATTAATGTTTTCGGGTTACCGGCCACATTGAGAATGAACAGCCCAAAAAACAGGCCATAAATTTCCAGATTACAGCCGGGTATCTGCGTACCTGTAAGCCAGAGGACCAGCACAGCAGTGTAAGCAGTGATTTGTACCGATGGCGCGAATAGCCATCGGGTCATAAACGAATGCTTTTTGTGTAGAAGCGTTGCACCCATTGCACCAATAAGCATCAGACTGATGCGAAATTGGCCCATCAACACTAAAATTATAGATAATGCAGATTTAGCTTTCCCTGGTGGCGTGATTTGCTTGTACCAGAAAACACATAAGGCAACAACAACAGTAATACCCAAGATATAAGTAATAATTGCTGCTAATTTCCGCGACCACTTTTTTGTCCGCATAATGTGAGGCCATAATATATAAAATTGCTCCTCTACACCAATTGACCAGGCAGGTGAGCATAAATAGGAAGGATCAAAAAAGTCAATTGCTAAATTGGGCAAGATCAACAGGAAAAGCGTTAGCTGAGGGACAAAATATGAAGTCGAAACGGTAGTGTCTGACCGATAGTCAAAGAGAGTGGGGAAGTTGGGAAAAACCAGCAAAGCCAGAAAAACTATCAGCAGATATAAGGGCCAAATCCGTAAAATCCGGCGAGCGTAGAAGTTAGATACGTTGATTTCATTAGCTGAACGTTCGCGCAGGAGCAGATATGTAATTAGAAAGCCGCTTAGAACGAAAAACATACCAACACCTAACTTCCCACTGTTTTTAATCAGATAAAACTCATATACGTTTGGCACCTTCATCTCCCACTTCACTTGTTCAATATGATGTAAAAGCACCAGAAACGCGGCAATAAAACGAACTCCATTTAGATTCGGGAGTAAACCTGAGGATGTAGTTGCAAGTGTATCCTGAAAGGAAATTTTCTTTGAAAAATCAGTTTGACTGGGTATCACTAATACGGCAGGAGAAATGTTCAAAAATGTAAAATCCCCCTATATTAACAGTTTAATAATTATCGTTACTTATTATATGTATAAAACCTAAGAAAAAGTATATTAAAATGATAAATGCCGTCATTATACTCCAGCAAAAAACAATTATTACGATGGGTTACTTTTCTACATACTCTGTATTAATAGTATTGAAATAAACTAACAACCTCAATTTCAACTCAACATGGCAAAATCTGCATTTTTCATCCTCTCGATGATGGCATTGGCAACGGCTTGTTCCAGCACAAAAACAGAATCTACGACAACCGTATCGGATTCTACTTCAACGATGATGAGCGACACGACATCGACGATGTCAACTTCGTCGACTACTGGTGACTCAACATCGACCATGATGAGCGACACCACAAAGAAAGATTCGATCAAGTAGTGTGTTGATCTGTCCGTCGTTCGATTGATGACGAAACAGTATGAGTAACAGACCGGTATAAAAAAGAAGACCCTCGTTGATGAAGGTCTTCTTTTTTATGGGTACGATGCACCAAATACTACTTCTTCAGGAGTGCAGCCGCCTTTTCATCGACGAGCCAGACGAGTTCTCCGTCCACCGGCCTGATCACCTGCGAGGGATATTTGTCCGGATTGTACGCCCCTTCGAGCACTTCTTTTAAAGGCTCCGCTTTTTTGGGACCCGCCACCAGAAAAGCAACGCAGGCAGCCCGGTTCGTAATGGGTGCCGTTAGCGTCAGACGAAACATGTTCTGCTGCGTCAGAAAGTACGCTTTAGTCCAGGCCGTTTCTTCATGGACAACCTCGGTGCCGGGAAACAGAGAAAGGGTATGCCCATCATCGCCCATACCAAGCAGAACGAGGTCGAATGACGGACCGCTATCACCAAAATAGGCGTGCAGGATCCGGTCGTAGTCGGCCGCTGCGGCATCGGGTTCAAGGTCAGTTCGCCAAACGTGAATCTGCTCCTCCGGCGTATAAACATGCCCTAGCAGCGTATCGTACGCCATACCGGCATTACTCTGTTCATCGTCGATGGGCACATAGCGTTCATCGCCCCAGAATACGTGCAGTTGCAGCCATGGAATCTGATCAACATAAGGCGACTTCGCCAGCAGTTCGTGCAGGGCTTTCGGCGTACTCCCACCCGACAAGGCAATCGTAAACCGATCCTGCTTCCTCAGGGTGTCTTTAATGCGTTTGACGATAAAATCAGCCGCAGCCTTCGCCAGATCGGCCGGGTTCTTTTTGATAATCAGTTGCATAGTCAATTCTAATAGTTATGCCCTATTTTAATGATGTGGCTTAACTAGTTAAACAAAATCTTCGCGCATGGGGGTAAACACATCGACCAGTACGCCCGCTTCTTCGCACACGGCACCATGTCGTATATTCGGTGGAATGTAATAGGCGTCACCCGCCCGAACAACCCGAACCTCGTCGCCGATGGTGATGGTAAACGCTCCACTGGCCACATAACTCATTTGAGTATGAAAATGACTATGTGCCGCGCCTATACCGCCCGTTTCAAACGCTACTTTGACCATCATCAAGTTGTCGTCGTAGGTCATGATTTTACGTTTTACACCGTCGGCCACCGACTCCCAGGGCAGGTTGCCATCATCGACGAATAGGGCAGCAAGTTGGTTTGTCATCGTTTTTCGGATTATTTCATCATCCAGGAGAAGCCGTCTTTTTCAACGAGCTGCGCAGCGGCTTCGGGGCCCCAAGAACCCGGTTCGTAATTCGGGAAGTCCGGCGTTTCAGCTTCCCAGGCTTCTAGAATGGGCGTCACGACTTTCCAGGCCGCTTCAACCTGATCGGCCCGCATGAACAGCGTCGCATCGCCGGTCATAACATCCAGCAACAAGGTTTCGTACGCTTCCGGCTCCTGCCCTTCGTAGGCATCTTTATAGCTGAACACCATCTCTACAGGGTCGATAGCGAGTGTTTGGCCGGGCCGTTTGGCCTGAAACCGCAGCCGGATGTCCATACCGGGCTGAATGCCAATGGTCAGTCGGTTAGACTGCCAGCCATTCGTTGCTTCGTCAGGGAAGGCGTAGTATGGAGCAGGCTTGAACTGAATCGTAATAACGGTGGCCTTTTCGGGGAGCGACTTGCCCGTACGGAGGTAAAACGGCACATCCTCCCAACGCCAATTGTCGACAAACAGCTTTACAGCAGCAAATGTCTCCGTTTTAGAATCCGGCTTTACGCCTTCCTCTTCCCGATAGCCCGGTGTCGGCTTACCATCTTTCTGGCCGGGACCGTACTGCCCCCGAACGGCTACCTCGTTCACCTGCTCGGGCTTTATCCGGCGAATGGCGTTCAGTACATCGACGGTTTTATTCCGTACCTCATTGGCATCAAAGGAGATAGGGGCTTCGGTAGCGACCATGCATAACACCTGAAGCAAGTGGTTCTGGATCATGTCGCGCAAGGCACCCGAGCCTTCATAATAGCCACCCCGTCCTTCCAGCCCCACGGTTTCGGAAGCGGTAATCTGAATATAAGCCACATACCGGCGATTCCAGATGGGCTCGAACAGGGAGTTGGCAAATCGAAGGGCCAGGATATTCTGCACCGTTTCTTTACCCAGGTAATGATCTATGCGATAAATCTGCTCTTCGGCAAACAAGCCACCCAGTAGGCTATTCAGCTCCTGAGCCGTTTTAAGATCGTGCCCAAATGGCTTTTCGACCACGATTCGAACCCTGGATTTTTCACAGCAAAGGGGCAGTTTACCAAGGTTAACCGCAATACCCGGAACGAGCTGGGGCGCTACAGCGAGGTAGAAAACAATATTGGCCTGTACACCCCATTCTTCCTCTTTGGCCGACACGTAATTACTCAGTTTGGCATAGGCTCCGGCATCACCAGCGTCCATCTGCAAATACGTAATCGTCTTGGAAAACGACGCCCAGATATCGTCGGGGCCATTTTTACGGCGCGAAAACGATTGAACCCCTTCGAGTAATCGCTCCCGAAACGACTCATCCGTATACTCACTTCGCCCCAGCCCAACCATCGAAAAACGGTCGGACAGGTAATTGTCAAGGTACAGGTTATAGAGCGCCGGAGTTAGTTTGCGGAGGTTCAAATCACCGCTTCCACCAAAGATAAACAGGATGGTAGCCGGTGGACGCTGATTAGTAGCTGGAATCATAGTCGGTTGTCTTGACGGGCTGCAAATTACCGCCAGTCTGTTTTCGGAACAAGTTTAGTCCGTTAAGGTTTCATCTTGGCGCAGTATTCTACTACTTTTGGCCCTTGTTTTTCATTCCTTTCGTTTATCATGAAAATTGCCATCGGTTCCGACCACGCTGGTTTCCGTTATAAAGAAGCCATCCGACAATATCTCACCAACCTCGGCCACGAGGTTATTGACAAAGGCACGTATGCCGAAACGCCATCCGTCGATTATCCTGTTTACATCCGCCCTGTGGCCGAAGCCGTTGCCGCCGGTGATGTTGACCGGGGTATTGTGCTGGGAGGTTCGGGCAACGGAGAAGCCATCATGGCGAACCGGATTAAAGGGGTTCGCTGCGGTCTTTGCTGGAACGAAGAATCGACCCGGCTATGCCGCCAGCATAACGACGCCAACGTAATGTCGATTGGCGAACGCATGATGAGTGAAGAAACCGCCCTTAACCTGGTCCAAATCTGGCTCGATACGCCGTTTGAAGGTGGGCGCCACCTGGCCCGTATTCAGCAGCTCGATCAATAACCTACTTGAGGTTAATTGGTTAATGATGATAAGGTTGTTAGGTATAGTGTTATTGGTTAATCGTTATTCCGGTATATAGTCTGGCTCAGTTTCAGCCTTTTAACCCACTAACCCATTGACTAATAACGCTATACCTGCCAATCAATAAACATTAACCAACCCCAATGTCGATTCTCTGGTCGTATCTTAAACCGTATCGCTGGCTGGCCGTACTGGCGCTGGCACTGGCGGGTATCGCCCAGATACTAGCCCTCGTTGACCCTATTATTTTTGGGAAGCTGATTGACGAATACGCCACCAATCCGGGCAAAAAAACAGATTCGGAGAAAATAAACGGCGTTTTATGGCTGCTCGCTATTGCCGTTGGCGTGGCCGTTCTGTCCAACATCACCAAAGCCTTTCAGGAATACTTCACCCGTCTGGTTGTCCAGAAATTTGGCACCGATATTTTCAACGACGGTCTTAAACAAACTCTTCGGCTTTCGTATCAGGAGTTCGGCGATCAAAGCAGTGGGGCTACCCTGTCTATCCTGCAAAAAGTCCGCACCGACACAGAGAAATTTATCAATTCCTTCGTCAACGTGCTGTTTTCCTCACTGGTTGGCGTTGGTTTTCTGGTCTGGTATGCCATCACGAAACACTGGGCGCTGGTGCCTGTCTTTTTAACCGGCGTATTGCTGCTGGGCGGGCTAACAGGTACGCTGAGCACCCAGATCAAAACCACCCAACGTTCCATCAACCGGGAAACGGCCCTGCTGTCGGGCGTTATTACGGAGTCTCTTCGCAACATCGAACTTATCAAAAGCCTGGGGCTTACCTTCCCGGAAATCAGGCGACTTAAGGTACAGACGGGTCGCATTTTCGACCTCGAAATGTTCAAGGTAAAACGCGTTCGGCTCCTCTCCTTTTGGCAAAGTACCACCTTGAATATTCTCAAGCAGTCCGTTCTGTTTACGCTGCTCTGGCTTATTTTTCGAAATATCCTGAGCACCGGCGAGCTAATTTCCATGCAGTTCATTTCGGTGGCCATCTTCAACCCCTTGCAGGATCTGGGTAATATCATTCTAGCCTACCGGGAAGCCGAAGCCGGACTGCATAGTTTTGGCAAGCTGATGCAAAGACCTATCGAGAAAAACCCGGATTCGCCGGTTGTGGTGGGTCCGTTGGAACGATTGCGGTTTGAAGAGGTAATTTTTCGGCATAAAGGAGCTGGTCAGAACGCCATCGATGGCGTAAGTTTCGAGGCCGCCCTGGGCGATACTATTGCCTTCGTGGGACCGTCGGGTTCTGGAAAATCGACAATGGTGAAACTACTGGTCGGACTTTACCGGCCCGTCGATGGGGAGATTTATTACAACGACATATCGACTAAGGACATCCGGTTCAACCCCATGCGCCGTCAGATTGGCTTCGTGACGCAGGATACGCACCTGTTTGCCGGGACTATCCGCGAAAACCTGCTGTTTGTCAAACCCGACGCTACCGAAGCCGAAATGCTCGATGCCCTCGACAAAGCCGCCTGCGATCATCTGCTGGCCCGCTCAGAAAACGGCCTCGACACGCAGATTGGGGAAGGTGGTCTGAAAATGTCGGGGGGCGAAAAACAACGGCTTTCCATTGCCCGTGCGCTGGTCAGGCATCCACGGCTATTGATTTTTGACGAAGCAACGTCGGCACTGGACTCACTTACCGAAGAAGAAATTACGGATACCGTCCGCTCGGTATCGGCGCTGAACGAACAGATTACCATCCTGATTGCCCACCGCCTTTCCACCATCCTACACGCCAACACTATATTTGTGCTGGAGAAGGGTAAAATTGTCGAAACGGGCAATCATGATGCGCTGGTTGCCCAAAAGGGCCTATATTACGCCATGTGGCGGCAGCAAATTGGAGAACGTAAAACAGGTTTGCTGCCCCTCGACGCCTGATCGCTCCATGCATTTCTCAGGAAAGGCCATTCACGTATGAACAAGCGTAGTCGGCAAGTCGGATATTTTCTGTCGAGCCAGTATTTTTCAGATGGTCTGCGGATAACGTTGTCTATTCTGTTGCCGTCCCTGGCCCTCTCGCAGTTTGGTCAGTTACAGGCCGGTATGGCTATGTCGCTGGGTGCATTGAACGTGAGCCTGAGCGATGCCCCTGGCCCGGTCATGCATCGGCGTAACGCCATGGCTACCAGCGCAGTTATCAGCTTTCTGGTTACGTTAATTACGGGCTTCGCCCGGATGAATGAGTACACGCTGGGCGCTGAAATTCTGCTGTTCGGGTTCTTTTTTTCCATGTTTGCCATCTACGGAAGCCGGGCCACTTCTGTAGGTACGGCGGCTTTGCTCATCATGATCCTGATGATCGACCGGCCCATGGATGCCCGCGGGGTTATTCACGAAAGTGCCCTGGTGCTGTCGGGCAGCGTTTGGTATAGCCTGATCAGTTTGCTGGCTTCCCGACTTCAACCCTACCGGCTGGCGCAACAGGCGTTGGGGCAGTGTATTCATGAAATGGCCAAGCTCATGGCCATCAAGGCGGATTTTTATGATACGTCAACGTCACTGGATGACAATTACCGTCGGCTAATTGCCCAACAGGTCGATGTTAGCGAAAAGCAGGATGCCGTGCGGGAAGTTTTATTCAAAAGTCGGCGGATTGTGGCCGAAACAACGCGTACGGGCCGTTTGCTGCTGCTCACCTTCGTGGATGTTGTCGATTTGTACGAGCAGATCATCGCCATGTACTATGACTACTCCGACATTCGGGAACGGTTTGGCAATTCGGGTGTGCTGGAACACATTGCCCGGTCCATCCGGCGGCTTTCCGTCGAACTGGACCATATCGGACTGGCTATCCAGTTACCCGTTCCGTTCCACAAACCGGTCGATATTACGCCCCGGCTGGATGAATTGAAACGCAGCATCGACGCCCTCGGCGATGAAGGCGGCAGCACGCTGGTACTCAAAAAAGTGCTGGTTAGTCTGCGCACCATCAGCCAGCGGGTAACGGCCCTTCAGAAAAACCTGGCTTCACCAACGGCCAACCCGATCAATAACGAGGAGATGGAATACGGACGTTTCGTTACGCATCAGGAAATCGACCGAAAATCCTTTCTCGACAATTTGAGCCTTAACTCCTCGGTGTTCCGGCATTCGGTGCGGGTAGCGGTTGCCATGCTGCTCGGGTACGTCATTACCAAACTCCTCCCCTACGGCCACCATAGTTATTGGGTATTACTGACCATTTCGGTGATTCTGAAACCAGCTTTTAGTCTGACCAAGCAACGAAATATCGAACGCATCAGCGGTACATTAGCCGGGGGTATTATTGGCGTATTCATTCTGACGTTCATCCCCAGCAGAGACGTTCAGTTTGGCTTCATGGTGCTGTTTATGCTCGGCACCTATAGCGCGCAACGCATCAATTATATCGTGATGGTCATTTGTGTGACCCCATTTGTCCTGTTGCTGTTCAGCTTTCTGGGGGTTAGCTATCTGGGGGTGGCCGAAGAGCGTTTTTTCGATACGCTGCTAGGAGGAGTTATTGCCCTGGTAACGGGCTATCTGGTTTTTCCGCAGTGGGAGTCCGATCAGTTGGCCAAGCCAATGAAGGCTATTTTACAGGCCAATATCCGTTACCTGCAACTGCTGTTCGACAGCCTTTCCGGACAGAATATCAGTCTTGTGGATTATAAGCTGGCCCGTAAGGAAGTGTATGTTACGTCGGCCAATTTATCGGCGGCTTTCGACCGGATGCTCTCGGAGCCCAAGCACAAGCAGCGTAACGAGAAGCTTATTTACGAATTTGTGGTCCTGAACCACATTTTGTCGGCCAACATTGCTACGATTACCTCTGCCCAGTTTACGAACGAATACAAAGTTTACCCTGTCCCGTTTCTGCGTCCGGTTAAGCGAGCTTTGTTTACCCTCAATGAAAGCCTGCGCCGGTTAGGCATATCAATGGACAACCCGGTTCAGGAGCCTACCGGCACGAGCCCGGCGGCTCCGGAACCGGCTCCCGCCGACCCTTTGCTTAGTGAGCAGTTAAATTTTATTCAGCAGGTAAGCAGCGACATTGGTAAACTGGTGGATCGATTAGCGTAGTACGATCCGATGAGGAGGCAGGGTTGATACGCATTAAACTAACAAAGCCCCGATAGCTGACTACCGAGGCTTTATCTTTGATGTTAGTAGGTAAACCCTGAACGAGCCTGAATAATTCCAGATATGAAAAATTGTCAAATAATTTTTCGGATAATAATTCGGATTTTTACATTCAGTTTTACACCAACGAAACCTCAGCTAAGACATGCCCTTTTTAGTCCTTGACCTGGAGATGTCCGGCCCCGAACCGGATTATAATGAGATTATACAGATTGGTGCTGTACTGTTCGACGACAACTGGGTAGAGCGCGGTCAGTACCTCACGAATGTCTATCCAGAGAATAAAGATGCGTTTTCATCCTCTTCCGAGAAAATACACAACCTGTCTTTGGCAGAGTTGGAGGATGCCCCTATGATCTACGACGTGTTGCCCGAAATGGAAGAATGGATCTGCACCCAGCTTGGCCTGCGTGTTCCCAAAGGACAACTTGACCGAACTCCATATCTGCGTGACCTGATCATCTGCGGCCAGAGCGTTATTAACGACATCAATTTTTTGAAAGAGGCATACCGATACGAGAAACAGAAATGGCCGTATTCGCGTGTATTGCTCGATCTGCACACCCTGGCCTATTTTACCTTCCGGGTATTGAAAGCCAACGGCCGCAAAGTGCCCGACCGCCTGAGTCTGACGGCCATAGCCAGTTATTTTGGTTTTGCCCGCGAAGACGGCTTTCATAATGCACTGGAAGATGCGGTGCTCACCGCCAAATGCCTTAAGGAAGTATTTAAACTGAGTGAGCAGCTGAAAATACAGCCGTAGAACGACGCTCTCGATTTTGCCAGAACCATATTACACTCAGCCCAATCAGAGCCAGTAAGGAAAAAATACCGACCCAGGGACTGTATGAAAGATGAACAAGTGGCCTTGAATCGCCAACCATGATCAGGCCCGCCCAGTAATTAGGCAGTCGATTTTCGCCTTCGGCCGTGTTGAGCCAATCCTGCTTGGCTCGTTGTAAAGCCACTTCTTTGGGTAACCCCTGATCGAGGTACGAGTAGAAGAGGTCAGTCAGTTCGTAGGTGGCTTCGTTTTGAACGCTCCAGAGCGTTGTCAGCACACTGGGTACGCCTAGTGCCGCAAATCCGCGCGCCAAACTAAATACCCCCTCACCCCGCTGGTCGGCCCCGATACCGGTTTTACAGGCTGCCAGCACAACCATCTGGGCATTCGGTAGTGCGTCATCGCTCAAATCGGAAAGTTGCAAGGTTGAGTCGGCAAAATACAGGGATGGCTCCCGGTCAGAGCTATCGGCGGTGGCATGGGTAAACAGATGGATAACTCGTGCGGTGGCAGCTTTCTCCAAAAAAGAAGCTTTTGTGGCTTTGTCGTGCGTGAGTAACGTCGACCTGGTAAAGCGCCCGGCTATAGGATTCAGGGCTTCGTCGGAGCGGGGCAGTCGAACCTGATTTAGTCTGGACGAAAACTCAACGGGTGCTACGCCCAGGAAATCGGTCGATTGAAAAGCTTGGTTACGGGATGGTTTCAAGCCACTTTTCAGCAACAGGCCAACAGAATACACATAGCTGAATGCATAGTCATTGACCGCGAAATCCGCTTTGTCGGCCGAACGGCTCAGGGCATCGAACGGCACAAAAAAACCATCGGGCGATACCAGAACCCGCCCTTTTGGCAAACCGAATGGGGCGAGTAACTGGCGATACAGGTCGTTGCTGAGTCCCAAAAACCGATTGACGTCGTCGCGTTTGCTCATCGCTGCCGAATTCGCCAGCAACCCGGCAAACGGGTGCAGTGCTGTTGTATACGCCTTGATCGGTTGCTTTTTCAAAACGGCTTTATCGCCCGTAACAGCCATCAAGTACAGGGCACTGTCGCCCACAAAATAGGTCACTAGTGAACCAGATTGGCTTTTCAGATACCGTTTTACTGAAGCAAGTGATATAGCAGTCGTATCATATTTATACTGATAGTACGCCGGATTGGATGTTTCGAGTTTTTTCAGAAAAGTGGTCAGGCTATCCTGTTTAGTAAATAGAGCCATCCGGGCTGCATTATAGGCGGGTCCGTTGTCGGAGGAGAGGCTGGCCAGTGTATTTTGCTGGCTGCTGACCGCCTGCTGCAACTGTTGTTCCTGCGCAATCTGTAACTCGGTTAGTTTCTGCCGGGCACCGAGTTCATTGAGCTTATCGGCCAGCATAACGGCCCGGCTTTTCTCTAGTAAGCGAAAAGCTTTTTCGGCATCGCCCAGTAAGAAACAAGTTTCAATGGCGCGCTCGTACATGCTCCGGGTCTTCTGCCGCCAGAACAATTTCGATTGTTCTCCAGTATGCTCCCAACGCATAAAGTCAATCATTTGATCGGCAATGTTGTAAGTGGCAAGGGCGGCTTTTAATCGGTTACGGTCATTTACAGTCGCTTTGGCATAGTCGAGCCAGGTATCGGCCTTGTCTCGAATAAGGCTCAACAAGTATTCTTTATTGCCTGATGATTTGATAAATTGACTGCCAGGGTTGGTTGTAAAAATGACGCTGTCTACTGTTGGGTCTATCAGGCGGAATGCGTTCTGATAATAGCGCATCGCTTCCCGATAGTGTGTCAAATCCTGCTGTGTTTTACCAATACAATTCAGAATCACTAAACGCCCCCCCGTATCGTCGCAATAAGCAAGTGCCTGTTTGTAGCTGGCTAATGCTTTATGATATTGCCGCAGCTTCCTAGCATATACCAGTCCAAGACTAGTGAGTGACTGAAAACATCCGTGCCGAAAATTAGCTTGTTTATTTAAAGCAATAGCTTTGTGGTAATACTGAATAGCAATACCAACCTGTTGTTGTTTATTTGCCACATCAGCCAGAAGTGAATAGACATTGGCTGTTATACCTGGTTCGTTGATTTGTTTAGTCAATCGTAGTGCTTTCTGAAGCGCGGCTGCGGCTGCAGGTAAATTATCAAGCACTATAAGGGATTGAGCCTGCTGAACCAATGTATTAGCGGTCATCTTAGGGTCCTTCGCCTTTTGTGACAAATAGATTCCCTCCTGAGCTACATTGACAGCTTTCTCGTAGTCGCCAATGTTATAGTATATGTATGACAGTTCATCGTAGGCACTAGCGCCAGAAGCCCACTTCTCAGGGTAGTGTCTGGCTATGATAACAGCGGTCGTAAAGGATTGTATAGCCCGTTTATAATCAGCTTTATCGCCATAGATACGCCCCAAATTGTAATAACTATGCACCAGATTGGCCCTCCGTACAGCAGGTCCGTTCATTTGGTTAACTTCAATAGCCCGTCGGGTCAGCGCAATGGCAGTGTCCAGACTACCTGCATACCAGTACGAACGCCCCATTATATGGAGTGTTTTCGCATAAACCGAGTCGTTGATAGTCTTACAATTACGGGATTGCCTTTCCAATTCAGATACTTTCAGTATAATTTCGCGGGGAGTTGGTAAGCCGGACAGGTCAACCAAACGACTGTACCGCTGGGACATAGTGGGACACTGCGCCCGAGCGAACGCAGGCAACAAGACCAGCCCCAAAACCAGCGAACGCCACATACAATTAACCTTTCGTTATGGTAATGTCGTTATGTACTTGTTTGACATGACCTGGTCGCCAATGCCTTGATTAGCACCCGGAATCTGAACAGGAATATCCATACGGCTGTTCAACACCCCCGGTGACTCAACCAGTCTACGGGCTAACCACCCGGCTACTACCGGTGATGCGTAAGAAGTTCCAAAAATATTTACGATTGAGTTACCCGGTCCATCATTCATTCGGAAACGACAGGGTGTCGACTTATCCATAGCACCCACTACGTATTCTTTGGTATAGTTCTGCCGTACACAGGCGCTCACTAAACCGTTGGCATCTTTTGACACCGTTGTTACCGGAACAACTCGATTGAACTCAGCGGCAAATGTTGCTGGATAAAACTGGGGTTTTAACGTAGTTAGGTTCCGGTTTAAACCAGTTGAGTCAACTAGATGATTTCCGGCGGCTACGATCATCCAGATACCAGCCTGATGCGCTTCGGCGATATACTTTCGGAACAGGCTATCAAGACCCCCATAATAGCCTAAACTCATGTTGAACACCTTGACACCGTTTTTCTGTGCCGTCTTCATTGCACACATAAGTCCATATAAGTCTCCCTGATTATTTCCATTCAGCACTTTCATAGGCACAATCCGGGGTACTATATTGCTATTTTCAAACTGCCTGGCTAACAGGTTCACCACCCGCGATCCATGATGAACCGGGGTCAGATCATCAGTCGTTTTTTCGTCTCCTTCGCTTGTAAAATTCCAGCCCTGATTACTCGTTTTAGCAGGATCAAGGACTTCATTGGAACAGGAAGTAGTTGGCAGTAAATAACTATCAGACAAGTAGTTGACACCGCGTAAAAAACCAGAATCAAATACGGCAATCTTTATTTGTTTTGAGGCTACCGGTATAGTAGATGGCAGAAAAGCTTTGCCTGTATATCCCCTTCCAGCCACCTCCCGGTTGTCTGTC
Organism: Spirosoma pulveris; assembly: GCF_054781875.1. Classification (NCBI taxonomy): domain Bacteria; kingdom Pseudomonadati; phylum Bacteroidota; class Cytophagia; order Cytophagales; family Cytophagaceae; genus Spirosoma; species Spirosoma pulveris. The sequence goes on from NZ_BAAGTO010000011.1 coordinate 135,344, forward strand.
TGCTGGCTTGGGTCGTATGTATTGATTAGAAAATTTAAGCCTACCACCAGTGAACCACTTCCCGGCAAATCAACTCCCCCCGACTGTCCGCCACCAGGCGACCGAACCGCAACGCCACCGGGATCATGGCCTTCGATGATCCAGCCAGGGGGTAATTCCAGATTGACCAGCGAGTCACAGGGGCAACGTCGAATCTTAATATCACTATCCGCCAGCGAGCCACCTGCCTTTTCGGCCGCTTTGCGAATAGCGTTTCGTATGTTCTCATCCTTAACCTCGCCTGGAAGGAGCAAATTTGCTGACGAATACCAGGGTTTTTCGACTGGTTTGTCCCCACAACATTGTTTACAAAAAAATTTACAGCTACTCAGCGAGTTTATACTAACTAAAAGGAGTAGACAACCAATAACGGAACGGCTGATTCGATTTAGTAGGTTAATGACCAGGTACATTGCGGTGAGCGGGTTTAGAATGACTTTATTAGCTTTTCAGCCTCAACTTTCCCGTCCAAGTTCCTGGTAATCACTTCGTCAAGCAACTTTTTGGCTTGCTCTTTATCCATCGGTCGTCCGCGCTTTAACAGCGCCAGACTTTCGTAGAATAAACCGGGGTTGCTGTAGAGGTCTGTCCGCTCACTTAGTCGATGAAACAGGCTAATGGCTTGGTCGTAATTTCCAAGGCGCAGGGCAACGATACCAGCGTATTTTAACGCACGGTCGTTGGTGGGCTGGCGCTTGAGGATGTCCTGAACGAGAGCTTCGGCCTCGTTTAGTTTACCGCTATTGACCAAACCAACGGCTGTTTTCAGGCTATCGGCTGTCGTTGATCTTGACGATTCGCCATCCATAGTCGTGGGTAGCTGCATAAAGTGTTCGGCTACATAATCGTCGGCCAGGCGGGTTGCCATTTCCGGGGAGTTAGCCGGACGTAAAAAGTACCAGCCCAGCCCCAATAGTACGGCAATGCTGGCGGCAGCGGCCCAGCGCATAGGCACACTCCAGAACGAAGCGGGTTTACGTAAGGCATTAAGTTCCGCTTTGCGTTGTTCACGGGCCTGCTCGTTGGCTACGTGTTTCGAGAGCATGTAGAACGCCAGAGCCTCGGCCACGTCCGGATCGGTACGAAGAGCGGCCTCAAAACGCGTTCGCTCATCGGGAGTGAGCTGGCCGGTCACATAATTTTCAATTGTCTCCAGATCAGTATTCATAGTATATCGCGGAAACGTTCACGTAGTTTATCCAAACAACGCAGGCGACTGGTTTTAGCCACAGCGGCCGTATTGTAGCCCATTGTCTGAGCAATCTCATCGTCGGAATAGCCTTCTCCCCACGATAAAATCATAGCTCGACATTTATCACCCAGTTCATTCAGGTGCTTATGGAGCTTTTCCAGGTCACTTTGCGCAATGAGCTTCTGCACAATCGAGCGTGCTTCATCGGGCAATTGCAGGAGTGAATCATCGAGCGAAAAGGCATCATGGACCTTATTACGATTAGTCGTCTTTTTACGAATTTCGTCAACACATTTATTCGTAAATATTTGATATAGGTAGGTTTTAAGCTCAGAACGGCCTTCAAAGCGGTCGCTGGCGATGTTGTCGAACATCGCCAGAATAGTATCTGAATAGACACTGGCACATTCGTCTTCGGTTAACCGATGCTTGCGAATGCCATCTGTAATAAAATACTGATATTTCTCGTAGAGTTTGTTTTCGTAGAGCCGACGCTGTGAGCCGCCAGCACGGATACCCGTCATCAACTCAGCATCGGATAGCTGTCGGGAAGGAAGTCGCATAGGATAAAGGAGCCATAACTATATGCGACGGTAAGATAAGTAAATTTAACAAATCGATTCGATTCGTTCAGGAAATCACAAAGGGCCGTGGGCTAAAACACAACACAAAGACAATCAAGGCGATCCAGCCCAGTATCTGCCGTTTGGCGTCCAAGGGTTCTTCGAGCTCCGTTTCGGGGTGGTATATACCCAGGAACCGGCCTAACACGAAAGAAAAGACAAGAAAGCCGGTATAGCCCTCAATATCGGGCCGCACCCAGGATAGCACCAGTTGTGCCGCCACGACACTTAACGTGACGAGCAGGGCCGTCATTCGGGAGCCACTTTCGGACCGCTCTGCAATACGCGAGAAAGCCAGATAGAGAAAGCCTATGTACAGGCCAAAGTTGCCTAATATCGAAAAGAAGGCTTCATCGGTAGGAACGGCAAAATCGGTTGGTTTAAACAGACCCAGACCGGCATAAAAAACAAAGGTGATGAACAGGGCCGGCGAAACCCACTGAAACCGTTTACGCCCAATCAGGGCGTACAGAATATGCCCCCCATCCAACTGACCTATGGGAATGAGGTTGAGGGAGGTGAAAAACAACGCCAGATAACCCGCCAACAAGTATGGATAATGAATCATTTCGTACGGATGGGGTAAACGGGCCGGGTCGGCTATATACGTTTTAAAGAACGAAAACAGCAAGTTATCCCCCAGTGCAATGGCTCCGCCTTCAGGGAGTTTTTGATACGCATATTTTCCGTATTCGAGACCCCATTTCTTGTATTCTGGGTGAATGCTGAATATGTATTCGGCGGGGGGCAGATGAGAAAAGCCGTACCAGAGCACGACCAGCGCCAGCGCGAAGCCAGCCAGTGGACCAGCAATGCCAATATCAAAGTATTTTCGGCGGCTGTTAATATAATCCTTGATGCGGATGAATGCGCCCAATGTACCAATACTCTGGCCAATACCCAGCCAAAGGGGGATATAATACGGCAGCGTTACCCGCACGTGATTAGCCTTCGCCGTAAAGTAGTGCCCAAACTCATGAACGGTGAGGATAGCCAGGAAAGGAATTGAAAACTGAAAACCAGCCACAAATTCAGACCAGCCAAGGGTTTTTACGCCTTCAATAGGAATAAATATGCTACCAAACATCCACTCGGCTCCTGCCATTGTGGTTGTAATCAGTGTAATTAAAAAAAGACCTCCGTGCAGGAGGTAAGTACGGGTACTTTTGTTCATAAGAAGGAGGATGTATGATATAGGATGTATGATATATGCCAGGAAACCCATACATTATACAGCTTATATCATACATAAAGAATCATACATCCCTTAAATAGTCCAGTATTGTAAGAGGTGGCTGTACGTGTACGGCTTGAATACCTAACTCGGCAGCGGCCTTGATGTTCGCAGCATTATCATCAAAGAAAGCAGTTTGTTCGGCCATTAAGCCCGCTTCGTTGAGTACATGCTGGTAAATTTCAGGGGCAGGCTTGAGCAATCGAACCTCATAAGAATAAAACACTCGCTCGAACAGTTCCTCCAGCGTTGGCTGATTCATTGCCGACAGCACTTTGTTAACCTGCCGGATATGAATGGGACTCGTATTACTGAGCAGGAACAGCCGGTATTTGGAAGGTAATTCTTTAATGCGCTCGATACGCTCGACCGGTAAGTCGAGCAGAATGGTATTCCAGGCGGTGTCGATCACTTCATCGGCCCAGTCATCGGATTCGCGGGTGCGCTCTTTCAGCATTTGCCGAACGTGAGCCCGGAACGCTTCATCGTCAATAACGCCGGTTTCGTACTGACCCACGAGGTTGTGTTCCATCCAGAGGGCACGAACATCGTCTTCGGGCAGGTTAGCCAGCATCGCGAAGTTTCGGATGGGGGCGGTCAGGTCAATCGGGATGATTACATCACCGAGATCGAAAATAAGATTTTTAAGTATTGATTTATTCGGTAGAAACTCCATTCGCAGTGGCGGCTCTGGCCTTACAGGAACCGGGAGTCAAAGATAAGCCAGATTGACAGACAAATGGCCAACCGGCGTATCAAAGTTGAGGATAAGACCCGATTCTAAAGAATCCTCACGTGCCCATCGTCTTCCAGTAGATCAGAGTAGCCATAATAGTGCTTACTGAAGAATAGGCCAAATTCGTTGCCAGCGCTAGCGATTATCCCAGCGGATTGTTCGATCGAACGGATCGAATAGTAAACCGATGCCCAGATGGTCAGCAGCATCCTGCCAGGAACCTGTCACCAGAAAATAAATACCCAGCAATACAAAAGCTTCGTACATGATCCGGTTAAACCTGACGGACAGGCGTTGGGTATTAGCAGGTTGATCAATCGATGACAAAGTAGGTTCGTTTTGGCTGATTAGTCGCAGGAACGACGTAAACCTTACAGAGGGGGATAATTATTATGACTTTGGAGCCGGACTATCTCATGTACCGGTAAACGCTTTGCATAAAAAAAACCGCTGAGACTTTTCCAGCGGCTTTTCTATGCAAAGAACGAGTGCAGTTACTTACTCCAGTACGACACCCATATCGCAGAACTTTTCAATGCGTTGATTGATACGCTCCTGTGGGTCAATGGCGCTGAGTTGAGCAATGGCGTCGAGGATAACCGTTTTGAGGTGGTTTGCCATGGCCTGATGGTCATTATGGGCGCCTCCAACGGGTTCTTCGACAATTTCATCGACTAATTTATTCAATTGCATGTCGCGTGCGGTCAGCTTCATGGCTTCGGCCGCCTGCTCTTTAAAGTTCCAGCTCCGCCAGAGAATTGTCGAACAGTTTTCGGGTGAAATAACTGAATACCAGGTATTTTCGAGCATGAGCACTTTATCGCCGATGGCAATGCCCAGTGCACCACCCGATGCGCCTTCGCCAATAACAATGCAAATGACCGGCACGGTGAGCATGAACATTTCTTTCAGGTTACGGGCAATGGCTTCGCCCTGTCCGCGTTCTTCGGCTTCCAGACCCGGGAAGGCGCCCGGCGTGTCAATCATGGTCACGATGGGCTTATTAAACTTCTCGGCCAGTTTCATCAGCCGGAGTGCTTTTCGATAGCCCTCAGGGTTGGGCATCCCGAAATTCCGGTACTGACGCTGCTTGGTGTTACGCCCTTTCTGCTGACCGATCATCATCACTGTCTGCCCACCCAATTCACAAAAACCGCCTACCATGGCCGGGTCATCACGAACGGTACGGTCGCCGTGCAGTTCGATGAACTGATCGCACATGAGTGAGATGTAGTCGAGCGTATACGGGCGGTCCGGGTGACGGGACAATTGGACCCGCTGCCAGCGAGTAAGGTTCTGAAAAATTTCCCGGCGCAGTTTATCAATGCTCTGTTCGAGAATATTGACCGCTTCGCTGACATCGACATTACTGGTTTGAGCTAACTTTTTGGTCTCCTCCAGCCGTGACTCCAGGTCGGCAATGGGTTTTTCAAAATCGAGGTATGTTCTCATGAAGTAGTAGTTAGAAGCGAGGAGTTAGAAGCGAGGAGTTAGGAGTCTTATGCGGCCAATTCATCTGGCATTCTCGCTCTTAACTCTCCTCGCTACTCGCTGCTTAAAGTTCAAAGCTTTCGCCTTTTTTGGGAATAATCACCTGCGGATAGCCTTCTTCAGCCAGCGTGGCCTTGAAAGATTCCATGCTCTCGTATTCGCCGTGAACCAGAAAAATACTCCGGAGCGTTTCGGGTGATTGCATGCTCACAAAATTAATCAGATCATTCCGGTCGCCGTGACCGCTGAACACGTCGATCTTTTCAACATTGGCCAGCACCTGATGGTCTTTCCCTTTTATGCTCAGGGTTTGCTGTCCGTTGAGCAAACGCCACCCTAAAGTTCCTTCGGCGCAATAGCCGATGATAAGGATGGTTGCGTAGGGATTGCTGATGTTTTCGGCAACGTGGTATTCAACCCGCCCCCCCTGCACCATACCCGATGAGGAAATGATGATACAAGGTTCACCATAGTTGGATACGGCTTTACTGGCTTTTGCCGACTCCAGAAATTCAAAATTCTGAAAATCGAAAAGCGCTTCATTTTCCTTGTAGAACTCCCGGGCTTCGGCATTCAGCATTTTTATGTGCTGCATGTAGATCTTGGTGCTTTCGAAACCCATCGGGCTATCCGAAAAAACCTTGATCGGCGGAAAATTCCGTTCGGTATACAGCCGGTTAAGCGTGTACAGCAGCGCCTGCGTCCGGCCAACACTAAACGAAGGAATAATAAGTCGGCCGGGAATATCGATGCAGGTTCGCTGAATAATATCGGCGAGCGCATCTTCGGGTGTCATCAGGTGCTCGTGGAGCCGATTGCCGTATGTGCTTTCGCAAATCAGGTAATCGACTGGTGGTACCGTTGCCGGGTCGACTAAAAGCGGGTAATTTTTGCGGCCTATGTCGCCCGAAAAACAAATGCTTTTTCGTTCACCATTCTCAATGACATTGATGACGATATGAGCGGCTCCGAGAAGGTGTCCTGCCGGAATAAAGGTCACATCGACACCGTCGGCTACCCTGAACTTCCGGTTAAAACCAATGGGCACGACGTTTTCCATGGTTTCGCGAACCTGCTTGTCCAGAAACAGATCCTTCTGCATCTGCACCTGCCGATCTTTTACCCGTTGCTTCTTGCTGGCGTTCAGTTCGTTGATCCGCTTTTGATTTAAAGATGCGGCATCTTTGAGCAACACATTGGTGAGGGCAAAGGTAGGCTCGGTACAGAGTATCTGCCCTTCGTATCCTTCACGAAACAGATTGGGCAGGTTGCCGGAGTGGTCTACATGCGCGTGCGTCAGCAGAACCAGATTTATGCTAGATGCCTCAAACGGAAAAAATCCCGGATGAGTAACGGCGGGGGTTGTTTGACCGTTTGAGTTTGCCTCTCGTGGTGCAGAACGCTCCAGATCGGAACCACAGTCAATCAGGATGCGGTAATCATCCTCCAGTTCCAGCAGGTACATACTGCCAGTCACCTGCCGGGCCGCCCCCAGAAATGATAATTTCATGCGTGCAACTTTAACTATTCGGTGTCGTTAATTCAAAATGTTGAGACGGGTGGTTTTTGACCAAGTTGGGTGGTGCCTATTTTGTAAGTTTGCAAAAGTACGAAATACCCCTCGAATCGCCTAACTGTTCGTAAATGCGCTTATTCCTCAATTTCCCGGCTTTTATTTCGTTTCTTTCGCTAGTCTGTTTACTCAACCTATGTGCTCATTTACAGGCCTTTTCGCAACCGCTGGCACCCACCGATACGCTGTCTATCCAACGTTTACTCAGGCAGGCAGAGACTTTTCAGGCTAGCCCGGCAGCTCGATTTGGTACGGTTGCCCTGTCTGTTCGACGGGTTCGGGACAGCCAGGAATTTATCGGATATAACGCCCGCCAAAGTTTACCATCGGCCTCCACATTAAAGCTCATCACCACGGCAACAGCCTTTGCGGTGCTGGGCCCCAACTTCAGCTATACAACAACGCTGGAATACGATGGAACGATCAAAGACAGCACACTTATCGGTAATTTATACATCCGGGGCACCGGCGACCCCTCCCTGGGAAGCTGGCGTTTTTCGGGCTACTATGACTTACCAGCCCTCCTTTCGAGCTGGTCGGAAGCGGTAAAGGCTGCGGGCATTCGACGGATCCAGGGAATGGTTGTGGGCGATGGAAGTCTGTACGATGACTTGACAACACCCGATACATGGCCCTTTGGCGACCTCGGCAATTATTACGGTGCTAGTCTAAGTGCGCTGAATATCAACGAAAACTTATACCGTATCTTTTTTCGTCCGGGCAAAACGACGGGTCAACCAGCCAGCGTATTGCGTACCGATCCACCGGTGCCCTATCTTAATTTCCGAAACACCGTTACGACTGATGCCGCGAATACCGGCGATCAGGTAAACATCTACGGCGCTCCTTTTCTGAACCAGCAATGGCTGACAGGTAAAGTACCGCTTGGCGAACCCGCCAATGAATTTAGCGTGAAAGGCTCTCTGCCAGACCCCGCCTATTTTGCCGCGTTTGCTCTCCAAAATCAACTTCTTCTGGATAACATACCGGTTAATAATCCGCCGGTCTCCTTGGGTGGTGGTCTGCCGGTTACGGTCAACCCGGCGGGCAAACGTACTGTTTTAAATCAGCACAAATCACCATTGTTGACGGATCTGGCTCAGCAAACAAACTTTCAAAGTATTAATCTGTATGCCGAGGCCCTGCTTCGAACAACGGCTGTTACATTAACTAAAAGTGCTCAAACCACAACGGCCAGTATCCAAGCCCTTACCACTTACTGGAAAAGCAAAGGCGTCTCGACAGATGGGTTTCGGATTCGGGATGGTAGTGGCCTCTCAACCGTTGGGGCGCTCACGGCCGATAACATGACCAGTATTTTGAGCGTGATGGGCCGGGACAAAGCGTTTCCCCAGTTTTATGAGACAATCCCCATTGTCGGACAGACAGGGACTGTCCGGAGCCTGGCGCGCGGGACAGCCGCTGCCGGTAACATACGGGCCAAAAGTGGGTCCATTGAAGGTGTTCGGGCTTATGCCGGTTACTTCACGGCAGCGGACGGCGAGCGTATGAGCTTCTGTATACTCGTCAATAAATTTACGCCCGGCCAGAATAGAACCGTGACGAATGAACTGGAAAAGATTTTTGTGGGACTCGTTGGCCTGAATGGAAAGTAACGTGGCGCAGGAAAAATCCCGCGCTACGTCAATCTTCTTCGTAATGCTCACAAACTGTTACCACGTTAAACCAGTACTGACCAATCGCTTTGGTCACTTCGCTAAGCCGCTGAAACGTTGGCGGCTTGGTGATAAAGCTATTGGCTCCGTTGAAATAAGACGTTTCAATATCATCTTTTGCATCGGAGGTTGTCAGGACAACAATGGGTATATGGCGAAAATCGTCGTTCGCTTTAATTTCACGCAGTGCCTCACGTCCATCCTTACGAGGCATGTTCAGGTCAAGTAAAATCAGCTCGGGCAGCGAATGAGCAGCCCCGCTATACCGACCTTCGTACCGCAGAAAATCCAACAGATCTTCACCGTCTTCAGCAAATGAGATACGGCTGGCTGGGTAATGCTGATGAAATGCCTCCCGCGTCAAATAACGATCGTCTTCGTCGTCGTCAACTAGCAGGATATGAATAGGCTTCTGAAGTTGGTCGGTCATATTGTTGTTGAGATTGGCTTTCTGGTAATACGACTACAAACGTAGCTCCCTCATTCGGTTGACTACGCGCCGTAATATAGCCGTGGTGATACATAACTACGCGCTTACAGATGGCAAGGCCGATACCGGTTCCTTCGAAGGCACTTTTACCGTGTAAACGCTGAAAAACTTTAAAGATGTGATCAACATATTTTTCATCAAATCCAATTCCGTTGTCTTCGATGGAAATTTCGAAGTATCGCCGATCAGCTATCAAGTCCGGGTAGGTTTCGCTATCTACTACCCGAGCCTGGATACGCAGGAGCGGACGTACCCCTGGCCTGACGAACTTCAGTGCATTGGAAACAAGATTATTGAACAGATGATCCATTTGACTGGCAATACCCTCAATAATCGGCAAATCGCCTATTTCCAGCTTTACGTCCATCCCTTTTATACGAAGCTCCTGATCGTCCAGAATACGCTGTACCACTTCATGAAGCGATACCACTTTGAATTCCTCCTGATGGCTGGAAATACGGGAAAAGTTCAGCAAGTCTTTGATAAGTTTAGACATGCGCTCCGCTGAGTTTGCTATTTTACTCATGAAAAGCATACTATCCGCATCGAACAGATTGGCATAACGCTCCGTGATCAGGTTGGAAAAAGACTGAATTTTACGTAGTGGCTCCTGCAAATCATGGCTCGCTACAAAAGCAAACCGCTCCAGTTCTTCATTTGACGCTTCCAGCTGACGAATCTGCCCGCGTAGTTGCGAGTCGTAAGCCATAAGCTTGTCGGCCGTTTGCTGCCGATGGGCCAACTCCTTTTCCAACAATCGGTATAGAATGAACAGGGTCAGGAACGTCATCAACGATAAGGCAAAAATTATGATGAGCGTTTTACTGAACGAATTATCTGCCTGCCGGTTCCTGGCTTCCATTAGCACACGCTCGGTGTCGATCATCAATGCAACATGCTTACGCAGCAGGTCCATCCGGCGCTTACTTTCCGCGCTGATTGCGTTGTTTCGCCTATCGAAAGGCAAAATGTCCAAACGGGCGTCTGTTATGGCTAGTTTATCTTTGATAAGCTGTTCCAGAACCTGGCGACGCTTGATCTGTATTTTATTATCGTTCGTCAGTGTTTGCAGATGCTCAAGCTGGCTTGGAAGCAGTTGAATAGCCTGGTTATAAGGCTCCAGATAGGCAGAATCGTTGGTAATAACGTAGCCTCGTGAACCGGTTTCCACATCTTTCATCAGCGACATAATGTTTTCAAGGGCACTGATGACGTCGTATGTATGACGTACGCGCTGCATATCTCCACCGTATCGGTTATAGCTATAAAAAGATATGGCGAAACCGGATGCAATAAGAACCATAGCCACAATGAAACCGAATGCAATGCGCCGGTTCATGGTGTAGCCAGTCTGGTTTTCTCTTAGCATAACGTAAGTAAACAATCTGCAACAAATATAGAAAACGAAACAAGGCCTTTCTTACTCTTATAACGTTTCTACTACCAAATTATGGTTTGTATAGATGCACACGTCAGCCGCAATATGCAGACTCTCACGAACCATCTCTTCGGCGGATAGTTCATTGGCGTGCTTCTTGAGTGCCAGAGCAGCCGACTGCGCATACATACCTCCCGAACCAATGGCGGCTACGTCTGCATCCGGCTCAATGACATCACCCGTACCCGAAACTAGGAGCAGGTCATCTTTAGACGCCACAATCAGCATTGCTTCCAATTTTCTGAGGTACCGGTCTGTTCGCCAATCTTTGGCCAGTTCAATAGCAGCCCGTTTGAGGTTACCGCCGTAGGCATTAAGTTTTTCCTCAAAGCGCTCAATGAGTGTAAAGGCATCGGCCGTTGAACCGGCAAAACCGGCCAGCACTTTGCCACCCATCAGGACGCGTACTTTACGTACATTACTTTTGGCAACGGTATTGCCCATCGTAGCCTGCCCATCGGCGCCCAGAGCCACGTGCCCATTGTGCCGAATGCCAACTACGGTAGTTGCATGAATTTTAGGTTGCATGAATTATAATTTATTGATGGGTATAACACCGGTGAGGTAGTTTCGGGTTCAGTTCATGGAGTTGTGAAGCAGTCGTTGGTTAGCCCACTCCACTTACGAATTTCACTCCACTATTCTACCTGCTCCACGTACTAATCCCACTTCACTACTTACCCTTCAGCGAAGGGAATGGGACGGTTAACGCTCTCCTCCAGGGAGATAAAGGTTTCTGTGCGTTGTATGCCACTTACTTTCTGGATCTTATCGTGCAGTACTTCACGCAGGTGCTGGGTGTCGCGACAAACGATTTTGGCAAAAATGCTATAGATGCCGGTTGTATAATGCACGTTGACAACCTCGGGAATTTTCTCCAGTTGTTTGGATACCTCTTCGTATAGGGAGCTTTTGTCTAAATAAATACCCAGGAAGGCGCTGATGTCCCAACCTAATTTAGCGTGGTCAATCACTAACTGCGAACCGCGCACGATACCCATCTGCTTTAATTTATTCATCCGGACGTGAACCGTACCACCCGATACAAAGATGCGCTTTCCTATTTCAGTATAGGCCATATTGGCATCCTGCATTAACAAACTCAGTATTTTAAGATCGGTATTATCAATTTCTAAATTTTTCTCGGTCATTTCAGCCCTATTTTTGATGAGTGCTAACAAAAATAGCCATTTTTTAAATCGTTTGTAAATTTTAGGTTTTTTTTATAGAAAATTTGCAACGAAACCTCACTTTGCACTATCTTTGTATTGTCAAGTTGATCGAGCGGGGTCACACGCCGGTCTTCTTGATAACTTTTCTCACACTGTAGGATGTCGAAATTGGCAGACGTGCCCTCCTGTCTCGGGGGTGGTGATAAAGGATAAACGCAGCATAATGCCGCCCGCAAGGGCGACTGGGGTTGACCACCAGAGTTGTACTGTGGCTAACTGCACCGTGGGCGGTTCGAGTCCCCCTCCTACAGCAATTTTCCTGCTTCGGCGGAAAAAGATTTTAGTTTGTTGATGAAGTGTAATTGAACACGCCGGCTCCGCGATGAGTCCGGCGTTTGTTTTTTTTGCCTACTTTTGCTGTTTATTAGTAAAGACTCCTCCGTCGTTTAGACGACCTTATATTACAACGTGAAGCACATCCGTAATTTTTGCATTATCGCCCACATTGACCACGGCAAGAGTACGCTGGCGGATCGACTACTTGAATTCACCAAAACCGTTGGCTCCCGCGATATGCAGGCCCAACTGCTCGACGATATGGATCTGGAGCGCGAACGTGGCATCACCATCAAGAGCCACGCCATCCAGATGGATTATGTGTATAAGGGTGAAACGTATACCCTTAACCTGATCGATACGCCGGGCCACGTCGACTTTAGCTACGAGGTATCGCGCTCGATTGCCGCTTGCGAAGGGGCATTACTGCTGGTCGATGCATCGCAGGGAACGGAAGCTCAAACGATTTCCAACCTATATCTGGCCCTTAACAACGACCTGGTCATCATTCCCGTTCTGAACAAGATCGACTTACCGGGTGCCCGTCCCGAAGAGATCAAAGACGAAATGGTGGACCTGCTCGGCTGTGAACGCGACGATATTATTCCGGCTTCGGGCAAAGAAGGTATCGGCGTCCCCGAAATTCTGGCCGCCATTGTGGAACGGATTCCAGCTCCCAAAGGCGAACCCGCCGGTCCGCTGCAAGCGTTGATCTTCGATTCGCATTTCAACTCCTACCGGGGTATCGAGGTTATTTTCCGGGTCAAGAACGGCCGTATTCGCAAAGGCGATAAGGTTAAGTTCATGAACACCGGCAAAGAATACACCGCCGATGAAATTGGAACCCTTCGCCTGACTCAGGAACCCAAAGACGTAATTGAGTGTGGCGACGTAGGTTACCTGATTTCGGGTATTAAAGTGGCCAAGGAAGTAAAAGTCGGTGATACCGTTACGACCATCGAAAACCCTGCCAGTGTAGCTATTCAGGGTTTCTCGGAAGTAAAACCAATGGTCTTTGCGGGTATTTATCCTGTCGAGACCAGCGAGTTCGAAGACCTGCGCGATGCCATGGAAAAGCTGCAACTAAATGATGCCGCCCTCGTGTGGGAACCGGAAACATCGGCGGCTCTGGGCTTCGGTTTCCGGTGCGGCTTCCTGGGTATGCTGCACATGGAAATTGTGCAGGAACGTCTGGAACGCGAATTTGACATGACCGTCATTACCACGGTGCCCTCGGTACGATTTGAGGTAATGACCACAAAAGGAGAGGAACTTCAGGTATCGGCCCCCGCTGAAATGCCAGAGCCAAACCTGATCGACTATATTGAAGAACCGTTCATCCGGGCGCAAATCATTACCAAAGCTGAGTATGTAGGTGGTATCATGGGACTCTGCATGGACAAGCGGAGTATCCTGAAAAACCAAGTCTACCTGACTGCCGACCGCGTTGAACTCCAGTTCGAAATGCCCCTAGCCGAAGTGGTGTTCGACTTTTTCGATAAGCTCAAAACAATTTCGCGCGGTTATGCCTCCCTCGATTACGAGTTTATGGACAACCGCGAATCGGACATGGTGAAACTCGACGTTATGCTCAACGGCGACCGCGTGGATGCACTCTCGGCCATTGTTCACCGCTCGAAATCATACGAATGGGGTAAAAAACTGTGCGAAAAGCTTCGTGAGTTGATTCCCCGCCAACAGTTTGAGATTGCCATTCAGGCGGCTATTGGCCAGAAAATCATTGCCCGCGAAACCCTGAGTGCCTTGCGCAAAGACGTATTAGCCAAGTGTTACGGCGGTGATATTTCCCGGAAACGTAAACTGCTCGACAAGCAGAAGAAAGGAAAGAAACGAATGCGCCAGGTCGGCAACGTCGAAATACCGCAGGAAGCATTTATGGCGGTGTTGAAGATCAATTAATTGAAAGGCCAGCTCGGAAACGGGCTGGCCTTTTTTATTACCCAACGCTACGATTACGCTAGGGTAGCGTTCACCGTGATGGTGGTGTTAAATAATTTCGAGATGGGGCAGTTGTGTTCGGCATGGTCGACCAGTTCGTTAAACTTCGCTTGGTCGAGACCGGGTACGCTGGCTTTGAGCGTCAGCACTGAGCTGGAGATGGCGCCATCTTCGAGCGAAATAGCACAATCGACATCCAGCGAATCAGCGGCAAAGCCAGCCTGTTGAATATTAAAGGCTAACTGCATGGCGAAACAGCCAGCATGTGCAGCGGCTACCAGTTCTTCGGGATTGGTACCTACGCCGTCCTCAAAACGGGTTTTGTACGAATATTGCGTTTGCTTCAGTACAGTACTGGCCGTGGTTACTGTTCCTTGTCCATCTTTACCGGTTCCGGCCCAATGAGCCTGTGCATTGCGGGTAATTTTCATACGATTAAGCGTTAACTTGTTAGTGTTTGTTATTGATGAACCAAAAGTAGCGGGTCTGGTTTTGCCTATTTTTCACCTATGTTAAAAAGTGGCGGTAAATTAACTATTCACTTAAAATTATTGTAGACACGGAGCACACAGAAATTAATTAAATAAAACCCAGTAATTTAAACTCTGTGCGCTTCGTGTCTCCGCTTCGGCGGTCCGATGTGTTTACTACGTTTGCTTATGTACCTGGTAGTTTTACAGCATGACCTCCAACCAACACCTTATCTTACACCAGCAACTTCGCGAATTTGCTCAACTCTCAAACGCTGACCGTGACCTCGGACATGAATTCTGGCAAGTCCGAACGGTAAGCAGAAACGATTTCTTCAACAACCCAAATTCCCTCTGTCGGCATATTGGGTTTATCGTGAAAGGCATTTTCCGGGTCTATTATGTCGATCCGAAAACCGAGCTAGAACACAATCTCTATTTTGCGAGCGAAAACAATTTCATTACGTCCCTAAAAAGTCTGTTGACCCGCACAACCTGTCCCTACATCATTGAAGCCCTCGAAGATGCCGAATTATTTGTTATGCAGTATGACCACCTTCAGCAACTATACGAGCGGTCGCACGGCTGGGAACGTTTTGGTCGGCTCCTGGCAGAGCAGTATTTTCTGATGAACCAGCTCCGGTCGGAGAGTTTGTTAACGCAGACGGCCGAAGAGCGTTACATTGATTTAATCACCAATCAGCCTGAGCTGTTGAAGCGGGTTTCGCTTGGGCATATCTCGTCCTACCTGGGCATAAAAGGCCCCTCTCTGAGCCGAATCCGTGCGCAGATCGCCCATAAATAAGCCTTTGACATCAATGGGTCTAATCTCCTCAGACTCTAAAACTTACGTAGCATACGGTGGTTTCATATAGACTTGCTGGAATCTTAACAAGCTTTATTTTTATGGGCGAATAACTCCATATCCCGATAGACTATTAGGTAATTAACTGATAATCATTTTTTTACATTTCTTTTGGAAAAATAAAATCCACTATCCACCTTTGCCCAGCAATTAAAAAGAGTAGACGTAGTTGACTCGTTCGATACCCATGAGCACGTTCCATCCATTGGCTGTTTCCTCCTTACTCATCCCGACTTCCGTTGATGAAGGTCGCTGCATGTGTAAGCGGCTGATGTGTAGTTATTGTTGCGGCTGAGCCACCCATCGACCGACTCCCCGGCCCGATATACCTTACTAACCCCGATCGTAATTTACCCTAATCTTGTACTGACTACTCAGTTACCCTAACCTGAATTAAGATTACCCTACTAAATCAATAGAATTAATAAACAATGCGAATGCTTTTATTAACCTCATCACTCAACCAACCATGCGACCTTCCCTTACCTCCTCCCTACCCGACTCACAAGGGCACGTTGCGCACGTAACGTACCAGCTGGCGGGCTTCGACCGATTGAATTTTGTCAGTGACATTACGAGTACCGTTCCTCAGGATGGTTCGTATACCATTCAGGCCATCTGTTTTGAAGGGGATGGCCTACAGGCAACGGGCTTGTTGACGGTTCAGATGCGGGAAGAACACAGAATACAGGGTTTTCTGGTACAACGACTTAAGTCCATACAGGGCATGGTGAGCGTGCGGGAGGTACAGTAAGCGAATTTTAATACCGGCGGGCAACTCAGCGGCAACTGATTGGCTCGCGCATAAAAAAGCCGAAACGGCGGCAACCGTTCCGGCTGGCTAACAACAAGGCTCTGACAAGCCTCATTTTTCACATAACCAAGACAAAGTAATGCAAAAACTTTTATTTGCGGGAGTCGTATGGCTACTCGCCTGCGGAGGATTGCTGGCACAATCGACCGCAGCCCGTGTATCCGGTACCGTTCGAACCGACAACGGCGAGCCCCTGCCGGGGGCCAATGTGGTTATCAAAAACCAGACAAAAGGGGCTACAACCAATGCAGAAGGGCTTTTCAGTCTGGAAGCTCAATCGGGAGACGAGTTGGTTATCTCGGCCATTGGCTACCAGAGCACCCAGGTTAAAGTCGGCACAAAAAATACCCTGGAAATTTTTCTGCGTGAATCCGCTTCCCAACTGAATGAGGTTGTCGTGGTTGGGTACGGTACGCAGGACCGCAAAAACCTGGTCGGCTCCGTTACGCAGGTCAACGCCGACGAAATTAAGAATCGCCCCGTTGCCAGTTTCGACCAGCAGTTGCAGGGGCGCGCAGCCGGTGTGCAGGTGGCGGCCAATACGGGCGTACCGGGTGACGGTATTTTCTTCCGCATTCGCGGTACCACGTCCATCAACGCGAGCAACGACCCGCTGTATGTGGTCGATGGGGTGTTCGTCAACAACCAGTCACTCCAGAAAATTACTACGCAGGGACAGGCGAATAATCCCCTGGCTGACATTAACCCCGCTGATATTGAGTCGATTTCCATCCTGAAAGATGCCGAAGCAACGGCCATTTATGGAGCGCGGGCGGCAAATGGCGTGGTACTCATCACCACCAAACGCGGGGCCTACAACAGCAAAACCAAAGTCAGTTTGAACGCATCTGTCGGACAGGCATGGGCGCCTAAACTGTGGGATCTGGTTACCGGTCCCGAGCACGCGACGATCATCAACGAAGCCTGGATAAACGACGGCAAGCCTGCTTCTACCCGCCCCTTTCGACCCGTTTCGGAAGGGGGGCGCGGACTGCCGGAAGAGCAGCCCACCTACGACCGGCTGCACGATATTTTCCGTACGGGGGCACTGCAAAATTACGATCTGGCCGTTTCGGGTGGGACAAAACAAACCCGCTTCTACATTGGGGGTGGCTACACCAGCCAGCAGGCTACCTTGCGCACCAACGACTTTGCCCGGGCCAGCTTCAAACTAAATCTGGATCAGGACATTACGGATAAAATCCGCATTGGCACCAGCAACATTCTTTCCCAGTCGAACCGGACGAATGCGCGCGTGGGCGATGGACCACAGGGCGGTATTTTGCAGGCGGCTCTGCACACCCCAACCTATCTGCCCAAGTTTAATACGGATGGAACCTACGCTAAATGGGCGGGTTTCGACAACCTCGATGTGCTGATCAACAACACCGATATGCACTCGACCAGCACCCGCTATATCGGTAACATTTATGGCGAATATGACATTACCAGCGGCTTAAAACTGCGCAGTAGCTGGAGCATCGATTACAACGATTACAACGAATACGAGTACTGGAATACCCTCACTAACCGAGGCAGCGCGAGCAAAGGTCTGGCTACATCGAGCGTTAGTAAAAACACGATCTGGATCAATGAGCAGACGTTGTCGTATCGGCGGTCGTTCGGTACCCAACATAATTTCGGTGCTTTGGTAGGCAACACCTTACAGGGGAATGTATCGACGCAGACGCTGGCGCAGGGCACCAACTTCCCCTCGGATGCCTTCAAGCAGATCGCGTCGGCGTCGGTAACGACTGCCTCGTCGACCCGCAACCAGTATAACCTGGTCTCGTTTTTCGGGCGGGTCGATTATAACTTCTCGAAAAAGTATTTTCTGGAAGCCAGCCTTCGGGCCGATGCCTCCTCCAAGTTCGCGGAAGGGCACCGCTGGGGGTATTTCCCATCAGCCGGGATAGCCTGGCAGCTTAAGCAGGAGAATTTTCTGCGGGATGTCAATTTCGTCAGCGATCTAAAAATCCGAGCTAGTGTTGGCTGGACGGGTAACCAGAACGGCATCGGTAACTATGCCTCACGCGGCCTGTGGGGTGGTGGAAACAACTACCTCGACAATCCGGGAACTGTACCCGTCCAACTGGCCAACCCGGAGCTGAAGTGGGAAACCACCCGCCAGACTAACGTTGGGTTGAACATCGGCCTGTTGAACAACCGTATCGGTCTGGAAGTCAACGCTTATTCCAAGTACACCTACGACCTGCTGCTTCAGGTGCCGCTGGCGCAGAGTTCGGGGTTTTCCAGCATCTACCGAAACGATGGTGAGATCAGCAACCGGGGGCTCGAATTTGGTATCAACAGCCAGAACATCAACAAAAGCGACTTCCAGTGGAACACCAGCTTTAACCTAGCCGCGAACGTGAACCGCATTGAAAAACTATCCATCCCCGTCGATGCCAGCTATGCGGCCGAACGCATGGCGCAGGGGCAGGCGTTTCACTCATTCTATGTTTACCGGCAGTTATATGTCGACCCGAAAACGGGCGATGCCGTATACGATGATGTCAATAAAGATGGCAAGATCACCGTGGCCGACCGGCAGTTTTATGGCAGTGCGTTACCCAAATTCTTTGGGGGGCTGAACAACACCTTCGCCTACAAAGGATTTGATCTGTCGGTATTCTTCAATTTCAGCTATGGCAGTAAAGTCTTTAACAACAACCGCTTCTTCCACGAGTCGGGCGGGACGCGGGATGACCGTCGGGCCATCAACAAGAACCAGTTGAACCGCTGGCAGAAAGAGGGCGATATTACCGATGTGCCGCGCGTAACGACCATCGGCAACAACTACAACCTGAGCCCCACCAGCCGGTTTGTGGAAGACGGGTCGTTTCTCCGGCTGAACTCGCTTGTGCTGGGCTACACCATTCCCAAAGCCGTGCTTCGAAAAGTGGGCATCTCATCGGCGCGGATCTATTACAGCGGCTCCAACCTGTGGCTGCTAAGCAACTATCAGGGGCCCGACCCGGAGGTGAACGTCACCGCCGACCCCACCACCCAGGGCTATGACCTGGGTACGCCCCCGCAACCCCGAACCGCTCAGTTTGGCCTCAATCTGACTCTCTGATCAGCACGAATTATTCCCCATGAAAAAGATAATCAATACTTTGCTAAGCGCCCTTCTGCTCACGGGTTGCCAGCAATTTTTAACGGTACAACCGGATTTACAGGTCGATCAATCGCAGGCGATTACGAATGCCAGCACCGCCGAAGCCGCTGTTAATGGTCTTTACAACCGGCTGGGAAGCGACGGGTATTACGGCTCCAACTTTCAGGCACTGGCCTATCTGTCGGGTGGCGACATTCAATGGACGGGATCGCAGGGTGCCCCCCAAGAGATTACGGCCCGCAAATTAACAGCCGATAATGGCTATGTGGGTTCGGCCTGGAGCGCCATTTACCGAACCATTCTGCAAGCCAACTATCTGCTGGAAACCGTTCCGACGATTACTGATCCGCAGCTAACAGCAGACCGGAAAAACCAGATATTGGGCGAAGCATATGCCATTCGGGCGTTATCTTACTTCGATCTGGTTCGTGGCTGGGGCGGTGTTCAACTGATTTTGAAAGCAACACGCACTCCTACCGACAACACGAACATTCCGCGCAGCAGTGTCGATGAAACCTACGTGCAGGTTTTAAAAGACCTCACGGCTGCCGAACCGTTGTTGAGTGCAACGTCCAATCGCAACAGGATCACCCGCAAAACGGTCTGGGCTATTCGGGCTCGGTATCACCTCTATCGGCAGGAGTGGGAACAGGCCGAGACCTATGCCAGTAAACTCATTGATGATGCCGCCAACTACAAGCTGGCGAAACCATACAGTGCGTTTTTCGCGAACAATGCAGTCGCTACGCCCGAATCTGTCTTTGAAATTGCCTACACGAATTCGTTCAAGAACGGGCATTACAACTGGTGGCTTCCCCCGGCACTGAGCGGCCGTCGCGAATGGGCACCGAACGCCAATCTGGTTACTTTGCTCAATGACCCCAACGTGGGCGGCAACCGGAAAGAGCTTATTGCCCAAACGAGTCCTCCTGGCAATTTGTGGTATGGCAAACTCTATTACCGCACCCCGCTCGGCACCGACCCGGCCTATGTTATTCGCATTGCCGAACTGTACCTGATTCGGGCCGAAGCGCGGGCTCAACTGGGGAAATCTGCCGCGGCCCTCACCGACCTGAACGCCGTACGTGACCGGGCGGGTGTACCCGCTTCACTGGCTTCGACCAAAGACGCGCTCTTACTGTCCATTGAAACCGAACGGCAGGTAGAATTCCCTTTTGAAGCCGACCGCTGGTTCAACCTGATCCGTACCGGACGGGTTGCCGCCGTGCTAGGCATCACCGATGCGACTAAATATGTGCTGCCTATTCCGAATAGTGAAATTCTGGCCGATAAAGCGCTGACGCAGAATCAGGGGTATTAAAAGATTACTCCACTCCAACCCCTCCCCTTGAATAAAGGGGAGGGGCTAGAAGAAGGGGACTTTAGTAGCTAGCTCCACTTATTCAGATTAGATAATGTTGGAAGGGCTAGCGCAAATTACTTTTTAGCTATGCAATAAGTGTCCGGCTGGAATGGCTTGCAATAGCTACCATCGTTCGCTTTTATTAGCCCCTTCCCTTTTTTAGGGGTGGTGTTGGGGTGAGGTTCTTACGATAACTTATCTTCGTCCGATTCGTCACTAACTCCCTTATAACAAGAAACCAAACGCCTGACATGACAAAGCAGTTCATTTTACCACTTATCATCCTGACCCTACTCTCCGGTAGCCTGAAGGCGCAAACATCCCAGACGGTTGGCCCCGAAAAAGGGGCGCTGGTCATTGTAGGGGGCGGAGCTATGAGCAACGACCTCTGGAACCGGTTTATTGAACTGGCCGGCGGTCCGGCCGCAGCCAACATCGTGATCATTCCAACAGCGGGCGAAGATTCGTCGGCCAGCAGTGCCCCGCGCGAAAAGGAGAAGCTGACGAGTCTTGGGGTTAAGAACATCACCATCCTGCACACCCGCGACCCCAGAGTAGCGAATCAGGCGGCTTTCGTGGCCCCTATCCGCAATGCTACCGGTGTGTGGTTTGTAGGTGGGCGGCACTGGCGCTTAACGGATTCGTACCTGAATACGCTGGCGCACAAAGAATTCAACGCCGTATTGAGCCGGGGCGGGGTCATTGGCGGCACCTCTGCCGGGGCTACCATTCAGGGCTCGTTCATGGTTCGGGGCGACACCAAAGGCAACTCGATCATGGTGGGCGACCACACTCAGGGGCTCGACTTCATCCACAACGTCACCATCGACCAGCACTTTCTGCGCCGGAATCGCCAGTTCGACCTGATTGAGGTGATCAAAGCCCGTCCCGAATTACTGGGTATCGCCATCGACGAAGGCACCGCCATTGTGGTGCAGCAGAACACCTTCGAGGTTATTGGCAACTCGTATGTGGGCATTTACGAAGCCAACCAGATTGCCAACAGCGCGAAGTACCCATCGGGGCAAAACAGCACCGGCGGTCCGTTTTACTTCATCAGCAAAGGCCAGAAGTTCGACCTCAAAGCTCGCAAAGTTGTCAGCCAGCAGCCCCAACGAGCAAATGAGCCGGCGAAATAGAGTGGCTTTTTTGCTTTCGTCATGCCGAGACATGAGGAATCATGAATTACGTAGCCAACTTCAAGATTCCTCGTAACTCGGCATGACAAAAAGTAATACTTTTTAGCTGTCTCCGTGTTGTCAGTTTCTTAAAACTGACATCACGAACAGAATCAGTACAACGCGCCACATTCATCATTCCATTCACATTACATTTATTCTATTTACTCCATAGGATAGATTATTATAAAGTCTCACTCGCTATGCTCAACACCAGCCCAACTCCAGCTGAACCGGCCTGGATACGAACGGAGAAAACGCTCTTTCGCTTTGTCTTTCTTTATTTCTTCCTTCAGGCCATTCCAATTGACTGGCGATTTTACCATGACCTCGTTTCGATTGACTGGGGTGCCTTTTATTACCGCGATCTGTTTAACCTTGCGCGCTATGCCCCGCATTTTTTCGGTCCGGCCGATTCATTTGTTAACTGGGCTGCCGTGGCAGTTATTGCCGCTATAGGCACACTGATCTGGACATACTGCGATCAGAACCGGCGAGACTACACCGCTCTATATTACTGGCTGCGGGTCATGCTCCGCTATCGCCTGGCTGTTGCCGTCTTCGCCTATGGGTTTGTCAAGCTGTTCCCGTTGCTGGCTCCGCTGCCCTCCATCAGCAACCTCAATACGCCCTACGGCGATTTTACGGCCTGGAAACTGTTTTCGCTCAGTCTGGGCATCGTTCCCTCCTATGAATCCTTTCTGGGACTGGTTGAAATTCTGGGCGGGCTATTACTGCTTAACCGGAAGACAACCGTTATTGGTACGCTGATTATCATCCCGTTTCTTGGCAATGTGTTCGTGTCGAACTTGGCATATGAAGGGGGTGAGTCTGTCTACAGTTTGCTGCTCATCACATTTGCGCTGGTTTTGTTTGCATTCGATGCCATCCGGTTGTTTCGGGTGGTTTCCCTCGCACAACCGACCTTACCCAATCGCTTCAAACCCGTTTTTACCGAAGCCTGGCAGCAGTATGGCCGGTTGGTTCTGAAAGGCAGTTTTACCTTCTTCGCCGTTTTCCTGTACGGGTATAAAACCTACGCGGCCTACAAAAACGGCCCGTATCAGTTCCCCAAAACTCCCGGACTACCCGGAGCCGCCGGACTGTATAACGTACAGTCCTTCAAACTGGCGGGCGAAACCCTACCCTACTCAAAAACCGATTCGGTGCGTTGGCAGGATGTGGTTTTTGAAACCTGGAACACGATCAGCATCAAATCGAACCGGCCGATTATGCTGGATCGAACCAATACCGAGCAGATTCAGACCGACGATGCCAGCCGGACCTACGAACTGGCGGGCTCAGCGGGTCGGCATTATTACAGCTACCAGGTGGACTCGACCCGGCAGGTACTGTCACTGAGAAATCGGAACCCCAACTACCCGAACGAAACGCTGACGCTGCACTACCAGCGAACCGGCCCGAACCAGATCAGCCTGTCCGGATTGAATGAACGTCGGGATTCCATTTCCGTCATACTCAACAAAGTCAACAAAAAATACCTGCTGAACGAAGCGGCCAAAGCTGGTCGGCGGGGTACGCTAATCCTTTAACGTTTGACCCATGGCACTCCCCAACATCAACCCCGAACGACTCGACCTGGGCATGATCACCCCTGAAGAGCTGACCGACACGCGGCCTGTTGATTCTGAACCGTTAACGGTTTCATCACCTGTCGCTGAACAGAAAACATCCGACGAAAGCCGTCGAGGTAACCGGTACCCAAATTGGACGCCGGGCGAAAAGATTACCTTTCGGATAGCGTTCGTATTTTTCATCGTCATGTCGCTACCGACCAACACGGGCTGGTACAAGAATGTATTCTCGCTCGACTGGCGGCACCTGCACTACCGCGATCTGTATGATGTTGCCCGTTTTCAACCCACTATCCTGGGCCGCGTGAGCTGGTGGCCCGCCTGGATGGGTTATGGCGAATGGGTGTTTCTTTTCCTGGTCTCTGCCGTCGCTGGCCTGATCTGGACCGCTGTCGTTCGTATCCGACGGGCCGAACCACGGGATTATAACCTGTTGTACTACTGGCTCCGGGTGGTGGTTCGGTACCGGGCGGGTATCGGCATCATCGGCTTCGGCTTTACGAAACTGCTGCCCACGCAGTTACCGTACCCGTCGCTGGGTTTGCTCAATACAAACTTTGGCGACCTGACCGCGCAGAAAATCTACTGGCTTTCTATCGGTATTGTCCCCTGGTACGAGGTCTTCACGGGCGTGGTTGAAGTGCTGGCGGGTGCGTTGCTATTTTTCCGGGCAACAACCTTCTGGGGCGCGGTATTATTGTTCGGGGCACTGGCCGATATTGTGTACGTGAACTTGGCTTACGATGGCGGAGTACATGGCTACAGTTCGTACTTCGTGCTCTTGTCGGGATTTCTGCTGGTGTATTACGTCCGGGATCTATACACCCTGTTGATCAAAGAACAGCTTACGGTTCCGGCCCATTATTATCCCACGTTTACTAAAGTCTGGCAGAAAGCAGCCCGTATCAGTCTTAAAACAGCCACCATTGGCATTTTCCTGATCCTGCTGTTCTGGATTCAGTACGTCAACTTTCGATACGATCCATACAAGCAACCCGCCCAGAAAGGTGTTCGGGAACTTCGGGGCAATTATGCCGTTTCCGACTTCCGCCTGAATGGCAAAGAACTCCCCTACTCGCCGACTGATTCCATACGCTGGCAGGAAGCTACTTTCGAAAACTGGTCGACGCTTACCTTTAAGGTAAATAAAGCCGTGCCGCTGGACCTCTCCAACGGGGGCGGCTCACCCATGCGCGACCTCAACCGAACGTTCGAACTAACAGGAGTGGGCGGTGGCCAACGGGTGTTCTACTACGATGCCGATCCGGTCAATCAGGTTTTGTATTTGCAGGATAAATACCGCCCCGCTTCCGGTCAACGGGGGGAAGGTGGCGAGGGCGACAGCGAGGCTTCCGGCAAACGCTCAGCGAAGAAATCGAACCGCCCGGACAAACCAGCCGACAACTGGATTCCGGCAACGGCATTGGCGAACATCGGCCCGGAATATGAAAAGATTGAGCCCATTGCCCGCACCACACGTCGGTCGAAAGGAATAAAGTCTGAATCACGTCAGGAAGATGGCAAACGTAAGCGCATGATTTTGTCGTACAAAACAACGGATGGCTCACGGGTGATTTTAACGGGTATCAACGAGAATAAAGACTCCATTTACGTGGTACTCGACCGAATTAACCGGAACTACGCCCTCTCGAAGAGCACGCTAAACGCGGGGGAATATTGAGCCGGGGATGTTAGGCAAATAGAGGCAGGTTGACTCCGCAATGTAGGGTTCATAAAGGCGTCTCTTTACCAATGAATGATACGTTAGGTTTTTCAAAACCTAACGTATCAGGTTTAAGAACCTGACTTCACGGAAGTAAAAATAAACCGGTTAACTTCACCACATTGTACAAAATGACGCCACTCGCTCCAGAGTCGGTAACGTTTTATTTGGGAGTGAGTCCTTACCTAAGGCACCGTAAACATGAAAAGAACCACCTATTCACTCTGTCTGGTCTGCGCGTTATTCGCCGTAGCGCTGGATGGTTGCCTGCAGGCAAACGGGAAAGAGCCTCCTAGCCTATCCGTGACAAAGCCCGACACCATTCCCTGGCCCGCCAGCTTTGGCTTCGGACGGAAAGCGACTCCGGCGGAGATTGCCCGATTGGACATTGATGTTCGCCCGGACGGCAAAGGGCTTCCGGCGGGAGAGGGCACATCAGCCGCCGGGAAAGTGATTTTCGCGACCAAATGCGCAGCCTGTCACGGTGTTGGCGGCATCGGCGGTTCGAACGGTTCGCTGGTATCGACGAATGACGCTACCACGAAACGACGGGAGAAAACCATCGGCAACTACTGGCCTTATGCGACCACCGTCTTCGACTATATCCGGCGGGCCATGCCCTTTAGTGAGCCGGGTTCCTTAACGAATGCAGAAGTCTATAATCTGACGGCTTACCTGCTGAATGCCAATGGTATTACTAACGAAAAAACGATTATCAACGCCAAAACGCTGCCTGCCGTTGTGATGCCCGCTCAGAAATTATTCGTTCCCGACGATCGAAAAGGAGGCCCTGAGATCAAGTAATATGAAGAAGAGAATCACTCATATCGACCAGATTTCGGGCAAGATGTCCCGTCGCACCTTACTTGGCGGGGCAGCAACGGCAGCTGTCGCCCTTGTGCAAACCGCTTCCGGCAAAACCATTCAGGAAGGTATTTCGGTAACGGAATTGCTACCCGACGACCCGACCAAACGCGTGGGGCCGTTGCCCGGTGAAGTAGGCACGCGCTCAGGGTTTGAAAAGCTCGTCAAGAAACCATCCGAGATTTCGTCGCGCTCGCCCTTACAGGATTTTTACGGCATCATTACTCCCTCCGATCTTCATTTCGAACGCCATCACGCCGGTGTTCCCGCCATCGACCCGGCCAAACATGAGCTGCTCATTCACGGCATGGTCGACAAACCCATGGTCTTCTCCATTGCCGATCTGAAGCGATTTCCGTCGGTTTCGCGCATTGCCTTCCTGGAATGTTCAGGCAACTTCCGAACGGGCAAAGAGACGCTAACCCCACAGGACGTTTGCGGCCTGACCAGCCAGAGCGAGTGGACGGGCGTGAAGCTCTCGACCCTGTTTCGGGAAGTCGGCGTTCAGCCAAAGGCCAGCTGGTTTCTGGCGGAGGGCTCCGATGCCGCCATCATGACCCGCAGCATTCCGGTCAGGAAAGGCTGGGACGATGCTATTATTGCCTACGCCCAGAACGGTGAAGCCCTCCGGCCCGAACAGGGCTATCCCGTTCGGTTGTTTCTGCCGGGTTGGGAAGGCAATACTTCCGTGAAATGGCTCCGCCGGCTGGAGTTATCCGACCAGCCCTTCATGACCCGGGAAGAAACGTCGAAATACACTGAGCCTGTCAAAGACGGTAGATTCCGGCAGTTCAGTTTCGACATTGATGCCCGATCGATTATTACCTTTCCGGCTTATCCCAAGACAATTGACAAGGGCTGGATTGAGATTCGGGGGCTGGCATGGAGTGGCCGCGGTAAAGTCGTTCGGGTCGAGGTGAGTACCGATGCCGGTAAAACCTGGACTCCCGCCACGCTTCAGGACCCCGTGCTGGACAAAGCCCACACGGCTTTCCGGCATCTATGGCAATGGAACGGCGAGGCTACGGAGATCCTGAGCCGGGTAACCGATGAAACAGGCTACCGCCAGCCCACGTTCAAGCAATTGACCGATGCCCGTGGAAATGAATCAGGCTACCACTTCAACCCAATCACCGCCTGGCAGATTAAGCCCGACGGCACGGTATTATTTAAACCTGAAACTACCTAGATGGCGAAAACTGAGTATGATGCCGTCATTGTCGGCTCTGGTCCCAACGGATTGAGTGCTGCCATTACTATGCAGCGGGCGGGCCTGTCGACGCTCGTACTGGAAGCGAAAGCTACTATTGGCGGTGGCCTTCGGTCGGCCGAACTGACCCAGCCGGGTTTCGTCCACGACATTTGTTCGGCCATTCATCCGCTGGCTGTCGGTTCTCCGTTTTTTAGAACCCTCCCCCTGGCCGATCATGGGCTGGAATTCATTGACCCGCCCATTGCCGCTGCCCACCCCTTCGATGATGGCACGGCAGCAGCTCTCCGTCGGTCGCTGACCGAGACTGCGCAATCGCTGGGGGCCGATGAACAGACCTACCGGACGTTGCTGGAACCGGTGGTTCGCCACTGGCCCGGCATGGCCCCAGATATACTCGGCCCGCTGCGTATTCCGAAGCACCCAATTGACATGGCCAGTTTCGGGCTGAATGCGCTACTGCCCGTTACACAACTGGTCAAACGATTCAAGACCAAAGAAGCGCAGGGACTTTTTGGGGGGATGGCTGCTCACTCCATTCAGCCATTGAGCAATGTGGCTACCTCAGCCATTGCCCTGGTGCTCATGACCGCCGGGCATCTGTACAACTGGCCCATCCCGAAAGGCGGGTCGCAAACTATCGCGAACGCCCTGGCCTCTTACTACCGGTCGATCGGCGGTCAGATCGAGACCGACCGGCGGGTTGCTACGCTTAAAGACATTCCGTCAACACGGGTCGTTCTGTTCGATGTGACGCCCAAACAACTGCTCAGCATTGCCGGAGAACGATTTTCAACCCTTTATCGCACCCAGTTGGAACGGTATCGCTATGGTATGGGCGTGTTCAAGATCGACTGGGCGCTGGATGGTCCTATTCCGTTTACGGCCCCCGAATGTCGGCAGGCGGGTACGGTGCATCTGGGCGGCACCTTTGCCGAAATAGCCGATGCCGAACAGGCCACATCAGACGGGAAGCACCCCGACAAGCCTTACATTTTACTGGCGCAGCAAAGCCTATTTGACAGCAGCCGCGCACCCAATGGCAAGCACACTGCCTGGGCTTACTGCCACGTCCCGAACGGTTCAACGCTGGACCAAACCACCATTATCGAGCAACAGGTCGAACGATTTGCGCCCGGTTTTCGCGACCGGATTCTGGATCGGCACACGATGAACACGGTCCAGATGGAAGCCTACAACCCGAACTACATCGGGGGCGACATCAACGGGGGCATTATCGACATCACGCAATTGTACACCCGTCCGGTCATTAGTTTATCACCCTATGAGACATCGGCACCGGGTCTGTTTATCTGTTCGTCCTCCACGCCACCGGGCGGTGGTGTGCATGGTATGTGCGGCTACCATGCCGCTCGCGTTGCCCTTCGGGAAGGCTTTGGTTTGCCCGTGCCGATAACGCTGGCAACAACGTAAAATAGCCGAAAAGGGGTAATTTTGCTTTACCTATTTCACCCCAGCCCCCTAAAGTGGACTTAGTTGCGAAATAATCAGGCCAAGCCCCCTTCAGGGGGTTGGGGGTGAAGTGCTAACCCTAACTATCTCCAGCAAACTCATGGGCAAATTTCACGACGACATCAAAGCCGCACATAAAGATTTCATTCGGGCGCAACACCTGTTTTTCGTGAGTACGGCTCCTCTGAGTGCAGATGGCCACATCAACCTGTCGCCTAAAGGCCTCGATTGTTTTCGGGTGTTGGGCGATAACAAAGTGGGGTACATGGATCTGATCAGCAGCGGGAACGAAACCTCGGCCCATACCCTGGAAAACGGCCGGATTACGTTCATGTTCTGTTCCTTCGAAGGAGCCCCCAACATTTTGCGTCTTTATGGAAAAGGCCATACCGTACTGCCCGGCACCGCCGAATGGCAGACCTATTCCCCCGAATTTACAATTCACCCCAGCACTCGACAGCTCATTATCGCCGATATCGATCTGGTCCAGACATCCTGCGGCTTCGGCGTTCCGTTATTCGACTACGCGGGTGAACGTGATGTTCACTTCAAGTGGGCCGAGAAAAAAGGGAAAGATGGTTTAGTTGAATATGTGCAGGAAAATAACCTGATCAGTCTGGATGGGCTGCCAACAAATTTAGGTCTGCAACAGGCATAGCCGCATGTCCGGCATTTAATTTGCAGTACGGCATTTGTGTGAGTCATAAATCATACCATAATGCGCGCCGTACTGATTTCTCTTTTTTGCCTGCTCTCCTTTTCATCTCTTTTCGGACAGGTGAAACTGCCCGTTAAAACACAGAAAACCCTGTTCTCTATTTCGGCGGTTGATGATAAAACATCAGCAGAATTACCGGCGCAGTTTACCATACAGGCCATGCAGGCTAAAAAGAAGTATACTGGCAAAAGCGTCCCTTTCAGGCCATTTGAGTTCATTTTAACCCGAACCGATACGCTGAATGTCATTGCCAGTGCGCCCGGCTATTACGAAGCCGAAGAGTTAATGGTCGTTTCCTGCGACACCTGCGCCACATATGGCTACGCTATCCGACTTGAGAAAGAGGAAAAAGCCGATAGTGTTTTTCGGGATTTGCAGGTTAACCACGCCTTTCGGCTCGACAATGTCTATTTTGACCAAAGCAGCTACGTTCTCCGGCCAGAATCGTACCCTCAACTCAATAAACTCATAAAGACACTGGTGACTATCCCAAAACTGGTCATAGAAATAGCCGGGCATACGGATAACGTGGGCGACAAACGGCTGAATCAGGCGCTTTCGGAGAATCGCGCCAAGATTATTACAAACTACCTCATCACCAACGGCATTCCTGAAAATCGGCTACGCCATAATGGCTACGGCAGTAGTAAACCGGCCGCTCCGAACGACTCGGAAGAAAATAAACGAAAGAACCGGCGCGTTGAATTTGTTGTATTAGCTATGTAGGCGGCTGGCGCGGGGTTGACCCCGTGCTTGTCCATGCTGCCAGCATTCGCTGGCTCTTGAAAAGCCTGGCCGGACCACGTCAGCGAATGCTGGCGTATGAATAGGCACGGGGCCAACCCCGCGCCAGCACAACAAATGCCAATGACGTATTTCGTTAAACCTGACTCCATTGTTCGCCGAATATGGGGGGACGCCGATGTAATTCTGCTGGTCTTTGCCGGTTCTGCTGCTGAATTTGCCCTGAACCGGGCGGTAGACTGGCTGTTCTTCACGGGCAAGCTCCCCGCCGACCCCATCGCCCGCCTGTTTTCCACCGTTCGGTACGCGCAGGAGATCGTCTTCGCCCCCGAGGCTAAAGCCCGTGAAGCCATTGCCCGGATGAGTGCCATTCATGGTGGCGTTGAGAAAAAACGGGGTTACCAGATTCCAGACTGGGCTTATCGCGACGTACTGTACATGCTCATCGACTACTCGATGCGGGCCTTCGAAACATTACACCGCCCCTTAACGAACCCCGAAAAAGAGGAAGTATTCAGTACGTTTCGGGAAGTGGGCGCAGGCATGCACGTTCCGGACTTACCCAGCACGTTAACCGATTGGCAAACCGACCGGGAAGCGCATTTAAATCGCGATCTAGTGCGGAGTGAGTTCACAGATAAACTGTTCCGGAGGTATCGTGAGCAGTTAGGCAACTGGCGGTATGATTTGCTTCGGCAGGCCCAGGCCGTGCTTGTGCCCAGGCAGGTTAGCCAGCAACTGGCTTTACCTGCAAAACCAGCCTTATCGTACTCAATTGGTCTCTATAAAATCCTGAATGGTCTGGGGCTTCGGTCGACTGTTCAGCGTATATTGTTACCCACTGCCTATCTGGATCAGATTCGGGATTTGGACAGATAACGTCTGATTCAGGCTCCAGCCTGTCCATGTAGCCAATTCGATGGCCAGGCTGGAGCCTGTCCCTGACAACCTTCATCAACATGGCATCTTCTCCTATTACAACCTCCGTTTTCGATCTGTTTAAAGTTGGGCCGGGACCGTCGAGTTCGCACACCATTGGCCCGATGAAAGCGGCCTTCGATTTCCGACAACGGCTGGCGCATCTCCCAACCGAAATTCAGCAACGCGCCGGTTCGATTCATGTGTATTTGTACGGGTCGTTGAGTGCTACCGGCAAGGGTCACGGCACCGACCGGGCGGTGGTGGCCGGTCTGCTGGGCTGGCAACCCGAATCGACGGACCCCGTTGCCATGTTGAAACTGTTGCGCGACCCGGCGGCACTATACCCGGTACCCGTTGGTGATAAAACGATAGACGTTGGCCCTCAGCAGATTCACTTCGAGCGGAAACGATATGATTCACCCTATGCCAATACGATGGTCCTCAAACTAGTATCGGGGGATGAAGTATTGGCCGAAGAAGAATATTACTCGATTGGTGGTGGATTTATCATCCGTAAAGGGGAACCCGAAGCCAATACGGATGGAAAAACCGTGCCGTATCCATATAGCACCATGACCGAATTAAAAGCCCTGCTGACAGATAATAGCTTTTCACTGGATGAACTTTTGATGGCTAATGAAATGGCGCTAACCGGACGAAGCCGAGTAGAAGTCAATCAGCGACTGGATCAGTTGCTGGATTTTATGCATAAGGCTGTTCGGCGCGGGCTTAAGCATAAAGGCATATTGCCCGGCACCATAAAACTGAGTCGCAAAGCGCCGATTCTATTTCAACAGGCTAAGGGCATGAGTCAATCTTCCGATAGTTTTCTTATCTTTTTAAACGCCTATTGTCTGGCTGCTTCGGAGGAAAATGCTGCCGGGGGTATTGTCGTGACGGCCCCCACGTCGGGTGCATCGGGGGTTATTCCCGGATTGACCTTTCTGGCCAAACATCATTTCCATTATGACAAAGCCACCATGCGGGCGGGTATGCTGGCGGCTGCGGTTATTGGTTTCCTAGTGAAGCACAACGCTAGTATTTCGGGGGCAGAAATGGGCTGCATGGGCGAAATTGGCACCGCTTCGGCTATGGGAGCGGCTTTCCTGACGCGCTGCGTCCAGTCTACCCCCGACATTGGCCCCATTGAAGCGGCTGCTGAAATCGGCATCGAACATCATCTCGGCATGACTTGCGATCCCATTGGCGGCTATGTTCAGATTCCGTGCATTGAGCGGAATGCAATGGGTGCGGTAAAAGCCTACAACGCGTTTTTGCTTGCTACGTCGGGAGCCTCCCATTTTCAGAAAATATCACTCGATTCGGTCATCAAGGTCATGAAGGCTACCGGCCGGGATATGTCTACCAAATACAAAGAAACCTCCGAAGCGGGGCTGGCTCTAAGCGCGACGGAATGTTAAGAAACTGAGCACTGAACAGCATACTGCTGTTCAGTGCTCAGTCTGAAAAACGTAGCAAGATGAATTGGTTTACTGCCGAGCAGAAGAATGCTGTCCGGTTCAATTCTAAACATTTCACAGTGATTAGTGTGTTTTTAATACATTACGCTTACTAACGCAGTATTAAACACACTAATGACTAATATTTACACACCCCAACAGCAACGCATCCTGCTCATAGCGAGCCTGTTCATTATTGCAGGCTTCATTATCTATGGCTTGAGCGGCTACATATCGGCTTTCTTGGGCGCGGGGATTCTTTATGTCGTTTTTCGGCCCTGGTTCACAGCGCTGGCCATCAAACGACACTGGAATAAATCGCTGGTGACAACCCTGCTGATTATTTTCTCAATAGTGGTTATCATCATGCCCTTCCTAACGCTGAGCTTGCTGCTTATCGACCGGATTCAGTACTATTCTCAGCATACCGAAGACATTCTAAACCTCGCTAAGAAAGCTGAAGAGCTGACCGGCTATCAGATCACCAGTCAGGAAAACATCCAGAATCTTTTAAGGCAGGGGGGCTCCTACGCGAGTCGGTTACTTCCGTCACTGGCGGGTGGTGCACTTGATTTTATCGTGATTCTGGGACTGATGTTCTTTACCATGTATTTCATGTTTGTCCAGCAGGAAAGCTTTCAGGCCGGGCTCCAGAAATACCTGCCTTTCAAAAAAGACACGCAGAAAGAACTTGGTGAATCACTCAAAAATAACGTCAACGCCAACGTCATTGGTCAGGCGCTCGTGAGCTTGGTACAAGGTGTATTAACCGGTGCCACGTTATGGATATTTGGGGTACCCGACGCGCTTTTTTGGGGCACGGTGGCCTTCTTTATGGCTTTTATCCCCGTTTTGGGAACCCCCCTTGTTTGGGGACCAGCCGGATTGATTCAGCTATCGCAGGGCAACACAACTCAGGGGATTGGCATTCTGGTGGTTGGGGTGGTGGTTATCATCAACATCGACAACCTGCTCCGTATCATGCTGGCCAAGCGCATGGGCGATATTCATCCGCTGGTTACACTGGCAGGAATTGTGCTCGGCGTCCCTATTTTTGGAATCCTGGGGCTGGTTGTCGGGCCGTTGCTCCTCTCCTACTTCATCGTACTGATTCAGGTATTCGAGCGGCAGAACAAACAACAGGAGAAAGAAGTAGCCGTGGCCAAGGAAAAAGTGGAAGCCGAAGCGGAACGGGAGAAACGATGAAAGTCGAGGATGGTTTTATAGAGTAAAAAAGGGAGGAGTAAAACGCCATACTTTCAAGGTATGGCGTTTTACTCCTCCCTTTTTTATTACCTATTTCAACGGGTGAGACGGATGGGCTGTGGGGAAGATGACCAGGGCATCATATCCCAAAATCGTTCTTCGTAGGTTAACATTGTCTATGGTTAGTGTTTGCCGTTGTAGCGCTTTACGAATTGGCAATAAGTCAAAAACGACCCAGTTGTCGGTTGGTGTTGCGTCAAAGAAAGGTTTGATAAAGGCCAGATCGCCTTTGTAAGGATCCAGTGCATGCTCCGGCAGCCCTTTAAACGGACTTCCCTGAATACCGTTTTTACCGAAAATAGCTATGTGAAAGGAGCTTTTAAACTCGCTTTCGGCCAGGTTGGCGAGCAGGTTTCCACAATCGTAAACGGTAAGATAGCTTTCTCCCCGGGCACAGTGCATGGCACCCATTTTTACCAGCACTTTCTTATTTTTAATTGCGGATTCGTACACCGACATAAGCTGGTGCTTCATGAGCTGCACCCGCAGGGAGTGACTTCCCGTTTTATAGATTCGAGCCGACAATTTTATGGCTTCCAGTATTTCCTTTTCGTTCGAAGACATAGGCATTTTCGCCAGTGCAGCCAGATCCTGTTCAAAAGCAGCACTTTGCATATACATGGGCTGACTGAGGTCCTCCGTCAATTTTTCGGCGGCCACTCTGGCCCGTTTTGCCATTCCCTCATACTGCTTCCGAACATTGGACCGGGCAGCGGAACGAGCCAACTCCTCAAACAGCAAATAGTCGGACATCAGGGCTACCTGATCGAGGCCCACGAACGACGTTTGAGCCCCTTTGGCTTCCCGAAGCATGTGAAACTCTTCGGCCAGGCTATAAAATGACAGAGCTGGTCCGGCTTTTCCGGCCCATTGCATGATCGAAGCGGTATCGGTCAACGAAAGCGTCTGATTGAGACGCCGGGCCACATATGGGTCTACTTCGAGGGCAAATGTATGGAAGGTTGTTGTGTTGAGCACCTGCTCGGTAAAGAAGGGAATCTCGGCCATAAAATGATCCTCCCCGATCAACACGTACTGATTTTGTTTAACACCGTCCTGGATCAGATTCCATCCTTTCCCGGTAAAACCACTAGTATCAGCCTTCAGTAAATGTGTATTCTCTCTTATCAGTCTACTCCACAGGGTATCAGGTTGTTGCGCAAACGTATCAGAAACGACTAACAGGCAGAAAATAATGAATAATGATTGTGCGATACGGAACATACTATAGAGAAAAGTTAGTCAGATGAGCGCCCTTCCGGTGTTGTTCGTAAGGGTAAAAAAAGGGCTGTCAATTCGCAGGTCCATCCGGAAATATCGAACAAAACCAGCGAGTTAACAGCCTTTTTACGTGAACAGTGATTTACTGCCGCGTCACTTTGCTGGCGCCCGATGTTTCGGAATCCATCTTATTTACATGACCGAAATTTGCGTGGCTGGCACCGCTGGCATCGACTTCGGCATTATCGACACTCAGATCGTTCGCTTCAATTTTGCTGGCTCCGGTTAAGTCAGCTTCCAGTTGATTGACGTGGCCCCGCAACACCGCGTTCGATGCGCCCGACAGTTGGATATTCATCTTGTCTGCCGTTCCGTCAAAAACCGTCCGGCAGGCACCGCTCATGTCGATTTTTAAGTCTTTATAGTTGCCGAACCCGGTCAGACTGGCTTTGGAAGCACCTGAAAGGGTAAGTTCGTCAATACCCGGAACCGTAATGGTCAACCCGACGCGTTTGCGGTTACTCCAGTCGAACAATCCACCCCGACGATCAATTTTAACTTCGAGTGTGCTGCCGTTCACCCGAACGTCCATATCGCTCATATCATCTTCGCGGCCATCGGCAACGACTTTGTAAACATCACCCTTGCGGAAACGTACCACAAATGCTCCGGCCACATTTACTTTCGAAAAGGCCGTTACATTGAACTGACGGGTGTGGTCGCTTACGCGGTCAAAGTCGTCGCCAAGTTCGCTGGCTACGGCACTCTGCACATCGTCAGTCAGGTCAGTTACGTCGTTGTCTTCGTCGTTATCATCCCGATTTTTTTCACGGGGGAAGTTGATACAAACCAGGCCCTCGGCTTTCGTGAACTTCCAGATGCTTTCGCCCATGCGATCAAACTCTTTTTCGCCAAACTCATTGCGGATGAAGCGGGCAAAATCCCTCGTCATACGAAATGGTTTTTCGTAGGGGATCATTAGATCCATGTCCAGATCCTGGGCTCGAAAACGCGCGCCGGGAGCAAGCTCCATCGTTTCATCGAAGCGAACCGTCGAATCTTTAACAAGATAGACGTACTTGATTTTTCGAGCGTTGGCTTGGGCTTCGGTCCGGGTGCTGCCCTGCGCCCGGAAATATTGAATCAAGGTAATGGCTGTTCCTTCGTAGCCTTTTACATCGATAGATGGACGAAAGTTATCATCGTTTTCTACCTGATTCATGGCAAAGGTCGGGATGGCCGCCGGGATATTCAGCACTTTTGTCTCCTCAACTGTTCCCCGTCGTTGAAAGCTGGAAATCAGCGGGGTAGCGGTTCCGGCAAGAACCACTAGACTCAACAGCCATACACCCGCCAGGGTTAAGGCCGTCCGGCCGCTCAATACGCTGCGGGTGGTGATAAGCATAACCCCCAGAATAGCCAGGCCAAAAGCAGGGATGATGCCGGCAGCAAAAGCCGAAAACACCATTGGCACCGTCACATCGGACCGGAACAACTCAATTGGCAAGTCCGTACCGGGGCCAAAGTGTGTACCAGACCATAAGCCAATGGCAGCACCAAGCAAGGCCAGGCAAACGATCATGAATGAAAAGCCTAGTATCAACATCAGTACTCCGGCAAACACCCGAATCAGGGAAACGACGCCATTCAACAGGGGTCCCAGTGCACTTCCAAGACCGCCTATGATGGTGGCAATGGCACGAAAGGGAAATAACAAGACGCGAGTTAATGTACTCTCCCGATCTGGTGTTTCGTTGATATTGAGGTTTTGTTTGATGCTCTGCTCGATGTTCGAGAGTGTGATGGGCTGACCCTGCATCTCCATTTTTTCGGTTAGGGTATTGGCCTGCGGAGCAATCATCCACAGCACGATATAGAGCAGGAAGCCAACACCGAAGAACACGATCCCCAGCACGAACAACAGCCGGATAATACCCGTGTCGACGCCGAAGTAAGCCGCGATTCCGGAGGCAACGCCCCCCAGCACTTTATCTTCGGGGTTACGGAAAAACTTTTTTACCGTTTTGTCGTCTTCAATCGTCATCACGCCCGGCAGGGCAATCCACATGGCAATGTAGATGATGAAGGTAAAGCCGCTCAGGCCACCAAAAAATCCGTCGGGACCATTCGACGCACCACTCAGGGCTGGTAAGCCGACGAACAGGCCAACAAAAATCAGTCGAATCCAGACCACGTCCATGTTAAAATAGTGGGCCAGACCGGCACAAACGCCACCCAGGGTTTTCCGGCGAAGGTCGCGCACCAGCCGGCGGGGAGCCGTATACGGTATGCCGGGTTGTGAGGCATAGGCTCCGGAAGCCGGATTCGGATTACCCGTTTGAGCAGTTGACCCTTTGCTGGCGGTTCCCTGCCCAATGCCTGCTGCCGAATGACGACCACCATTGGTTACCAGAACTTCCTCTTCCTCAACGGCTTCGAAGTCAGCAACGGTACCCATAGCGGCTACGAGTTCGTTGACATCTTCTAGGGAAACCACCTGTTTGTCGGCTGCTTTCAGTTTAGCGAGGAGCTTCTCGGCAATCCGGTTTTCGATGTCGGTAACAATTTCCTGACTGTCTTCGTAGGTCGAAAAGTACTGCTGTACCGTAGTCAGGTAATTTTTAAGTTTGTCGTAGCCATCCTCTTCAATATGAAAGATGACGCCACTAATATTTATGCTGATTGTCTTTTTCATTGGAGTCCGACGATTCGGTTTTTGAAGAGAATAGGCTAAGCGTTGGCTGGAGGAATTATTGGGTCAGGCGAGGGCGAAACATTGACCGCACCATTCGTAATTTTTTTGTGTAAATCTACTTTTCCGACAATCGCATTAACAGATTCGGCAAGTTCCTGCCAGGTAGCGTTGAGTGCATCCAGTGATGTGCGACCGAGGTCGGTGAGAATGTAATATTTACGTGGAGGCCCGGAGGTAGACTCTACCCATTTGTAATCGAGCAGACCGGCATTCTTCAGGCGGGTTAATAGTGGATACAAGGTTCCCTCTACAACCATGATTCTGGCGGAAGTCAGCTCGTCGAGCATATCGGAGGCATAAATTTCGCCCCGCGATATGATGTGCAAAATGCAGAACTCCAGAATACCCTTCCGCATTTGCACCTGAGCGTTTTCTATATTCATTGGTGTATTTGATTTCGTTAATTTCTTAGTTCAAAGGTACAATAAGGTACTATGCGATGCAAGGTACCTTATTATTTTTATCTTACTTTCTGTATCAATGGTATAAAAGGCAGGATGAGTGGTGGTATATGTCAGTTTCCAAAGTAAATGCGACACTTTAGGCCAACGACCTATTACTACAAGGATTTTTCCTCGATCGTGGTGGTCGCTAGGGTTTGGTCGACCATGAACTGGCTAGAGGGCCAACTTGATGCTTGAGACTTGATCAATTGAGTTGGTATTGGAGAAAAAGAGTGGCTGACTTGTCTCTCTTCCTTATTTCCAAAAGACCATTTAACTTAAATAGAGGACTTTCTTTCAAGCAGTGAAAGCTTGATTTGTGGAAGGACTTACACCAACAGTTATGCTGTATACTCGATGAAGTGTGATACTAAGACTGAACCCTCACTATAAGATAAATTGTTAATATATGTACATGATCCATCTAGTCGAGCGTTTTCGTGAACGAAATCGTTAAAACTTTAGATTGTATTTTTTCGGGAAATAGCCAATAATTTCTCCTCCAGACTTAAAAGCTCAAAAATGGTACATTTAGATCAAAGGTCTTGCTGGTCTCACCGCACTAGTCTAAAGAAATAGCCCCTAAATCGTTGTAGACATCGTAGAGGCCTTTGTGATCCGATATGACCTTATCGTTTGAAGCCAAACGTGAGAAATAGGCCGACCAGCACCACCGCGACACCCACACCCAGAAATACTTTTCCGGTAACTTCAGACTCTTTTGCCGAGGTGGGGACTGGTGTTTGAGGCTCGTAGCGACCCTCCGTGACGGCCAGAATCAGCGCCACGGTTTCAGCCGGCACATCCAGCTGCGGCACGTGGCCACAATTCGAAAACCAATGAAGCTGCGCGTCAGGAAACAATGCCAAGGCCCGTTTCGCCTGGCTGGGCGGACAAATCCGGTCCTGACGACCCCAGCCAATGACCAGGTTGGGGATGGAGCCAAGCGGTGCTCCCTGCTGGGGGGGACCATGAGCCAGACTATCCAGGAGTTTGGTGAAGCTGGGGGTAGGCAGAAACTCCCGAAATTCATTCAGGGCCACTCGAGCCGGAATCGTCCAGAGATGGGCCGAAAATTGCGCGAACAACAGCGTTCGGCTCACCGGATTGCTCACCAGGGGGGGTAAGATCGGTTGGATGAGACTGGATAATTGAGCCGATAGCCGAACCGATTGGTAGAAATAGGCCACCTGCCAGCCTTGCCAGAACCCACCCGGATCCAGGGATACGACCGAACCGACCACATTACTCCGCCGGGCTAATTCAAGCACCAGCCGGGCCCCCATCGAATTGCCGACGGCATCAATGCCCAGGAGCTGATGCTGGCTTAAGAAATCGGTTACCGCATCGGCCAGGGTGGGAATGGATACCTCCCCAACTAGGGCAGGGGACTGCCCGAAACCGGGCAAATCCAGCGCAATTACCTCCCGGTGAAGGGCTAACTCACCGACAATGCGATCCCAGACCTTTAAGGAACTCCCCAGGCCATGGAGCAGTAATAACGGTTTACCGGCACCAAGCCGGACATAATTCAGGAACATACGCAGTAGTCAATAAATCTTAAGGTTGCGCGAATCAACGTACGATGAACCGCAACCGTGGCATATAATTTAGGGCTGGTGGCCTGGCTACCCTTACAGGCTACTACTAATTTAAACAGGATCTGTTTGTTTACTAAAACGTAGAAACTCCACATTTTGCTGGACACAACGTAAGGCTTGTTTACTGTCGTATCTAGTCAGCTATAGCCTGTCTACGCGTAGATGAATGGCACTCGATTAGGCAATGGTCTTGGTAACACCCCCATCGACCCGGACGGCGGCTCCGTTCGTGGCCGAGGCCAGTGGACTCGACAGATAAGCCACCAGATTGGCTATTTCCTGGGTTGTGGCAAACCGTTTGATGATGGAGGTCGGGCGGGCCTGTTTGAAGAAGTCCTTCTCCATTTCCTCGACCGACACCTGACGACTGGCGGCCATACTGGTGATAAAATCGCCAACCCCTTCTGACAAGGTCGGGCCAGGCAGCACCGTGTTAACGGTCACGTCGGTGCCGGTGGTCAGTTCGGCTAACCCCCGCGAGATGGCCAGTTGAGCCGTCTTCGTCGTACCGTAGTGAATCATCTCCGTCGGGATTTGCAGCGCCGATTCACTGGAGACAAAAATGATTCGCCCCCATCCGTTGGCCAACATGTTGGGGAAATAATGGCGGGAGAGTCGAACTCCGCTCATAACATTGACCTCAAAAAACTTGAACCAGTCTTCATCGGATATCTGAGTGAATTCCCTGGGCTCAAATATGCCCACGTTATTGATCAGTATGTCCACCTGAGGTAGTTGGGCCAACAAGGTGTTTATTTCCTCGACCTGACTGAAGTCAGCCGCAATGCCTTGAAACCGGGTACCGGGCAATTCAGCCGTCAGTTGATGGACCAGGGCATCGACTCGGCCCTTATCTCGGCCATTGAGTATGACTTCGACCCCTTCCTGAGCCAACGTTTTAGCAATCGCCAACCCAATGCCCGCCGTTGATCCGGTTACCAAAGCGGTTTTACCGCGTAGCTGCAAATCCATTTTATTCGTGTTTAAGCTTTAATACTTTAGTCAAGTAGGCCTGGTGCCCACTGGTCGTGATTAGTACACTGTGCACGATGCCATTGGCTTAACCAATACGGCTACTCGTTCTATCACAGGAGTATAGGTGGCCATCCGATTAAGATGACAATCTATTACCAGACCGTCACCAGCAGCCTACCGGTTTCTGGTGACGGTCAAGCTACCGATACGCTTAGCCGAAAAGCTAGAGGGTGACTCCCTGGGTAAAGAACAACAGGACGTTGTCGTGGCTGTAGTTTTGGTGTACGGACTTGTTGGCATCCGCGTCGCCAGCCACAAAATTGTAGGTACCTGGATAGTTGGCATCCTGGGAATCCTCTACGCTTCCGGCCAACGCGCTGCCAGCCATCAGGCCATAACCAGCCAGGCTAAATGTAAAGGCATTCGTCGTCTCATCAACGACCGTCACCTCCGAGACTAAATACCCCCCTTCTTCGGTCTCCATTAGGGGTTGCTGGGATGCCAATTGGGCTTGTAGATACTCGTAGGGCGTTTGCATGTTGTTTTTCTATAACAACCCAGGCAACACGCTCACTGTTCACGGACTTTGTATCGCGCCACTGTTCAGGCCCAAAGACGATTGGTTTTTGGTGAGTAACGTTTTTAATTAGCCGGGTTGTTCGGGCAATAATAATAGGCGTTTGTAACGACAAAAACAGCCTGTGAAGGGCGAGGAATAGCGTGCCGGGGTTGGGCTATCGAGTATACGGCACCAATTGGGTATTAGGATCAAACTGACCACCGCCGGGCTACCCCCCGATTCCGTCAACTCCAGAGCAGTCGATTCTGCTAGGAATGAGCCAAGTACATCTGTCCAATTTTAAGTATGTATAACTTCTGGGACGGGCTGTATGTAGGCGAACACTGAATGAAACATCCTGATAAACCAGACCCTGAATTTATCCATGGGCAGTCGAGCAAATTATTCGGTTTGGTTAAACTAGAGCCCGTTAAGGACCCTCAATTGACGTGGCTACACTAGAACTGAAGAAAGTTGATTCTCCGAGCTGCATGGATGGTCGCCTATCCCCTGAACTAGACAAATACCTTACGATAAAAAAGCTTATTTTTCTAAACAATCAGCTTACACCGATATAGAACGCTAATCAACCAGCGTGAAATGTCCACGGATGAAACGGGCGCACAGGAGCACGGTTCTTTTTTTTAGATGCGACCGTAGCCTCACTTTTTTGGTTCGACTATAACTTTGTTTCTAAACAAAAGTTGTTTCCAGACAAATCGACGTCTTGACATAGGTGAATGGATCGTACGCCAGGCAACTTGCTAAAAGGAGTCGCCAGTAAGGTCCAGACGAGGCTGGTAGCAGCCGCTATCAGAGCCACATTGCGCAGTCGACCATGACCCAACTCGTCGGCGGCGGGGCCACCAAGCGAAGGTGTTTGTCTTATGAGACAGGAAGTGCCTGTGAATTAGGTACCCGATGGACAGTTGTTCCTCATTCGGAAGGGATAAACCATACAGATCGTGTTAAGGGGCTTGCCCCATACCGCTAACACGCCCTTCTGAGGACCCAGAAGCTTCAATTCGTAAGCGGGGATTTGTGGTGAAAACTAATTCGGTTGATGTTGCTCCTCTTCGTCCTACTTCCAGGGTAGGTAGCCAGCATGGCATTTCAGCAGATAGACCTGTTTAAGCGCTCTCGCCAGTGCTTAAGGTAGCCTCCATGCAGCATGACAATGGATTGGGTTAGCGTAAACCAGCTCAATCATCTTTAATGACAGGTAGCTATGTTAGCCATGAATTTTCGCGGGCCCCGTCAGATCAGGCTAGACCGGAATAAGCCCGAGCCGGAAATCAAGCATCCCTATGATGCCATTGTCCGGGTCACCCGATCCCTGATTTGCGGCTCAGACCTGCACCTCTATCACGGTCGTGTGCCCGATACCCGGGTGGGCATGACCTTTGGCCATGAGTTTACCGGCGTAGTCGAAGCGGTCGGCTCGGGCGTGCAAAAACTGAAAGTGGGTGACCACGTGCTGGTGCCCTTTAATGTGGCCTGTGGCACCTGCCCGCATTGCAAGCAGGAACTCTATGGCAACTGCAATGAGTCAAATCCGGAAGCTACAGCTGTCGGGGGCTTTTTTGGCTATGCTCACACCGGCGGGGGCTATGATGGCGGACAGGCCGAATACGTTCGGGTACCCTACGCCGATGTGAGCCCCACCATAATCCCCGAAGGAATGGACCTGGAAAACGCCGTTCTGCTGACCGACGTGGTGCCCACGGGCTATCAGGCGGCCGAACAGGGCGGCATCCAGAAAGGCGATACCGTGGTGGTGTTTGGCGCTGGTCCGGTCGGTCTGATGGCAGCCCGTTTTGCCTGGTTTTTCGGGGCTACCCGGGTCATTGTGATTGACCATGTCGATTACCGCCTGGAGTTTGCCCGCAAGTTTGCCTTTGCTGAGGCTTACAACTTCCGGGAGATGAAAGACCCGGTGGTGTTCCTGAAAAAAGCCACCGATTACTTTGGCGCCGACGTCTGTATTGATGCGGTAGGCTGCGATGGCACCGGCAATGCTTTGCAAACCATCACCGGTAAAGGACTACTCCTGCAAGCCGGCGATGCCACCGCCCTGCACTGGGCGATTAACTCGGTAAAAAAAGGGGGCATTGTTTCCATCATTGGCGTATACGGTCCTCCCTGGAACCTGGCCCCCATTGGCAGTCTGATGAACAAAGGGATTACCGTGCGGGCCAATCAGGCCTCGGTGAAACGGCTGCTGCCCAAGCTGATTGATCACATCATGAGCGGCCGAATCAATCCCAAGGAAATCATTACCCACCGGCTACCGCTGGAAGAAGTGCCGGATGCGTACCGCATGTTTTCCAGTAAGCTGGACCACATCGTTAAACCCTTGTTAATTCCGCCACGTGCCAATGCGGCTTAAACACTAAACGTATGCAAACCGTACTAGAAGATAGAATAGGTGAATTTCAGGACCGCAAGATTGCGAATCGAAACCAGAGAAACCGTATCAAAGACATACCTGGCTGGGGCATGGATGCCGATCCGGAAAATGATCCCACCTACCCCATGAAACAGTGGAACGGGGCGGACCACGAGCGGCTCAATTATGAAAAAGCCCCCCAGCAGCCCCTCGACATCGAGGTCCTGCATTCGGTGGAGCGGCCGGGCATTACTCGTGTCTT
Source organism: Spirosoma pulveris (assembly GCF_054781875.1). Classification (NCBI taxonomy): domain Bacteria; kingdom Pseudomonadati; phylum Bacteroidota; class Cytophagia; order Cytophagales; family Cytophagaceae; genus Spirosoma; species Spirosoma pulveris. Next base: position 179,293 of record NZ_BAAGTO010000011.1, read on the forward strand.
TGGCACGTCGTCACCGCCTTCGGGCCTCAGTGGGGCTGTCCGTCGCTATGCTTATCAGTTTAGTGAAGCGACCGCTACGCACTGGATGACGCTGATCTTGGCCGACCGGATAAACGCCATTGAGGGAAAGCTGAGTGACTTAGCCCACGGCATTCTTCCCAACCCCTGGATCGAAAGGGGCTGGCGAGCGGAATGGAAGTATAACCGCCCTGCTTTTATCCAAAAGACAGCGACTACAGCCTTGCTGATCACGGCCGGCTACATGCTGCTGAACCGGAAAAACAAGCGTACGTAGGGTTTAGAAAGCGGGTAGGATTGATTGGATCAACTCAAATGAGGCCACACGTTGAACACATTTGGGTTGATCTATTTTGGCCCGGCTAGTTACCAGGTACCTGTTTACGGGTGCTAAATCATTTAAACCGATCCAATTATGCCTACGAGCAGTCATCAATTAGAAGAAGTGTTTTCCGACGATACGGACCAGTTAACCGGTGTGGCGATCGCGAAAGACGGTCGTTTATTTACCTGTTATCCGTTATGGCCCGGCCCACACCAGTACAGTGTGGTCGAAATTTTACCCAATAACCGGGTGAAACCTTATCCGGACGAACGGTGGAACAATTGGCAGGAAGGGGATAATGGAAAGGATAAATGGGTTTGTGTGCAGGCCGTCTATGTTGACGCCGAGAACAACCTGTGGGTGGTGGACCCGGCCTGCCCGAACATGGAACAGGTTTATGACGCTAGTTTTAAACTGGTGAAGTTCAATCTGGCTACCGACAGCATCGAAGAAGTCTACCGGTTTGAGGGCGTCCTGAGCAACAAAAGCTACATCAACGATGTGCGGGTCGATACCCGTAGAAAGGTAGCGTATTTAACCAACTCCAATGAAGGGGGAATTGTGGTCATCAATCTGGAAACGGGAACCATCCGGGAGGTATTGCGCCATCATCCTTCGGTGAAACACGACCCTTCTTTTACCCTGATCGTGGACGGAAAAGAATTCAAAAAGCAAGGGCAGCCGGCACACCTCCAATCGGATGGCATTGCCTTAACACCGGATGGCGAATGGCTGTATTATAAACCGCTCACTGACAATAAACTCTACCGCATTCACACGGAATTTTTGCGAAACGAAGCCTTGCCGGAAGAACAATGGGAGGCTGCGGTGGAAGATTTGGGACGGTTTGCAGTGACGGACGGGATGGTATTTGACAAAAACGGCAACTTGTATCTGGGCGATTATCAGCATTACAAACTGGTACGAATAACGCCTGCCCATAAGCTGGAAGATGTCGTATCCGATGAAAGGCTGATCTGGCCCGATAGTTATTCCATTTCAACGGATGATTATTTATACATCAGTTGCTCCCAGATCCATAAGCAACCCGATTACAATGAAGGCGAAAACAAACGAACAACACCCTATGCCATTTACCGGATGAAATTGCCTGATGCCTAAAAGCGGCCTTCTGCCCAACCCTTGACTTATGTGGGGTTAACGAGCAGACTAGGCGGTTAAGCGGGCAAACAAACCTTACATCTCCCTAAAACTATGGCAAACAAAAAGCAGCCCGTGTCGCGGGTACTGGGCATGGAACCGATTGAACCCGACGCCAGCGGGTCCAGTCGAATCAATGTGGGCAATACGGAGCGAGTCTGGTCGATGGCTGGCGGAGCGTTGCTGGCCACCTATGGCCTGCGACGGGGTTCGTTTGGCGGACTCTTACTGGCTTCGCTGGGCGGATTTATGATCTACCGGGGGGCGTCGGGCTATTGCCCCATGAACCAGGCGCTGGGGCGAAATACGGCCGAGCCAACGACCCCAAATCAGGTAGTGGATTCGATTGAAATTACCAAAAGCCTGACCATCAACAAACCGCGCCAAGAGGTATATGCCTATTGGCGGCAATTGGAGAACCTGCCCCGGTTTATGTTTCACCTGAGCGAGGTTCGACAACTCGACAACAACCGGTCGCACTGGGTCGCGAAGCTATCGGATGGGCTCCTGGCGAAAACACTGGGAACAGTGGAGTGGGATGCCGAAATCCTTGAAGAAGTTGAAAACGAGCGATTAGTCTGGAAATCAGTTGCCGATGCCAGGATTGACAACGCAGGCGAAGTGAGGTTTGTCGATGCACCCAATGGCCAGGGTACGGAAGTTCACGCCTTTATTGCCTATCGGCCACCGGCCGGGCAAGTTGGCGGTGTGCTGATGAAGCTGTTCAACCCGGCCTTTGCGCAACTGATCAAGCAGGATCTGCGCCGGTTCAAGCAATTGCTGGAAACCGGCGAAATCGCGACCATCGAAGGACAGCCGTCCGGTCGGAAACCTGAGCAGCAAACCAGTAAGAAACCAGTATCTGAACACGCTGAAGCGGACGAAAAACATGAAAGCGCTATGTTATAACGGGGTTGGTGACCTGCGCACAGAGCGGGTTCCCGACCCAACTATTCTCAACCCCAAAGACGCGGTTCTGCGGGTTATTCTGTCATCGGTTTGTGGCTCCGACCTCCACCTGCTCAACGGCTACGTGCCAACCATGCGCGAAGGCGATATCATTGGCCATGAGTTTATGGGCGAAGTGGTCGAAACCGGTTCGGAGGTGAAGAAGATCAAGAAAGGCGACCGGGTCGTAGTGTGTTCGATTCTGGGCTGTGGCGAGTGCCAATATTGCCAGGATACCCAGTGGTCGCTCTGCGACAACTCCAATCCCCACGCCTGGATACCGGAAAAAGTCTACGGGGATTCGCCAGCCGGGATTTTTGGGTACTCGCACGCCTTTGGCGGCTATGCTGGCTCCCATGCCGACTACATTCGCGTACCGTATGCCGATCAGGGCTGCTTTGTCATTCCCGAAGGATTACCCGACGAAGCCGCTGTGTTTGCCTCGGACGCGATGCCAACGGGCTTTATGGCCGCGGATCTGGCTGACATTCAGCCGGGCAACGTGGTGGCGATCTGGGGCTGCGGAGGAGTAGGTCAAATGGCCATTCAAAGTGCTTTTCTGCTGGGTGCGTCCCGCGTGATTGCCATCGACCGGGAACCCGAACGACTACGCATGGCCAAAGACATCAGTAAAGCGGAGGTGCTTGATTTCTCGACAGTCGATGTGCAGGAAGCCTTGCGGGAAATGACCGGTGGGCGTGGCCCCGACCGCTGCATCGACTGCGTGGGTATGGAAGCCGTCAGCGAAGGGCTGGATTATTATTACGACAAAGCCAAACAGTTTGTCCGGCTGGAATCTGATCGGCCGATTGTGCTGCGGGAAGCCATCCTGGCCTGTCGGAAAGGCGGGACCGTTTCCATTATTGGGGTATACGGCGGCTTAGTCGATAGCATCCCGATGGGAGCGGCCATGAACAAAGCCCTGACGTTCCGAATGGGCCAGCAACACGGGCAGCGCTACATTCCCCGGCTGCTGGAGCATCTGCAAAAAGGGGAGCTTAACTCAGGGTTTATGCTCACCCACAAAATGTCGCTCGATGAGGGCATGAAAGGCTACGACCTGTTCAATAAAAAAGAAACGATGCGGGTTGTTTTTGCGCCACAATAGGGGATTGTACGGCTGGTCAGGCGGGAGGAACCCCGCGATAGTGCGGAAAGACGGCGGGCGTTCATCCGCCTGACCAGCCGTCGCTTCTAAACTAATGAAGCTGTTTACCGTTTTTAGTGAGACGAAGGCGTGTCCATGCATTTGTCAGTTAAATGGTCCTCTTTTCTTCGTGTGTAAGCGAGTCTGTTAACGTTTGGCCCAGCACACAACACAAACTACAATTGAAGAAATTGGAGTCCGTCATAGCTTTTTAAGGCAAGTTGCCCAAAAACCAATCAAATTCGGTATCCCTTTATGGCTCGACGAACAAACGCCAACGACCAGGACGATCAAGCAGCATCCGGATTTGTCCGCGTGCGGGGCGCTCGTGAGCACAACCTCAAAAATATCGACGTCTCCATACCACGCAATCAGCTGGTGATTTTCAGCGGTGTCTCCGGCTCGGGCAAGTCGTCCCTGGCCTTCGGTACCCTCTATGCCGAAGCACAGCGACGGTATCTGGAATCGGTTTCCCCGTATGCCAGACGGCTGATCGATCAGGTCGGCGTGCCGGATGTCGATGCCATTGACGGCCTTCCACCCGCCGTCGCCCTCCAGCAGCAACGCGGCACGCCCAATGCCCGCTCGACGGTAGGTAGTCTGACGACCCTTTCGAGCCTGGTGCGCATGCTCTACTCGCGCGTGGGTACTTACCCCGCCCGGCAGACGATGCTCTATGCCGAAGATTTTTCCTTCAACACCCCGCAAGGGGCCTGTCCCCGCTGCCAGGGCATGGGCCGCGTGCATACCATGACCGAGGAGTCGATGGTTCCCGATCCGTCATTGACCATCCGCCAGCGGGCCATTGCCGCCTGGCCCACGGCCTGGGGCGGTCAGAACCTGCGCGACATTTTAGTCTCTCTGGGCTATGACATCGACATACCCTGGAAAGACCTGCCCAAAAAGGATCGACAGTGGATTCTCTTTACGGACGAGCAGCCGACGGTTCCCGTCTATGCGGGTCTCACCCCGACCGAAACGCGTCAGGCTCAGCGACTGAAGATGGAACCGAGCTATCAGGGAACTTTCAGCAGCGCCAAACGAAACCTGGAGCACACGCTTGCCCATACGGACAGTGCAGCCATGCGCAAACGCGTGTTGCAGTTTATGATCAGTAGCCCCTGCTCGGTATGCCAGGGCAAGCGCTTAAAGCCCGAGGCCCTTTCGATTACCTTCGCCGGTTACGACATCGCCGATCTTTCGCACCTCTCTCTGGACCAACTGGCAGACGTTATTAGGCCAGCCGCGAATGGCGAGTTTGCCGCCGACAGGAACCCGGCAACGTCGCTGGTGAGTCGCCAGGCGGCAAAAGCCGCGCTGGATCGGCGCCTGCAGGCAGGTGGCTCAGCGCACAAGGGCGCCCCGGATGTGCGCCGTACGGATGACCTCTCGCCGGAAAAGCGCATCGCTGCCGAGCGTCTGTGCGGTGATCTGCTGGATCGCCTGACAACGCTTATCGAGCTGGGCCTGGGTTATCTGTCGCTTGACCGTAGCACGCCCACCTGCTCATCCGGTGAGTTGCAGCGGCTGCGGCTGGCCACTCAACTCTCCTCCCAGCTCTTTGGGGTCATCTATGTGCTGGACGAGCCAACAGCCGGGCTGCACCCGGCCGATGGCCACGCGCTCTTCGACGCCCTGGACAGGCTAAAAGCGTCGGGCAACTCGCTTTTTGTGGTCGAACATGACGTTGAACTGATGCGCCGTGCCGATTGGCTGGTTGACGTTGGCCCTGAGGCAGGCAGCGCGGGCGGGCGCATTCTCTACAGTGGAGAACCACAAGGCCTCAGGCAAGTCACCGAGTCCCGCACCCGACCCTACCTGTTTGAGGAAACAGCCCGGCTCTCATCCCCCAACCGTTCCCCTCAAGGCTGGCTACGTCTGGAAGGAGTCCGACGAAATAATCTTCAGGGGGTGGATGTTTCGTTTCCGCTGGGTTGCTTTACCGCCGTGACCGGTGTCTCGGGCTCCGGTAAATCCAGCCTGGTGAGCCAGTCGCTGCTGGATCTGGTGGCAGCGCACCTGGGTATGAGACGGGAAGAGACCGAGGAAGATACGCTGGAAAATACCCCCGCCGAAAAAACCATCGGTCGATTGGGGGGCGCTACCGAGGCCATCCAGCGACTGATTGAGGTGGATCAAAAACCAATCGGACGAACCCCACGCTCCAACCTGGCCACCTATACCGGGCTTTTTGATCAGGTCCGAAAACTCTTTGCCGCCACGCCGGAGGCCCGTAAGAGACACTTCGATGCCGGCCGTTTTTCCTTCAACGTCGCCAAAGGGCGGTGCCCAACCTGTGAGGGAGAGGGCCAGGTCAGCATCGAGCTGCTGTTCATGCCGAGCGTGTATGCCCCCTGTCCGACCTGCCATGGCACACGTTACAACGAAAAGACGCTGGAGATTTACTGGAACGGTAAATCCATCGCGGATGTGCTGGGCATGACGGTCGACGAAGCCTGCCTGTTTTTTGCTCAGGAAGCGTTGGTGTTACGGTCCCTCGATACGCTGCAAGCTATTGGCCTGGGCTATCTCAAACTTGGGCAAAGCGCGACCGAGCTTTCCGGCGGGGAGGCACAGCGCATCAAACTCTCCACCGAACTGCAACGTACGCAACGGGGCACCACCCTCTACGTGTTGGACGAGCCGACCACCGGCCTCCATCCGCGGGATGTCGACCGTCTTTTGGCTCAGCTGAACCGCCTGGTTGATGCGGGCAATACCGTGATTGTCGTCGAGCATGATATGCGTATGGTCGCCCAATGTGATTGGGTGATCGACGTGGGACCCGGAGCCGGGAATCACGGCGGCACGATCGTTGCGGCAGGCACTCCCGCCCAGATTGCCGCGCGTCAGGCAAGCCGCACGGCTCCTTTCCTTTCGAACTTTCTGTAGCCCGAGCTAAGTCTCCCCTAATCAACGTCAAGTCAATGCGCTACCAAGTTAGTTTCATCTTGGGCCACTGCCTCCTGATAGTTTAACAGAATTACCAGGAGGCAGCGACCCAAACAAAAGGTTGCTATTTTAGTGGCGTGCCATTTTACTTCAAAATACCCTTCTTTCTGAGACGATGAATCTTTCATGTATTTGCTTCCTAAATGACCAGGTCCACCAGTTGTACCCGACTCCGAGGCAAATCATTACGCTTTAATCCTTACAAGCGGTCTGATTCATTTTCAAATAGTATTTTACCGCTAACCAAATTAGAGTAAATCCGATCTTAAACTTATTATTAAATTGTACATTTCATAGTAAGCGTTTAGAGAAAGCAACCTTTTCGTGAACGATTTCAGGCTTGAAAGATAAGGGTTAGACTATGCCAGAATTTTAGAATAAGCGTTCACTCGGCGAAGCCCTTTACCATACGTGGCTCGGTCTTGACCTTGCTGCTCATCCTCGACAATAACCCGACCAATATGCCAGTACATTAGGGCTAAGGCATGATTAATAGAGCGAGCTGCACTTTCTCTTGATTGATGAATAATCTGCCGAATTTCAGAAACTAATTGATCCATTTAGGTGGAAAGCAAATACGTCTTTTTGAGTAAGATGGGATCGTAACAGACACGATTTTCTATCGGCGAAGTTACTCAATAAAGGATGAAGGATGTGCGCTGAAAGTACTTTATCAAACTGCCCAGATTGAGCTTATACGTTCACAAAAACCAAACATTGGCTAAAAATGCTGAACTATTAAACTGAACGGGTTTATTGAACGCAAAAACTATTGTTTTCGACCACTCCCCTCCTACTATGCCATCGTTCAGAAAAACGTCCGAAAAAAATGAATTTTTCGCATCTTGTACCGTCCTAAAATAAGTTGACCGTTTTGAGTTAGTCCGATTCTATATTGACCATTTTACTGGTAGTCCTAAGTTAAGCTATTTCTCGGCCCCTGATTCGGGCGACTTATAGTAATTTTTCCAGC
>NZ_BAAGTO010000012.1:0-132904 GCF_054781875.1 Spirosoma pulveris
TGGTCAGTCGACCCAGGTTGATCTCTTCAACCATCTGACGCATCTTGAGCTCATGCGCCTGAGTACGAAGCAAAAATAAGTGGTCCATCTGCTTAAAGTGATGGTAAACTTATTTTAGGACAAGACACTACTCTGGGTGGAAAGCGTATTTTTCGCATTTAGTCCGGATTTTTGTCGCATTTACTTCGGAAACTGACAGGTATAAAAGGGCGTTACTGCTTTCTATTTATGAAAATGTAAGCAGCATATGATTGAGGCCACCCGTAATACGGATTTGCTGAGTCCTATTCAGCGCATCAACTGCGATCGATTATCTAGCCAAATGGCCCGGCTCCTGAAATATAAAACTGGTATAAGGCGCAGGGTTTAGTCTTTGGAGTTGGCAAGCACCCAACCGCTCGCCCTCGGCGTTTAAACTTACCGCTACCACTATGTTTACTTTCGATTTAGTTGTCAACTTAGCCAGCCTCAGCTTTGATGACATTCGCTATGAGAGCGAAAACTTGCTGAGCTATTTGGGAGCGAATGGACAGATCATTAGCCAGGACTACCAATTCATCCAGGAGGGCAATCAATTAAAAATGCCGGTCATCTGTCCTCAAGCCAATTCATTGGCCACTCACTACAGCCATCCATTTGCCCTTCACTTTCAGCAGCAGTTGCAGGCCAAAACGCAGACCCCTTTGGAAATTCGGCCGACGGGCAGAGCTGCCGATTACTTAACCTATCAGGTTCCTGTTGGCTCGAGTAGTTATATTCTTTATGGGAAGGGATTTTCACCGGTTATATGCGGTGATACTTATCAGCAAATTCCACTTTATCTGTTACCGCCTTTAAATCCGGAGATGAACTCTTATCAGGACCTGAACCTATGGCATTATACCTTTCAGGCTCTTGATGACTTATGGTTGGTCAGTGATTATGGTGAGCGGTTTGCCTTGAGGCAACTTCAACAGATCGGATCACCTTTCTCTAAGCAAGGTCGAAGTTTGTGTCAGCGAATAGAAGAACTCACGGACATACCGACCTATTACTTTTTGGAGAATCGGCGTAGCTGGAGCGAAAAAAAGGATAGAGATCGAAAATGCCCCTTAACAGGCTATAACTGGTTGATTAAAGGCAGTACCTTTAATGACCTCATTAGTTTTAAGTGTGAAGCGTCCCGCCTTGTTTCTCAATTGTCCAGTATGGTGCGAACTCATCACGTTCGCAGCGTGAAGTGATTTCGTATCCGACGATCACAAGCTATTCGTCTGTAGCAAAGGAACTTCATCCCATTGGCGAGACGGGTTTTGCCCTTAAGAAAGCCTGAAACGCCAATCTGGAGAATCGCCGGGATTAACAAAGAGATCTGGCACCGGGCTTGCCCGACTAGCAGTATAGACCAACCCGGCGGCTGCGGTTACACAAAAAAATCGCCCCCGGCCGATCCTACAATAAAGCGAGATGTCGGAATAGCACTGTCAAAGCCGATGTCCGCCATGAAGAGAAAGGAAATTCCAATGCCAAAAGCCACCACATGGGGTATCGACAGATCGAAGGTGTTCCTGGCATCGAGACTAACCCGATGTTCGCCCGTTAGCATTAAGTTATTGAACTCCTGAATTTTCGCGGAGCCATCATAGATGTGGCCATTGCCTAGTACAACATTGTTGTTTCAGCGCGATTTTGCCCGAATGGAAGCAAATTTCTAATCGCACCAGGCAAAGCGGTTAAGCTATGATACAAAACCGATGGTGCATTACAGTGGCTAAAGAAAACCAATGATAAGGTGACCCCGCTCCTGCAGTACAATAAACTGCGTTACGGTGTGAGCGACTAATAAACAGAATCCGTTGATTACAGATGCGGATGCTCAAACGCCGATGCATAAGGAGGACTTATAGCAGCCAGTAAAGGTAAGTCTAACCAGTAAACCAGATAGGCTTAAGCCGCCATCATTCCATCAAACTCATGTACTTCAACCTGATCGAATAGCAGATCAGCAGGCATACGTTTAGGTTTTTTTACACTGACCAAACGGGGAAGCATACATTCCAGAAAGTACAGAAGCGGTGATTGCCCCTCCAGTTGAACCATGCGCACCGTTTCGAACCAGCTAACCGGAATCAACTGAGCCGCTTTCTTAAAGGGATGATGGGGGAAAGTAACAAAGGCCTGCTCCTGATCGGGCGTAATAAAATGAACGTAAATGTGCTGAGGCTTATCGTCGAAGGTGGGATAAGCATATTCGAACAAGCCTGACTGTGGGAAAGTAGTTGGGGTTAGCATCTTTGTTTCTGGCTTAAACCTTTAAGGGTGAAAAATTTAAAAAGAATGATACGTATACAAGTGCGAGTTACGGGAGAAAATCAACGACCAAGCTTCTTTAAGTAGGCAAACAAACAATCGTAAATGGCGGTATAAATCAGCTTGGTCATTGATTTCTATACAAAAATAATCAGGCCTTTATCCTTGCTCTATGATATCCATCAGGCAACTGTATGAGGAAAATCATAGAGCTGTGTTTACCTGGTGCCGTTGCCATCGTTTGCTCCTAACGGTAAACCTAACGAACAGCCTTTACATGTGATATAGCCTGTTCCGAAACGGAAAATCGATACCAATAAAAAGTTTAAACAGCATCCCGTTTATTAAGTAGTTAGCTGCAATTAAGTCTTTTTTGTCATGTTGGTGCAGCTGGACGACCGGTGCGGAAGCAGTCATAAAAGCCTCGATCGACTTTCGGTACCGTTACCTGCTTTGCATTTTTCGATAAAACCCACTCGTTTACACGCCTGGTTTGCTGGCACTTGCTATCAATCAGTCCTATTTAACTCGTAAAACCAATGACAAAAAAAACCGTTATTCGCTCGTTACTGGGCACGACTGCTGTGGCTTTACTACTGGCTATACCCGGTTATACGCCTATTCCACCGGATGAACCTCAACGAGATCGTTCGGCGCAACAGCGGCCCAATATTATTTTTATTATTTCCGACGACCACACCTCTCAGGCCATCAGTGCGTATGGAAGCAAGCTGGCCAAAACCCCCAATATTGACCGGATTGTCCGTGAAGGCGCAATTCTGTATAACAACGTGGTGGCAAACTCCATCTGCGGCCCCAGCCGCGCAACCTTGCTGACTGGTCAATTTTCGCACCGGAACGGCTATAAATTCAATGAGAAAGTATTCGATATTAGCCAGCCGGTATTCACCGAAGAGTTGCAGAAGAACGGTTATCAAACTGCCTGGATTGGCAAAATGCACCTGGGTAGCCTACCACACGGGTTCGACTACCTGAATATACTACCGGGACATGGGAGTTATTATAATTCGGACTTTGTCGATTCCAATAACAAGACAACCCGCCACATGGGCTACGTTACCGACGTTGTAACGAGCTTGTCCACCGACTGGCTTGATCGCCGGGATACCTCGAAACCTTTCTTTCTGGTGGTAGGCCACAAAGCGACCCACCGCGAGTGGTTGCCAGCCACCGAAGATTTGGGCGCTTACGATGATGTTACGTTTCCGTTGCCACCTACGTTCTATGATAACTACGAGGGGCGTACCGCGGCCCAGAAACAGGATATGAGTATCGATAAAACCATGGTGCTGAGCACAGATTTGAAAGTGCATGCCAATTACGACGCCAAAGGGCCCTATTCGTCCTATAACCGGTTCACCCCTGAGCAGAAAAAGCCATTTTACGACTATTACGAGAATAAAGTCAGTAAGGAGTTTGACGAAAAGAAACTGAGTGGCAAGGCTTTGGTCGAATGGAAGTACCAGCGATACATGAAAGATTACCTGTCGGTAGCGAACTCACTCGACCGCAATATTGGCAAACTGCTCGATTACATCGACAAAAGCGGACTAGCCAAAAACACGGTTGTAGTCTATACCTCCGATCAGGGCTTTTATCTGGGCGAACACGGCTGGTTCGATAAGCGGTGGATTTACGAAGAATCGCTAAAAACACCGTTTGTCATTCGGTATCCGGGCGTTATTAAACCCGGCACCCAGGTCCGCAATGTCGTGTCGAATGTCGATTGGGCACCCACGTTGCTCAACCTGACCGGTACCCGTGTTCCGGATTATGTGCAGGGCGAATCGTTCCTACCCCTGCTGACCGGCAACAAAAACACCTGGCGGAATCAGGCGTATTATCACTATTACGAATACCCGCAGCCGCACCATGTGTCGCCCCATTTTGGCTTACGCACGGCTCAGTATACACTGGCTCGGTTTTATGGCCCCGACAATTTCTGGGAACTCTATGACATTCAGAAGGACCCCAACAACCTTAAGAACCTGTACGGTCAGAAAGGATACGAGAAAGTAACGACCCTGCTCAAGAAACAGTTGAAAGAGCAAATCGTCAGGTATAAAGATAACGAAGCCCTGAAGCTGATGGACGAAATTCCGCAGTAACTGTTTCCGTAGCCAACCCGCGGAAAACCATGCAATTGCGGGTATTTCACCTAATACCTTTCAAGAAACAATAACCATAGGCTTCAGCGGACGAGTAAGTTGACTCGTCCGCTGAAGCTTACAATCAGTCTTGATCCGACCAAGGCGAGGGTAATAAGGGTTGGATACGCAGTCCCTTTTATATAGTAATTCCTGGGATGAATCCAGCCTCATGTGTATCCCGTTCCTTTAATTCAGAAGATGGTTGGCTTGGAGTGTAAAAAAACATAAAGCATCAAAGCAGAGTGTAGTTGCCTGTCAACCAGAATCATAAAGTTGTCCTTATAGACGGAAAGCACCTGTAAGTTATATCAGTATATTTACCCAAATACATATAACTAAATTTATATTTTTCGATAACTTGAGACACCGTGCATTTTACGCTAATGCATAGAATACTGGTAGATAAAACTCTTGAAACCAGCACCGATAAGAACCAGTCAACCCTCAAATTCGTATTGTTATTATTTTTTCATAACCTACTAATATACAGTTTTTTAATCAAATTTTAATCAATATTATACGTGTGGCCCTTCGTCAAACGAAGCCCCATCAAATGACGAATTACCAGCTAGTCAATTTATATATACCGCTTAATTAATTCAGATTTTACAAGAAAAAAAAACCTGTAAAATTCCAATTACGAACTAATCACGCACTAAGTATAAGCAACATAAGGGTATTTTATGGTAACTCTATGTACACAAAGTCTATATATAATTTAGTTTAAGTAGTTTTCCTAAGTTAACCGGCAGTATATTTCACTTTACTCACTTTAATCCAGACAAGAGCAGTGAAACATCCAGCACTCTGCTAATGAAATTAAATTTTCCGTTTACTATAAACACCTGGTCCCATGAAAAAAAATTACTTCCTCTTCTGTATCTTATTGCTGCTTCCCTTTTGGGTAAGTAGTCAGAACGTCACGTTCTCCTCAAGTCGGGGACTTTATGAGTCTCCCTTTCAACTCACGCTGTCCACTACATTGGCTGGCGGTACAATACGGTATACGACAGATGGTTCTGCGCCAACCCCCGCCACGGGTACCATCTACGCCGGAGCCATACCCATTACCACCACCAGCGTGGTCCGGGCAGTTGCGTATAATGGTGTAACCAGCACGAAGGTCGCTACGAATTCCTACCTGTTTTTGGCTGATGTATTAAAACAGCCGGCTACGATTAGTGGATGGCCTAACCATACTTATGCGCTTGGCTCCGGCTCGGCCACGGCGGTCCACGATTATCAAATGGACCCGACGGTTGTCAATAACCCGGCTTATAGTACGGCCATAAAAAGCGGTTTGACGTCTATTCCTACGATGTCGCTGGTGCTCAATAAGGATGACTTCTGGGACCTTTATGAAGGCGAGACGTCGCACCCTACTTCGGTAGAAATTTTCTATCCATCCGGTGCAAAGGAGCAGTTCGATTGCGAGCTGGAACCACACAGCCATAACCGGCTCAAACGCTCGCTGAAGCTCAATATAAGTTCGAGTGTTACCAGTAACTTATTGAAGGAGGCTCCGTACAACAATGCCGCTACGACTAACAAGTTCAAGGACACTAAAATTGTACTGCGCAGCGGAAACAACCGGTCCTGGGCCCGTAATTGGAATCCCGACCGGACCTGTTACACTCGTGATGAATGGTACCGGTCATCGCAACAGGTCATTTCAGCAACAGGCGGGCGGGGCACCTTTGTCCATCTGTATGTCAATGGCTTATACTGGGGGCTTTACAATCCCGTAGAGCGCACCGATAACGGCATGCTGTCTACCTATTTTGGCGGTGATTTTGCCGACTGGATGTCACTGGATCACGACGGCATCAGAGATGGCGATCCCACCCGCTTTACGTACCTCACGACTACCCTCGTCAATCAGGACATGACGGTAGCGGCTAATTACGCTAAGCTCAAGGAATACCTGGATGTCGAAAAATTCTGCGATTATTTGATTCTTACCTGGATGATGGGCATGACAGACTGGCCCGGCAACAACTTCCACGGCGGCAACCGAAACAATCCGCCCAGCCCTTTTTTCTACAACGCCTGGGACGCTGAATGGTCTTTCGACGTAACGAATGGCTCCAACGAGGGAGCCTGGGTACATCCGGAATTCAGAAATACAACGACGGGCTCGGCAACCATTGCTAAACTCTGGCATGCAGCCCGAACCAACCGGTCGTTCATGCAACTATTCGCCGACCGGGTGTATAAGCACTGCTTTAACAACGGAGGGCTCACCGATGCGGCTTCCCGGTCTCGCTGGCAGCTTATTAACCAGTACATTAACACCGCAATTATTGCCGAATCGGCCCGCTGGGGAGATGCCCTCAACGACGGAGTAACACGCACCCGCGATACCCACTGGACACCCGAAATAAACCGGGTAGACGGGCTCATGAACGGTAACGTGAACAGGCTCATTAATGCCCTTGTTGCCCAGGGCTACTACCCAACGGTTGATGCGCCGGGTTTTAACCAGGAAGGTGGTAGCATTGCGGCTGGTTTCCAGTTGGCCATGACCAACACGAACCCATCGGGTACGATCTATTATACCACCGATGGCACCGATCCCCAAACAGCCGATGGGAGCGTTGCGGCCAGCGCCAAGACGTATACCGGGCCAGTGGTGCTCAATGCCAATCTGACGATCAAAGCCAGAGTTCAAATGGGTAGTTCCTGGAGTGCGCTACACGAGGCCTCTTTTACAGTACCGGGCTTGATTACGGGCTTGTACATTAATGAATTCATGGCCAGCAACACCAAGAAGCCCGACGAGTTTGGTGAGTTTGACGACTGGATTGAAATTTATAACGCAACGGCTCAGCCGATCAACATCGGGGGTCTTTACATCACCGACGCACTGAACAACCTGACTCAGTGTCAAATCCCCACCACCAATCCGGCGCTGACAACTGTTCCAGCTAACGGATATCTGCTTTTGTGGGCAGATGGACAGCCTAGTCAGGGGCCTTTGCACGTGAACCTTAAGCTAAGTAAAGGCGGAGAAGCCATCGGGTTATCGCAAATGCTGGGCTCCACGCCCACGCTGCTGGACTCGTATACGTTCGGGGCTCAGCAGGACGATGTATCGACGGGTAGATTCCCCGATGGCAGCCCTACATTCAGGACGTTTGTTTCCCCAACGCCAGGGAGCAAAAATATGATCCCTTTCCGGTCTAATCTGTTCATCAATGAGTTCGCTGCCGTGAATCAGACCGGCGGTGCGGACGAAGCCGGAGAGCGCGATGCCTGGCTGGAGATATACAATAATAATAGCGATCCCGTTAACATTGGGGGGATGTACCTTACCAACACCTTCGGCACACCTTCCCTTTGGAAAATACCGACGACCAATGCGGCCCTGACAACCATTCCGGGCAAAGGCTTTCTAAGACTATGGGCCGATAACCAACCGGCTCAAGGTGTCTTGCATCTGGGCTTCAATCTAAGCCCAGCAGGTGGTCAACTGGCCTTAACGGATATTGTTGGCCCCGACGCTTCGCTGGTCGATTCCTTGAGTTATGGCCCCCAAACGGCGGATGTATCGAGAGGAAGGTACCCGGATGGCAGCAAACAGTTCAAGTTTTTTCCGACCCCATCGCCCGGCGCTACCAATACACTTCCTCTGTTATCCGGTATTTTTATCAATGAATTTATGGCCAGCAATTCCAGACTGGCAGACGGGTTTGGTGAATTCGATGACTGGATCGAACTGTATAATAGCGGCACTCAGGCCGTCGATATTGGCGGAATGTATATTACCGACGACCTCACAAAACCGCTAAAGTACCAGATTCCTTCGTCCCAACCGGGTCAAACGACTATTCCTCCGAAAGGCTTCCTGTTGCTTTGGGCCGATGAGCAGCCTGCGCAGGGTGTGCTGCATGTAGGCATTAAACTGAGCGCGGGTGGCGAACAGATTGGTCTCTTCCAGCCAAATGGACTGAATGTAGCCGTCCTGGATTCGCTAACCTTTGGCGCGCAGACGATAGATGTATCGAATGGGCGACAATTGGACGGGGCTACTCCTTTCGTAAGTTTTACCGCTTCTACCCCGAACGCTACCAACAATCCGGTGCCCGTAGGTCCGCAGGTTACGACGTTAACCCTTATTAATGCCGATTCGGATCTGCCAATCCGGGAATTGGTGGCCAATGATGTACTGAATCTGGCAACCCTACCCACCCGCAACCTCAACATCCGGGCCAACACCAACCCTACTACGGTGGGCAGTGTTAAGCTCAGTCTTAGCGGTAGTCAGAACCAGAACGTCACTGAGACCGTCGCCCCTTACTCCCTGTTCGGCGATGTGGCGGGTAACTTTAACGCCTGGGTGCCGCCGGTAGGCAGCTACACCCTGACAGCCACCCCCTACACCGGCCCGGCAGCGACCGGCACAGCAGGTACCCCGCTCACGATGAGCTTCTCCGTAGTTGACCAAACGCCAATAACACCCGGTCAGCTAGCACTCGTCAGTTTTAGTTTGATGAACGCCGACACCGAGCAGGAAATTAAACTACTCACGCCCGATGAACAGCTTAACCTGGCAACCCTACCTACCCGCAACCTCAACATCCGGGCCAACACCAACCCCGCTACGGTGGGCAGTGTTAAGCTCAGTCTTAGCGGTAGTCAGAACCAGAATGTCACTGAGACCGTCGCCCCTTACTCCCTGTTCGGCGATGTGGCGGGCAACTTTAACGCCTGGGTGCCGCCGGTAGGCAGCTACACCCTGACAGCCACCCCCTACACCGGTGCTGGAGGCACCGGCACGGCAGGCACTCCGCTCACGATGAGCTTCTCCGTAGTTGACCAAACGCCAACAACGCCCGGTCAGCTAACACTCGTCAGTTTTAGTTTGATGAACGCCGACACCGAGCAGGAAATTAAACTACTCACGCCCGATGAACAGCTTAACCTGGCGACCTTGCCCACCCGCAACCTCAACATCCGGGCCAACACCAACCCCGCTACGGTGGGCAGCGTTAAGTTCAGTCTTAGCGGTAGTCAGAACCAGAACGTCACTGAGACCGTCGCCCCCTATGCCCTGTTCGGCGATGTGGCGGGCAACTTTAACGCCTGGGTGCCGCCGGTAGGCAGCTATACCCTGACAGCCACCCCCTATACCGGCCCGGCAGCGACCGGCACGGCAGGCACTCCGCTCACGATGAGCTTCTCCGTAGTTGACCAAACGCCAACAACGCCCGGTCAGCTAACACTCGTCAGTTTTAGTTTGATGAACGCCGACACCGAGCAGGAAATTAAACTACTCACGCCCGATGAACAGCTTAACCTGGCGACCTTGCCCACCCGCAACCTCAACATCCGGGCCAACACCAACCCCGCTACGGTGGGCAGCGTTAAGTTCAGTCTTAGCGGTAGTCAGAACCAGAACGTCACTGAGACCGTCGCCCCCTATGCCCTGTTCGGCGATGTGGCGGGCAACTTTAACGCCTGGGTGCCGCAGGTAGGCAGCTATACCCTGACAGCCACCCCCTACACCGGTGCTGGAGGCACCGGCACAGCAGGCACTCCACTCACGATGAGCTTTTCGGTTGCGGACCAGGCTCCAACAGGACGTTTAGCCGCAGTGGGTCAGGAACTCTCGCAGGATATACAGGTCAGGTACTACCCGAATCCTTTTTCAGAATCGTTTACTGTGCTATTGCTGGGTCAGTCATCGGCTAAAGTACCCCTGCTTATTTATGATGCGTACGGTCGTGTGGTCTTGCAAAAGGAAGATACCGACTCCGAGCAGGTGCTTCGTCTGAGCAGCGGTTTTGCACCCGGTTTATACCTGCTGCAGGTAGGAACAGGGGCGCGGGCCAAACGCTATAAACTGATCAAAACCCAGTAAAGAGTAACCTGTTAATACCTGTACCAGGAATAGCGTTTGACAGATAGCCCGAGAGATTGTTCCGTCAAAAAAGTTTTTTCTGAACGGTTCGTCTCGCTATCTGTCAAACGCTTTCCGTAGTAGTCGGAATCTGCCGATCTGCTTTTTTATTCGCTCTTTAGAATTTTTGCCGGGTTACTCTTCGCGGCCTTTATCGTCTGCGATCCGATCATAACAAAGGCGATTAACAAGACCACCAGCAGGCCCACGAACAACTCAATAAACCGCACAGGCGTGTGATACGGAAACCGGGCGAGTACAACATTCTCGAAGAATAGATATGTGACAGGCAGTGCGAGGAATGCTGCTAGCGAAAGCTGTACGAGAAAACCGCGGCTCAACAAGTAGATCAAATTGGCCGGGCTTGCGCCCATCACTTTGCGGATGCTGATTTCTTTTAGTCTTGTCTGGGTGGTAAATACCACCATGCCGAACAAGCCCATCGATGCGATCGAAATGGCGAGAAAGGAAAGGAAACCAACAATCTTGATCATAGCGGAAAATTCGCTGTAGGCGTCTTCAATTTCCTGTTCATAGAATTTAGCCTGAAAAGGATGCACTCGATCGATTTTCTTCCATACAGCTTCGATCCGGGCTCTGGTTGCCAACAGGTCTTTGCTTTGTATTTTGGCGTTGATGATAGCCCTGTCTTCCGGTGTCCAGAACATGAAGGCTACGGGCTCAATGAGGTTGTCGACCTTGCCATAGTGAAAGTCTTTTATGACACCAACAATGGTCATCCGGCGGGTTCCGTGGAAGCTTGTGAAGGTGATCTCCTCCCCGATGGCTTTCTGGGGGTCATTGGTGCCAATGTTAAACCGTTTTAAGACTTGCTGGTTCACGATCACTTCGGTGGCGGCTGCGGTTGTTGTGGGCCGTGCCTTGAAATTACCCCCGGCTATGAGTTTGTATTCATGCAGAGGCAGGTAGTTCTCATCGACGTGGTTGGTCAGGACCAGCGCAGAATCGCGTGACTCCCTGTATTTCATATAGCCACCCCAGGCATTCCCAACGCTGGTGATTATCAGCGACCGTGACAGTCCCGTCACTTCCGGTATCGCGCTAAGTTCCTTAAGAAGCACATCGGGTTTGTTCCCCTGCATATTGATGTTCAGGATGTTTTCCGTGTTGAATCCCAAATCGAAGGCCAGTATGTTTTTGTATTGCACATAGCCAACGGCAGTTGTTGTAATAAAGAGCAGCGTGAGTGTGTATTGAATGACCACCAGAGAGCGTCGGAGCGCTCCGTATCTAAATGATTTCACCGATCGCCCTCCCGGACCGGACACGTTGCGTAGCGCATTAATTGCACTGATTTTCGAGAAGTATAAGGCGGGCATGAAGCCGGCAATCACCCCAACAGTGACTGAAAAGACGACAAAAGCTACCACCATCGAGGGCGTGAGCTCGAGCTTCACCATGCGCTGCATCTCCGGAGCCAGGTTGATCAGCAACGGCCGAAGGAAGAGAAAGATAACACAGGAAAGAACGAGGGCGGCCAGTGAAATCATGACGGCCTCCACTAAAAACTGGTGCCATACCTGACTTTTTTCGGCACCAATCGCTTTCCGAAGGCCTACTTCCTTGAAGCGACGTATGGCGCGTGCCATTGAAAGATTGGCGTAATTGAAACAGGCCGACAGGATCACAACGAGCGCAAGCCCGCCGAGCAGCCAAAGCACAACTGGAGGCATGTGAGGGCCAACAGAACCGGAACCACCCTCAGAACGACGCAACGTTTCTCCCACCACGATCTTGTGTAATGGAAGAAGTTCAAGTTCAATTTTCGTATCTTCTTTAGCAAGATTTTCTTCGCTGGCCAGGGCGTTGAGCTGCAACTGGATAGACGCCATATCCGCATCTTCCGGTAACAGGAGGTATACGTAGTTGGACGACATGCTTGTCCAGTTTTCGAAATTCCGGTCGTTCCGGTTGAGTTGTGCCGCTGTCGAGAGCGACACAAGCGCTTCGAAGTTGATGTGCGAAAAGAAGGGAACGTCCTTCATGACACCAGTCACCTGGTACTGGAGGGTATCGAATTTGATCGCTTTGCCGAGCGCCGATTCGTTGCCGAATAGTTTTTGAGCCGCCGTTTCCGTAAGCACAATCGAATAGGGGTCTTTCAAGGCCGTTTCGGGGTTGCCTTCCAGCATCTGAAAAGAAAAAACCCGAAACAGCGACGGTTCCGCCCAGAAGCCTTTGATAGGGAGGATTTTGTCGTCAACCCTGGCATCCTGCGAAAAGTCGGTGCGGAGAATAGCCACTTCCTCAATGCCGTTCACTTTCTGCCGGATCAGCTTTCCGGTCTTTATCGATGTTGTTGCGAACTTGCCTGTAGAAGGTGATCGACTTTGTTGACGATTAGCCGTCAGTACATTGGTAATGCGATAGATGCGTTCACCATTTTTGTGAAACCTGTCGTACGAATGCAGGTCGAGCACAAACGCGATCAGCAGTAACCCAACGGACATGCTAATGGCAAGGCCTATTATATTGATGAACGAGAACAGCTTGTTGCGCAGTAAATTACGTCTCGATGTTTTGATGTAGCTTCCAATCATGATCCAGTTAGTAGAAAGGGTTACAGACGATGGTCTTCGTACCGTATGCCTGCAAGAGAGACTCACAGTACCTATACTGTAAATCAATTTCCTACGCTGCGGCTCGATGAATTAGACATTCCTCCCGACGTATTCGCTTTAAATGCCTAAGTGACCTGAAGCAAAAGTACCGGGCTGCTATACGTAATGTGAAAAAATGGGATGAATTGACCTAAAAATGGGACGAAGAGCCGAAAGTGTCCCGCTGTGTGATCATGCAATTAAGTTACCTGACGTAACCTTACCTAACCAAGGCAGGTTACGCCAGGCAATTTGATTAAGCAGGCTGGGAACGCTTGCTGGTCATGCGTGCAGAAGCGGCTTGCTGCATCATGGTAATCATGGTATCCTGTTCGAGTTTATGTGTTCCTCCAACCTGTTGTACCATTTTCGGCAATTTGATCTGGCTGGCCTTGCCGATCGAGCCGTTCTGGCCCGTCACGAAAGGAGCCATCTGGTAGTTGTTAAAGAGATCTGTTGTTCCCCAATCGTGGGCCTGTGCAACGCCCATGACGCTGGCTGGGTCTACTTCCCACCAATTGCCTTGCCCATCGATATTCCGCAACCAGTCGGTCTTCACATCACTCTGACCAACACTGTTACAGGCAATAACATAGCCAAAGTCTCCGGAACCGAACTCAAAGCTGGTCGAGTGACTGGGCAGCCAGCCCCCTTTGGCTCCTCTAAAGTTACCGGCCGCAAGAATAGGCTGTGACCCATCGACCTGGCTCCCCCAATCGAACCCGTGGTAGCCGTGGACCTGCGCATCGGGATCCGGGTTGGTGTTGGTCTGGGTTGCCTTGATAGTTTGCTCAAACCACTGCTTTAACGTCGTTTCAGAGAAGACGGCATTGGGGTTGCGTACGCCAAGGGCAGACAGTAACCGGGCTATGTCGGTAACAGCGGCAGAAAGCCCTCCGCAACCGTCAAAAACTTCATAGTTATCACCCCCGTACTGCTGGGGAACCAGGGGGTGGTCATCGGACATCGAACTTTTCGTGAACCAGAGTGAGGGCGGGTAATCATTGTATTTGCCGGGTTGATCCGCTTTTGGAGTCGGATCAAGGTTGACGACGTGGTACCGGGCTTCATCCAGAGCCTGAGCAGTCTGCAAACTGCGCGAGCCCCGCACACGAGTGATCTGCAAAGGTGTCAGAACCAGTTTGGTCAATGCGTCTTCAAACGTATTGGTATTGGCCAGTGCCGCAACAACCTGACTCAACATGAAATAATCCACGTTACCATAGTTCACGTTTGTTGTATCGCCGGGGTCTTTTTTACCTAACTTCTGGGCGGCAATAAACGACGCGAGCTGGGCCGGTTTGCCAGGCAACGGGCTCTTGAACGCTGCCGCAGCCTCCTGATGCCACCAAAGCCACCCCTGATTGATAGACGATATACTTTCCAGCAAATGCCGGATGGTGATGTCCTTAAACCGATCGTCGGCAGGTGCTTTGCCATCCGGTGTTTTCAGATTCAGGACGGCCTGCATGGTTGTATCCAGCGAGAAACTACTTCCATTGGGTAACTTGGTCCCCAGTTGAATCAGGCGATAAATAGCGGCTGCAACAAAGAGTTTGGAAACACTCGCCTGACGAAACAAGGTAGTTTCTTTGTGGATCGGGTAACCAGGTTCGGCCAAGGTGTAGCCTCGCGCGTACACTAATCGTGTTCCTTTTGTAATAGCTAATGAACATCCCCGCATAGCGTGATCCTTCATGAACTTAAGCACAGCGTCGTCAATGCCTTTTACCGTCGGCGATCCCTGAATCGTTGTCGTCACGGTAGGTACCCGTTCAATAGGTTGTTCGCGATCGGCGAAAATGGCGGAGTAACGGACATTGGAACCACTACCTTCCGCAGTTACGCAGATGGGGCACCGTCCGGCCGCTACCTGCTGGTTAAACTCCTGTTGGTACCCATCTCCGGTCAGGTTAGTCCGCGAAGCCCAGCTCCCTACCACATTGTCAACAAATAAGCCGAAAAACCGGCTACCGGGGGCCATTGCGACCACAGTGGGACGGGCACCCTGAGCAGTGATGGCGTTAAAGATTGCCTGTCGGGTAGGCAGATCGCTTAGACGGCTGGCGGCTTCGATGTTCCAGGCAAGCCTTGCGGTATTGCGGTGCCATACGGTCACGATCTGTGTATTGGCGGGGATACCATAAGCATCCATCCAAACCGGATAGTAGCCGTCGCGCCAAAAATCGTAATGTAGGTTTAGTAACTGATCGCCCGTTCCTAAGATGCCGTATCGAACAATCGGTTTTTCGGACATGGGCCGAAAGGAAGCCGCAAATACCGGATTGTCAACGGTACCGGTAGCCGTTACCAGATACGCCCCCAGCCCTTGCTTCCACATGGAATCAATCGTTTCGGAAAACTGCGTTTTGTTCATGGTAAAGAACTGCCGGTCGGTATGAACAGCCGGTCGCTTAACCATTACGGCCGCAAAAAGAGGGTTGTTGGCATCGCCATAAATACATAACGACGAGGTGCGGTAGCCAGCTGCAGCCGCTTTGTCGGTTTCTGACTTGTGGTTGTTCAGGTCACGACCATGCCAGGCAATGAAATCAAAAGCCATAAAGAGAAAAGGTAAGGAATTGATGAGTAACTGAAAATAGTAAGTCCATCAAGGTAATCATTACCTTTCTCCGGCGTAAACACCTGTTCGATTGCGGTCATGCTCTTTATTAACCGGTCGTGCCGGTGCCGGGTTGAGCAAATCCGCTACCTATGACTCGCCCTATCAAGTTACGAACGGCCATCTATCCCTTCATAAACCGCACGAGTCCAACCTCCAGCAACATGAACGCGAGTGCTGCTATGAGAAAATACTTCCATAGACTTTTGCCCAGATTTTCCTGTTCAAGTACCTGAACAAAATCACCGTCCTGTATGCTATCGAATATTTCGACGTTCGATTGGCTGGCAAAAACTTTACGCAGTTCGTCAGCCGAGTAAAAACTCATCGTCGACTCCTGATTGCCGTGATTAAAGGCTAGTAATCGTTCAGTTTTGTCATTCAGGCGCAGTTCATAGTAACCCGCTTCAACCTCCTGGCCAGCCGCTAGCTCGTTGCTTTTTGGCATTTCGAGCTGAAGTTGATTACCAACGATCCGCTGTATCGGAATAATTTCCAGCTTATCATGTTTCAGTTTATAAACAGCTTTTTCGGATGGATTGCTAACCGAAATAGTAACCAAATTATCGTCGAACGAGTAGGCCGTACGTTGAGCCCGGACGCTCAGGGCCGCCATTTTATACATAATTGGCACGAATAAGGCGTGTTCAGCCAGATTCCCATACGTCGAGGCTAATGGACTGGCCAGCATATAGACATTTCCCTGCCGGGAGGTTGTTCCGCCACTTAACTTTGTTTGGGTAAGTAATGGGCTTCCATCACGCAGACTCAGCAACCGCTGTCCTGAACTCCACCGCCAAACGGGCGCAGCCGTGGGCATGTTCAATGGCTCAGACTGATAACTCTGCTGGAAAACATCCTGAAAAAATGGATTGCGTCGATCGGGATCAGCCACAGGAAGTGTCGTTGGTGTGGTGCCCGGTGCACCGGCTACCTGAACTGTACCAACTCCCAGCGCCTGTAAAAAAGGATTGTATGTAGTACTGTTAGGATTAGCAGGAGGAATGATAGCCAAGCTTCCACCCTGCCGTACAAAACGCTCCAGTTCCGTACGCAGCGTACCATTTACGTCCGCCACCCCTTCCAGCACAACCAGATCCGTTTCCTTCAACTGGCCGACGTCAAAATTTTGTACGCTGAAACTCTGCCGGATAAACAAACTGTCGTTCGAATAAACGGCATTGATGTAGTCCGATGTTCGATCTGCCGGTCCTGACTTCTGCTCATACAGATGTAATATCCGTACGGCTGGAGACGCTTCGATAACGAAGAAATACTGATTGTCGAACGTGATCGGGTAATCTTCAAAAACAATACGCCCCCGGTGATACCCTTTTGATGTTACATTGAAATTGAGCGCAACCGTTGCCGATCCATCAGGTGCCAGCGTCGCCGTGGCGGTCGACGTCTGCGTATCATCAAGATATAGGCGTACGGGTAAATTTTTGACGTTTTCCCGGCCAGCGTTGTTCAATTTTACATTCAGGCTGTTATTCTGCATCTCCCGAATAAACGGTGTACTGAGCCAGACCGAGTCGACATACACGTTCTTGGTAGGCTGTGCATCGAGCGGTACAATGAACAGTCGGTCGGTCGTGTCAATTTTCAGTTTGGATAAATCCCCCGCAGTGCTTTTTTGAAAGTCGGAAAACCAGAACAACTGGTTACGACCACCGGGATTAAGGGAACTGAGCAAGTTACGCTGCCGTCGATAAACGGTTTCGAGGTTACGTGGTGTATGCGCAAATCGAATAGATGTTACGCGGTCGCGAACGGCCTCGGCGGTTCCGGCCTGCTGTTCAGCCACGGAAAAATCGTTGGTTAGTAGCTGGAGTGATGTCGCATTCCTGAATAACGTCAGCAACTCATCCAGTTTACTTATGGCAATATCGAGGTATCGCTTCGTATTGCGTTCATTCTGCATACTGAATGAATTATCGACATATAAGCTTGTTACGCCCTGACGCGACAGACCTAACTTATTTTTACTGGGAATAAATGGTTGTGCAAACGCCAGCACCAGACAGGCCAGGAACAGACAACGGCAGGCCAGGATGAGCCAGTGCTTCAACCGTCGAAACGACTTCGTTTCTGTTTGAACTGTACGCAGCAAGGCCACATTCGAGAAGAAAACCCGCCTTGTCCGTCTAAAATTAAACAGGTGAATGGCAATCGGGACGGAGACCGACAACAAACCAAGCAGAAAAGAAGGATAGAGAAAATTCATTCAGGGTATTTGCGGGGCAGTTTTCTTAATAACGGCCTTATACGGCCCTTTCGTTTCTTCAGTCCCTAAGTTAGTCAGGGATTATGACTTCATAAAATGCCGTTTTCGATTGTAAAATATCAGTATAAGTAATAGAGCCGCTTTCCCCATATATTGTTGAGAAATTGGAAACGGGTGTATGGCCCACCACCTGCTGCAACCCCATCAGGAAATCAACAGACGTTTCGGTACGGTCCGCCCAAATCGGCCCTCCATAAGCATTCGCCCCCCCCCGTTTCGGTCCAACTTCAAAAAGCAGGTTTCGAAAAGGCATTTCATGTCTGTGAGCTTCATTCAATAATCCGGCCAGATTACAAGCCGATGTACATTCATTTGACCTGCTACCTGTTTTTACAAGAAAATGCGCCAGCCATTTTTTGGTTACGCCAGCGTGCGAGAACAGATAATCCCTTTCCTGGTGAGCAATTTGGAAGAAGCTGGCATTCATCCTAAACAATGAACTTAATTGAGGCTGCGCCCGCTCTCGAAAGCCAGAACATCGATAATGTGGAAAATGCAGGTATTGCGCATCGTGGTTACCAAGTAGTAAAACAACCTTATCTGGGTTTTGGTGTTTGAGCCAGATAAGGTCAAGAAGATTTCCGTAGATCGTCTCGTCATCAAAGACATGACTATCGGTGTAATCGCCAAGGAAAATAACCCGATCATATTGGTCAATGTTAGCTTCCTTCCATACTGATCGCCCGTGAAGATCACTAATGGTGAGTAATTTCATACAATTGATTTCAGGTTGAAAAGGTACAAAAAAGCCCTAACAGGAAACCTGTCAGGGCTAATAACTAACCAAGATTTTAATTGAATTTAAGCGATTGGGATTACTGAGACTAGTTCCTGAATATTACTTAAATCCGGTTAAAATTAAAGTGTGCGCTTCACTTCTTTCAATTCGAAGCTTTCGATCACGTCACCAACTTCGATGTCGTTGAAGTTTCTAATACTCAGACCACATTCGTAGCCGAACTTCACTTCACTAACATCTTCCTTGAAACGCTTCAGTGCGCTGATTTCACCTGTATGCACGACAATGAAATCGCGGATGATTCGAATTTTGTTGTTCCGCTTAATATTTCCTTCGGTCACGTAACAACCTGCTACCGTACCCACTTTACTAATCTTGAAGACATCACGAACCTCAATATTACCAACGATAACTTCTTCTACAGTTGGTGCAAGCAGCCCTTCCATAGCGTCTTTAACTTCGTTGATCGCATCGTAGATGATGGAGTAGAGACGAATCTCAATTTGCTCCTGTTCCGCTAACTTCCGGGCACTTGCCGATGGTCTCACCTGGAAACCAACGATAACCGCATCCGAAGCCGATGCCAGCAGAACGTCCGATTCGGAGATCTGACCAACGGCCTTGTGAATGATATTCACTTGAACCTCCTCTGTAGAGAGATTTAACAGCGAATCTGACAAGGCTTCTACTGAACCATCTACGTCACCTTTCACAATCACGTTCAACTCTTTGAAGGTACCGATTGCTTTCCGGCGACCGATTTCTTCGAGAGTAATGTGTTTACGGGTACGTAATGTCTGCTCACGCAGCAATTGCTCCCGTTTGTTTGCAATTTCGCGGGCCTCACGGTCCGTTTCCATTACATTGAACTTGTCACCAGCTTGTGGTGCACCAGGCAGACCTAAAATCTGTACCGGTGTTGATGGGCCAGCCTCTTTGATTCGTTCACCACGGTCATTCGTCATTGCCCGGATGCGACCGTAATGGGCACCCACCAGCATGATATCACCCTGATGCAGTGTACCATTCTCGACCAGTACCGTAGAAACATAGCCACGGCCTTTATCAAGAGACGCTTCAATAACCGTACCCAATGCCCGGCGCGATGGGTTGGCTTTCAGTTCAAGCAGCTCGGCTTCGAGCAGTACTTTTTCGAGCAGATCGTCAACGCCCATTCCCGATTTAGACGAAATTTCCTGTGCCTGGTATTTACCACCCCATTCTTCAACGAGCATGTTCATAGCGGCCAGTTCAGTCCGAATCTTCTCGGAATCAGCACCCGGTTTGTCTACCTTCGAGAAAGCAAAGACAATCGGTACACCAGCTACCTGAGCATGATTGATAGCCTCACGCGTTTGGGGCATGATGCTGTCGTCGGCAGCAATTACGATAATAACAACGTCCGTTACCTTTGCTCCCCGTGCACGCATGGCCGTAAAGGCTTCGTGACCCGGTGTATCCAGGAACGTAATCATCCGATCGTCGCTGTGTTTAACACTATAAGCACCAATGTGCTGTGTAATACCACCAGCTTCACCTGCCGCAACCTTAGCACGACGGATGTAGTCAAGTAACGATGTTTTACCATGGTCAACGTGACCCATAATGGTCACAATTGGTGCCCTTGGCTGTAAATCGTCCGGTGCATCAACTTCCACATCAATACCAGCCTCGGTTTCATCTTCAGCCGATATAAATTGGACATCGTAGCCAAATTCGTCGGCAATAACCGTAATCGCTTCAGCGTCTAACCGTTGGTTGATCGATACGAACATACCCAAGTTCAAACAAACCGAGATAACTTCATTGATCGACACGTCCATCAGCGAGGCCAGGTCATTGGCTGATACAAATTCGGTAACCTTCAGAATTTTTGCTTCCAGTTCCTCCTGTTCGTTCAGCAAACGACGATCTTCTTCGCGCTGGCTCCGGCGATCACGTCGACGGTCGGCACCACGGTTTGGCGTGTTACCCCGCATCCGGGCGTTCGTCTGCTGAATAGCCTTTTGAACGTCGGCCTGAGTTGGCGCTTCACGACGACCACTACCGCCACGGTTGGCATTATTGCCAGTTCCACCGCGATTGGCATTGCCGCTGCCACCTCGATTTGCGTTGTTGCTGCCACCACCCGAACGGTTATTGGCATTGGTATTTGTATTTGACTGTCCAGATCGGTTGGCATTATTAGTACCTCCCTGATTCTGACCAGTGCCACCCGCACGGTTAGCTGGTGCTGCCGTACGATCGTTTTGACCTTGCCCCTGCGGACGATTACCATCACGTGGCGTAGCTTCTCGCTGACCGTTTACCTGATTGCGGTCGCCTTGTGGACGATCGCCCTGGGCACGATTTGCGGGACCGCGGTCGCCCTCACGCGGAGGCCGGTTGCCGCCCTGACCCTGTGGTTGCCCACTAGCCTGGTTTGGCTGGTTAGGATTGCTTCCTCCCTCGCGACCACCACGAATGCGCTTACGTTTTCCTTTCTTGTCGGCGTTATTGTTACCACCCTGACGCGGGTTATTAACTGGCAACTCAATCTTACCCAGAATTTTCAATCCGCCTAACTGGTGGCTACCAGCCGCCCGGATTGTTTCCGTAGACGCGTCTGGTTCGTCAGCAGAAGCAGCCGGTGCTGGTTTAACGGGCTGGGCTTCCTGTTTCGGTGGATTAGCCTGATTAGCTGGCCGGTTTTCCTTTTGTTTCTCTTTAAAAGCGGGCTTAGAGGCTTCCACAGGAGTTGAAACGGGTGTGGGCGCTGGTTGTTGTGGTGCAACTACCGGAGCCACTGGCGCAGTTTGAACAGGCGCAGGCTTAGGTTCAACTGCAACTGGTTTAGGGGCTTCTACTGGTGCAGTATCTTCCTTAACAACTGCAACTGGCGGTGCCGTAACCACAGGGGCGGATGCCGGGGTTGGTTTTACCTCAGCAGGCGGTGCCTGTACTGCTTTAGGCACTTCAGCAACAGGCGGTGCAGGTTGTGCAACAACAGGTTTGGGCGCTTCTACAGAAGCAGGCACCGATGCACGTTCTTCCGGCTGTTTTGATTCAACCGGCGGAGCTGCAACAGGCTTGGCAACTTGTGGCTCCGGGGCTTTCGCCTGTGGAACAGGCTGGGGCTGCGGAGTTGAAGGCTTTGCGTTCAAATCAATTTTACCCAGTACTTTCAGGCCTGGCAAACCGGTCTGAGCGGTTTGTGGTGCTGGCTCCACCGGAGCTGTCTTGGGTAAATCAGCCGGAGCTGACTCTGGTTTGTTTTCAACAATCGGACGTCTCGCGTCATCACGACGGTACAGAACGACATCCTCCTCCTGACGACGCGGTGGCTCGGCGGCTACAACCGGCGGTTCAGCCCGGCGAGTTCCGTTCAGGAGTTCCGTAGATTTATACTCCTTCGCTAACACCTCCAACTGTTCTGTGTTGATTTTGGTGTTAGGATTAATCTCAACCTTAAACCCTTTGGCAGACAGACTACTCGCAACAGAGGAAAGCCCTTTGTTGAGAATTTTTGCCACTTGGCTCAGGCGCATTGACTTTTCTTCTGCCATACTTCGGTTTATATTCGGCAAATTTAATAGGTGTTGGTAAGGTATGAACACCAGTTCCAACAATAAAAATCCCTCATTCTTATAATGAAGAGTGAAAAGTTGAGAATGAGTGCTAAAAGATCCTTAAAGCCCTTCTCATTCTTACCATTCACCACACGGGTAACCCCGTCTTCATTACTTACTTATTCAAACTCTTGTTTCAGGATATTCAAAATTTCTTCGACGGTATCTTCTTCAAGATCTGTCCGGCGAACCAGTTCCTCTTTGTTCAGGGCCAGTACGCTTTTAGCCGTATCCAGACCTACTTTCCGAAGTTCCTGAATCATCCACTCGTCAATCTCATCCGAGAACTCCATCAGGTCGACGTCTTCATCGTCTTCCTGACCTTCGTTGTCCCGGAATACGTCGATTTCCATGTCTACCAACCGTCCGGCAAGCTTAATGTTCTGACCACCTTTACCAATGGCCAGCGAAACCTGATCTGGTTTCAAGAAAACAGATACGCGTTTGGTTTCCCGGTCAATCTGCATTGAGCTGATTTTAGCCGGACTCAATGCCCGACTGATGAGCAGTTCAAGATTCTCCGTGTAATTGATAACGTCGATGTTCTCGTTACCCAGTTCACGTACGATACCATGGATCCGCGACCCTTTCATACCTACGCAGGCACCAACGGGGTCAATCCGGTCGTCGTACGATTCAACGGCAACTTTTGCCCGTTCGCCCGGCTCCCGCACAATTTTACGAATGGATATCAGGCCATCGTATATTTCGGGCACTTCAATCTCAAACAGGCGCTCTAAAAAGACAGGCGACGTACGTGACAGCACAATTTTAGGCGTGCCGTTCAGCATATCCACCCGGCTGATAACCGCTTTGACCGGCTCGCCCTTGCGATACCGATCCTTGGAAATCTGCTCGGTGCGGGGCAAGCTCAATTCGTTGCTCTCTCCATCGACCAGAATAATTTCGTGCTTCAGCAACTGATACACTTCCGCAGTCACCAAATCACCAACCTGGTCTTTATACTTCTGATAAAGGAGTTCTTTCTCCATGTCCTTTATCTTCTGGATGAGTGTTTGGCGGGCGGTTTGAACTACCCGACGACCAAAATCATCCAGCTTTACTTCTTCGGCAACCTGTTCGCCTACCTCAAAGTCGTCCTGAATTTTACGAGCTTCGGCCAGGGGGATTTTATCATAATCCCAAATGTCTTCCGAATTATCATCAACAATTTCGCGCGTCCGCCACATTTCGAGATCACCACTTTCAGCGTTGATGATCACGTCGAAATTTTCGTCGGTACCATATTTCTTGCGAATCATGGTCCGAAAAACATCTTCCAGAATAGCGATCATGGTAGGCCGATCAATGTTCTTCGACCGGGCAAAATCAGCAAACGATTCAATTAATAGTCCACTGGTCATTTTCGTGTTTTGTCAATAGTCGACAGTCGATGTTAGTAATCGTTCGTGAATGTACGTCCAACTATCGGCCAGCAACCTTATTTAAATGATACTTCCACTTGCGCTTTTTTTATCTGCCCGAACGAAATCGGCGTTGGGCCAACGGGTGGAACGTCGGCAGATAATTCAGCT
This sequence comes from Spirosoma pulveris, assembly GCF_054781875.1. Lineage (NCBI taxonomy): Bacteria > Pseudomonadati > Bacteroidota > Cytophagia > Cytophagales > Cytophagaceae > Spirosoma > Spirosoma pulveris. The sequence continues at coordinate 23,776 of NZ_BAAGTO010000012.1, forward strand.
TCCTTTTTCTTTTTACTCTTCGATTTTTTTTCGGCTTCCACATCCAGCACAATATGCTCTTCGGCTACCGATTCCAACACCCCTTTCCGGATGGCCCCATCGGTGAGTGTTACGATCAGTTGACGGCCCACATTGCGGATAAACTGACGTGGAAAAGTCAATGGATAATCAACGCCGGGGGATGAAACCTCCAGCGTAAAAGGCGAATCTCCGAAAAAATTCATTTCGTCCATCTGCCCTCCCAGCCTACGGCTAATATCGGCGCAGTCATCGATCGTGATGCCTGCATCGCTATCCAACAGAATCGTGACCTTCAGTCGGCCACCTTGCCTCCCAGCTACCTGAATATCAACGATATAGAACTGATCGTTTTTTAGGTACGGCTGTAGCAGTTCAGTGATTTTCGCTTTGTCGTCCATAAGGTATGGCTAACAAAAAAGGGAGTGCGACTCCCTTTTTTGATCAATGCCATATAGTTTTTGTGCCACAAAGATAATGCATTTATGCGTCCATCGCAAGCCCCTGTGTGGGCTCAATTGCAGGCATTACGGTCATTATACCTTATTTTTGACGCCAAAAGAGAATTCCCCTCGCTCAACAACGACGCCATGACGCTAAGAATACGGGTTGGACAGATCATCGCCTATTTTTTTCGGTCGTTGCTTTGGTCATTTAATTTACTACTGGTTCTATACACCTGCCTGGGTTATTGGCTCCTGTATAGTTTGCCAACTGAGCATTGGTCGGCCAGCATGATCATGATTAGCTTACCGGTTGTCTGGGTATTGAACCTTGTCGCCGTTTTTTGCTGGCTCACCTCACGTCCCTGGCGAAGCTGGCTTTCGGGAATTGTGCTGATCATTGGTTTGGCTTTATTCGGATCGCGCACCTTTGTCTGGCATACGCCGGTTGAACTAACCAGTAAGGGCAAACCGATAAAAGTATTCAGCTATAATGTTCAATCGTTTGATCTGAACGACACCTGGTCATTTTATACAAGTTCGCCCCGCGTTCGCCGAACGGATAACTATGTGTTGCGCTACGATGCGCCCATTAAATGCTTCCAGGAGTTTTACAATTCCACGTCGATACCCGATTATAACGTTGTGCTTCGGTTTAAAAAGGCCGGGTACCGTTATTCTGTGTTATTGTATCCGGAGAATGCATTAGTACCCGAAGGTGATGTGGGAGCCGCTATTTTTTCTATCTACCCAATTATTGACTCAGGGCGAGAACCATTTGGAGGGTCAAACGGAGTCGTTTGGGCAAACATCAAAATAGGAAATGATACCATCCGTATCATTAATGTTCACCTTCGCTCAATGGGTATCCGCGTTGGCAAGGTTCTGAAGCAAAAAGAGATTAAAGGTGTAAAGCGCGAAACGCATGGGGTGCTTAAGGCGCTGCATAATGGCTTTACGGATCGCAGAGAGGAAGTATATAAAGTCATCGATTATATCCGGGAAAGCCCTTATCCCGTTATCGTCACCGGCGACCATAACGATACCCCGTATAGTGTCGTTTACGAACGGCTGCGCCGGGTGTTGCCAAACAGTTTTGAAGATGCAGGTCGTGGTTTTGGGTTTACCTACAACCGTCTGCCGGGCTTTATCCGGATCGATCACCAGTTTCATGACCCGAAACTGCCGGTCCTGAACTTTGAAACCCTCAATTACATCGGGTATTCGGACCACTACCCAATCGTGGGAACGTATTTGATTAAGTAATTAGGAGACAGGAGATAGAAGTGAGGAGGGCTGACGATTGCTTTTTTACTGACGCGTCAGCCCTCCTCACTTCTACCTCCTGTCTCCTCGCTACTACTAAGGATGGGCATTTACCCAGGACTCTCCATCGGTAAAGACTTCTTTTTTCCAGATGGGCACCGTTTGTTTAATAGTGTCGATGATGTAGCGGCAGGCCTCAAAGGCGGCCGCTCGATGAGCCGTAGCTACTCCAATTAAGACAGCAATCTCACCGATTTGCAGGGTCCCTTTTCGGTGAATGATCGTGTAGCGAAGTATAGGCCATTGCTCCTGAGCAGTATCAGCAATCTTTTGCATTTCGCTAATGGCCATGCGATCGTAAGCTTCGTATTCGAGCCGGTCTACCGGGCGCTCCTGGGTGTTATCCCGCACTACGCCAAGAAAAAAGTCAATGGCTCCTGCCTGTTCCGACTGAAGAAACTGGAGAGCAGCCGGAACGTCAATAGGGTCTGAAGTAAGGGCAATCATAAACGGATAAGCAAAGAGATTAACCTCCGCTAACGGGAGGAATTAGGGCCACTTCGTCGTGCTGAGTCAGGATTTGTTCAGGTTCGGCATATTCACCGTTAACTGCAATCAACAATGAACGTATGCCCGCTAAAGCAGGATACTCCCGATGTATTTGGGTAAGCAAGTCGCCAACACTAGCCCCCTCAGACAAAGGTACCGACACCGCTGACTGGCCTGTCAAATCGCGGGTGATCCCAAATAAAAGCACCGAAACTGATGAATTCATACGCGTGCGTAATGCAGTAAAAAAGCAATTATCTGACCGAAGAACGCAGTATGGTCTACCTGAAGTTCGTCGGCTACTAATAAAAAAACGGCATCACTACGCCTGAGTAGGATGCCGTTCAACTACTATGTGTTTCACTTATTTCGAGTTATCTAATTTGCGCTCCGCTTTCTTCATCTTACGATCAGCTTTGTTGAGCGCCTTATTAGTCCCGTCTTTAACGTCATCTTTTGTGTTTTTAGCCGCTGTCGAAATTTTATCTCCGGCCTTATCGGCTTCACGGCCTACCTTCCGGCCAGCAGCTTTAGTTGTTTCTTTAGCTTGGTGAGCCGTTTCTTTCGCATTCTGTTTTGTATCCTGGGCGGACACAACGGCTGCTGAGAAAAGGAAGGCAACAGCCAGTGTCATGAGCTTTTTCATCGTTGCTGAGTTTAAATTTTTTCCAGAGAACGTGGCAATGGCGCCAATTGTTTGGTAGAAACTCAGCTTACTGATAAACTTTAATCTTTGTGTTTAAAGACCTTCACCTGGTATACATAGTCCTGCATCCGCTTAATCTGCTGTTTGCGAGACAGGTTAGCTAATGTGTTGCGCCGGTTCAACTTCAGCGGCTGCCCTTTGAGGGAATCGACTGGAATATTGTTGAGTGCTTCGAGCAGATAGTTGGTCTTCACGGCAAAGCTAACCCCTTCTGATGTTGTCTGCTTACCGCTGATAATACCGATGACGTTACCTTTCTCATCGAGGAGCGGCCCGCCGGAATTACCCGGATTCACGCCAATCGCTACCTGATAGGCCGTAGAATCGCCCCGGTAGCCCGTACCCGAACTCAGGTAGCCTTCGCCGTAAACAATCTCTTCGCGCGGGTATCCAAGCGTGTACACCCGCTCACCCAAGTCAGATGGACGAGCATCGAAACTATAAGGAACCGTTGGCATCGTCCGGAAGGCATTATCGTCGCAAAGCTGAAGGAAGGCCAGATCATGCTGCTGATCGGTATACACAACTCTGGCTTTATAAACTTCGCCTTTGGCGCTTTGTACATATACCGAATCGGCATCCCGAACGATGTGGTTGTTCGTAACAAAATATCCATCGCCCGTTAGCAGAAAGCCGGAACCAGCCACTTGGGCGGGGTTGGTACTCAGCCCGCGGCCACGCCCGTTATAATCGTTTAGCAACCTCCGCTGCGACGATTTAACGGCCTGGATTTCTTTGCTCAGCAAACTGTACTGCTGTTCCTGTTTATGGCTCTGCTGGTAGGTTTGATAGAGGAATATAGAACCGAAGGTTGTGATAATGGCAGCTGATGCCGCTACAGCCAACGTTGTTCGGTACATCTGCCAGAGCGACCGAATCGGTCCGGTCGATTCTGACCGGTATGATTTGGCATCCTGACGCATAGCGTTCATATCAGCCCCTGCCTGAATGGCCTGAAGCTGTTGCTTAAACCGAACCCGCTCACCGTACGCCAGTAAGATGTTTTCAATATCTTTTTCTTCGTTCGTGTCCATTGCTGTAAACCGACCTCCTCATCGGCAAAACCTTAATTGATCGCCAACTCCGGAAAGTTGGCACTTATGACTTATATTCTGAAAAGAATAACCGCTTTAGCCGCATCAGGCATTTGTACTTCTGCGTCTTGGCGTTATCGGTGTTCGTGTACCCAAACTTTTCAGTAATCTCCTGCATGCTTAGGTGCTGAATATAAAAATCGTCCAGCAGGGTTCGACAGGGTTCACCGAGCCGGGTGAGCGAATCAGCCATCAAATCGAATTGCCGGTCGCGTTCTTCATGTACCGACAGATCTTCATCAATCTGCCCCGCAACAAATTCATCTGAAGCGGGGGTTTCTACATCGCGCACCATAAAGCGGCTGCGTTGGGCTAGCTGCTTCAGCCATAATCGGCGACCAACGGAATAGAGATACGTTTTGAGCTGGCAATGCAATTCCAGCGAACCATTCCTCACCTTCTCATACAACACGATCAGTGCTTCCTGATAGATATCCTTCGCATCGTCTTCGCTCCCACTATTTGTGGTTACGAAGTGGAGTACCATTGGGAAATACCGTCGATACAAATGCGTCAATGCGTCATCGGTGCCCTCGGCCAACCCCACCAGCAACTCTTCATCAGTTAATATGGGCGACCTACTTTCCTTCATTGAGCTGAGTCATTACTTAATACTGAAACGCCGAAGACGTAACCCAAAAAAAATAAAAAAAATAATGGGTTACCTTTTTCTCTATCGGGTATTAACGTTGACATTAATTATTAATCACTAAACAAAAACATTCCCAAAACTATGAAAGCAATCACGAAATCTGCCTTCTTTTTCATGGCTATGATCGCCCTGGCTACGTCTTGCAGCTCGAAGAAAACCGAAACGACCGAAACCACTACGACTACCACTGCTGATTCATCTTCGATGATGGCTACGGATTCGACCATGGCTACGGATTCGGCTTCGACGATGTCTGCTGATAGCGCGAAGTAATTTTTGCTAAGGCACAACTGCCGGTAAACCTTACCGACATCGCTATAAACGGTATAGGAGCCCTCTGACGGATCAGGGGGCTCTTATTTTTGCCCCGTATCAGCGTGTTATACCAGTACCCCTTTCAACGAATTCATTTCGCTGGTTGGTGCCGCCTTGTCGTACAAAATATTATATACAGCATTCGTGATGGGCATCTCCACCGCATACCGACGGTTAATTTCATAAATACTTTTTACCGCATAGTATCCCTCGGCAATCATATTCATTTCTGCCTGCGCCGACTGAATAGTATATCCCCGTCCAATCAGTGTACCAAATGTACGATTTCGACTAAAGGGAGAGTAGGCGGTCACCAGCAAATCGCCCAGGTAAGCCGACCCGCTCAAGTCCCGGTGTTTAGGGTATACAGCATCTACGAACCGTTTTATTTCCTGCATGGCGTTCGAAACCAGTACCGCCTGAAAATTATCGCCATAGCCCAGCCCTCTTGTAATACCGCAGGCTAAAGCAATGATGTTCTTCATCACAGCACTGTATTCAATACCGTATAGATCATCAACTGGGGTTGTCTGCACAAAGCGACACCGCAGTAAGTCGGCAACCGATTGGGCACAAACGGGGTTCTGTGAAGCAATTGTCAGGTACGAATGTTTTTCGAGGGCTACTTCTTCGGCATGGCAGGGTCCCGCTATCACCGAAATCCGTTCCATTGGAACTCCATACTGTTCACTAACCCAGTCGGTAACGAGTTGATTTGCGCCCGGCACCATGCCTTTTATAGCCGATACGACCGATTTCCCTTTAAAATGTTCTGATTTTAAGCCGGTCAGCGCATCGCTGATGAAAGCAGCCGGTACAGCCAGTATGATGTAGTCGCTGTCTTTAAATGAATCTCTGATCTTGGTACAGACTTTTACTTTACGGGTGTTGATCTGCACATCGCTGAGGTAACTTGGGTTATGACCAAACTTTTTAATGTGATCGGCATCAGACGTTTTGCGAAGCCACCATTTGACATTGACATTATTTTCGGAGAGGATTTTCACGAGAGCGGTTGCCCAACTGCCCCCGCCTACCATCGTCACCCGAACGGGTTGCGTTACTTTCATGGGGTAAAGTAAGGAAGAAAGCCGGAAAGGACACAAATCAACGCCTACAAGGTTTCTGAATGGGCTTGTAAGGCTTACTCTAAATTGGCCGGATACCAGTTCGCAGATCTAGTGGTGTCAAAACGGTTATGTCTTTACCAAACAACAACAGGGCTTCCAGCCTCCGGTTGATGTCGACAAATAGTTCAATGTCCAATACCTCACTTAAAAAGCATCTTTAAACCCGCAGCCATGACGGATTCGTAGAAGATGGTTTGAAACTTTCCAGACTATAAGGCTTCAAGTTAACAAAAACGCCCGGCGATAAGACCAGGCGTAATTTGATGCCGACTAAATAGCCGTGATGTATGATTTAAGCGGGCGACTTACCAGCCGAGTTACATTAGTCCGCTTTCTCCTCTTCTTTCTTTTTATTCTTATTGGGGTCGCGCTTGATGACCAGTTCGCCGTCTTTAAGCTTTTTGGAGACGGCGATGAATGGCCCTGAAATGATCTGCTCACCCGGTTTCAAACCTGATACAACTTCAATGTTCTCGAAGTCGCTGATACCGGTTTTCACTTCCCGTTGCGTAGCCTTACCCCCTACATTGACAAAGACAATCTCTTTGGGCTTGTCTTTCTTTTCAATTTGGGTTGCTGGTTTTTCATCGACAGTCCCATTAGAATTGTCTGCAAGCTTTTCTGTATCGATGGCGGAAGAGTCGGCCGCACGCGTTGTGACGGCCGCAATCGGAACGGCCAGTACACCCGACTTCCGGTCGGTTATGATTTCCACCGAGGCTGTCATTCCGGGTTTAAAAGGATACCCTTTCTTATCCTTTTCGGCCAGTAGATCGGCGTATGAATTGTTCAGTATCTTCACTTTTATCTCGAATTCCGTAACCGCATCGGCGGAGAGGGAAGCAGCCGCACCGGACGCACTCGTTAGGCCGTTGGCGGTATTGGCAATCTCATAAACTACCCCTTTAAATTTCCGTCCGGCAGTCGTGTAGGAATCGACTTCAATATCAGCCGTATCACCAAGGTTCACGCGGACAATATCATTTTCGTTGACATTGACCCGTACTTCCATGTTTTGCAGGTTCGCAATCCGCATAATTTCGGTACCTGCCATTTGCGAGGTACCTACCACGCGCTCGCCCAACTCGATGTTCAGTTTAGAAACTGTGCCATTCACCGGGCAATAGATGCTTGTCTTACGGAGGTTTTCGTTGGCATCGCGCAGGCTGGCTTCCGCACTTTGGATGTTAAACTGCGATGCGCGAACGTTGGCATTAGCAGCCTCAACTTCCTGCTTGGCCACGTTATAGTTCGCTTCGCTGGTTTCCAGATCGGCAGCCGATATTACTTTATCTGAAAATAATTTTTTGTTACGCTCATAGTCCGATTTCGCCCGGATCAGTCGTGCGCTCGATTGAGCTACCGACGCCTTTGATTGCTCTAACTGCGCCCGGCTCTGGTTGACAGCAGCCCGTGCCCGTGCCAGCAGCGACTCGTAGTTGTCGGGCCGGATCCGACACAAAAGCTGACCCGCCTTAACAGGGTCGCCTTCGTTCACGTACAAGCCAATGATTTCGCCCGATACGTCGGGACTGATTTTCACTTCTACCTGTGGCTGTACACGACCAGACGCGCTCACCCGCTCGGTAATATCAAGCCGTTTAACCGTGGCAAAATCGACCTCTGTCGACTTCGGTTTACCAATCATTCCCGTTTGTTTTGCGGCTACTAAACCACCGACGAGCAGGACAACCAGTCCGCCTAATATCCACCAAATTCGACTCGATTTCTTCTTCATGACTTATGAATTAGTGAATGAGTAAATGAGTGAGCGGCTTGTGCAAGTTCACCCATTCACTAATTCACTAACTTAATTAAAACTAAGCGGTTTGTTCTGATAGTAATCCAAAATTTTCGTCCGGAACACGTAATCGTACTTTGCCTGTACCAGACTGGCCCTTGCCCGGTCCAGATTCGTTTTGGCGATGCTATAATCTGTTGCGTTGATAGCGCCTGCATTTAATCGGCTTTCAGCGACCTGAAACGCCTTTTCCAGCGAAGCAACCTGCGCCTGTGTTGCCCGGTACCGATTAGCCCCGGCTTTTACCTGCGTATAGGCAGTTTCGATCTGCTGACGCAGCGTCAGACGGGTGTTCAGAGCTGTTAATTCGGCGGTCTGCTGCTGAATTTTAGCCGTTGTAATTCGGTTTCGCGACAAATTTCCCTGAAAGATTGGTACCCGCAGGAACAGCGAAACAGACTGGCTAAAGTTATTGCTTAACTGAGTACCATAAGAAATGCCGGTGCGGTCATAACCGGGCACTGAGGTATTAATTGGTATCTGAGTTCCGGTAACGGGGTCAGTAACAAAACCAATAGTTTGTTGCGTTGACTGGCCATTAGGAATAGCCGTTTTAGCTGCACTGGAATAAATAGTACTCAGGTTCCCATTTAATGATAGGGTCGGGTACAGCCCGCCTTTAGCCACCTGTACTCCTAAATTGGCGCTTTTAACCCGTAAGTCAGCTCCTTTAATTTCAGGCAGATTTACAGAAGCCACATCATAAAGCTGCTGTACCGTGGCGGTATAAGGGTCTAAACCGGGATCGGGAACGACAATTGGCTCTACCTCAAAATCCTGATTGATCGGGACATTCATGGCTTGTAGCAAAGCAACTTTGGCCAGATCAAGGGTATTCTGGGCGTTTATGATCTCCAGTTCGTTACTGGCTAACGTAGCCCGTAGTTCAAACAGGTTGGCTTCCGGAGCAGAACCCGCATTGACCAGTCGTTGCGTACGTTCGAGTTGCGCCCGCGTTACATCAGCCTGGCGTTGCGCCACCGCCAGTTGCTCTGTGCCCGTCAGCACGTTCAGGTAGTTTTGAGCAATGGTTAGCGAGACATTATTTTGAGTAGCATTTAACTCCTGCTGCCCCGCCTGAAGGGCCAGTTCATTTTGCCTGACTGTGCTGCGCAATACGCCACCGTTGTAAAGCGTTGCTGACGAGTTAAGCTGAAAACTGCTGGAGTTGATCGTTTGCTGGACGAATTCGTTGGATTGAGGGTTAATACTGCGCCCCCCGTTTAACGATTGGTTACCTTGAAAAACGGCGGTGGGCAATTGGTTTAGCCGCGCCTGATGCAATTGCAACTCACTATTGGCAATCGTTAACCGCCCCTGCCGAATCTGAATGTTGTTCTGCTGGGCAATATCAATGCATTGCTGTAGATTAACCCGGGCCGGTGCCGTTACGCCCGTACCCGGCGATACGGCCGAGCCTGTACTCTGTGCGTATGTTGCCGACAAATTTGCCGTTACTAATAGGGCTACTACAACCCGCATCTGTTTCCACGCCACTTGCATACACATACTATTTGATGGTTCAATGTTACAAACTTACCTTCGGCGCGGCTATCGTTTTAGGATAAACGGCGCAAACTAAGCATGTTTCTGGTTTATAATTCGGATATACTTCACGAAAGCGATTTTCGCCTTTCGGTAAACGACCGCGCTTTTAGTTATGGCGACGGAATTTTCGAAACAATTCGGTACGAATCGAACCGGGTCTGGTTCTGGAGCGACCACTTCGCCCGGCTTGCTGCGGGCATGGCTGCATTACACCTAACGCCCCCGAAAAATTTCACGGCGGATGCGCTTCATCATACGCTGTTGCGGCTTCTTGATGCCAACGAGCTCGCCAATCAACCCGCCCGGATTAAGCTTCAGGTCTGGCGACAGCCGGGTGGATTGTATACACCCGCAACAAATAACGTAAACGTCCTGCTATCGGCCAGACGAGGTAACCCATTCTTAGTTTCGGAAAAAGCGCAAACCGGCATGTACGACGAATTTCGATTAGCGCCCACCCCACTTTCGGCCTATAAAACCCTGAACGCGCTTCCTTACGTATTGGCGGGTTTGTATAAAGAGCAGCACACACTCGACGACGTGCTGCTGCTCGATATGGACGGCCACGTAGCCGAGTGTCTGGCATCCACCTTGTTCTGGTACGCCGACGATGCACTCTATACACCAGCTCTGCAAACGGGTTGCATTGATGGAATTATCCGCCGACAACTCCTTCGCCTTGCGCCAGCAATGGGAATTCCTGTTTATGAAGGCCTGTACAAGCCGGACGTACTTCAACGGGCGGAGGCCGTGTTCTGTGCCAATGTTATGGGGATTCAATGGTTGAATCAGGTAAACAACTATACCATAAAGGCAACTGTTGATGTTCGACACCGACTCACTACCTTATTGGACCAGCTTCACATCTGAAGGCTCCAGCCAACCGTCTTTCAGTCTAATCACCCGCGACCCGTATTCGGCGTTCAGTTCGGAATGTGTGACCTGTACGATGGTTACACCATCTTTCTGGTTCAGTTCGCGAAAAAGTTCCATAATATCACGGGCCTGGTCGGAGTGCAGATTACCCGTTGGTTCATCGGCGAAGATAACGGCTGGTTCTGTAGCCAGTGCCCGGGCAATACCTACCAACTGCTGCTGTCCGCCCGATAACTGTGACGGAAATAAGTCTTTCCGGGCAACGATGTTGAACCGGTCGAGCAGTTCGGCCACACGGCTTCTACGCTCCGATCCACTCAGACCTTTGTACAGCAATGGCGTTTCGATGTTTTCATACACGGTTAATTCATCGATCAGGTGGTACGCCTGAAACACAAAGCCAATCTGCGTTCGGTGAAGTTCCGTTCGTTTTTTCTCGGAAAGCTTTTGAACCGGCTGGTCGTCGAGCAGGTATTCACCTTCGGAGGGTTCTTCCAGCAAACCCAAAATATGCAACAGCGTTGATTTGCCGGAACCCGACGGCCCCATGATGGACACAAACTCCCCCTGGGCAATTTCCAGGCTGATATTTCGTAACACATACACCCGACCGAAGCCCGCGGGGTAGTATTTAGAGACGTTGTTAAGTTGAATCATAATTGGTTACTTTTGAAAAGGTTTTTTCACCCTGGCTAATTCGTTATTTCATGGATAATCTCCGAAGAATTGATTCGTCTGTTCATGATAATCGGGACGTTTATGCTCCCTTATACCATCAGCTGCTATACTTCCTGATCTGGATTTGACTTCTTTTCTCAAGTGGCTCAAGTGACGTGCCAGAATCACAAGCAACTAACTGACAATTACTTACCAATAAATACATCAACTACAACGTCCGCTTACGGACAAAGATACCGTTGAAACCGGACACCTGCTTTTGTTCATGATGCAACGAAACTGCCCTTTTTAACATCTTCCTCTAAATCTAAAACCATTCTTCCTATGAAAGCAATCGCTTTAGTCGTTTTCATGTTCACGGTGGGTATGCACGCCACCACTTCCGATTGGAAAAAAGAGCGTACAGTTTCAAATTTTAAAGGGGTAAGCGTCAACAGTGGCATTGATGTGTTTCTGACCCAGGGCAATTCAGAAAAATTGGTCCTTGAGGTAAAAGGGTATGATGAAGACCAGGTTATTTCCAGAGTAAAGAACGGCGTTCTGGAACTCAATATCGACAGGAAAGGCCTGAACTGGAATATAGGTAATAACAAATACGTAAAGGCTTACCTGACCTTCAAGCAGTTAGATAATTTACAGGCGGGTGGCGGCTCGGATATCACAGGTCAGGGAACGCTGGTCTTCAACGATTTAAACCTCGAAGCATCTGGTGGGGCCGATGTTAAGCTGACGCTCAAAGCCGATGAACTTAACGTCGAAGCCTCAGGCGGAGCCGATGCCACCCTGCAAGGCTCGGCTCGGACACTTAATGCCAGTGGGTCCGGTGGGTCGGACCTGGATGCCCGTAAACTCTCGGTCGAGGTGTGCAATGCCAATTCATCGGGCGGATCGGATGTGTACGTTAACGCCAGCAAAGAGTTAACGATGAAAGCATCGGGCGGATCGGATATTTACTACTCAGGCTCCGCCAAAGTAGTGGCCAGCAGCAAATCGGGCGGGTCGGATATTACGCGCAGAGATTAAAAACAGCGAAAGAGTGAAAGAGCGAAAGAGCGAAACGGTAACTTTGTAAACGAATTCGCTCTTTCACTCTTTCACCCTTTCACCATTTTGACACCTACAATCGGTATCCTCGGCGGTGGCCAGCTTGGCCTGATGCTTCTGCAAGCCGCCATTGACTGGAATCTCCGCGTTCATATTCTCGACCCCGATGCCGAAGCCCCCTGTCGGCATTTATGTACCCGGTTTACGCAGGGCTCCCTGACTGATTACGATACGGTTTACCAGTTCGGGCAGGCGGTTGACGTGCTAACCATTGAAATTGAGCGGGTGAATGTAGACGCCCTCGAAGCACTCGAACGGGAAGGCAAGAAGGTTTTCCCCCAGCCCTCCGTCATTCGCGTTATTCAGGACAAGCGTCTCCAGAAGCAGTTTTACCGCGATCATAACTTACCTACCGCCGATTTCATCCTGACCGAAAACCGGGCCGATGTTGCCTTGGCGGAAATACATCAGCCCGACATCTTACCCGCTTTTCACAAATTGGGCCGGGATGGATACGATGGTCGCGGTGTTCAGCGAATAGCTTCGGTAGCCGATGTGGGTAAAGCTTTCGATGCGCCGGGCGTGCTGGAAAAAGCGGTTGATTTCGAGAAAGAACTAGCCGTTATCGTTGCCCGTAACGAACGGGGCGAGGTGCAGACCTTTCCAACGGTTGAAATGGTCTTCCATCCGGAACTCAATCTGGTTGAATACCTGTTCGCCCCCGCCGAAATCTCGGAAGCAATTGACCGGAAAGCTCAGGACATTGCCCGTCGAACTGCCGATGCTTTCGGGATTGTTGGCTTGCTGGCCGTTGAGCTATTTCTGGATAAGCTCGGCAATGTATTGATTAACGAAGTGGCGCCACGCCCGCACAACAGTGGGCACCATACCATCCGGGCTAATGTTACGTCGCAGTTCGAGCAGCATTGGCGGGCCATCCTCAATTACCCGATGGGCGATACCAGCATTTACCAGCCAGCCGCCATGGTGAATCTGCTGGGTGAAGATGGCCACACGGGCCCGGCCGTCTACGAAGGGTTGGAGAACTTACTGTCTATGCCCGGCGTATTTCCCTTTTTCTACGGCAAAGCCATCACCAAGCCTTTTCGTAAAATGGGCCATGTAACGGTCATGGACGATTCGCTGGATGCCCTCCGGGAAAAAGTAGCCGACGTTCAGAAAGGTATTCGGGTGATTTCTTAAGTGCCTGACTGCCCGGCAAACTTTTGTGCCGGGCAGTCAGACGATCAATTAAGCTACTACATTTTCCAGCGTACCAATTCCATCAATCGTAATCTTAACCTCATCGCCCGATTGGAGCGTGAAGCTATCGGGCGGAACAATACCCGTGCCGGTCATCAGGAAACAGCCGAACGAAAACGAGCATTCGCGGTAGAGGAACGAAACCAGTTCGGTATGCTGCCGCTTCATCTGATTAATGGCAATGTTGTTGACGAAAGCCGTTTGCCCGTCCCTGAGAATTTCCAGTTGTATCTGTGTCTCGGGTGAGATTGGCGTTTCGGGCACGTACAGGCACGGTCCGAGAGCCGCGCTGCCATCGTAACTTTTGGCCTGGGGCAGGTATAAAGGATTCTCCCCTTCTATGCTTCTGGAACTCATGTCGTTGCCGCAGGTGTAACCCACAATCTTGCCCGACGAGGTAATGAAGAGTGTCAGCTCCGGCTCGGGCACGTTCCAGGTTGAATCGGCACGGATGCGGACTTGCTGGCCCGGCCCCATTACGCGCTCGGGTGTCGATTTGAAAAACAGTTCGGGCCGTTCGGCATCATACACGCGGTCGTAAAAATTATCGCCACCCGATTTTTTCGACTCCTCCATCCGGGCATCCCGACTGCGTAGGTACGTAACGCCCGAAGCCCATACTTCCTGCCGACCGATGGGTGCCAGTAATCCGTTTTTTGTCCAGCTCTCGAATTCGTCCGTTGGTGGGGCTACAGCGGTGAGTGTAGTCAGGAATTCGTGGAGATCATCCCGATTGATTAGTTCGTCCCAGTTATCGACGGGAACGGAATAAAATTGATTGTCTAATTCAACGACGATGCCGAAGCGGGTTTTGTAGAGTTTCATAGAGGACAAACTAAGCGGTAATTGGTCGATAAACCGACCTATTTATCCTTTAAAGGTGTTATATTGGATAGTTTACTGTGAATCTGAAATGTTGCAAAAGACAAGGGGTATTGCCCTCAGTTATATTCGTTACCGCGAAACGTCCATTATTGCCCGCGTGTACACCGAGGATTTCGGTCTGCAAAGCTACATTGTCAATAGTGTGCGAACAGCCCGGAGCAAGAACAATAAAATTGCTCTGTTTCAACCACTAACCTTGCTGGAGATGGTCGTGTATTACAAAAGCGACCGCGATCTGACACGTCTTTCGGAAGTAAAAACGAACTACCCTTTTCAGAGCCTCCCCTTCGAAGTAGGCAAATCCACCATTGCCATGTTCGTGACAGAGATGTTGAATAAGGTGCTGAAAGAAGAGGCAGGCAGCCCTGTTTTATTTCGCTTTCTGGTGGAGTCGGTGGTTTTTCTGGAAGAAGCCACAACGAACTACGAAAACTTCCACCTCGCATTTCTGTTAAAGCTTTCCTTCTTTCTGGGGTTTGGACCTGAATCTGCCCGCGAATTTGAAGATCAACTGCGAGAGAACTCCTACCCTTTCCTACCCGACGAGGAGATGGATACGGCACTGAATAGTATGCTTCGGCAGCCATTTGGCACACCTATCAAATTAAGCCGCGCTGCCCGCAACGAACTGGCGGATGCGCTGGTCTCGTACTACCATATTCACATCGACTCCCTCGGCGAGGTAAAGTCATTGCCAGTACTGCGGGAAGTGTTTGGGTAATGGGCTTCGTAATACCGACCGGTATAGTCGGTATTACAAAGCCTCTACACTTTACGCTTCAGCTCAAAATGTTGGCCCAGATAAACCCGGCGCACCTGTTCGTCGTTGGCTAGCTCCTCGGCGGTCCCCTGCTTGAGAATTTTACCTTCGAATAGCAGATAGGCCCGGTCGGTTATGGAGAGCGTTTCGTTTACGTTGTGGTCGGTGATCAGAATGCCGATGTTGCGGTGTTTGAGTTTGGCAACGATGCTTTGAATGTCCTCTACCGCAATGGGATCGACACCGGCAAAGGGCTCGTCAAGCAGAATAAATTTGGGATCGACGGCAAGCGCACGGGCAATTTCGGTACGTCGGCGTTCGCCCCCGGACAGTACTTTACCTTTGCTCTTTCGAACATGTGTCAGGCTAAACTCTTCAAGCAGTTCTTCTACTTTTTCCTTTTGCTTCGCTTTGGACAAGTCGGTCATCTCAAGAACGGCCAGTACGTTCTCTTCTACCGATAAATCCCGAAATACGGAGGCTTCCTGCGCCAGATACCCCAGGCCGAGCCGAGCCCGTTTGTACATGGGCAGGTTAGTCACGTCCAGATCGTCGATGAATACTTTCCCGCTGTTCGGCTTTACTAACCCCACGGCCATGTAAAACGAGGTTGTTTTGCCAGCACCATTTGGTCCGAGAAGGCCAACGATTTCGCCCGTTTCTACTTGGTACGATACGTTGTTGTTGACCAACCGGGAGCCGTATTTTTTGATTAAATTTTCTGTTCTGAGAATCATGTGAAGGCGTTCACTAAACCATCGGGCTAAACAGCTACAGCTGTCAGCAACGATTACAAAGTTCGCGGTAATCCAGCCCACTGCCAACTATTTTTAACCTGAGCAGGCGACCACACCGGTTTATTAACAAAATTTATGGAAAAAGGGAGCCTTACACTTTTATATCCTTCAGCATCAATTGCAGAGATACATTCCCATTGAAATGATTCTGATCGACCTGGTAACAAATAGAGAAGGGCTTACCGGGGCGGATCAGGTCGGCCAGGTGCGCCATTCCGAAGCCAATAGCCGTGAACGTTAACCCCGATCGGCGAGCGGCCGTATCGCCCTGACGCACGTTTATCTTGAGGTGTTTCTCCTTCATGATGATCGGCTCACTCACCAGGTACACGTCCTCCGTCATGAAGGTTGGCTGTAGGTTATGCGGACCAAATGGCCCCATCTGCCGGACGATCCGGTAAAGCTTGTCGCTTATTTCGCTAAAGTCAAGCGGCAGATCTATGTCGATCAGCGGAGTGAGATGTTCTTCTTTTATCCGACTGGCAACGACTTCTTCAAACTTTTTACGGAAGGCGTCGATATTTTCCACCGACATAGTCATTCCGGCGGCAAACGTGTGCCCACCAAACTGCTCCAGCAAATCGGCGCATTCCTCAATTGCTTCGTAAACATCGAAACCCGGCACCGACCGCGCCGACCCGGCGGCTTTATCGTTCGACTGCGTCAGGATGATGGTGGGCCGGTGAAAATGCTCGATGCAACGCGAGGCAACAATGCCGATCACCCCTTTGTGCCAGGTGGCGTCGAACAGAACCGTACTCTTGGCTTGCCGCAGACGTTCATTGCTGCGGATCATTTCCAGCGCCTGTTCGGTCATGCTGCTGTCAAACTCACGTCGGCTATTGTTGTGTTTGTTGATCGCCATCGCGAACTCATCGGCCTCCTCTTCCGATTCGGCCAGCAGCAGTTGAACGGCGGCTTTGGCATGTTGAATTCGTCCGGCGGCATTGATGCGAGGGCCTAAGCCAAATACCAGGTTGGTGATATCCAGCTCACGTGAGAACCCGGCTATTTTGATCAGGGCTTTCAAGCCGGTGCGGGGCGATGCGTTGAGGTGTTTAAGGCCGTAATAAGCCAGCACCCGGTTTTCGCCCGTGAGCGGTACAATATCCGACGCAATGCTTACGGCCACCAAATCAAGGCTTGGGTACAGGTCGTTCAGGTCAATCCCTTTATGAAGGCAAAAGGCCTGCAGCAGTTTAAATCCTACACCACAACCACTCAGTTCTTTATAAGGATACGGGCAATCGTCGCGTTTCGGGTCAAGTACGGCGGCAGCGTCGGGAATTTCATCGCCGGGGCGGTGGTGATCACAAATGATAAAATCGACGCCGAGTGCCTTCGCTTCGGCAACCCGATCAATGGATTTGATGCCACAATCGAGGGCAATAATCAGGGAAAACCCATTTTCGGCCGCCCATTGAATACCTTGCTTCGAAATACCATACCCTTCTTTGTAGCGATCGGGAATGTAATAATCGATGGCCGAATGATAACTTTTCAGGAATCCGTAGACAAGTGCCACGGAGGTTGTCCCATCAACATCGTAATCGCCATAGACCAGAATTTTCTCCTGTCGTTCGGGAAGCATGGCCATTTGCAGGCGCGTAATGGCCTTGTCCATGTCCTTCATCTGGAACGGATTGTGCAGATGATTTATCTCCGGTCGAAAGAACGTCCGAGCTTCTTCGTAGGTTTGCACACCCCGCTGAACCAAAAGTGCCGCCAAAAATGGACTTACACCCAGCGAATTGGTTAATGTTTCAATAGCCAACCGCTGCTCCGACGAATCGGGCAAAGGTTTTGTAATCCATCGTTTGGAAGCGGGGGGTGGTTGGGCTATCATAATTGCAAGATAAATCCGTTTTTAGAAAAACACTCAATGTATGCTCTATTTGCTTTTGATTTTCCGTTTCCTTTTACCCAGTTCGGCAACACCGGATACGCCCAAAAAAACGAACTTAACCATTGAAGTACATAACGTTCGTGTGTTGACCGGTGCCGTTTATGTAGCTATTTTCAGGCCCGGAAAAGATTTTCCGGAGGGGAAACCAATCGAGGGCAAAAAAGTCGATGCAACGCATGAGCGTGTACAAACCACATTCTCGGTTGAGCCGGGATCGTATGCCATTGCGGTCTATCACGATGAAAATGGCAACGGTAAAATGGACAAACGAATGTTTGGCATCCCGAAAGAACCGTATGGATTCAGTAATGATTTTCGTCCTAAATTATCGGCACCAAAGTTCAGCGACTGCCAGTTCAGCGTTGGCGACAACGGGAAAACGATTCGTATCAAACTAGATCGAATTTCGGGCTAACGATCTTATTATCAGAAGCTTCGTCATGAAAGAGATTGTCGTACGGCAGGCATAAATTGTTAATTCGACATTAATGCTGCAAAACCCGCTGGTTGGATCAGTTTTTTTCGTACTTTTGTCCGGCAAATAACACCACCTGTTTATTTGCTATGAGCTTAGATACCAGTAAATTTCTTTACGAGGCTCTCACCTACGACGACGTACTGCTGTTACCTGCCTATTCGGAGGTACTTCCACGCGATACGCAAACCGTTTCCCAACTCACCCGCAACATTCGGCTAAACGTTCCACTCATCTCGGCGGCTATGGACACCGTTACGGAGTCGGCATTAGCGATTGCAATGGCGCAGGAGGGCGGTATCGGTATTATCCACAAGAACATGAGCATTGAGGCTCAGGCCGACCAGGTTCGGAAAGTCAAGCGCTCAGAAAGTGGGATGATCATTGATCCCATTACACTTCTTGAAACGGCTACTTTAGGCGACGCGCACAAGATTATGCGCGAGTTTAAAATTGGCGGTATCCCGGTCATTGATGAGTCGGGAAAGCTGGTTGGCATTTTGACCAATCGCGACCTTCGGTTTCAGCACGACATGAGCAAGCCTGTTACGGCTGTCATGACGCAAAAAAACCTCATCACCGCACGGGAAGGCTTAACACTCGAAGAAGCGGAGACGATCCTCCAGCAGCACCGTATTGAGAAACTGCCGATCGTTAACGATACCTATCAGTTAGTTGGACTGATCACGTACAAAGACATCCTGAAGAAGAAAAGCCATCCCAACGCCTGCAAAGACGAACTGGGCCGCTTACGCGTAGGTGCTGCCGTGGGGGTTACACCCGACCTGCACCGGCGAATTGAAGCGCTTGTAAAGGCTGGCGTAGACGTGATCAGTGTCGATACGGCGCACGGCCATTCAAAGGGTGTTCTGGACGCCGTTCGAGGCATTAAAGAGCAGTTTCCCAAACTACAGGTTATTGCCGGAAACGTAGCCACCGGCGAAGGAGCTAAAGCCCTGGCCGATGCTGGTGCCGACGCCGTAAAAGTGGGCGTAGGACCGGGCAGTATCTGCACAACCCGCATCATTGCCGGTATTGGCATGCCGCAGTTAACGGCTGTTTATGAATCGGCCAAAGCCTTACAGGGCACGGGCGTACCGGTCATTGCCGATGGCGGTATCCGTTTCTCGGGCGATATTACCAAAGCCATTGCCGGGGGTGCCAGCACCGTTATGATTGGCTCCCTGCTGGCAGGTACCGAAGAGGCTCCCGGTGAAGTTGTACTCTATGAAGGGCGCCGGTTCAAGACGTACCGGGGTATGGGATCCGTAGAAGCCATGGAAGATGGCTCGAAAGACCGTTATTTCCAGGATGCTGAAGATGATATCAAGAAACTGGTACCTGAAGGTATCGTTGGCCGGGTTCCCATAAAAGGCAAAGTCTCGGAGATTATCTACCAGATGGTTGGCGGACTGAAAGCTGGCATGGGCTATTGCGGTGCCATTGATGTACCAACGCTGCAACAGGCTAAATTTGTTAAAATTACAACAGCCGGTTCACGCGAAAGCCACCCCCACGATATTCAGATTCAGAAAGAAGCACCGAATTACTCGGCACGATGAAGAAAAATATAGGCTGTATGCTCAGGACGTATTGAAAACGAAATATGTCTATAGCATACAGCCTATTACACTATTTGGATTGCGAAAGCATGGGCAGACAGGATCTCCGCGGCAGCATAAAATCGATTCTACAGGGTCAATAGCGCCCAAGACAATTACTGCTCGCTTATTCCTGCCAACTTACTAAGGGCCACGTAGAACTACCAGTAGCCGGAGAAAGCAATAACTCCTGCCATTGGCTTTCCAGTTGCTGAAAAGGCGTTGATATAGTTCGTCCGTCAAATGCATCGATGGGAAGCGATGTATGATGTCCGTGGTCAATAAGTTCGGCTTTGCTAACGTGTTTGTTTGATAAGCATAACGAGCTCAAAACATCAAGAGAGTACTCCATAGTAGAAAACCACCATGAATGCTCTCGTTCATTACCTAGTAGATCAATTGTGGTGAAACGTAATACCATATTTTAGTTATTAGGGAAAGTACGGAATTAAATACGGAGTGGCTGGCAAAAATATAAAATATCATCTACATATACTCTATGTGAACAATATTTTTTAATATTAAATTAAAATTCTCATTTATGGGTAATTACTACTATATTAGTTATAATTAATGAAAAAATTTAAATACTATTTCCTTTATATCTTTAAGCGAGATATTCTTTTGTGTATAAAATAATAGGGGCTAATATTATTTGTCACTTAAAGTAATTTTTTTCTGTATTACTGGGTAGGGTCTATATAAAAAACGGCACTGTTGGTTCCATGCGTGGTTAGATTGATTTCACGAATACCAATTTGCAGAGTATCAATTGAAAATCCAACCGTATCCTGCTTCATCTGATAAAAAGTTGACGGAGAGAGAAGCACTAACAGATTGCCGCGCTGTACTACTTTTTCGACGTGATAATGACCGCAAACCACCGTCATATGGCAAGGTAAGTCACGAACGAGTTCTACGAATTGTTCACTCTGCCGAAAAGGGTATTTCCGATCCATAAACCGTACATCAGCCGGAAGTGGCGGATGATGCATGAACACAAGTATATTCGTATCGCGCAGGGCCGAAAGATAATCCCTGAACCAGGTCCACTGCCGGTCTGACAGTTCTCCATTCGATGAATCAAGGAACAAAACGGGACGCCCTTCGAGCGGTAGCGCATAATACAATTCGCCCTCGTGCAAGTCATGCTTTTTGTTGAACACTTCGGCCAGCATCGTCGAGTTATCGTGATTTCCAGAAATCACATAATACGGAAATGGTAGCTCATCAATCTGTTTCTTCACCCATTGGTAGATGGATAAGTCGCCGGTGGCGTTGCAGAAATCTCCACCTAATACCAAACAGTCAGGTTTTAATTCGGATAAAGCGGCCAGTGCTTTCAGGAAATTTTGCCGGACATTTACTCCTTCCGGAAGTTCACCTTCAGCACCCAGATGCATGTCGGTCAGAAAAACTATACGCATAACTTAATAAAAAAAGAGTCTTCAAGACGTGTACGCTATGAAAATACTGCAGGCTTGGCCAGTGGAATAGTTTATACCACCTTCTTGGCTTCATTCCAGTATACGTCCATCTCGGCTAGTGTCAGACTGCTAAGTCCTCTTCCAGTGGCACGGGCCTGTTCTTCCATGTACTGAAAGCGTTTGATGAATTTTTTGTTGGTGCGTTCCAGGGCTGTCTCAGGATTTATATCGATGAAACGGGCGTAGTTGACAAGCGAGAAAAGTAAGTCGCCAAACTCGCTTTCGGCCCGTTGCTGATCAATTACTGTTCCGGACTCCGCGTTAAATTCATCTTTAAACTCCTGCATCTCCTCCTCAACCTTTTGCCATACCTGTTCTTTTTCGTCCCAGTCAAACCCGGCCCCTCTGGCTTTCTCCTGGATACGCATGGCTTTTACCAGGGCCGGTAATGAACCTGGTACGCCACCCAGCACCGACTTATTCCCTTCTTTTAATTTAAGCTGCTCCCAGTTGGCTTTCACCTGTTCCTCGTTTTCGGCAATGACTGTCTGGCCATTGGCATCCGGGTAAATGTGCGGGTGGCGACTGATGAGCTTTTCACAAACGCCGTTTAGCACATCGGCTATATCAAAGCGATCCGACGATTCAGCAGGTGCTTCGGAAGCAATTTTAGCGTAGAAAACCAGGTGTAGCTGTATATCTCCTATTTCTTTCCGGATCTCGGGCAAATCATTTTCCAGGATGGCGTCGGAGAGTTCGTAGGTTTCTTCGATGGTTAAGTGGCGCAGACTTTCCAGCGTTTGCTTACGGTCCCAGGGGCACTGTTCCCGCAACTCGTCCATGATGGTCAGGAGTCGATCAAATGCCATTAGCTGCTCCTGACGTCGGGGGGGTAATTCTTGAAATTGCTTCATTCGTAAGACACCTGTAGGATCGTATGGACCCCACAGGTTTATCGAAAACTGTCTTTTGTGATAAACCTTCTGAAAAGATAGGTGTATGACACTTCTTTTCAATAGAAAGGACACAAAAAAACATTTAAAGCTTGATCAGTCGTTTTACCTGCCGACCATTATCGGTTTGAAGGCTGTAGAAGTAATGCCCGGCGGTGAGGTTGGCTCCGCGCACCGTTACGCTGTAGCTGCCACGATCAAAATGCCCATCGCGAATGATACTAACCTCCCGCCCTGTCAGGTCGTATAGGGCCAGACGAGCCGAGCCAGCCTGCTCAATGGTAAACTGAATTTCAGTACTTTCAACAAATGGGTTGGGTGTATTCTGACCCAGACTAATCGAGCCTTCGGCCAGTTCCATAGTCCGTATCTGGCGAAAAATGGGCAGAGTCTCAAACTCGCGGCCCAGAATAGATTGTGTTGTACCGGCATCGACGCCGAGGTGGTCGCGGAGAACACTGGCGTACACTTGTCGAAAGTCGTTAGTAAACTTCAGATCGCCGTTACTGTCTAGATCACTCAGAACAGGAGCATCTCCAACAATACCCCCTCGTACGGGTTCACCAACTACAAAAAGAGGAGCGGCCGTACCATGGTCGGTACCGTTGGTGCCATTCTGATTGACACGCCGACCAAATTCCGAGAACGTCATAACCGTGACCCGATTGGCCAGGTTTTGTTTTCTTAAGTCTTTTATGAATGTTGCTACGGCATCAGCCACGGTTTTCAGCAGGTTGGCATGCTGGCCCGTCGTTACATTGCTGGTCACGACTTGATTGGCATGTGTATCGAACCCACCAATTGTCGTTAAATAAACCGGCGTTGTGAGTCCTCCGGCAATTAAATCGGCGACTATGGCCAATTGCTTACCAAGGCTTGTACCTGGATAAGTAACCGTGTTTTTACCAATACTGGCTTTCTTCTTGATGATACCCGCATACTGAATCGATTGGTTGGCAATCTCTTGCAAAAACTTAAGCTCTTCGCCCGCAACGGTATCGGGGGTCGATTGAGTTTCCATACTGCTTCCCTGCACTAACTGATAAAACGCATCGGGAGAGTCGAATACCGTCCCCATTGAGCCAATCTGGCTTTGCAACAGCATCGACTCCACCGATCCCAGTTGGATAGCCATTGGCTGTTCGGGCAGCTTAGCCGGGTAATCAGGAAACTTATGCGTTAGATACCGCCCTATCCAGCCATCGAATCCATAGGTGTTCGCATCAGAACCCGACAACCAGATATCACTTGACCGAAAGTGCGATCTGTTAGGCGACTGATAACCGACATTCTCAACAATTGTCAGTTGAGCATTATCATACAATTCCCGAAAGGCGCTCATTGCCGGATTAAGACCCAGCTGGCTCGTTAGGGGCAATACTTTTGCTTTTGGGATAGCAATTGCAGGTCGATTTTGATAATAGAGTGGATTTTCAAATGGCACAACCGTATTTAGTCCATCATTGCCCCCCTGTAGCTGGACAAGTACCAAGATATTTCCGTTGGTATCAGCCTTATCGAAGATGAATGGGCTATGCGCATATGATCGTACGGGTATTCCCTGCATGCCAAAGGCAGCGCCCCCTGTTAGCAAGCTAAGTTGGCGTAGAAAATCTTTGCGATTCATTAGGTCATTGAGTAAATGGTTGGTGTACTAACCGGGCTTTTCTCAAACCTCTCCTTTTAGGTGAGTTGGTATTCGGGTAGGCGCATCAATGCTTTTAAAAATTTCTGAATACGAACATCGGCCATTGGTGTATTCGTTGACCAGTTGGCAGCAATAGTTCCGTCCAGAAGCGTATCCAGTAAAAGCTTTTCTTTGGTGGGATTGGGCGCTAGCTGAAGCAACCCACTAACCACATCTTTCACAAAAAGCGTGGCATTTTCCGCACTCTGGTAGCTACGGGCATAGTCTAGGGGAACAACTCTGAACGTAAGATTCTGTCCATTGCTTTTTCGTCCATTGACCACCGAGTCAGAGTAACTGCTACGTGCGAGGTAGGTAGTCGAGCTAATCCAGTTACGCTGACCCGGCCAACCCGCTACATTAGGCGGAAAGAACATGTATTGCTGGAGGGTACGGGACGTATCAGCAACGTACGTGAAATCAGGGTTGGTTATATCCAGGAATTTCAATGTACCTACAGCCAGTTCGATCGGATTCTTGATCTTCGACCCCCGATAGTCGGGTTTGAAAAATTCATCGGAGGTCAACATAAACTGAAGTACCGACCGAATACTATAGTTGGATGTACGAAAAACAGCTGCCATTTGCCTGACAAACGACTCATTAGACTTATAGAACACAAATTCCTTATAGAGTTTTCGACAAATAAACTCCGCAGCCGCATCCTTAGTCAAGATTATATCGACAATATCACCGTAAGTGAAATTGCCCGTTTTACCCAGAAAGGTTTTGTTTTGGCTTGCAAAATTATTCTTGGAAAACACAGCATTAAGTCCATTCACCGACCAACCCGTCAACGCCAGAGCGGCTTGCTTGATATCCGTCTCTGTATAATTGCCAATGCCCAGCGTAAACAACTCCAACAGTTCCCGAGCGTAGTTTTCGTTGGGTGCGTTTTTATTGTTCTGCCGTCCGTCGAGATAAATGAGCATGGCAGGGTTGATGGTCACCTCTTTGGTAAACTGCCGAAAATCGCCAAACGCATACTTCCGAAAAAGTGCATTTTGCTGGTACATATGCTGAGGGTAACTCACTTTATCCCGATCCGATACAAAGTGGTTATGCCAGAAAAGCACCATTTTTTCCCGCATTGATACGCCTTCGTTTAGCGTTTGCGTAAACCACCAATTGGTTAACTCCGTGTAGCGAGCCGAATCCACCGTTCCATTATTAGAAATTGGCGTTTCAGTTACCCAACTATCGGGAGCCTCAGGTTGTGGTCTATCGGCTAAGAGTTCCTTATCTACAAAATCGACAACTGACGTATAAGAAAGAGCTTTTTTCAAGTCGTCGCGTGTGTAGCCGAACAAACAGCGAGCAAGTAGATGTCGAGCAGCATCTATATTCCAGGTGGCCATTGTTTACTTGGTGTTTCTTTAAGATAGAAGTCAGAAATAACTATTTTACGAAACAGCACTTGAGTAAACTAGTATACTATTTTTCGTAAATAGTTTCTTAAATCTATTCAATAATTGATACCAAGGCTCATCCTCTCCCATTAGAGTAGTAGAACTTATGCAACGGTCTACACTACTTAATCTATTGAATTTTAGTACATTAGATATTCCATTACCAGACGATTGCCTAAAAGGTCCGGCCGTACTGAACTGTAAAAAATAATTTAGCCTGACCTATGGAAAGGCAGTTAGTATTTTTGCTTACTTTGCGAAACAAAGTACTTTAAGACATGCAAATTTCAACTCCTTCTTTTCTTCGCCCAAGAATGATTTCATCACGAGACGCCCGGCCCGGAAGGGGTCAGTTAGCGCTGGTACTTTTGACCCTGACAGGGTTAAGTTTGGTTACTGTGCGAGGGTTATTGACGGGCAACTGGTGGTTCTTCGTTATGCTGTTGTGGAATCTGGCGCTGGCGTGGTTTCCACTGGGTGTGGTGCTGGTGCTGCGGGACTTACGCACAGCAGGTTTTCGGAGTTACTGGCTATTAGGGACGGGCTTAGCGGGCTGGCTGGCTTTTTTACCCAATGCCCCTTACATTATTACCGACCTGTTTCATATCCGCCACGTCGACCAGCCTCTGCTTTGGTTCGACACCATGACGCTGTTTGTTTTTGCGTTCACAGGCTTACTGGTGGGGCTTTACTCCATCCTGATTGTCCATCGGATACTTCGGCCAGTGGCGGGCAATCTGTTGAGCTGGGGGTTGATCGGTATTAGTCAGATCTTATCCGGATTCGGTATCTATCTGGGCCGTGTTGGCCGGTGGAACAGTTGGAACGTGCTCACTAGTCCATCAGCCTTAATTCGCGCCATTACAAATGCCTACCACGACCATCTTAGTCTGAAACTGACCATTGCATACGGCTTCGTACTTTTTATTTTTTATGTGGCATTCCATTTGTACGTTGAACAGGAGCGTGATTCAACCTCCTATCAATAAGTCATTTCATAACCGGACTTAATGAACTCTTACCGGATTGCCTAAACATCGAACCTTAGTTTAGCACTGTTTTCGATGAGTGCCCCATTCAACATACCCAAGTGCGCCTATTTTAACGATACCTTTGTTCTATGATTGATTTCCGTAAAGTATTTCGGAGCTTTCGGTTTGCCGGGCAGGGTATCCTGGATTTGTTTCGCTTCGAGAACAATGCTAGAGTGCATCTGGTAGTAGCGGTCATAGTGGCCATTGCCGGTCTTTTTCTATCCTTAAGCCGGATCGAGTGGGCTATTATTGTCACCCAGATTGGTCTGGTCTGGGCCGCAGAAGCCTTCAATACAGCCATCGAAAAACTGTGTGATTTCGTATCGCCGGGCATACATCCACAAATTAAGGCGATTAAAGATCTCTCATCGGGCGCAGTGCTGATCCTAACCATCACGGCGATACTAGCGGGTCTATTTATTCTGGGCGGTCATTTGCTCGCCTTATTTTTCTCCTAATACCTACAATTTGCTCAATCGTTTATTCATTCGTCTTTCCTATATCCTATGTACGAATCGCGCGAACACCTGCAAACGCTGACGGAGATCCGCAGCCTGATGGAACGGTCATCTAAATTTCTGTCACTAAGTGGCTTGTCGGGCGTTTCGGCGGGGCTGATTGCACTCGCAGGAGCCTTTTTTGTTTCGATACGACTGGACACAAGCCTACTGGCTGCTTTTCAGGCCGACAGCAAAGACAACTACCACATCAACATGACCCAGCCGGATGTCCGGCAGTTTCTGGTGACAGCAGCGCTTGTTATTCTGGCACTAGCGCTTCTATCGGGAACGTACTTCACCGTTCGTCAGGCTCGGCGACAAGGGCAAACCGTCTGGAATCAATCGTCGCAACGCCTTTTATGGGCGCTGCTTGTTCCGTTAGCAACGGGTGGCGTGTTTTGCCTGGCGTTGCTACAGTACAATTTGATCTGGCTGGCGTTTCCGGTAACCCTCATTTTTTATGGCCTTGCCCTGCTCAATGGCAGTAAATACACCCTGCGCGATGTGGAGTCGCTGGCTTACTGCGAAATCGGGTTGGGCCTGGTGTCCCTTTTCTGGCCGGGTTATAACTTACTGACCTGGACAATTGGCTTTGGCGTACTGCACATTGTCTATGGCTTGGCCATGTATTACAAATACGAACGAACCCTCACCGCATGAAGACAGACTTGCTGGCACAGTTTAACAAAGCCTTTGAAAGCAAAGCGCGGCTAAGCATCATGTCGGTCCTTGTAGTTAATGAGTCGATGAGTTTCAACTCGCTTAAAGAGTTACTAGGGCTGACCGATGGCAACCTGGCTACGCACCTGCGAGCCCTGGAAGAATCCGGTTATGTAGCAGTGCAAAAACAGTTTATCGGGCGAAAGCCAAATACGACCTACTCGGCCACACAGGCCGGTCAGCAGGCGTTTTCTGACCACCTGAATGCCCTGGAAGCATTTATCAAAAATTTATAAGAACCCCGCACAAGATCCAGCTATCCAGTTCTTCCAAACCGTCTCCCTCTACTGGTACGCAATTAGACATGGATAAACCACTTAATTCCGGGCGCGACATAAGTGCCACGAATCCGGCGATTCAGTTATCAGGCTGGTATGCAGGTATTGGGTTGGTTTTCGGCGTACGTGTTCGTTCAACAACGGCCTCTTCCCCTTTAACGGTCCGTCTCATAAAAAACGCCAAGTGGACATCCAATTGGCGTTTTTTATGAAACAGGGTTAAACAAACGTGCTTATTTTATCGTAAAATCAGAATCTTTCAGGCCTTTATTGATTTTGACGTTATCGACCGTCATCGTCATGGGTCCTCTTGGCGATTGCTGAAGGATGGTCATTGGAATTTTGATGCCGTTTACATCTTTGTAATCACTATAATTCATGGTCGATTTCATTTCACCCTGGGGCGATTTTGCCGTTGTGACGGCCTGCACTTTTAGCCCGGTCGTAGTATCGAAGTTGTCCGTCCAGGTAGTAGCTCCATCTGCTGTCGTGTGGCTAAGTTTGTAGGTGTCTTTGCCATCCACTTTTTCGGTCCCGATCAAGGTTGTTTTCACGCCATTTTCGGCATAGTGCAATTCTGGAAACAGAACGTTCATCATGGTCATTTGCTTAGCAGGATCGCCCTCCAGGGTACGGCTTCCCTGCATACCACCCATGGTAATTTTGGTTCCATCGCCGGTTTGCTTCATTACTTCCATTCCATTGGCGTTGATCACCATGGAGAACATATTAGGCAATTTCTGCTTGCGGGTAATCATAATAGCGCCCATCTGCCCTTCGCTGGACATGCTGGTAGTCATATCAGTCACTTTCATAAGCGCATCCTTGCCGCCAATGGCTGTAATGTATTTGTCGACCACTTCCTCGGCCGTTGGTGTTGACTGAGCACTTACCGACTGCCAGGTCAAAGCAACCAAAGCAGCTACCCAAACTAACTTTTTCATATTTTTTCAGTGAATATTTATGATCGCGGGCACTAGTTAACCTATAATTCAATAACCTCCAATCAGGATTTGATAAACGGTTAACGCAGTAGGGCGAAACCGGCCAAATAGACCAGGGCACCCGATACATAGCCCACCAGCGCCAGCCAGCTTATTTTACGTAAATACCAGCCAAAAGCAAGTTTCTCCATGCCCATGACGGCCACGCCCGCTGCCGATCCGATTACCAATAAACTCCCCCCCGTACCCGCGCAATAAGCCAGAAACGTCCACAATTTAGCGTCGGCCGGGTAACTCTGCATATCATACATCCCCATGGCAGCGGCTACAATTGGCACGTTATCGACTACTGCCGATACCACGCCGATCAACAGGACAATTACATCTGCATTGCCAACTGCCCGGTTCAGGGAAGCCGCCAGCGACTGCAATACCCCCGTTGCTTCCAGGGAGCCCACGGCCAGCAGTATACCCAGAAAGAAAAGAATACTGGACGTATCAATTCGGCTAAGTGCATAAGCCGCCGTGAATTTCTTGCGCTCGGCTTCATCTTTCTCACTGTGGAGTACTTCGGAGGCTACCCAGATTCCTCCCAGCACTAACATCATTCCCATGTAGGGTGGCAGATGGGTTACCGTTTTGAAGATGGGCACGAACAACATCCCCCCCAGCCCAATAGCCAGCATAGTTCGCCGTTCGCGCCGGGCTGTGGGTGTTATATAGGGACGACTGATGCCTATCTCTCCCCGTGCAGGTTTGTTTTCTGATGAAGATTTGTGAAATCGTGTCAACAGAGCCAGTGGAACCAGTAATGAAACCAGACTCGGTAACAGCATAGCACTAATGATATGGGTTGAGGTTATCTGCCCGCCAATCCAGAGCATGGTCGTTGTTACATCGCCAATGGGCGACCAGGCACCACCCGCATTGGCGGCAATTATAATCATACCGGCCATCACGCGCCGATCCTCCGGGTTTTTGATAAGCTTGCGAACAACCGACACCATTACGATGGACGTGGTAAGGTTATCCAGTAAGGCCGACAAAAAAAATGCGAGCAGGCTGATGATCCAAAGCAGCGTTTTTATATTACGACTGGCAATACGATCGGTTATGAGCGTAAATCCATCATGTACATCGATCAATTCCACTACGGTCATGGCTCCCAGCAGAAAGAACAGAATTTCGGCGGTATCGGACAGGTGGTGTTTCAGCTGTTCGCCAATGAGGTCGATGTGTGGATCGAGTAATGCATAGGCGGCCCAGCAGGCAACACCGGTAATCAGTGCTGTGGCGGTTTTATTGATTTTTATGGGATGTTCGAGGGTAATCAATACATACCCGATAACAAAGAGAAGGGAAAGTAGTAGCGTCATATAGTACTAGTGTCGGTTAAGCCGATTCAATTTTTACGGAGTTGAGCTATTTTGTCTGTTCTTGGTGTTACCTTGTTGTGAACGCTGGTCAATCTATGTTTGTCATCCGTATCGCTTCGCTTGGCCCCGATGGAATGGCTCTATTTCCGTTTATCCTGGTCAAACACCCCAAACCTGGTCCTGTTCTGTTAAACCACGAGCGAATTCACCTGCGCCAGCAGGCCGAATTGGGCATTGTCCCGTTCTATGTGTGGTATTTTCTCGAATACCTCATCCGCCGACTTCAGTATCGACATCATTATTGGGCCTACCGGAACATAAGTTTCGAGCGGGAAGCGTTCGCCAACGAAGATAACCTTCAGTATTTGAAGTCCCGGCGGTGGTGGTCTTTCTGGGCCTATCTAGAACGGGACACCCGCTAAGCTACCTTTACCTGGCTGATTTTACCGGCTTGTAGGAAAGCACCCCCACCATGACAACCAGTGAGGATAAGACAACTACAATAGTAGGAATACCTTCTCTGAATCCCTGTAGTCGTAGATTCTCCGGAATATTCAGGTACAGTAAAACGGTTATTAATCCCCTGGGGGCAATCCATAACAACGGACTCGATGTACCCCAATACGTAAGCCGGAGGGTAACCCAACGCCAAACGAGAATGATCGTGATGAACAGCGCACTCACAATCAGGGCATCAATATCGACCAGTTCGGAGGGGATAGCCGCGTAGCCCAAGATCAGGTAAAAGAATGTACGCACCACGAACGAACCCTCAGCGGTCAGATTTTTGAGCTGATCGAGTTCTTTTTCAAACAAGTCGTTTTTCAGGATCAGGCTTAGTCGTCCCCGTATGAACAGTTCCGTATTATTTAGAAAAAGGCCGAAAATCAGAATCAGCAGTAACGACGACAGGTGATTGATTTCAGCCAGGGCGTACACCAAGAACAGTACGGAGATGATAGGCAGAAATTTAATCCGATGGTTAATTCGGCCAATCAAATACAATAGTAAGAAGCAGCACAGCAGCGAGATAAGCGCCATTACCAGGGTGTCGCGTGTGAAAAGCCACACTGCACCCAATACAGAGCCCTGGCTTAACACCAGGAAGTTATAGCCCATAATGCCCAGAATACTGGCAAAGGCCGATTCGTGAATGGCGTACTCCCGCTGGTCGGTCGAGAGTTGCTCCACGTTTTGAACCGTCACGGTACTACTGATGATCGAAAAGGGCAGAGCGGCAATCAGGCAATGATAAAAGGAATCGTTCAGTAGCAAATAGAGCGTTCCGGCCATCAACAGCGTTCCCCCGGCAATGGCCAGCAAAGACGCCAGCAGGGTTCGTCGTAGAACGCTTAGCCGATCCGCATTGAGTTCAATGTCAAGCCCCCCTTCCAGTACAATCAGAATTAGGCCAAGCGTACCGAGTGTTGGCAGGATGGCATTGACATAAGGAACCTGAACATCGAAGTAGGCCGTTGCCTGCCTTGTCAGCATTCCAAGCAACAGCAGCAACAAAACAGAAGGTGTTTTGAAACGGCTGCTGAATAAATCAAAAGCGTAGGAAATTAATACCGATAAACTCAGGACTATAATTAGAATCGATGAATCCATGCGGCAAGTTAACTGATTGCGTTTATTTCAGACCATGAACCTGCGTCTGTCGGTTGCCGCTCCCGCTACTTTTTAGCGTAATAATACAAATTTACTGAAGCCGCATTTGCTTTTTCACTGATGGTAAAAAAGCCTTTGGCGTCTTTGTCAAAGCAAACGGCTTCCCCCTGAGGCTCCAGCCGAATAGCCAACGATCGCCGGGTACCATACTGCATGGCATCGGCAATACTCTGCCCGGCATCCCGCTTCCAGTAATAAATAGTCGTGTATGTTCTAAGCAGTATTTCCCGTCCATCGGGCGAAATGGAGGCACCGGTAACGTAATTCGGCAATCCCCCGCCGAAGGAAGGCAATTCACCAAAATCCTGGGCCGTAATCAGGCTATTGGTACTTTGCGGATAAGCCAGCCCGTACAGATGTACTTTTTCTTCCCGTTTGGTAATGATGTATATGTCTTTGGTTTGTGGATCCACAAACATCGCTTCGGCATCGCGCGGCCCCAGCGGATACCGGAAGTCGATACGCCCGATGTCACCAACGGCAATGGGCGTCTGTAGATTTGCTGGCTCCGGTATGCGGTAAATCTGGCAAGTTTCGTACTGGTTGTTGTTATCGCCAATGTCGGCAATATACAGGTAGTTTGTACCATCCTTTGGTCCTGGTCCGATGGACAGTTCCTCCCAATCCCGATTCTGAATAGACGGCACGGAAATTTTCCCTTTTACGGTTCCATCGTACCCTAACAGGGCTAGTTCGGCGGGGCTTCCGCTGTCCTGCTCAATCCAGAGATTACCCGGCTGGCTTCGGCTGTCGACCATCCCGGAGGCTTCATCAATTTGGCCTGGTGCTACAGGGGCGGCTGTTGGATCTGATGTAAAATTGACATCATAAACACTTGGGACACTGAGTTTACACGCAGTGGCGGCCAGCCCTAAAACCAGCAAAATGAAAGTACGCATGAAGTTTTCCGGTTGATTCAGTTGCCAAAGTAACGAACAGAATCCCAAAAATGATTAGCGCATTAATCGGAATCGTCTAACCGGTAGATTGAAAAGGTGAAGTACACACGCTGCCCTTCCAGGGTATCTGCCCGACTCAGAAGTAGATATGACAGTGAAATAGGATGAATTTTACCGCTGAAAAATCGAGAAAGAAGTTGAATGCACCGTACTTAAACAGGCAAAAGGATTCGAAACGTAGCCCCATGCCCCGGTCGTCCTTCAGCGAAGATATGTCCTTGGTGATTATCGATAACTTTCTGCACAATGGCCAGTCCGATGCCTGTTCCCTGGTATTCACTACGCCCGTGAAGACGCTGAAACACCTGAAAAATCCGCTCGGCCTGGTGCTGATCAAACCCGATTCCATTATCCGTTACCTCGATAAGGTGAAATGATCGATTGGCATCGGAAGGAAGCAGCGAAGGAGCGATCAACTCCTGTCCATAAAGCTGCCGGGAGTTGATCCGGATGACAGGCAACTCATCTGCGTTATCCAGTCGCGTAAATTTGAGTGCGTTGCTAAACAGATTTTGAAAAAGTTGCCGCAGTTGAGCAGCATCCCCCCAAATAGTGGGCAACGGTTCTACTTGTATACTCGCTTTCTTTTCAGCAATGGCCGTCTCCAGATCAACAAGCACATCAGTTACTACTTGATTCAGATTCACCTGCCCAACAGTTTCCTGCTTTGTTACAATGCGGGAATAGGCCAGCACATCTTTGATCAGAACCTGCATCCGGGCAGCCGCCGACTGCATACGATTGATCATATCGGCACCCTCCATACCGATAACCGGGGCAAACTGCGACTGTATAATATCGCCGAACGCCTGAATTTTACGTAGCGGTTCCTGCAAATCGTGACTGGCTACGTAAGCGAACTGTTCTAAATTTTTGTTCGACCGCTGCAACTCAACTACCGAGTTCTCTAATTCCTGCTGAAGTCGTTTCAGGGGGGTGTAGTCGCCAAATGTTACCAGTACATCATCATGCAGCTTAGTGGTCATAATATCCAGCCACACATCGATCCCAGACCCAAAGTAATGAAAATCAAACCGCTGGGCTTCGCCAGTGCTGTATGTGTGGTAATAGCGTTCAAATAGACCATTCGTTTTATAGTCAGGAAAGTAAGTACTCCCCAGCGCACCAATTACAGCTTCCGACTCCTGCCCAACGTAGGATGCGAGCTGGCGATTAGCCAACCTGAACCGGAAGTCAGTTACTTCATCGGCCAGGTTCCGAACGGGGGTGAACAGGAAAATCCCGGTTTGGCAAGTGTCGATTACCGTTTGCAATTCAGTGGCCGAGGTCTCCAGCCGCTGCTGTAACTTTTTGAGTTCGGTATAATCTGAGAAAGTAACTAACACATCCTGACCCAGTTTCAGCACCGTATAGCTTTCCCAGAAATCATTTGTTTCCGTTTCGTAGTGAAAGTTAAAATGCTGCGAACGACCGGTTTCGAAAATAGCAACGTACCGCATAAACAGGCCGTTGGTCATGTACGCCGGAAACCATCGGCTAACCAGCTCGCCCATCATGGCTTCCGGCTCCTGACCTACGTAACTGGCAACCATTTGATTGGCCGTCCGAAACCGAAAATCAGCAATTTCACCATGGTCATCAAAGACGGGGTTGATCAGAAATATAGCAACCTGAGCCGAGTCAATAACCGTCCGGAGTTCGGCAGCCGACTTTTCAATGAGGATAGCCGCTCGTTTGGCGGCCGTTACATCGGTAAACGTAACTACAAACCCATCGCCGAGCTTTTGGGCCGATATGTCGAGCCAGAAGTCCAGTCCGTCATGGTCATAATAAACCTCTGTATATCCGGGTTCGCCGGTTTCGGTCGTTCGTTTATACAGATCGAACAGGCCACTCTCAACATTGCCCGGAAAGATCGCCAGCAGGGTGTTCCCAATCATCTCCTCCTGGCTTTTGCTCAGCATGCCTATCGAACTTTGGTTAGCCACCAGAAATCGGAAATCGACGATTGTATTTGTGTCATCCCGAATAGCTTCAAACGCTATAACACCGCTGTTTGAGCTATCCAGCACACTATTCAGCAGTGCTGCCTGCCGCCCGGCGTCCATGGCCGTTTGTTCAAGGATTTGCTGGGTCTGCTTCAGAGACGTGTAATCAGTAAATGTAACCAGCAGGTCCTGACCAAACTTGATCACTTTTATATCGAACCAGACATTCAAATCATCGACAGCATAGTTAAATTCAAATCGCTTCTTTTGCCCAGTTTCAAACGTGTGTCGGTAGCGATCGAAGAGGCCCGTTTGCCGATAGTTTTTAAACCAGTCCGACACGATGCTTCCCGTTAGCACATCGGGCGTTTGCCCAACGAGTCCCGCCACCACACGATTAATGGTTTTAAAGCGGAAATCAATCAAATCGCCCTCCGGATTCAGAACCGGACTGATCACAAAAATCCCTGTCTGTGCTACATCAATAACGGCCTGTAAATTAGCTGCCGACTCAACAATAGCCTGTTCGGCAAGCCGGGCTTTGGTCAGGTTGGTTACGGTGAGTAAGAGCCCGTCTCCATGTTTGACGGCAGAAACATCGAACCAGTTGTTGAGTCCATCCTGATCATAAAAATGTTCGCCCCGATAGGGTTCGCCGGTTTCAACAACTGTTTGATAGATAGCGAACAATCCTGCTTCCTGGATGCCGGGGAATAAATCGAGAAATGTCCGTTGACATAACATCTCGACCGTATGCCCCAGCAAGGGGGTGGCAGCGGAGTTAGCGTGGGTAATCCGAAAATCAGAAATTGACTCATCCGTATCCCGAATAGCTTCCAGCACAAGGATAGCCTCGTGCGATGCGTTCAGAATCCCCTCCAGCAACGATCGTTGGCGTTCCGTTTCCAGAGCCGTTTCTTTCTGCTCAGTAATGTTATTGCCCATGACCACAACCCCGTCATTCAACTTGGTGATGGACGTGTTGTACCAAACCTTCGCAAATGGATAATGCTGCTCAACCTGAATAGGCTGGCCCGATTCTATTACCTGCTTAAACAAATTGAACTGGCCTGACCGATGCGAATTCGGGTTTATAGTGAGCAGGGTTTTACCAACTACATCAACCCCCGCGTAGGTCAATGCTTCTGCCCGCCCCTGCTTGTTGACCATGATTAACCTAAAGTCCTGAATCTCACTATTCTGGTCGCGGATAGCTTCGTAAACGAAGACTGTACTGAGCGAGGTATTGAGAATGCTATCCAGCAATAATCGCTGGCGTTCCGATTCCAAAACGACTTCTTTAGGGGTGGTAATGACCCGGGCCAGGACTAAAACACCATCACCCGCGCAGGATCGGGTTACACAAAGCCACTGGCTAAGCAACGGATTGAAGTACTCAAACTCCATGGCCTTGCCTGTTTCAACTACCTCGCAAAGCTGATGAAAGGTGTGTTCTGAAAAGTCAGCATTGTCAGCGCTCCCATAACGGACCGACAGACCGATCGTTATTTGATTTTCGGCAGTGAATAGTTCACCTACCCGCGGGTTGACATACTCAATAATGAAGTCAACAATTTGACCAACAGGCACATGCTGAGTCCCGGCTACCAGATTCCCAGTCGTTTTGTCGGGCGCTCGTACAGCACGCATCCAAAATACAGGATCGGGTAGCGTATCGAAAAGCTGAGCGAGGGAAAGTTGCGTTGGTAAATCGGTGAGCATTCTATTCAGTAACGTTGTCCGTACAATCTCAAAAAAAAAGAGTTAGCAAGTTACTTAAATTTACCAGCAAACTAATTCAGTCATGTTTCTTTTAATGCTGGCTTGCAAACTTGCAAATGTCTTTCTGACAGATGCGAGCCAGACCGGCAATTGAGAAGTATTTATGACGAAACATTAGTTTCAGATTTGTTTTTGCTTTACCTCCTGAACAATCTTATAGTGTTGACTTAATCCCTTATGCAAAAGACCTTACCCCGCCTGTTGGTAGCTACGCTGCTGCTTGGCCTCTGCATTAGTTTTATCAGCCGCCCTGCCGCGCGCGGATGGGTGACTATTTTCGACGGCAAGACCCTCAACGGCTGGAAAGTGACCGAGGAGAGCCCGGAGACGTTTAGTGTTCAGGATGGTGCCATCGTTGTGGCCGGACCACGCGCCCACCTCTTTTACGAAGGCCCCGTCAATGACCACAACTTCAAGAATTTCGAATGGAAAGCAAAAGTTAAAACCATGCCCGGTTCTAACTCAGGTATGTTTATTCATACTGTCTATCAACCATCGGGCTGGCCTTCCAAAGGTTACGAAATTCAGGTCAATCAAACCCACACCGACTGGCGCAAAACGGGTAGTGTTTACGGACTTCAGGATGTAAAAGAAGTCTTCGTAAAAGACGACGAATGGTACACCGAACACATTATCGTGCAGGGCAAGAAGGTAATCATTAAAGTTAATGACAAGATCATCAATGATTATACCGAGCCAGACAGCATCAGCACCGGCAAATCAATGAAGAAACTAAGCTCCGGTACCATTGCCTTACAGGGCCACGATCCCAAAAGCAAAGTATTTTACAAGGACATCCAGATTAAAGTATTACCCGATTAACTAAAAAGAGACATGGGGGAAAAGGGTCTGATTGGTCTCTTTTCCCCCATGTCTCTTTTTTTTCTTACCTGAACTGTTGAATACTGTACGTATTCTGCTGAAGCTGGGCCGGATTTTTAGCCGCTACAGCAGCACTTACTTCGCCAATACGGGCATTAAGGCTATAGATCTTTCCGTTCATCAACGTATTTGTTGTCGCTTCACTATAGCCTGCGGTGTCTGTTTTTACAATGGCGTAGGTTTTCCACCCGTCCGTACTACGCACCTGCGACACCTGCTTTCGGTTGTTAACGATGTATAGATCATTGTTATACAGAAGCATTCCATCGCCGTTGAGCAAAGACGGTCCCATGATCTTTGACACGATAGCGGGATTTGCCAGATCTACTTTAAATAACGTCCCCTGATTAGCCTTCACCACAATCAGAAACTTATCGGGGTGGTACACAATACCATTCAGTCTGATTCCGTCCCCTCCGGCAAAAAGTGGCGAACTGGCGAAAACAGAGGGCCGGGTGGTATCTGCCGGAACTTTGTAAATGACGGAAGCAAACGAGTCTGTTACATAGGCATTCCCCGCATCATCAAGCGCAACGTCGTTGGCATAATGATCGGCAGTTGGCAGAAGAGCCGCCAAGTTAACCCGACGCACGTTCTGTCCAGACTTTAGGTCATATATAAACAACCCGGCTGTCTTTCGCGTCGTTGCGGGTGTACTTTTCACGGATACACCCTGGTCTCCATTACACACATAAAGCAGATTTCCCTGCACTTTCAGGCCAAGACTACTAATTAATTCGTCATCATTGATAAGATCGCTATACCGCCCGCTGGCGTCTACCGTTCCTATTTTGCCCTGTGTTATGGAGCTGACCAGAAAGCTGCTGAGTTGTGTTGAATAGGTTATACCCTCCGGGTATTGCCGGGTAGCGGAGAATGCTATACGATCGGGAATGACTGGCGCATTGTATACCGGGTCATCTGTATTACAGGCTAGAAGGCAGGCCGTTGTACTCAGCACAGTGCAAATTGAACGAATGTTAAGGAACATAATCAGGATTATCTTTATATCGATAGATTAAACCTAAATCATAAGTTATCCTGAATTGTTTTTCCTGATGAATGCCAGGAGCCAAACTCTTCTAGTGCGCTTTAGTCTGATTTCAACAAAAAACTAAACGGCTTTTTTCGAGTTAACCTAGCATACACAATCGCTCTACGCTTATGACTCACTTCACCACCCTTACCGAAGCCATGGAAGACCTTCGGAATCGCGGCTATACGCATGAATTTGGCCCGAAACATGATTTTCTGGAAGAGAAGAGTACAGAAACCAAGCTGAAGGGGGAGGAATTTAACGTCGATGAATTCCACCGCTTTGAAGGAACATCCGATCCTGGCGATGAAATGACCCTGTACGCCATTACAGCCGCAAACGGTATGAAAGGCGTATTTGTATCAGCACAAGGCACTTACGCCAACGAGGTGTCGCCCGAACTCATGGCAAAATTCAATGTTTCGGATCGGGCCGAGGTGAATACGGATGGCGCTGTTAAGCCAATCGACACCATCGTTGCCGACCAATAAGTCATTTACACGATATTTGCAAGAAAAATCCCGGAAGATGCAAAATTTTTCGGGATTTTTAGTTACCTTTGCGGTCTTTACAAAAAATGCGCCGTTCTTTTTTCGTGCTATAGATTATGAAGTTATCCGAATTCAAATTTGATTTACCCGAGAGTCTTATCGCCAAATACCCGGTTGAGCGGGGTGAATCACGGTTGATGGTTGTTGACCGAAAAGCTAAAACTATTGAACACAAGCAGTTTTCGGATATGCTGAGTTACTTCGGCGATGGCGATGTGATGGTGATCAATAATACAAAAGTTTTTCCGGCCCGGCTATACGGCAATAAAGAAAAAACGGGCGCTAAAATTGAAGTTTTCCTCCTGCGTGAATTGAACCGCGAGATGAAACTCTGGGATGTTCTGGTTGACCCTGCCCGCAAAATCCGCGTTGGCAATAAGCTATATTTTGGTGATAGTGACCTCGTTGCCGAAGTCATTGATAATACAACCTCACGCGGTCGGACAATCCGCTTTCTGTTCGACGGTAACCACGAGGAATTTATGAAAGCCGTGGACGAATTGGGCGAAACACCTATTCCACGCGAAATGAACCGCGAAGCCGAAGATGCTGACCGCGACGCTTACCAAACAGTATTCGCCCAGCATGTGGGTGCTGTTGCGGCTCCTACGGCCGGTTTGCACTTCACCCGGGCCATGATGAAGCGGATGGAGATAAAAGGGATCAATTTTGCGCCGGTTACCTTACACGTCGGATTGGGCACGTTCCGCCAGGTTGACGTGGAAGATCTGACGAAGCACAAAACGGATTCCGAGAACTACCGGATTCCGGAAGACTCTGCTCAGATTGTTAACAAGGCGCTGGATGCCGGTAAGCGGGTTTGTGCCGTTGGTACAACGTCTCTTAAAGCTATCGAGTCGTCTGTTTCGGCCAATAGCCGGCTGAAGCCCGTTGAAGGCTGGACAGACCGGTTTATTTTCCCGCCTTACGATTTTAAAATCGCCAACTCGCTGCTCACGAGCCTTCACCTACCCGAGTCGATCCTGATCATGATGACCAGCGCGTTTGGTGGTCACGAACTCATTAAGGAAGCCTATCAGGTAGCGATTAAAGAGAAATACCGTTTCTTCAGCTATGGTGATGCCATGCTGATTATTTAAGGGATTAGCCCCCCCGGAGCAATTGTTTAGTGGTAAGTAGTAAGTAGTTTTGTCGAGCGAGTTTTTCACGTATGACAGACCCCTTACTACTTACCACTAATTTTTTTGCCATTATCGTTGCCGGTGGCAGTGGCAGCCGCATGAAGTCGGAAGTACCCAAACAGTTCCTGCTCCTCAATGGCAAACCCATTCTCCAGCATACCATCGAGCAGTTTCTGTCGGTTCAGCTCCCCTCGTCAGTGCCCGCAGAGACCGGTGCTCAACCAGTCGCTCAGCGGCCAACGGTTACAATCATTCTGGTACTTCCCGCCCGCGATCTGCCGATCTGGGACAAACTATGTGAAGAACATAATTTTCACCCCGACATTAAGACGGTCATTGGCGGCAACAGCCGGTTTCAATCCGTGCGGAACGGCCTCCAGGCGATTGATGCGCCTACCGGATTAGTGGCGGTTCATGATGGGGTGCGGCCCTTTGTCACGC
Organism: Spirosoma pulveris; assembly: GCF_054781875.1. Classification (NCBI taxonomy): domain Bacteria; kingdom Pseudomonadati; phylum Bacteroidota; class Cytophagia; order Cytophagales; family Cytophagaceae; genus Spirosoma; species Spirosoma pulveris. The sequence goes on from NZ_BAAGTO010000012.1 coordinate 64,324, forward strand.
CAGCGATTATCCAGGCCAGTTTTGAAACGGCTGCCCGTGAGGGTTCCGCCGTGACCTGTGTTCCGGTTAAGGATTCGGTACGGGTTGTTGGAGCCGATGGCAGTAGTCAGGCGGTCAACCGCGCTCAATACCGGTTGGTGCAAACACCCCAGACGTTTCGGCTGGACTTATTTCGGCAGGCTTTTAAAACCGAGGAGCAGGCGTTCTTTACCGACTGTGCCAGCGTCGTGGAATTTGCCGGTTTTCCAATCACGCTGATCGAGGGTGCTTACGAAAATATTAAAATCACCACCCCAGACGACCTCAAATAACACAACCCGGTTCAGTTACTATCCATCACCCTACCCGTTCACCATTCCCAGCTCTCCAATGCGCCATCGACTCCTGCCCGATCAATACGCTACCGGTATTCTGGCCGGCGACCGGTTGGTGCTCAGTCAGGCAATTACATTAATCGAAAGCCGCCGGGCCGACGATCAGGTATTGGCGCAGCAGGTGTTGGAACGGCTTCTTCCGAACACGGGCAAATCAACCCGGATTGGTATAACGGGTGTGCCGGGCGTTGGAAAAAGTACATTTATTGAGTCGTTTGGCACTCATCTAACCAGTCTGGGGCACACACTCGCCGTACTTACTGTCGATCCCACCAGCCAACGGTCAGGCGGCAGTTTGCTGGGCGACAAAACCCGAATGGAAACGCTCTCGATGAATCCCAGGGCTTACATTCGTCCTTCACCGGCGGGCGATTCGCTGGGGGGCGTAGCGCATCGCACCCGCGAAACGATGCTTCTTTGCGAGGCTGCCGGTTTCGACATTATCCTGATCGAGACGGTTGGCGTAGGGCAGTCGGAAACCGTCGTACACGGCATGGTCGACTTCTTTCTGTTGCTCATGCTGGCCGGGGCGGGCGACGAACTACAGGGCATGAAACGCGGCATTATGGAACTGGCCGATGCACTGGCCATCACCAAAGCCGACGGCAATAATCAGACCGCGGCTAACCAGGCCCGCGTCGAGTACCAGAATGCCCTGCACCTGTTTCCGCCTACCGGCACGGGCTGGTTTCCACCGGTATTAACCTGCTCTGCCGCAACGGGCGATGGCATTACGTCAATCTGGCAAACAATACAGGCACATCAGGAATTAACAGCCGAGAACGGACAACGCACCCATCGCCGACAGGAGCAGCAACTAAGTTGGTTTCGGTCTTTGCTGCGGCAACGACTGGAAAGCCGCTTTTACGAGCAGGCTGGCATACGAAGTCAGTTGGTGGTCATTGAAGAGCAAGTTCGGACCGGGACCTTGCTCCCAACTCCGGCTGTTGACAGGTTGCTGCGTTATTCGCCGGATAATCAGTAGGTTTTCGGGTTCCTGCCGCTTACCTACTCATGCTTAGAATTCTCTTCCAGTTTAGCTGTTTGCTATTCCTGTTACCGGCTCATGCACAACGGGATACAGTAGTTCAGATTTCAGCAATGGGTGGCTTACAATACAGCCAGAAGCGCATCATTGTGAAGCCAAATACGTGCCTTACCCTTGTTTTTCATAACAGGGACGACATGGCGCATAATCTGGTTGTCACCCGGCCAAACTCCCGGCTTAGGGTCGTAGAGTTTGCACTGGCCCTAGGCGATAAAGGAGCCAGCCATTATTACGTTCCGGCCATTGACGACGTGCTGGCCCATACTACCAGCGTTGAGCCCGGCAATACTGATTCCGTAACAGTGAAACTGGCCGAAGGCGGATACCCCTTTGTCTGTACCTTCCCGGGTCATGGCTCTATTATGTACGGCATTATTTACGCAATAAAAGACGTAAAGCGGCTGCCTGAACCTGAACAGGACATAAACATTCCCAAGCCTGCCCGAGCGCAGGAAGCAGCCCATCAACAGCATCATACGGTAGCATCCGGGCATCCTTTCCCGGTGACACTCCCGGCTGTTTACCGGACGTTTATGCCCGACTGCGGCCCGGCAGCCATTGCAGTTGGCTTACCGGGGCCTAATGGCGGTCAATCGTATGTGTTTGATGCGGGTGAATGCCGTATCCGCTACGCCTGGTCGGGTGGTTTTGTCGATAACACCGAGCAATGGGAAGGCAAAGGTCAGTTGCTGACAAAGATTGTCGGCGATATCTACTTTCGGGATATGGGCGGATTCCCCTGGCGCGTTGGCAGCGCAATCCCCAAGGCACAGTTCAAAGGCTATAGCCTCATCAATCGGTACCCCGAATTCCGGTATGTTATAAATGGTGTTGAGGTTCGGGAACTGGTTAAACCATTGGCTGGTGGGCGGGGGCTCGTCCGGACGTTTACGTTTGGCCCAACGAAGCAGACACTCACCTTTATCAACAAACCGCAGCCGGGTATTCGTGTACAGTCATCAGTGGGTCATTTTCGGGATGAAACCCTCACCATCCCGCCAGGCACCAGACAAGTAATCTTGACAATGATGTATGCGCTATGATGTATGGAATAGACTATAGGATGTAAAATATGAGCCCCAAGTCGACCTTTTCACTCCTAACTCCCACTACTAACACTTTTTCCACAAACACATGTTTGCTCTTCTCCTGCTCTCTTCGTTGCTCTTTGCGTCTGCTCCTGCCGATACGATATCGGATTATTATGAAGTGGAAACAATTGCGACACCACCAGGTTTGGTCGCCGAAACGGGCGGACTATCGTTCCTGCCAGATGGACGAATGGCGGCTTGTTTTCACCGGGGCGAAGTGATGCTTTACAATCCGAAAACAAAAACATGGAAACGCTTTGCCGATGGTCTCCACGATCCGTTAGGCGTGGTAGCTGTCAGCAATCGGGAACTGCTCGTGATCCAGCGCCCCGAACTCACGCGGCTGACCGATACCAATGGCGATGGGGTTGCGGATCTCTACGAAACCGTTACCGACAACTATGGTATGTCGGGCAATTACCATGAGTTTGCGTTTGGGCCCGTCCGCGATGCGAAAGGCAATCTGTACATCAGTTTGAACACGGGATCAAGCGGGGCCGGCATTCGTGATGAAGTTCGGGGTCGGTATGAACCCCTTGGCCGGCAGGGGCGCATGTACGCCTGTGTTCCGTACCGGGGCTGGGTTCTTCAGATTACGCCAGCTGGAAAAGTGAAGCCTTTTGCCAGTGGTTTTCGCTCCCCAAACGGCATTGGCTTCGATGCCAAAGGCCGCCTGTTCGTGACCGACAACCAGGGCGACTGGCTAGGCACGAGCAAGCTTTATCACGTTGAAGAAGGGAAGTTCTATGGCCACCCCACCAGCCTCGTCTGGCGTCCGGGCTTTCCGGATGTAGACCCGCTGACTTTACCGGTTCGCACGCTCGACAGCCTGCGAACCGTCGAAAGCATTGCATTTCCGCACGAAAGTATGGCCCACTCCCCTACCCAGCTTGTCGTTGATCAAACGGCCGGTAAGTTCGGCCCATTTGCCGGACAGATGTTTGTGGGCGATATGGATTATGCCCATTTGTTACGGATTCTGCCCGATGAGGTAGATGGGCAGGTGCAGGGTTCGTGTATTCCTTTTTTCAGCAAAGCGGGCTCCAATGGAACAGCCATGCGGATTGGCAACAACCGGCTGGCTTTTGCCCCCGATGGAAGCCTGTACCTGGGCCAGACCGACCATGGCTGGCTTGGCTCACGGGGTATTCAGCGGATTCGCTACAAGGGTGGTATTCCCCTAGAAATTATGGCGATGAAGTTGACACCAACCGGCTTTACCCTGACCTTTACGCAGCCGGTCGATGAGGCAACAGCCCGTGAAGTGGCCAATTATAAGCTGCGCAGCTACTATTATGAGTACCATCAGGCCTACGGATCACCACAGATGGATAGTCAACCGGTTTCCGTATCCGGTGTACAGGTATCGGCCGATCGCAGGACGATTTCATTAACCCTGGACAAGTTAACACCCAACCGCATTTATGAATTGACGCTGGGTAACCTGGCTGCCAATAACGGCCGGAAAAAGCTCATGAATCACTTGATTTGCTACACCCTGAACAAGTTGGCAAACTAGCTTGGTGGGATTTACTTTCTGTAAAAACGGAAATGAATCGTTCAAAATTTGGCGTGGATTCCGCTAGTCGGCCAAACTGGTCAGCCACAAAGCCGTCAGGCGCACAAAGGTCGACGGGAGAACTTCTTCCCTGTCGACCTCTGTGCGCCTGACGGCTTTGTAGGTGAATAACGTGCTCAGTGACCTGATATCGATCAGCCCTGACACCCGACTTCATCCCTTTATCGATTACTAGGAATTACCTAATGTCCGGTCAGGTTCGTTGATGCGGGTTGCCGGAATGGATTCTTTATCCGTGTTCGTATTCCAGTCGGCATTGGTAATTTCCACGTCATCGTCAGTCGACATAGGTGCCTGACCCCACGAAGCTCGTTTCGATTCTTCAATCGCTTCACTCGAAATACCATCGTTTTCATCCGATACGGCGGCCGTTGCCTCTGCTTCAGCCACATCGCCCGGTACATCGGTATCGCTACTGCCCGCCACGCGGGATGGCAGGTCGTTATCCAGATTCTTATCGTTTAACTGTGCCAACTCAGGGAGAATACCCATGGTATTGTGCATACCTTGAGCCGCGTACGACTCAGTGCTTTCTTTGCGGGAATTGCTACTTACGCTCATAACGTTGATTAGTTAAGTGTTGAGAATTTAAGAAAAGTTATATCCACCCTATATTAATAGGTAGGCTTGTTATTTAAGTCGGTGCCTGTTTCGGCCACTTCCTCTTCGCGCTGCTGCTGGTCATCATCGCCAGACTGGCGATCATCATCCTGCTCTTTAGCCGCTTGCTGTGCTTTGGGTATGGGTGTTTGATCGGCAGAAGCGTAGTCGTCCGGCCCTTCAGTTGTTACGTCAACCATAGCGGTGTTCGTTTTTGCACTATCCGCTACTGCCGACTCCATACCCTCTTCGGTCACTTCCATGGTGCTGTTGGTAATGTCGCCCATGCGAAGAACACCGTTCTTGCTATCCATATCGGTACTTCCCATACCCCGGATATTGCGACCATCCTGTCCGCCACGTACCTGCTCGCTATCAAGACCGTTTGCCGAATTTTCCTGCTCAAAGGTATTTTTATTATCTGTCCTTACCCGGTCGACATCGGTGTCATCCGTCCCAAATGGGCCTTCTGTTCGGCCATTTATCTGGGCATCATCCCGTTCTACATCCTTTTCGTCTTTCATGGCGTTGAGTCGTCTTATTTAATAGATTAACTTCCTTTATGACAAAAAGTTTATGCGTTTCCCTATCCATTTTGGCGTAACACATGAACAGAAAGTCGGGATACCGGAAAATATATATCTGTACCGTTCAATATACATTTATGGTCCTGTATTCCTAAAAAACCGGTTAATACCCTATATTTCTCCTCTGTAAGTAATAGTTTAAGGAGCCTTTCTTTCCCTGTTTAATCTACTAAATATGAAGATTTTAACGTCATTTGACGGGAGTCACGTATAGGAAGGTTCGTTTAACGTATGAATTTTTAATAGTTGGATAAAGCGTAATGCAGAAAGGGGGGCGACATTGTCGCCCCCCTTTTTTATGCTACGATTAATTACCCATGCATTATTTATCCCACCAAACGCGTGTGTACTGATCATCTTTCCCCTGACGGGCGATTACATCAGCATAGTTTTTAGCGTTCAGGGTCGTTTCTGTCGTTGGGTAAGCCAACCGGCGCGGAATTTCCGTTCCACCGTTCAGGGTGGTAGGTGCTGGTTTCAGGGTTGGGAAACCCGTCCGGCGCCATTCATTCCAAGCTTCTGTTCCCTGGAAGAACAAGGCAATCCAACGCTGATTGCCAATAAGCTCAATGGCTTTAGCATCGGAATAGGCAACGGCTGGCTGAGCAATGTAGGCCGCTAAAGCAGCATCTGTATACGACGTGCCTAACCATTGCTGCATGGATGCTTTAATGGCCGACTCATACAACGCTTTTGCATCACCGGTGATCCAGCCCAACTTAGCAGCTTCTGCCTGCGCAAATAATACCTGCGCATAGGTCATGATGTTAACGGGAGCCGTTTGTGCACTAATGGCAGCTCCTGCCAGGGAATAATCCTGTGCTTTACCTGGTGCCGGGAAAACGCCGTAAGGAGCCCCTATATATTCGCCTTTCAGATTCTTGGCCGCAAAGGCGGTCAAACGAGGATCGTTCACCTGCTTCAGGTAATTAACGAACGTAGTACTCAGAGCGAAATCTTTCCGGTTCGACCGTACATAGTTCGTATAAAGCGGATTTTCATTGTTGGCATCCGCCAGATACTTATACTGTACGTTATCGGCGTTCGACGCCAGTACACCATCAGCCAGAGCGGCTGCAAACTCCGCTTTCCCCTTGGCAGGATCGACTTTCGACAACCGTAATGCAGCAATCAACCGCAGGGAAGCGGCAAATTTCTTCCAGCGGGCAGCGTTGCTGCCCAATATGATGTCGCCACTTACCGCTTTTCCACCATCAAACTGGGCTGCCGCTTCTTTCCACTCTTTAAACAGGTCGTTATAAATATCCTGCTGCTTGTCGAAAGCGGGCGAGAAGTTCTGATTCGCTTTCAATGCCTGCGTGTAAGGCACATCGCCCCAACGGTCAGTAATATACTGAAACACATAGGCCTTCAGAATCCGTGCAATAGCAATCTGGTTCCCATTAGAGCCGTAGCTGGCTGCTAAACCCCGCGTCGTTTCATTGGTATTCTGGTCGATGATGGCCTGAAGATTCACCAGTGGTCCGGAATACAGCCCATTGTAACTGAAGTTAATGGTCTTGTAGCGCGAGTCCTCAATGTACGTAACGTCTGAGAACTGCTGCACATACAAAGCAGGAGCGATGTTAAAGCCACCTGGTCCAACCTGCGCGTTCATTGTTCCTACCGTGCGCTCTGCTCCGGTAATCAAACTAGCGGTGTTGGGATAAAGGGCACTGTTGGGGTTTACGTTTATGTCCCCAAAATCATTACAGGCAAGTGTTGTAGTCAACAGGCCCGTAAAAAGCAAATATTTGTATCCTTTCATTGTTTAGTAAGTCGTTTGTAAGGTCGATAGTACAGTCTGGCTTCGTAATCGATTAAAACTGATCTCATGGGGAAGCCACACCTTTTTCTCATCAACTTAGAGGCCAAATCTAACATTTACGCCGAACGAGCGAACAGGAGGCAGCTGACCACCTTCGTACCAGATCGTCTCTGACTCTGAGATGTCGATACCACCGCCAACGGCGCTATAAATCAACAGCGGATTACGCGCAATCAATGAAATATTTGCCGACTTCAGCCACTTGCCCAGCATTTGCTTAGGCAGGTTATAGCCAAATGCAACTTCACGCAGCTTTACATACGTTTTGTCGTAGATCCAGCGCTCGTTCAGGGCAAACAACCAGCCTTCATATAAATTCTGCGCATCGACACGTGTCGTGTTTTGCTTCCCATCTTCCGTTACGCCGTCCAGCAAAACACCGCCACCCGTAGCCGGATCATCACGCAGTGGCTTGCCCAGTTCGTTTAGACCGGCGGTTTCTGCTGCCAGTCCTGAGCCGGCATTAAACATTTTGGTGGTCGAGAAGAACTTACCGCCAACGACGAAATCGGTATTAACGCGCAGGGTTACGTTTTTGTAACTAAAGGTGTTCAACCAGCCGCCCTTGAACTTCGGCAGTACCGAGCCCAGTTCAACGTTATCCTGTTTGATATAGAGACCGGCATTGGGGCCGCTGCCATAGACCATGTTACGACCGTTGGCATCTTTCTGAATACCCTGTCCTACCAGCGTACCCCAATCGCGGGGGGAGCCATCGGTACCTGTACGGGCGTTCAGGGTGAGGGTACGCCACTGTGGGCCGTCGATCTGGTAGTTGGTTAGGCCATTAGCCAGTTCGATCACCTGCGAGCGGTTGCGATCCGCATTGATGTCGAACTCCCAGTTGAAGCCAGACGCCGACCGGATCGGGTTAGCATAGATGTGCAGCTCCAGACCCGACGTCCGAATCAGTCCAGCATTCACTACGGCGTTCGTGTAACCACTGGTAGCCGCTACCGGTAGCGGAATGATCTGGTTTTTGTTGTCATTCTGATATGCCGTAAATTCTACACCGATCCGGTTGTTCAGGAACTTCAGGTCGATACCGCCTTCGTAAGAAGATGAAAGGCCGGGCTTCAGGCTCGCGTTGGGCAATGTACCCGGTAAGAAAGCGGTTGAACTGTTGCCGTAGGGCAGACCCGCCGTGTATGCCAAAGCCGTTTGATACGGACCAACATCGGTACCCACCTGGGCATAGCCTGCCCGAACTTTAGCGTACGACAACACCTTGCTCTTTGGCAACAGTTCGGTCAGGATAACGCCGGCCGATACCGATGGATACAGATAGGCATTGTTCGCTTTGGGTAACGTCGACGACCAGTCATTACGAACCGAGGCTTCGACAAACACAAAGTCGCGGAAACCAAGACTTACGTTTCCGAATACACTGTTTACCTGACGCTCAAAGAGGTAGTTATTTGCCAAAGGTCGGTTAATAGAAGCGGCAATGTTGTAAAAACCCGGTGCCGACAAGCCGCCCTGCGTAGCCTGGAACAAGCCATCTGTACGGTTATAACGAATATTACCCCCTGCGTTGGCGACTACGGATAAATTTTTAAAGTTCTCGTTATAGTTCACCAATAACTCGTAGTTGTTCTCGCGGGTGTTGGAAGTCAGGGTAGAGAAGCCCCCCAAACCACCTTCATTCAACGTACCAATCGCTACCCGACCCTGCTGATAATAGGCGCTCTGGTCACGGCGTACCGTAGCCGATGCTTTCAGCGCTGGTGTAAACTGGTATGTCAGGCCAATATCGCCAAACAACCTGTCACCGCGGTTCGTGTTGGTATTCTCATACGCCTGTGTGTAAGGGCTATCCCAGTATTTAGGAGCGGGTTCCAGCGGGCCACCAATGTTCCAGCTACGGAACGTTCCGTCCGGGTTTTTGTAGTTACGCAAATCTTCCATACGCAACTGACGCTGAAACCACTGGTTAAACATCCCGATGGTTTGGTTGAATCCATTCAATGTAGCGTTAGTAACCCCGAAAAGATTGTTACTAACCCCCGTTCCACCCGACGAGCCATAGCGGTCAGCTGGCTGATTTTTTGTGCTCGTTGACGTATAGTTGATATTCAGGTTAGCCGTCAGTTTATCGGCAAACTTGATCGAGTTTTTTGTACTCACATAATCCCGCGACTGCGACGAGTTGGGAATGATACCGTTGTTGATGATGTGTGTATACGAGATGCGGCTCTGAAAAGCATCCGTTCCTCGCGAAAAAGCAATATTTGTGTTGTTGCTGATCGGCTTTTCGAAGAAGTCACGTACGTTATTAGGCTGTGGCGAAAATGGCGTTAGCTGACCAAATTCGGGACCTTGCTGCCAAGAGAATGCCGACCGGTGCGGTGAGCCATCCAACCGGGGTCCCCAGCTTTCGTCGGCCGAGTAATCCAGAATTTTCTGACCATTGAACGAAGACCAGGCCGCCGGATGAATAGATGGATCGAACTGGAATGTTTCCCACTCCTGCGAGTACCCGCCACCATATTCGTTTTGGTATTTAGGCAGCAGCGCCACCATATCGAGCGTTGTACTGTGGTTGATGTCCAGACGGGTTTCTCCGGATTTAGCGCGCTTGGTTGTAATGACGATAACGCCCGCCGAAGCCCGGTTACCATACAGTGCAGTTGCCGAAGGACCTTTCAGAACGGTCAGGTTCTCCACATCATCCATGTTCACCTGGCTAATATCCGTCGGTGTACCATCAACTACGTAAAGTGGATCGCCACCCGAAAGAGAGTTAACGCCCCGGATACGAATACTAGGGTTACCAAATTTGGCACCCGACTGGCCGAGTACCTGAACACCGGCAATTTTACCAGCCAGTGCATTTCCTACGTTCTGATCGCGGGCGAAGTTTAGTTTATCGGCTTTCAAGTCCTGAACGGCATAGTTCAGCGCCTTTTTATCGCGGGATATACCCAGGGCGGTGACAACAACCTCCTGAAGCTGGGAGGCATCGGGAGCCAGATTAACACTGATGTTTGTGCGGTTGCCAATGGCAATTTCCTGTGTTGTGAAGCCTATAAAACTAAATACCAGCCTTGAGTTGGCTGGAGCATTGAGCTGAAATGTTCCCTCAGCATTTGTGCTGGTGCCGCGAGACGTTCCTTTTACTGTGATATTGACGCCGGGAAGTACTGAGCCATCTTCCGACGAGGTGACCTTCCCACTAATAGCTACATCCTGAGCCAGCAATGGAAGTGCGAATGAACACAGCATAAACTGTGTCAATAGAAATTTACGCATAGAACATAATTTAAGTTAAGAAGTGAAAATCGAAACTACACTTTGCCCAAAATTATTAAAAATATGTTAAAACAAATAGTTTTAGATGGTCTGTTCACAATTTTCCAGAGAGGTTGTATTACGTTTTTTCAGAATAATATTTTTCTATTTTAGTTTTTTTTAGGAGCAGTCAGTATAAAATCCCCCCTTATTATGAAACGCGATAATTAAATTCTATTAATGCTATTTTAACAACAATCTAAAAACAATTAAAAAAACTCAGTGCATATGGATTTCAGCTTGATAATTATTTTATAAACATTTATTAATCAGCTACTTATACCTAAAAACAAATTTATTCACCCTTGTTTAACGCAGGGATATTTGACCGATAATTTACCCAAATTTCGACTATTAATTGAGTACTTCTCCACACTATTTAAAGCGAGGTTAATTACTATTAATAAAAATATAATTTGGATAGTTTAGATAATAAGAAATTACTACACACTCTTTTTAACCAAAGGGAATATAATAAACCAATTACTCATGTATTAATTAAGTATTTACTGAAATAATTACCAGAGTATATATACTAAATCTTTAAGAAATTTGCCTCACTATTTAGGATATTAAAACAAAATTAAAACACTAACTATTAGCGTTTTAAGTTATGGTATTCTCAATATTCTCAAGGAAATTGTAGATTCTTTTACCCCTTCGTTGGGGCATTTTCTTTTCTTAACTTATTTATCATCAACTTTTATGAAAAAAGCTCTAATAGGAAGCTGTTTTCTGTTGCTGCTATTCTGCCTGCCTGCGCTGGCACAGGAAGTAGCTATAACAGGCCGGGTAACCTCGTCAGATGATGGTTCGGCATTGCCGGGTGTGAGTGTTGTCGTTAAAGGAACGACCCGTGGTACAACAACCGATGCCAACGGTGCTTATCAAATCAACGTTGGGCCCGCTACAACATTGACCTTTTCGTTTGTTGGGTTTAAACCGCAGGATGTGGCCGTGGGTAATCGGACTGCCATCAACATAGTGTTAGCTGCGGATGCCTCTACCCTGAATGAAGTAGTGGTCACGAGCTTCGGTATACGTCGCAACGAACGGGAAATCGGGACATCAGTAACCAAGGTCAACAGCACACTGATCAACCAGGCCGCCCCGGTAAACATTGCGAATGGCTTAACGGGAAAAGTGGCCGGTCTGCAAATCAATTCGGTTAACAATGGTGTGGGTGCCAATCCACGGATCACCATCCGCGGTAACCGATCGTTCCTGGGCAATAATCAGGCGCTTCTGGTGGTCGATGGTGCGCTGACCGATGTTAGCTACCTGTCGGCAATTAACCCCAACGATGTCGAAAGTAGTTCTGTTCTGAAAGGACCCAGCGCGGCAGCACTCTACGGGTCCGACGCAGCAAACGGGGTATTGGTAATTACAACCAAACGAGGTACCCTGAATAATAAGCCCCAGATTTCCTACACCAATAACACCCAGTTAGAAAGTGTATCTTACATGCCGGATCTACAACGCCTGTATGGCTCAAACGGAGGTGAGGGTGCACCTTTTCTGGATGCAAACGGGCAGCGACTCTACGTTCCTTTCGAGAACCAGCAGTTCGGTCCGGCTTATAACGGGTCGATTCAGCCATTAGGCTATGGTGTTCAGATTTTTAATCCGGATGGGTCCATTCGACTCGACACCCTGAAAGTACCTTATTCATCGACAGGTAAGGACCCCCGCCGTGCGTTTTTTAACACGGGCGTTACCCAGCAGCACGATTTAGCCTATCGCGTGGGTGATGGCCAAAACTATTTTGGACTGAGTGTACAGCGCGTCGACCAGAAAGGGATTGTGCCGAACGACAAATACAATCGGACCAACTTCACCGTAAACGGCGGGCGTACAGTTGATCGGTTCACGGCCAATGCCAAGATGCAGTTTACGTACGAAAATACGAACAAAGAGAATGGCGATTTTGGACAGGGCCGCCCCGTTTACTGGAACCTGCTGAACCAACCCGCACATGCGCCACTTACCGACCCACGCATTAAGGACATCAACTCACCGTATGGCGATGTAAATGGTTTCTTTAACGCCTACTACCCAAACCCATGGTGGCAGGTAACCGGCGACAATTCGCGGGCGATTACCAACAAATATTCCATTCAGGGTACAGCCGATGTAGGATATGCGTTCAAGGATTGGCTTAGCGTTACGTATCGGGTGAGTGGTCAGGTTGCCAATTCGCAATCTAAATCTCACCTGGCGGCTGTTTCGTTTAGCAGTTATGCGTTGGGCGACCCCTGGAGTGCCGGCAATATCGCGTCGTCAATAAAGCAGGTAAACGGTAACGTTGGCGATGGCAGTGTTACTTCGACACGTTTTACGGGCGATCTGCTGGTAACAATTGCGCCCACTTTCGGCGACTTCACAACCAAGTTGATCTTAGGTCAGCAGGCGCGGGTTGACAATTCCCGTTTTGTTACAACTGCCGCCACATCGCTGGTAGTGCCAGGCACCTACAATATTGCCAACCGACTGGGTAATGTTGCCGCCAGTGAAGGCTCTTTCCAAAGCCGTCTGCTGGGTTATTTCTACGATTTCACGGCTGGCTTCCGCAATTTTGCCTTCATCAACGCCACCGGGCGGTATGACAACACATCGCTGCTGGCGCCCGGCAACCGGTCTTACTTCTACCCCGGCGTGAATGCCTCGGTTATTCTGACCGAAGCACTTCCCGCTTTAAAAGGTGGCAATGCCTTGACGTATCTTAAACTTCGTGGTGGCATTGCCAGAGCCGGTAACATTAGCGTAGGGCCTTATCAGCTGCAGAATGTCTTTAACCCCGGCAGTGGATTTCCCTTCGGCAGTCAGCCTGGATTCTCACAAAGCACCCAGCAAAACGATCCGAACCTAAAGCCGGAATTTACGACGAACAAAGAGATTGGCGTTGAATTTGGTTTGTTCGACCGGATAAACGCAGAAGTGGTGTACTACTCCATGGAGACGACCAATCAGACGGTTCCCATCCAGGTTTCGCGTGCAACGGGCTTCGGCAGCGCCTTGATCAATACAGGCTCCATGTTGAATAATGGGCTTGAAATCGAATTAAAAACGCTTCGTCCAATTGTAAATACGGGTGGATTCACCTGGAATGTCAATACGAACTTCACTTATATTAATAACAAGGTGACGTCGGTTTATGGCGACCTGGACAAAATCAATATTCCGCTGGGCAGCAGCATCTATAATCCGTATACGCCGGGCGCAGCCTCCAGTGTGTATGCTGCCGTTGGTTATACCTATCCAGCTCTTTACGGAACAGATATCGCCCGAGTGCAGAATACCGATGCCAACGCGGCCTACTATGACCCAACGGGTCAATTTGTCGGTCGCCCGATCATTAATCCGTCAACTGGTTACCCAATTCTGGATGCGAACATCAAGTATCTGGGCAATACCCAACCCAAATACCGGTTTGGCTTCAACAATACCTTTGCGTTCAAGGGGCTGACTTTAAACGCGCTGGTTGAATATCGGGGCGGAAACGTGATCTACAACCAGTTGGGCAACGCCCTTGAATTTACGGGCGCCGGTATCCGCTCAACGTATAACGGTCGGCAAAACTTCGTTTACCCAAATTCGGTGGTAGCCACCACGAATCCCGATGGTTCGAGCACATTTGCCCCCAACTCGACTATATCGACCCGCGACGGCAATCTGGAATTCTGGACGAATTCGGGATATCACAACGCCGTTTCGAGCTATGTAACAAGTGCCGCATTCTGGAAACTTCGTGAAGTGGCACTGAGCTACAATTTCCCGACAAATTTATTCAGCAATATCAAGTTTATCCGGTCGGTGACTATTGGTGTAACGGGCCGTAACCTGCTGATGCTACGTCCGAAGACGAACGTGTTCACCGATCCTGAGTTTTCACTGGATAACAGTAATGCGCAGGGTGCTACGAACGAATACCAGACACCTCCAACCCGCCAGTACGGTTTCCGCCTGAGCGTTGGTTTTTAAGATATACGCTAATCAACAGAAATCATGAACGTCAAAAGACTTACGATTGGGGTAATGGTGGCAACGATGACCATTTTAGCCGGTTGCCAGAAAGACTACCTCGACATCAATAATAATCCTAACCAGGTAACGGCTGCTACGCCGGTACTGGTACTGCCTGCTGCCCTCAGCTCGTCAGGCTCTTATTTCTCGACCAGTTTTACGTTTTTAAACCTGTGGATGGGCTACTGGAACTGGAGTGGTAATTACTCCATCGGCACATCGGATAAAAATTACCAATTTACGACAGGCTTCAATACGGGTATCTGGGACAATGCGTACATCATTCTGAAAAATTACGATTACATCGATAAACAGGGTGCAACGTTGGGTCAACCGCTATTACAGGGTATGGCCAAGATTATGAAGGCCTTACATTTTCAGGTACTCGTAGACACATACGGCAACATTCCATACACACAAGCCCTGCAAGGGTTAGCTACTGCTCAGCCTACATACGACAATGCCACAGCCGTTTATGAAGACCTGTTCAAGCAGATTGATGCGGCACTGACGTTGTTTAATGATGCGGATAAACTAGCAGCACAGGGTGGCACTGTCTTGAATCCGGGGACGAATGACATCATGTTTAAGGGTGACATTGCCAAATGGCGTCGGTTCGCGAATACACTGAAGCTGCGGATGCTGCTACGTCAGTCCGAAAAAGCAGATCGCCAGGCGTTCATTCAGACACAGTTAGCCACGATTAAAGCATCGGGTTATGGCTTTCTGAAAAGTGGCGAAAATGCGGCTGTCAACCCTGGCTATGCAAACTCGGCCGGGCAGCAAAATCCGTTCTACGGAACGTACGGGTATCAGGTAAATGGACAGCCTATTGAGGCCAATAACATTTACCGGGGTAATAAATACGGGATTAATTTTTATCAGAATACCAATGATCCTCGTATTTCCCGGTTCTATAACCCCGTTTCTGGTACCACTTACAATGGCACGTTCTTCGGAACGATAGCGCCTTTGGTCAATAGCCAGGTGTCGAGCATTGGGCCTGGATTGCTGAACAATGTCAGTCAGCCAGCCTACATTCTGACTTCGCACGAGGCCTTCTTCATACAAGCCGAAGCGGCTCAACGCACCTGGATTGACGGTGATCCAAAAGGCCTCTATCAACAGGCGATCACGGAGTCGTTCGTGAACCTGGGCCTGACAACCGCCGATGCTTCGACCTATTATTCACAGACTACTGCCAATGTTGGCTGGGATTCGGCGACCGACAAGATTTCCCTTATTGTCACGCAGAAGTGGGCTTCGCTCAATGGTTGGTCACCGTTCGAAGCCTGGTCGGATTACCGGCGGCTTGGCGTACCGGCAGTCCCTATTTCGCAGGACCCAAGCACCTCGGTCAAGCAGATTCCTGTTCGGTTGCTCTACCCGCAAAGTGAATACAACTACAACAGCGGAGTCGTAAAGACGCAGGGCGATGTAAATCAGTTTACCACAAAGATTTTCTGGGTAAAATAATCCATACACGCTAACTGGATACAGGCGTATCCGGTTAGACTAATCATTGATAATCATGAAAAAACTTTTGTATAGTCTCGTTGTGAGCGGACTGGCGGTCAGCATGACCGGCTGCTTGAACGACGACGAACATTTTACCGATTTTCAGAATGTAGGCGCAGTAGCTGAAATTCCATCATCGGCCTTTTACGGCATTGAAGATAATCAGGGATTACAAATACAGACAGCCCCGACCAACTACAGCTTCGATGTTAATATTGCGTCGCCCAATCCACCTACGCAGGATGTGACGGTTTCGCTCTCAATCGATCAGGCCACGCTGGACGCATATAATAAGGCGAATGAAACAGCGTATACGCTGCTGCCCGCCACGCTGTATCAGGTTTCGTCGCTGACGGCCACTGTCAAAGCTGGTACCCGACTGGCACCGATCAACCTCTCGTTTTTCTCGGGAGTTGACAAAGTACCGGACCCAACGGCGTACAATGATGCCGAGTATGCGTTGCCGCTGAAGATTACCAGTGCCACGAATAACGTTACGGTGAGCAGTAATTTTGGGATAAAAATTATCGTACTGAAAATAAAAAATCAGTACGATGGCGATTATCGATCAGTGGGTACGTTTAATCACCCGACTGCGGGTATCCGGGCTATTAATCGGGATAAAACCTTATCGACGATTAACGGAACGACGGTTCAGACGGAATATGCCGATTTGGGCGATGCGGCTCAGATGTGGTTAAAAGTAAATGCGGATAATACGGTCACGATTACGCCCAAAGGAACTGCCAGTGCCGCTACTGTTCAGTTTGGCGTAAATAAGTATGATCCCGCCACGCACGCATTTACGCTTAGCTACAAATATGCCGGAGCCGGCGGAGATCGGGTAATCAATGAAGTGATTACGCTGAAATAGACTGACGCCGACAATAAAAAAGGCCCGACTACGAATGTAGTCGGGCCTTTTTTATTGTCGGTTATGTTAGTTAACCACCTCAGCAGATACGGCTTCTGTTTTGCTCTGTCCGGTCAGTTCAGCCAGGAGTTCGGCTACATTTACGGTTGCAAAGCTGCTGGCGTAGTCGGCCATGGCGTAGGGTATAATCAACTCGCCATTGTTTACGAGACCACCGCAACTGTACACGACGTTTGGCACGTACCCTTCGCGCTCGTTTTCATCGGGGCTCAAAATAGGTTCGCTGGTACGGCCAATGACTTTACAAGGGTCGTTCAGATCGAGCAGGAATGCGCCAATGGCATACTTCCGCATCGGACCAACGCCATGACTAAGCACCAGCCAACCCGCTTCGGTTTCGATGGGCGACCCGCAGTTGCCCAACTGCACGTACTCCCAATGGAACGTTGGTTTGAGAATGAGTTCTTTTGTCTGCCAGAAATACAGATCATCGGAGTACATGAGATAGATATTTTCGCCGTCCTGACGGGAAATCATGGCGTATCGTCCGTTGATCTTTCGTGGGAACAACGCCATTCCTTTGTTGGACACCTCGGCTCCGTTGAGTGTACTTACGCTGAAATGCGTAAAGTCTTTCGTTTCCAGCAATTGCGGAAATGTAACCCGGCCATTGTAAGCCGTGTAGGTGGCGTAGTACGTTACCTGGCCATCGTCGTCAGTAAACTGCACAAAACGGGCATCTTCAATACCATTCGTTTCGTTGGGCGAGGTTGGAAAAATGCACCGCTCATCGAGACTCTGGTCGTCATCGAAATGAATTTCATAGTTCGATTTTGCCAGAGCCAGCAATCCGCTCGCGATGGTTTCGTATTCGGCATTGTACCGAAACTGCGCCAGTACGCGTTTAATCTGCGCATCGAGTTCAGACAAGGCAAACTCCTCGCCCAGGCCCAGCATCATTTTTTCCTGAATACTGTTTTCCAGCCGCAGTTCATACAATTTACGCTCAAACTGTGCCCGGTTGAAGCGATGGTTCGGGACTATTTCGGGCGATGTTACATAACGGGACGGCTGCCGCAGCACAATTTTGCAGGCCTCGTCGATATACCCCATCCGAAACGAAATAGACGATACGTGGCCTTCGCCCGTCGCCCGCAAACTCAGGATAAACCGTTTATAGCCCGGTGGTACATTGGTCTGATCGGGGTGCCAGATCATGGATGGGTTAAACAAAGCCGCCGATTCGAGCGAGTATTCCATCGTAAAATAGGCGCCCAGCAGCAACCTTCGCTCTTCCGTGAGCGGCTCATCGGTGAGCAGGTGCGCTTTGATCTGTTCAAAACGATTGAGCAGAAAGCGTTCAAGTTTATAATGACGTCCACCAAATTCCCGAATCACTTCATCGAGCTTCTGGGTAGCCTCTTCATCCGTCATACTGCCCACCCTGGCCACAATCTTCAGCGTTCGGGTCGTGCTGCCTAAATCGAAAGGGCGAAACAATACACGGGTGGGGTCTGGCCGGAGAACGATACCCGTACGAATGGCTTTTATACTCATCAGTTTTAAAACGTTAGTAGGTAAGGCAGGTACAAAGCTGTACAAGAGTAAATACCTCATAAACCAATTTTATAAGGTACTTACTCCTGTACAACTTAATCAATTACTAACTTATTATCCCGGCTTATGATTACCCGTTCATTAATGCGGGTACAGGCATACTCACATTGACAGCCTTTGTATCCGGACGCTGCTTCTGGACGGTATACAATTCAGCCAGGGCAAGCAGGTACGACAGCGTCGATTCTGCACCTTGGTTCTGGTTTACCCGGTCGATGTGCAATCCATCACGGCAGCCACCCGTCTGCTGGTCGTATAATGGCAGTCCCAGATCGTTAAACCCTGAGAACCACTTAAATATCCGGATGGCCGTCCGATGCCATTCGTCTTCACCCGTGACCGCAAAAGCAGCCAGACAGGCCGAAACCGTACTCTGGGCTTCGAGAGGCTGCTGATCGAAAAAGGCACGGGGTTGCCCTTTGGTG
Organism: Spirosoma pulveris; assembly: GCF_054781875.1. Classification (NCBI taxonomy): domain Bacteria; kingdom Pseudomonadati; phylum Bacteroidota; class Cytophagia; order Cytophagales; family Cytophagaceae; genus Spirosoma; species Spirosoma pulveris. Next base: position 83,179 of record NZ_BAAGTO010000012.1, read on the forward strand.
TAAAAACCGTTGGAGCCAATTGGCTGGAAATGACCGTGTGTCGACGTCTGCAAACTGACCAGCCATTTCAGTGAATTCAGGCCAATATTGGCCAGGTGTACATCGCCCGATCGAATCAGTACGTGAGCCAGTACGGCGTTATCATACGAAAGCGTATTTTCGAACCAAGGCCATTCTTCCGTTGCTGTTTCGGTGTAGCGGAACGTAAGTTTGTCAAGCAACTGACGCTCGATGGTTTTGGCCAGCCGGTCGTCGTTGAATTTCTTCTGATACTCATAGATACCTAGCAGCGCGAAGGCCCACGAGCGGGGCGACGACATCGACACCACCGTTGGCAATACTTTTTCGAACAGGCTCATGGCCCAGGTAACCGTATTGCGGTCGGATGATTGTCCAATGCATGTACCCAAGGCCCAAATAGTACGCCCGGTGCTGTCATCGGAGCCGAACTCTTCGAGCCAGCGCCGGTCATAACTCATGAAGTTACGGAAACGGCGATGTTCGTCAGTGTAAGCATGGTTGATGAACGCGCAGTAATTATCGGCTGCTTTTGCCAGTTTTGGGTCACTCAACCCGGCGGTGTTGATGGTCAGTGCCAGAATAAGTGCACGAGCGTTATCATCTGTGCAATAGCCTTCTTCGTAAAAAGGCAGGTGATGCCGGGCGTGCTGAACAATACCGGTTGAATCGGTCAGACGAAACAGGTGATCGAGACGCAGGGTCGGTAATTTGAAAGCAGCACTGCTGTTGGACCCCATCGTGTATAAAGCTTGGTTGTTGAACGTACTCATGCGCTCCTGGCGAGCGTGGGCAAAGGAACTGGCATAGGCATGAATGGCCCGCTCCCAGATCATCTCACGGCCCATCAGATACGCTTTTTTACGCATCTGGTGGCGCGTTGACTCATCGGTCAGCAGATTAATGATCTCAGTGGCGATAGCATCTGAGTCACCAAAAGGAACTAGAACACCTCGTCCGTCGGCCAGCAGCTCTTCTGCATGCCAGTAGGGCGTTGATACAACTGCTTTTCCGCAGCCAAAGGCATATGAAAGAGTGCCCGATGTAATTTGGGCTGGATTGAGGTAAGGCGTGATGTATATATCGGCGGCTCCCAGGTACTCGAGCAGACCGTCCAGTTCAACGAACTGGTTGTAGAACCGGATGTGATCGCGGACTCCGCAGTCGCTGGCCAGCTTTTTCAGGCTGTCGCGGTAGACTTCTCCTTCGTGCTTAAGCAGATTAGGGTGTGTGGCGCCTAGCACCATATACACCACATTCGGGTACTGCTCAACAATACGGGGCAGCGCCCGAATCACATTTTCGATGCCCTTGTTAGGCGAAAGCAGACCAAACGTCAGTAACGTTTGTTTGCCTTCCATACCAAATTTATCCTTAAAAAAATGGGGATCAACAAAAGGCATATCGGGAATACCATGCGGAATCAGATCAATTTTTTCTTCCGGTATTTCATAGATATTAATCAGAAAGTCGCGGCCCTTTTCCGACATACACACCACCCGGGACGACAAATCGGCAATGCTTTTCAGCACCAGCAATTGATCTTCATTAGGGTCTTTAAGAATGGTATGAAATGTGGTTACAATGGGCATTGTAAGGTTCCGAAGCAGCGTAAGAATATAATTTCCTGCCGAACCTCCGTAAATGCCGTATTCATGTTGAAGGCAGACGACGTCTACATCTTTGGAATTCAGAAATTCGGCAGCTTTGCGGTAGGCAGGCTGATCATGCTGGTAAAAATCGTAGCGAACTTCCGATGGATAGTCGTAGCCCTCCGGTGTATCGTTAACGGATACGACTAAGGCACGGGAATTAGGAATGAATGAGTTATACGATTGGTAGAGATCGGAAGTGAAGGTAGCAATGCCGCATTGGCGGGGAAGGTAGTCACCAATAAACGCTACGTTCTTAGGATTGTGGCCCCATACTGATGCGTCCAAATCACGTTGTTCAGAGTTCCGGTAAGGTAAGTTCCCGGTGCGGTGCGTATGAGTTGTCATGGTTGTTTTGTTAGCGAATTTATAAATACCACAAGGTCTGTTACTATAATCGACTTATAGACTCTTTTGTTTGGATTTACGGAAGGATTTGCACGTCTATTAACGGCTACCTTATTCGCGACAAATTTTTATCCAACTAAAACTTCATTTTACCATACGAATTATGGATTAATGTTGCTACATACGAAAGCAATTTTACATAACCTCAAGTATGTTAATCAACAAAATCAACTACAGTTGTTTAAAATTTTAGTCGATTTCAGCCTGTAACACAATTACTCACATTGACTTTTTTATCTGGCTGGTTTCTACACATACTTCTCTGCTTTACTTACCGGCTGCTGCGTATAGATGTTTAGGTTAACGTATGCCTGTACTATGTCTGTCTTACCTATTCTAATTGTATTCTGCTGACCCAAACGATGAAGCGTTCGTCGTACACCACCGTTTTTACGTACCTTGCAGACTTATTTCGCGTTCATTCAGGTATGATTTGGCACCGTATCGCATCGTTTATAGTAAAAAATAGGATTGCTTTATTAGTTGCTGTGCTCCTGGGCACAGTCTTCATGGGGTATCAGGCCGGCAAGGTCAAGTTATCGTACGAATTGGCCAAGATCCTGCCCGTCACAGACCCCGATTATCAACGTTACGAAGCCTTCAAGTCGCGCTTTGGCCAGGATGGCAGTGTTATGGTACTCGCCATCGAAACCGACAGTATGTACCAGCTTGGTTTCTTCAATGACTGGTATGCGCTGGGGAAGAAAATCCGTCAAATTGAAGGCATTAAAGATGTCGTTTCAAACGCCAATCTCGTCGGCGTCACCCGCGACGATTCGGCACATACGTTCCGCGTTCGTCCGCTTATTTCGGGACCACTCACGACCCAATCCAGTCTCGATAGTCTGAAGACCCGCATTACCAACCTACCCTTTTACCGGGGTCTGGTAACCGATAGTAGTGGTCGGGCGTATCTGATGGCTATTACCTTCGATCAGAAAGTAGTCAACACTAAAAACCGGATTTCGCTTGTCAGGCGCGTCGAAGCCGTTGCAGATTCGTTTGGCCACCAGCACCAGCTGGTCAGTTCACTGGCCTCCCCTTCCGACGGTACGGTACACATGTCGGGGATGCCCTACATTCGAACCGAATTTACGGCCAAGGTTAGTAAAGAAATGTTCCTGTTTCTGGGACTGGCGTTTCTGGTTACGGCCCTGATTCTGTTCTATTTTTTCCGTTCGTTCACCGTTGTGTTGTCGGCGCTGGCAGTGGTGGGCGTAGGTGTAATTTGGGCTACGGGCTACATTGTCCTGTTAGGGTACGATATTACCCTGCTCACGGGCCTGATCCCCCCGTTGATTATTGTCATTGGCGTTCCCAACGTCATTTTCCTGCTTAACCGCTACCACGAGGAACTAAATCGGCACCGAAGTCAGCACGAAGCCCTAATGATCGCAACTGAGAAGGTAGGCGAAACGACTTTCTTCGCAAACATTACCACCAGTATCGGTTTTTTTGTCTTTTACTTCACCGGAAGCCCCCTTCTGGTTCAGTTTGGTCTGGTGTCGGCCTTTGGCATCATGACGACTTATGTGGTATCGCTCATCCTGACGCCTATTATTTTCAGCTACCTCAAAACGCCATCACCCAAACAGCGCGGCCACCTGGAGCGTAAACAGGTGAGTGGTTTCCTGACCTGGGTAGACCATTTGGTACGCACCCGCCGAACAGCCATCTATACGTTCATTGGGGTTTTAACGGGCATATCCATAGTGGGGGCACTCCAGATAAACCCGATTGGCTTCATTGTCGATGACTTACCCAAGAATGACCCTATCTATACAGATTTGAAGTTTATCGAGAGCCGTTTTAAAGGCGTAATGCCTTTTGAGGTCAGCATCGACACCAAACGTGCGGGGCGGGTCCTAACGCCCCAGACCCTGACCAAAATAAAGCTGCTTGAGCGTGAGTTCAACAAATACGGTGAGTTCACGCGGCCCCTTTCGCTGGTCGAAGCGGTTAAGTTTCTGTATCAGGCCTACCGGGGTGGCGACCCAAAATATTATGCACTCCCCGGTGCACTTGAACTCAACCAGCTGGCCAGTTACGCTCCTCAGTTGAAAGGAGCCAAAAACGCGGGCGGAGGGCTGGCGTTCAAAGCCTATCTCGACAGTACCTATCGTTACACCCGCGTGAGTTTCCAGATGCCCGACGTGGGTACGGTGCGCACTACCCAGTTACTAAAGGAGTTACAGCCCAAAGCCGACTCTATTTTCAATATAGATCGGGCAACGGGAAAGCGGGTTGCCGCTAACGAGGAGTACGACGTACATATTACCGGCAACAGTGTCGTCTTTACAAGGGGCAACGACTATTTGCTGAAAAACCTGGCCGAGAGCACAGTACTGGCGATTTTGCTGGTTTCCATAATCCTCATCATCCTCCTGCGCGACGTTCGGCTAAGCCTGATCGCCATATTACCGAGCGTGGTGCCCTTGATTGTGACGGCCGGGATTATGGGGTTCTGCGGGATTCATCTGAAGCCGTCCACGATTCTCATCTTCAGTATTGCCTTTGGTATCTCATCGGATGGCACCATCTATTTCATCACCAAGTACCGGGATGAGTTGCGGAACCAGAAAATGACATTAGACCGGGCCGTTTCGGAAACGATTCGCTACACGGGCATCAGCATGTTCTATACCGCCATGATTCTGTTTGCAGGTTTTGCCATTTTTGCTGCATCGACCTTTCAAGGCACCGTAGCCCTGGGTATTCTGGTATCCATTACCTTGCTGATGGGCATGGCCTCCAACCTGATCCTCCTCCCCGCCTTCCTGCTGACCGTCGACAAACGGAGGAAGAGAAACGATATATGATATAGGATGTATCAACGGTGCACAGGCTACATCAAACTTCTTTCTAAGCTTCTTCAAGCAGGGTGTCGAAAGAGATGAACTGGTTACCGAAACGATGTTTTATCCGCTGGCGAAGGGTATCGGCGTGTAATTCGAGGTAGATTTCGTAATCGGTCCGGGTGCTAAAGTCCAACTGGATCGAAAAGGTTACCCCCCCATTGTCGAGTTCGGTAAGGAGTCGGAGCGTTCGGTAACCAGTTGGCAACTCGGTAGCCATGGCGGCTGGCAGAAAGAAGCGTTTCATCCATCGAAGCCAATCTTCGGCAACTTCTTCGGCCACGCTGTAGGTCGTATTATAGAGTATCATCGTAACCCCACAACCAATATATACGGTAAATTGGTTTGAGTGTTGTCAGAAACCGTCGACCGGCTTCGGTTAAAAGTCCTGATTTGGTTGTTTATTTGCCAAGCAAATCAATTTACCTGTTAAATCAACCAAGTTATGTATTCTGGATTAGTACATGCCCACTCGGGGCTTCGCTGGATAGCTCTTCTCCTACTTTTAGTGGCTGTGATCGTTGCCATTGGCAAATGGCAGGGACGTAGTGGTTATACCGACGGCAATCGTAAACTGTACCTGTTTACCCTCATTGCAGTACACACGCAACTGCTGCTGGGTCTGGTGCTCTTATTCATTAGCCCGAAAGTAAATTTCAGTATGCTGAGTGAGAAACTGTATCGTTTCTACAGTGTCGAGCACACCGCCGGAATGCTCATTGCCATTATACTCGTAACCATTGGCTATTCCCGGTCAAAACGGGCAACGGATGCGGTTACCAAACAACGGCTGATCGGTATTTTTTATGGCTTGGGTTTACTTCTTATTCTGGCGTCTATTCCCTGGCCATTCCGTATCGTTGGAGCAGGCTGGTTCTGAGCCTGAACGATTAGCATCTGTATCAAAAGCGGTTTAATATGAACAGTCCTCAATTGGGTTGTGCGTGTTAAACCGCTTTTCTCATATGAGAAAAGCGGTTTCTCTCTAGTATGAACATAGAGTAAAATAAATTTCACACAATTTTCATATGCCACAAATATCTTACTATCAGTGACTTTTAAAGTTTGGCATAGTCTATTAAGCAGAGAGTGTAGAAAATGCTCCTCAACGGGTAGGTAGAACGTAGAGCTTTTGCTACTTTTATGACATGTGATCCCCCTTTAACCTCAACATTATGACGAAAAAAGTGCTCCTGGCAGTAGTTTATATGGCCTCGTTTGGCCTTGTTAAAGCGCAAACTGTACCCACCGTAACGCAAGATCTTACCGACGTACCCACCGTAACGTCTACTGGAGAAAACTTCTACGACCAGATTCCACTCGTTAAAAATGTAATTAGTTTCGCCAAAGATCACCTTTCCATTCGATACCGTTCGGGTGGCACGACAACAAAAGGGTTTGACTGTTCAGGTTTCACTCGCTTTTGCTATAATAAATTCGGGCTTTCCCTCCCCCACTCCAGTGCCGCTCAAGGCCATATAGGCACGCCTATTGACAAACAATCAGCCCAACCCGGCGATTTGATTCTCTTCAAAGGGCATAGTGCATCCGCAAAACGTATTGGTCATGTTGGTCTGATTACTGAAGTAGTAGGCGACCGTATAAAGTTTATTCACTCTGCCTGGAACGGAGGAGTACGATATGATTACCTGCATGCCAGTTACTATCAGCGCCGTTTTATGGGCATCCGGCGGGTCGTTCACCTACTGGCAGAAAAGTAAATTAGTGGCGTAAGTGAAGTGAGTTTACACACTTACGCCACCAACTCCACTCACTTAACTAAAACGGTACCGGCGCCCTGTCTAACGGCTTCGGCTACTTCATCTGCGTGACAGATAATCACTCTGGAAACACCGTTCTCCAGGGCTTTAAACGCGTTGTCCAACTTCGGAATCATTCCTTTATTAATGGCACCACCAGCCTTGTATTCGGCATAAAGTGCTGGAGTTAACTCGTGGATCACGCTGTTATCATCCTCAGGATCTTTCAGCACGCCTTTCTTCTCAAAGCAATAGACCAGCGTTACCTCGTTATGGCGGGCCATGTCAACAGCAATGGCGGAGGCCATCGTATCGGCATTTGTATTTAACAAGTCTCCTGCACTATTGTACGTGATGGGCGCAAAAACGGGCGTCAGGTTCTGGCGCAGGAAAAACTGGATCTGGCCCGAATCGACTTCCTCAATATCACCTACCATACCATAATCAATATCCTTAACGGGCCGCTTTTTAGCCAGTACCGTTCCGGCATCGGCGCCCGTCATCCCAATCGCATTCACCTCCAGTGCCTGAAGTTTGGCTACAATCTGCTTATTGACCAGTCCCCCATAAACCATCGTCACCACCTCCAGCATGGGCTGGTCAGTAATACGACGCCCCTCAACCATGGTCGTTTGAATCCCCAGTTTCTCCGCAACCTGCGTAGCTACTTTTCCACCACCATGAATGAGAAGTTTGGCCGTGGGTATCCTGGCAAAGGCAGTCAGGAATCGTTTCAGGGCAGCAGCGTCATCAATGACGTTTCCCCCGATTTTTATAACTGTAAGTTTATCCATTATACGTCAGAATTTCCTTTAACACCGCCTGAGCCGACCATTCGCGGTTAGCCGCCTGCTCAATAACCAACGATTGTGGCCCATCCAGTACAGCATCCGCTACTTTCAGGTTGCGCCGAACCGGCAGGCAGTGCATAAACTTACCGTTGTTCGTTAGGTGTAAGTCTTCCATCGTTACCGCCCAGGAGGGGTCTTGTGTCAGAACTTGCCCGTAGTGCGTGTAGGATGACCAGTTTTTTCCGTAAATGAAGTCGGCTCCGGCAAAGGCTTCGCTCTGGTTATAGGTTACGTGGGCATTACCCGCAAATTCGGGAGCCAGTTCGTACCCTTCGGGATGTGTTATGATAAATTCAATATGACCGGCGTTTGCACGGGCGTTCATCCATTCGCAGAAGGAGTTGGCAACCGCCTGCGGTAACGGCTTGAAGTGAGGCAGCCACGTAAGGACTACCTTGGGCCGGGCCACAGTCTTCGCTTCTTCAATGGTGATGCAATCGGCCAGCGACTGAAGGGGGTGGCGCGTAGCCGATTCCAGGTTTACGATGGGTACCTTAGCATACTTCGCAAACTGGTGCATAACCTGCTCCCGGTAGTCTTTCTCGCGATCTTTCAGTTCAGCAAAGGCCCGGATACCAATGATATTGCAGTAGCGGCCCATCACAGCGGCTGCTTCCCGAACGTGCTCGGCTTTATCGCCGTTCATCAGCACACCCTCTTCCATCTCCAGCCCCCAGCTATCCTGCCCAACGTTCATGATCATCACGTTCATGCCGAGGTTCTGGGCTGCTTTCTGCGTGCTTAACCGCGTACGCAAACTGGAATTAAAGAAGATTAGGCCAATCGTTTTGTTTTTACCAAGATGCTGGTCGGCAAATGGATTGGCTTTGGCAGCAAGACCAGATTGGATGAGTGCGTCGATATCCGCGACGTCAGCAAGGGAGAGAAAATTGGTCATTGGTACTCGTTAGGCAATTGATCGTTTCCTTCGATTTAAACTAAACTGTCTGTTTTGTTTCCAGAGCCAGCGCTTCCAGAAACTGGTCGGCCTCATCGACACCAATAGCCAGTGATGGCAGCAATCGGATGATCGTTTTACCCGCCACGCCCGTAAACTGTTTGTGTTCGAACAAAAGTGTTTTCCGCAGTACATCGACCGGATAGTCATACTCGATTCCGATCATCAGTCCCCGTCCCCGCAGTTCTTTATAGCCCCCAACCAGACGGATACCGTCCATGAGATAGTTGCCCATCTTCGTCGCATTTTCCATCAGGCCCTCCTCTTTCATGATGTCCAGCACGGCGATGGCCGCCGTACAAGCCAGGTGATTGCCACCAAAGGTTGTTCCGAGCAAGCCATAACTCGCCTTAAACTTGGGCGAGATGAGAATACCTCCAATCGGAAATCCATTGCCCATACCTTTCGCCATCGAGATAATATCGGCTTCAATACCGCTGAACTGGTGTGAGAAGAACTTCCCCGACCGGCCATACCCGCACTGAACGCCGTCCAGAATGAGTACCGTACCTGTCTCGTCGCACCGTTGGCGGAGTGCCTGAAGAAATTCATCGGTTGCTACCTGTATTCCCCCAACGCCCTGAATACCTTCAATAATTACGGCGCAAGTATCGGTCGCAATACCTGTTCGGGCGGCTTCTACATCATTGTATGGTAGAAACGTAACGTGCTGGTTATAATTGACTGGAGCAACAATTGCCGGATTATCAGTAGCGGCTACGGCACCGGCGGTGCGACCATGAAACGACTTGGTAAACGCTACCACTTTAGTCCGCCCGTTATGAAACGAGGCCAGTTTCAGCGCATTTTCGTTAGCCTCAGCTCCGGAATTGCATAAAAATAAAGCGTAATCCGGATGATCGGACAGAGCGCCCAGTTTATCCGCTAGCTCCTGTTGCAGCGGGATCTTGACCGAGTTAGAGTAGAACGAAATTTTGTTCAGCTGATCGGTCAATGCCTGCACATAGCGCGGGTGCGTGTGCCCAACTGATATGACTGCATGACCACCATAGAGGTCCAGATAACGGGTGCCGTGGGTATCCCAAAGGTAGCTCCCCTTCGCTTTAACGGGCTCAATGTCGTATAGCGGATAAACATTAAACAGCTCTGCCATTCTCTTGACGATATAAACTGATCGGACAACGAATGCTGCCCCTTACGTTCCTATAAATGAGGTGCAAGTTTACGGATAATCGACTTAAAAAGGGCTTAAAACATGAAAAGGAAGCTAAATCAGCTTCCTGCTTAAACTCGATCACGCCAATCCGTTAAAATTGTGCAGCAAACGCCCGAAGAATTTCCGTCGATTTGATTGGTTGCTCAACCATGCTCAAATGGCCGGCCTGTTCAATGGTGGCTAACTTGATTCGGCTGGACAGTTCGGTAAGCTGTGCTGTTTTTTCATAAGGTATAATCTGATCGTCCCGGCCCAGCACGAGCAAAACAGGAAAATTGACATTGCGCAAAACAGTCGTCCGGTCGGGTCGGCCGGCAATGGCCTTCATACCGGCAATAAGCGCTTCGGCAGGCAGATCTTTGAACTGGTTCTCCAGTGCTTCTATCCGTTCCGGTGCATAGGACGGAGCCACCATTTTCGCCATTTGTTTATGAATAAACGGTTGCGTTCCGGTAGTCTGCAACTCCCGAATAACCTGCTGGCGAGCTTGTCGTTTGGCCTCGTCGTCGGCGGTAGCGGTCGAATGGTACAAAACCAGCCCCTGCACCCGATCCGGATGCTTTTCAGCAAAGGCAAGAGCCGTGTAACCGCCCATCGAATGACCTGCCAGAATGACTTTTTGGCCATCGGTCAACGCCAGTTGGTCGTAAAGGGCATCGGCATAAGCCTCAATGGTAGTGAGGTGAGTAAGCCGGGAAAAGTCTGGCTTACTCATCCGAAAGTCCAAAGCCAAATCGGCGTAGATACCCTCCCAAATGGAAGCATCTACGCCGTGGCCATGGATGAGACAAAACAAGGGGGATTGGCTCATTCCAGTTGATAAGAATTACTTATGAATTGATGACGCCAAGCAGAACCAGCACCAGACCAACCACAAAACCGATACCGCCGATTACACCAAGTACGCTGCCACCGCCCAGAATGAGCAACAGCAAACCGACAATACCAATGATGATACCCAGCCGTACGTTGCTGTTCATCGCCTTTGTCTGATCGGGGGCAACATGGTTTTTGATCTTTTTGTCCATTTTCTTGAGCATGGTACGCTCCATCAGGGACATCTTTTTGGTTGAAGCCGCGTTCGTGGCGACAGTTGCTTTCGTCGTTGTCGTTGCCAACATCTCATTTAACCGCTCCATACGTTTTGCCAACTTTTTGTTCGAAGCCAGTTTATTATCATTCCGAACATAAGCGTCGACCTGCTTTACGGCCTCTTTGGTTTGGGCAAGCTGCTCATTAACCGACGCAGCGGGGGCTGCCATAGAAACGGCTACAGGCGATACTTCGGGCTGAGCAACGTCAGCAGGTGTAGAAGCCACAGCCATTTCAGGTTGGGCCGACTTAAAACTTTCACGCGCACTTGGTTGGAAATAAGCCACTGGGCGGCTGCAGGATGATAAAATAGCTGTTCCTAAAAGAGCAGCAAAAAGATGCTTAGACAACGTGTTCATAAAGTATGGTTTAAAAAATGGATGATTGAAATAACATTCCTAACAACTTCAACTGAGTTCGTTTGTTAAGAGATTGACGAAAATTTTGGCTGTGGCTTCCCGGCCCTTATAATAACCCGATCAGCAGGATCACCGCACCGACCAAAACAGCTACCAGACCAATTGTCGATGCCGTACCCGAGGTTAGCACCAGCAGCAGCAATCCAATGATGACCAGCACAGCACCTGCAGCTAGCGTACCCCGGCTCGACATGGTTTGATCAGGATTGGCAGGAGCCAGTTGTTTGCTGATTTTTTTGTTCATCTTCTTGAGCATCATCCGCTCCATCAGATTCATTTTTTTCGGTGCATTGGTTACCTCAGGCGACGCAGTTGCTTTAGCTGATGTAGAAGCCAGCAACGTCCGCACGCGGTTCAGGCGCTTTTGAACTGTTTTGTCAGCACTTAATTTGCTATCATTCCGCACCAGCGCATCGACCTGATCGATTGCGGTGTTGGTCTGCACAACCTGTTGGGCGGGCGTTACTACGGGCTGATTAGAGGTGATGCTTTCAGTAGCGGGAGCAGCCTGTTCAGAAGCAGCCACGGGCGCAGCAGTTGATGAAACCTTTGTAAAATGTTCACGGGCGCTTGGCTGAAAATACGCTACCGGACGGCTGCATGAAGAGAAAATAGCGACTCCTAAAAGCGCAGTGAAAAGATGTTTGGAGAACATACGCATAGTGTATGAATTACATGTGAACGTTTGAGTTATCACACTCATGAACTAGAACGTCTTTCTTTTGTTGGTGAACAGAATAAAAAAAACAAGTTGTCTGATCATCCAGCACCTATTTAACTTTCGTCATCTATTTCAGAGGCTCACGTTGATGGGAGTTATTTACATTTTTCTTATCCGAACCGTTAACTCTTTTTAATCGCCAGAGAGGTGCACAACTAATTGATTATAAACCGTATAAATAAATTAAACTCCACATCAATACACAGCAATCTACGGGCTTTTTAATTATTAAAACTTCATAATTTATTCTATATATTTAATAGATTAATTAAACTAAACGTCAAAAAAATAATTTCTCCAACTGAAACGGCCTGCCCTCAATAATGAGGGCAGGCCGTTTCAGTTAATGCAGTTTCTATAGAAATTAGGCAACGGAACGAAGTTGGTATGTCGAGGATTTGCCAAACTTTTCTCGTGCATATTCCAGGTTAACGGTCAACTCGCTGACGCCCGTTTGGGAAGGCATTTCAAACATGGCATCGGTAATAATGGATTCACAAATTGAGCGTAATCCCCGCGCTCCAAGTCCGTACTGTAATGCCTGATCGACAATATAATTAAGGGCGCTGGCGTCCCAGTGCAGGGTAATGCCCTCCATCTGGAAAAGTTTATTGTATTGTTTTGTAATCGCATTTTTTGGCTCCGTCAGAATCTGCATCAACGCGTCGCGGTCGAGCGGTTCGAGGTGAGTTAATACGGGTAAGCGGCCGATCAATTCGGGAATCAAACCAAACGACTTTAAATCCAGAGCGGAGATATACCGCATTAGATGCCCGCGCTCAAACGTATCATTCAGCCGACGGTCGCCGGAAAAACCAATGGGACGGGTGTTAATCCGCTTGGTAATATGGCGTTCGATACCGTCAAAAGCGCCCCCACAGATGAACAGAATATTTTCGGTATTAAGTGCTATCAGGCGCTGATCGGGGTGTTTGCGCCCGCCCTGAGGGGGCACGTTTACAACCGAACCTTCCAGCAATTTTAGTAAAGCCTGCTGAACACCTTCACCACTCACATCGCGGGTGATACTGGGATTGTCCGACTTACGGGCTATCTTATCGATTTCGTCAATGTAGACAATGCCTCGTTCGGCCGCTTCAACATTATAATCGGCAGCCTGCAACAGGCGCGTCAATATAGTCTCCACATCTTCACCTACGTAGCCTGCCTCTGTGATCACTGTGGCATCGGCAATACAAAACGGCACTTCGAGAATTTTGGCAATCGAACGGGCCAGGTAGGTTTTGCCCGTGCCGGTTTCGCCCACCATGATGATATTCGATTTCTCAATCGTTACATCATCGTTCGTCTTGGGCTGCATCAGGCGCTTATAGTGATTATAAACGGCTACCGTTATTGATTTTTTTGCTTCATCCTGACCAACAACGTATTGATCGAGGTGCCGCTTCATATCAATTGGCTTTATCAGGTTGATATTTAACTCCGTGGGTTCGCTCTTTTTGGGGCGCATTTCTTCCAGCACAACCTGATGCCCTTGTTCAATACAGTAGTTACAGATGTGTGCGTCGATGCCCGATAGGAGCATCATTACTTCATTTTTGCGTCGTCCGCAGAACGAGCAACTGATTTGTGGCATGAACGGTTGCAGAGTAAATTGGCTGGGGTTTAACAGATTATAAAGATGACGATCCGTCTACAAGTATGGTATATTTAAACAGTTCTTTAAACGACTTTGTTAGGCTAATTTCGATAAAAAAGACTCGCCGAGCCAGAGTTAATGAGGAATTACAAAGTTATTGATTGATGGGTAAACGCCCAAGACATATATTTCAACCTTCCCGGTCAAGTCTTAATTGTACTTAAAACGAAGAACGCGAGAATCAGTTGATTTTCGCGTTCTTCGTTTCGATGTAAAAAGCGTATCAGAAATTACTTCTCCCGGCGCAGTACTTCGTCGATCAAGCCGTATTCTTTCGCTTCTTCGGCCCGCATCCATTTGTCACGATCCGAATCTTTCTCGATTTCCTCAACGGTTTTACCGGAGTGATGCGCCAGAATTTCATATAATTCAACGCGCAGTTTAACGATTTCGCGAGCGGTGATCTCGATATCGACCGATTGTCCCTGCGCACCGCCCGATGGCTGGTGAATCATGACACGGGCGTGTGGCAGCGCCGAACGTTTGCCAGCGGCACCACCTGCCAGCAATACAGCACCCATCGACGCAGCCAGGCTGGTGCAAACGGTTGCCACATCCGGCCGAACGTACTGCATGGTGTCGTAGATACCTAAACCGGCGTAGACAGAACCGCCGGGGCTGTTGAGGTACATCAGGATATCCTTTTTAGGATCAGCCGACTCCAGGAAGAGCAGCTGGGCCACAATGATGTTAGCGATGTTGTCGTCAACGGGCAGACCCATAAAAATAATGCGGTCGGCCATAAGGCGCGAGAACACGTCTACTTCGCGGAAGTTCATGGGGCGCTCTTCAATGACCGAACGGGTCATGTTTTCAACGCTATGATTCTGGACAGTGTGCTTCACGTAACCGTCCACCGTCAGGCCGTTAAGACCCATGTGATGCACGGCGAAATTGCGGAATTCTTTTTCGTAATTCATAATTGGGTTTACTTCTTGATTTGAAAACCAAGAACGCTTGGTGTAAGTTCGAGAATTGTTTCGTTACAAAATTGCGTTATCATCACGAAAAACACTGTCAGTTTTGGTTTAGATTTTATCGTTGTTACTTGATATGAGCACTATCTCCAATCGTGGCCCGGCCGAAAAAATACGCTTACAACGGCTACAACGCGGTTTATCGCAGGAAAACATGGCCGATTTACTCAATCTGTCCACAACGGCCTACGGCGATATTGAACGCGGCAAAACTGACCTGACCCTCTCCCGGCTGACCCAAATAGCGAACGTTTTGGCTATTTCACCCCTCGCCCTCCTCACCGACGACGTTGTTTCGGCACAGGTTGTGGAGGAAAAATCCGAGGAACTGGTCAGTCATGAACTGGAGACACTTCGCCTGGTAGTCGAGAAACAACAACTGGAACTGGACAAGCTCCGGCTGGAAGCCGACTACTGGAAACGCAAATACGACGACCGGATTGCCATGGAAGTTCTGCGTTCAATGGGCGTTGAGCAGAAGCGGGAACGGATTGGGTTTTGATATTTTTTCCCTTTACTTTACGAGAAGGGCGTGCCTATTTTGGCCTTGCTCTTATCCTAATTAAACTTCGTAATGAACGAACAAAGTAAAAGTTTCCTCTACAAGTACTTAAACAATGCCTCCCCCACCGGCTTCGAATCGTCGGGGCAGCAGATTTGGCTGGATTACCTCAAACCCTACACCGATGAGTACATTGTCGACACCTATGGCACTGCCGTTGGCGTGATCGGACCGGGCAAAGACTATAAAGTCGTTATTGAAGCCCACTCCGACGAGATCTCCTGGTTCGTCAATTACATCTCTGACGATGGCTACCTGTTCGTCCGCCGAAACGGAGGTTCCGATGCCCTCATTGCGCCGTCGATGCGGGTGAACCTGCATACGAAAAAGGGCGTAGTAGAAGGCGTTTTCGGCTGGCCTGCCATTCACGTTCGCGATCTGGCGAAAGATACGGCTCCCAAAGTCACGGATTTGTTCATCGATGTGGGTGCCGCTACCAAGCAAGAAGTGCTGGACATGGGTATTCACGTTGGTACCGTCTGCACCTTTACCGACGGATTGATGGAGTTGAACGGCCGCTATTACGTTGGACGGGCACTGGATAACCGCATGGGTGGGTTCATGATTGCCGAAGTGGCACGGCTGTTAAAGGAAAATAACATCACCCTGCCGTTTACGCTGTACATCGTCAATGCGGTTCAGGAAGAAATTGGCCTGCGGGGGGCCGAAATGATTGCCCGGCGACTCAAGCCCGATCTGGCCATTTGTACCGACGTAACCCACGACACACAGTCGCCTAAATACGACAAGAAAGAACAGGGTGATCTGAAATGCGGTGGTGGGCCCGTTTTATGTTACGGCCCGGCCGTTCAGAATAATGTACTCGATTTCATGATCGGCGTGGCCGAACAGCAGGGAATTGAATTCCAGCGGCAGGCTGTGAGCCGTTCGACGGGTACAGATACCGACGCTTTTGCCTACGCGACGGAAGGTATTGCCTCCGCCCTGATCTCACTACCGCTCAAGTACATGCACACCACCGTCGAAACGGTGCATATGGACGATGTACAGAGTGTCATCAAACTCATGTACGAAACGTTATTGGCATTGAAGGGTAATGAAGATTTCCGGTATATAAAGTAAAATAAGTACTCAAGTCTAAATAGCTTAGGTCATTTTTTGTCATGCTGAGGCACGAAGCATCTTCGGGAATTGAATTGATGTTGCTACCGAAGATGCTTCATGCCTCAGCATGACAAAAAATCTCAATCGAGAATACGCTAATGTAAATTAGCCGTAGTACTTGGATACAAATGAAAAATGGAGTTAGTCTTTGTGCTAACTCCATTTTTCATTTGTATCTCAAATAAGATTACCCGTTCCGGCGAAAGCCTCCCCCCTGCCCGCGCTGGCCTCCCCCGTTTCGCTCCTGGAACGGATCTCGTGGCGCCGTAACGCCCGCACTGAACCGGCGCAGGTTATACACGAAACTGACCATAAAATAGCGGTTCAGCACACGGCTCCGCACTTCTTCCGTATACGTGTCGGTCACGTTCCGAACAATACTCTGATTCTGGTTCAGCAAATCGAATGCCTGGAAGCGCAGTTCTCCCTGATTCTGCTTGAACAACTGCCGGGCCAGCGTAGCGTTCCAGAGTGTATACGACTGGTTAAAATTAGCCGAGTTGCCACCGTAATGATTGAAGTAAACGTTTGTAGAGAAGGTAAACTTCAGCGGCAATTGGTAGTAGACATCGAGCGTAACCGTCTGATTCAGGAAAGTAGTGTTCTGCTGGGGCTGTAGCGAATACTTCGCCGATTGCCAGTTGATGTTCCCCGACAGGTTCAAGTCCAGTTTCTCCGTAAAGTTCGAACTCAGACCAACCCCCTGACCAATCAGCCAGTTTTTTGCCTGGTTAGACTGGTTGTTGATGAAGCTCGTTCCCTGGTTAAAAGTCATGTTTGTCGAGAGGTTCAGGTTGGTTTTCTGCGCACCCAATTTAAGCGGCCGGCCGAAGACCAACGATCCGTTCACCGTGTAATAGCCATTTGTATTGACGGGAATTGTAGTCTGCGCACCTGATCTGTCGAATACCGTCGAGTTGACAATTTTGTTATCCGTTCGGCTGGCGTTCAGAAAAAGAAACATGTTCCGGAACGTAGCAGCATCGAACTGGTTGTAGTTCAACGACAGCGTGTGGCTATATTCCGGCTGCAAATTGGCGTTACCTAACTGAATGTTAAGCGGGTTCGTGTTATTGGCTACCGGTTGCAACTGATTCACCGACGGCGCATTGATACGGGTTCGGTAGTTGAACCGGAGCCGCCGACTTTTGGCAAAATTGTAGGTCAGCAAGGCATTGGGCAACAAGTTCGAAAACGTTCGATTCAGGTTCGTTTCCCGGCTTAGGTTATCGGAGTTGAGGCTGGCCTGCTGCGCATCCAGACCAAACGCGTAGGTGTATTTCAACCGCCGGGTTTGCCACGTCAATCCACCCCGATTGGTTACGTAGTCGTTCACAAAATTGTTGCTCAGGAATGTATTCAACAGATCGTACTGGTTCGTCAGCCCATTGAAATCATTCACCGCCCGGTTCGACGTATTATGATTATCAGACAGGTTGTAATGAAATTCAAGTGTCTGGCGCATAGACAACGGCTCCGTATAACTCACGTTGATAGTGTTGGTCATCGAATGCGTTTGCTGATCGTTCCGCTGGTTAATGGTCTGTGTAGTAATGCCTGTTAGCGTATCTTTTGTTATAATACCCGACGTCAGGCTAGTCGAAGAGCCGTTGAATTGGTTGACCGATTTGTTAATCCCTTCGTTGTCCTGGTTATTGAACGCGATGTTCCAGTTTACGGAAAAGCTCCGGCCTTTTTTCTGGAATTTGCGAAAAAGCAGCAGTGAGTTATTGCCGTTAAAGCCACTACCGGTTGAGTTATAATTGGTCAGGCTCGAGTTGGCCAGCACGCCTTCGTTGGTAATTGTTCGGGCCTGGCTCTGGTTGCTATACGTCGAATTTTGCCACGACAGATTCGGAATAACCCGGATCGTTGTCATGGAATCAATACGATAATCGAGCCGCAGGTTGGCCCGGTGGTTGGTATTGGTGTTGTCAGAACCGTTGGTCTGGTCGCGGACAAATCCGGCATCGGGGCGCGTAATCACCGTACCGGCGGTACCGCTCGGAATCACGTTTTCCCGGTGACTTTGCTGGTTAGTGAGGGTGTTGGTATTACTGGCGTTGTAGCTGCTGACCACATCAATCTTTTTACCCCAGCCGTCGCGGTAGTTAATACCGGCCGCCCACGATTGGGTGATCGCATTGCTCCCCACCTGACCGGCACCATTCCCGCTGCCGCCACCGGCGCCACCGCGCACCACGTTGCTGCCACCGCCACCGCCCTGCCCTTGTCCGGCTCCGCCAAAGTTATTACCAAGACCCAGATCCGAGGCCGTAAAACCCTGTTGGTTCACATTGTTGGCCATGCCCAGCATGGAAATCTGGCGGCCGTTGTTAAACCGGTTAAAGCTCACCCGACCCGAGTATCTCGCATCGTCGCCCAGTTTTGGCCCGGCACCAATGGTCTGCTGACCAAACGAGCCTTTCCGCTTGTCTTTCTTGGTCGTGATATTGATCGTTTTTTCCCGGTCGCCATCGTCCACACCCGAAAAGGCCGATTGTTCCGAAGCCTGATCGAAGAGTTGTACTTTGTCGATGATGTCGGCGGGAAGGTTTCGGGTCGCCATTTTGGGGTCATTGCCGAAGAAGGGTTTGCCATCCACCAGCACTTTCGTAATAGCCTGGCCCTGCGCTTTCACGTTGCCATCCCGGTCAACTTCTACCCCCGGCAGTTTCTTCAGCAAATCCTCTACCTGCGCATTGGGCCGGGTTTTGAACGAACCGGCGTTAAATTCCAGTGTATCCCCTTTTACAGCGATGGGAGCCCGTTCGCCCTGCACAGATACTTCAGTCAGCGTTTGCGACTGAGCCACCAGGTCAATGGCACCAACATTTGGCGAAGGGTCGGTTTTGGTAACCGCAACCCGACGGGCGCGGCTCCGATAACCCACATACGTAACTAATATGCGATACTGCCCTTCAGCTATTTTCGGGAACGAGAACCGGCCTTCCCCATCGGTAATCCCGAAGTTCACCAGAGAAGAATCCTTGCCCGCTAATAGTGATATCGACGCTTCGAGGAGTGGTTTTCGGGTGAGCGAGTCCACCACCTGCCCGCTAATCGTACCCGGTGACTGTGAAAAGGATTTGATATTAATGAATAATGTACAATGAATACCGATCAACAAAAATCGAGTCAATTGCTTCGCAGTCAATAAGTTCATCATTTTTCATTATACATTTTTCGGTGTACCGTATTCATTACAAACTTAGTTCTGGCCCCGCATGGGCATGTTCTGCATCATCTTCTGGCGAAAATCGGCCATACCTTTCCGGCGTATGTCTTCCATCTCTTCACTCGAAACGGCTTTTGCCCCTTTCGGTGGCTGTACGCTGGCTTCGGCAATGGCTTCCATCGAGACGCCGGTCGCTTTGTAGGATTCGGTGTCCGATTCTATTTGCAACACTACGCCTTTTGGAGGGGTGAGATCGGCAACGGGCGAGTAAGTAAACGGCAAATCTGTGGTGTACCAGATGGTATACGTTTCTTTCCGGCGGGTTGCCGTTGCTTTGTGGCAGGTGTAACCCGCAATCTTTTTCGTTTTATCGGCCGTTGTCCAGTCGGTGGCCGCCGGCATGGGTTTTTCGGAACGGTACGTGTCTGTCACCACACTATCTTTCTTCACCATCAGCACATCAATGCGCTGGCGGTTAGCCAGATCGAGGAAGGTTTGTTGTTCAAATGGTGGGGTCATCCGCATGGTCCGGGGTCGTCCCTCGCGGTTTCCGCCCGTGCCATCCGATGGCCCGTCGCCCATTGTTCGGCGCATCATCATATTCTGCGGCCTGTCACGTTCTTCTTTAGCCATTGTTCCGGCAAATACCAGTTTCTGGGTAAACGAAATGACATCGGGCACACCTTCGGGCGCATCGGGAGCTCCCGGACTTCCGGGCCGAACTTCCTGTCCGTTAATAACCATCCGCATTTGTGAGCGGTCAAACTGACGCATACCTTCGTAGGTGATTTTACCCGAAACCGGCGTCTGGCCGTACAGCGTCGTAACGCATAAACCGGCGGCAAGAAAGGTGAAAATGGATTGTCTCATGGTGAATGAAGGATTCTTTGAGTAAACGTTGCACAAAAATTTCAATTCCTTTTTAAAAGTTTCTTAAAAGCTGTGAAACAGCCGCTGAGTTACCTTTTTCGCTCGCTGAACGTCTGATTTATGACCCCCAAACGCATTATTTCTGTCGTCCCATCTCAAACAGAATTGCTCTTCGAGCTTGGCCTGAATGATGAAATTATTGGTGTTACCAAATTCTGTATTCATCCTGTTGAACAGGTAAAAGCCAAGGTCGTAGTTGGTGGTACCAAGACGCTCGATCTCGATAAAATTCAGGCACTGGAACCGGACTTTATTCTCGCCAACAAAGAGGAAAATACCCGTGAGCAGATTGAATTGCTTCAACAACGGTATCCTGTACATGTTACGGATATGGCAACGGTGCCTGATGCCGTCAGCATGATCCGGGAGGTGGGAACGCTGGTGGGTAAATACCGGGAAGCCCAAACAATGGCTCAGCAAATCGAGACTGGTTTGCTGCCCCCGCTTCCACCCCTGTCTTTGTCCGTCGCTTATCTGATCTGGCGGAAACCATACATGGCAGCGGCCAGTGGTACCTTTATCGATGCCATGCTGACCACAGCAGGTTTCACCAATGCATTTGTCGATAAAAGCCGCTACCCGACAATTTCGCCAGAGGATTTACAAAAAGCACAGCCCGATCTAATCTTCTTATCTTCGGAGCCTTATCCATTTGCCACTAAACACATGGCCGAGTTACAGGTCATTTCTCCCTCGGCGCGGGTGCTGCTGGTCGATGGCGAGGTGTTTTCCTGGTACGGGAGCCGGTTGTTGCGGGCGTCCAACTATTTTAAGAAATTGCATACCGAACTAAGCCGGCATAACGTATGATTACCGACATCTCCCAGCTTGACCCAAACGGCACCTATACCTATGCCGACTACCTGAAGTGGCAGTTTGACGAAAGCATCGAGTTGATAAAAGGCAAATTATATCGAATGTGGCCCGCGCCGAAGCGAAAACATCAGGATGCGTCCGTCAACCTGGAGTTTGCGTTACTAAAGTATTTTGACGACAAGCCATGCAAAGTTTATGATGCTCCTTTCGATGTGCGCTCACCCGTATTAAATGAACGGAAGCCGGATCAGTTATACACGGTTGTTCAACCCGATATTTGTGTCAATTGCGACCTCAGTAAGTTAGATGATGATAGCTGTTTAGAAGCACCAGACCGGGTTATTGAAATTCCCTCTCCGCAGACAGCCAAGAGTGACTTTAACGAACAATTCAACCTCAATGAAGAATCAGGTGTGCGCGAGTACCGGATTATTCAGCCAAAAGAAAAAGCGGTAAACGTTTATGTCCTGTAGAATGAAGCATATGCATTAGTGGATGTGTATGAATCCGGTGAAATCCTCAGTTGTATCTTTCCAGATCTTATTGTTTCTCACGAACGCATTTTCCGATAGATGTTTCCCCGTTCCGATACGCTCTCTGTTGGTTCCATCAACCTCATTCTGTTTGCCGCCCGCCAACAGGGAGCGGATACCGATGCGCTGGCCCGCGTAGTGGGTATCGACCCGACTCAACTCCACAATCCGGACGGACGGCTGCCGATCCGGAAGGTACAGGCCCTCTGGCACGAAGCGGTCACGGTTACCGGCGACCCCGCCCTTTCGCTTAAGCTGGGTGAGATGGTAAACCCGCTGGCCATTGGCGTGCTGGCCTACGTAATGATGCATTGTCAAACGCTCGGGCGAGTTTTCGAGAAGCTTTGCCAATACCAGGATATTGCCTGCGAAGGCATCCGAACAACGGGGCAGCTCATTCCGGCCAATGACAACTCGGGCGCAACGTATAGCCTGTCGCTGCACATAACCAGCCCCGATATCATCTACCTGGATCATACGTTTAACTCCGAATTTTCGGTTTATCTGTCGGTTATTCGTGCCCTGACGGGTCAGCGGCTGACTGCGATTGAGACACGGTTTGCCTACCCACGCCCGGTGGATACCCGTGAACATGAGCGCGCCTTGGGCCCTACAAGCCTTATATTCGATGCCCATGAAACGGCCCTGATTTTCGATGCGTCTCTACTCGATACGCCGGTCCTCAATGCCAACCCCAGCCTGTTTCCGCTGTTCGAGAAACACGCCAGCGATATTTTGAATCAGCTACAAACCCCCTCGCTCAAAAGCCGCGTGAAAGCTGAAATTGTTTCGATGATGAAAGGCGAAGAACCCACATTGGCCAGTATTGCCGACCGGCTGGCAATGGGCATACGAACATTGCAACTTCACCTTAAAGAATCAGATACGTCGTACCAGCAGCTCCTTGATGAAACCCGAAAAGAACTGGCCATCGGCCACTTGCGTGAGCCAAACCTGAGCACGACAGACATTGCCTATTTGCTGGGTTTTGCCGAACCGAGCGTCTTTTTCCGTTCCTTTAAAAAGTGGACGGGCCAAACGCCGGGTGCCTACCGGCTGGCCTATGCCTAACATAATACCATTTAACTAACCTGTATATGAAAAACCGATTTACCCCCATTCTCTTCAGCTTGCTGATTTCCCTATCAGCGCTGGCCCAACAGCACTCCGAGCAGAATCACGATAAATATGTCTGGCCAAAAGATGAACTGGTGAAGAAAAAACTGGCAGGCTGGCAGGATATTAAGTTTGGTCTGCTCATGCACTGGGGCACTTACAGCGAGTGGGGCGTGGTAGAATCGTGGTCGCTCTGTCCCGAAGATGAGGGCTGGTGTGAGCGTAGAGGCCCTTATGCCGCCAACTGGTTTGAGTATAAAAAGGCGTACGAAAACCTGCAAACGACTTTCAATCCAACCAAGTTTAACCCGGAACGCTGGGCCAATGCGGCAAAAGGTGCGGGCATGAAATACGTCGTTTTCACCACCAAACACCACGACGGCTTTTGCATGTTCGACACGAAGCTGACGGATTACAAGATTACCGATAAGAAAACCCCGTTCTCATCGAATCCACGCAGTAACGTCACAAAAGAAATTCTTGGCGCTTTCCGTCAACAGGGTTTTATGGTCGGCACGTATTTTTCCAAACCCGACTGGCATACGGAAGATTATTGGTGGACCTATTTTCCTCCGAAAGATCGCAACGTTAGCTACGACCCTAAGAAATACCCCGACCACTGGAAGAAGTTCAGCGATTTTACGTACAACCAGATCGAAGAGCTGATGACCGGCTACGGCAATGTCGATATTCTGTGGCTCGACGGCGGCTGGGTTCGTCCGGCAAGCACCATCGACTCAACCGTTAGCTGGCAGCGCACCATTCCCTACAGCCAGGACATCAACATGGCGCGTATTGCCGGCATGGCGCGCCAGCATCAGCCGGGCCTTTTGGTTGTCGACCGGACGGTATCGGGAGAGTTCGAGAATTACGTTACACCCGAGCAATCCATCCCCGACCATTACATGCCCATTCCGTGGGAAAGCTGCATTACCATGGGCAATAGCTGGTCGTACATACCCAAAGAGAATTTCAAACCCGCTCGTAAACTGGTACAGACATTGGTAGACATTGTGGCCAAAAACGGGAATCTCCTGCTCAACATCGCTCCCGGCCCCGACGGCGAATGGCACGAGGAAGCGTATCAACGATTGCAGGAGATTGGCAAATGGATAACCGTAAACGGCGAATCCATTTACGGCACTAAACCGCTGGCGCCCTATCGGCAAGGTCAATGGGCCTTTACCTCGAACAGCAAAGCGGTTTATGCCTCTTATCTGCCCAAAGAGTCTGAGCAACAGCTTCCGGCCAGCATTTCGCTGCCGGCGCTATCCGTTGCCTCCAATGCCAAAGTAACCATCCTTGGCGCATCGCAGGCATTGAAGCTAACCAAAACGAAAGACGGCTTTAGCGTTGTCGTTCCCGAGAAGATTCGCCAGCAATTGGCAGGTCAACCCGTTTGGGTGTTTAAAATCGGCTGATCGGGCATCCTGATACTGGCCTACATCGTTTCAAGACTGGTATGTTTAAAACTATCGGCGTATTTCAGGCCGTAGCCTGCCACGCGGTCCATGCTTGAGTGGGCAAAAAGAATAATACCGGCCAGCATCAGATACTGATTACCCAACGCAAGACCAACCAGCCCAATGACAATGCCAAGTCCCTTGTGATGTGCGATGTTGTACAATACCGCGCCAATGGCCGGATTGATCAGGTAGCCGATCATGCTGATGTCCGGGAGCAGAAGCAGCGAAGGAAACCACCACCAGGCGAAATTTAGGCGGGAGAACAGGTAAATAGCGGCCAGGAACTGGATTAATTCTTCGGATTTCAGGAGCGTTTTCATGGACTTGTTCGACGTTTAGTACATGACAAAGGTCCGCTAAAGGCCCGGCGGTGTCGCTGACCAACAACGCAAATCGACTGACGAATCACGAAAAAGTTAAGTAATGTACCGGAGCACATGGCTCCGGTATTTGATCAATACGACCGATACGCCATTTCGTACATCGACTTCTCGTAAGGGCCGAGAAATATCCGGGCATAAATACGGATGATGGCCAGCCCGTCGATGATGAAGCTCAGCGAAGTGAAGAAGGCCAGCACAGCCTGGTTTTCGTGAATATGGGAAAACATCAAATCTTCACCAATGAACGTTGGTGTTATCGGAAAGCCCGACACGCCTAAACAAGCCAGCAGAAACAGGAACGCCAGCCGGGGGTACTTATGCGAATACCCATGAAACTGCTGAAGGTTAAGGCTTTTCTCGGCCGACTTCAGACGACTCAGGCAGACGAATCCAACAATACCCGCTACAAAAACGCCACTCAGGTATAGTAATCCCTGCGACGAGTAGTTGAATTTTTCGTTGAATGAAATGGCCAGAACAACAAAGAAATGATTGAAGATGGTCAACAGCCACGCCATTCGCGCCCGATTTCGTTTCGTAAACGATTTCAGTACCATAACCACTGCCGTAAATGAAAAGGCGATGGGCAGGCAATCCAGCACCGGCTCAGGAACAAGGTTGCGATTGTAAAGGCAGAACAGCCCAATTAAGTAGAACGGCACAAAGACAAACAGGAGCGTATTCAGGGTTATAAAATCAAGCAGGTTACCCACCCATTTTAACGGATTCCATAAGTACCGGTAGAGGAACGAATCTAAATTCCATTCCTTAATGCCAAGCATATAGAACGTATTGGCAAGCTTCTTCGGCAGGAAATCTTCCAGCGACCGCTGCGAAGGATAAAACGTATAAAACTGCTCCCGAATCAGGTAGCTCACGACCGATGGCGACACCAGCAACTGATAGGTCCTCAGAAAAGCATTTCCGGCAAAGTGAAACATGGCCAGACTCTCAAGACCAAGCGCCACCTCAATAAACATCAGCCCGATCTGCGCAATGGACGCATAGGCAATCTGCGCTTTAATAGACGACTGCACCCGCGCGATACCCGTCGAGACAACCGTTGTGATCAAACCCAGGGCTACAATCAGGATGCGTACCGATGTCTGCTGTTCCCAGAATGGATAAGTTCTCAACAACAGAAAAACGCCCAGATGCACAGCCAGCGACCCGTAAAATATGGCGCTGGACGGCGTAGGCCCTTCCATAGCACGGGGAAGCCAGGACGAAAAGGGAAGCTGCGCCGACTTGGCCGCAGCCGACGCCAGAATCATGAGCGATACAAAAACACCGATAAAGCTATGCGTTTGCAGATGCTCGTGTACCAAAGCGTAATCGCCAAGTTTAATAAACGTAATATTTTCGTGCCATAGGTGGTGGCTCATCCACATAGCCAGCAGCAAACCAACGTCGCCGATTCGGTATACCGAAAACACTTTCACGGCATTTTTTACCGGTAAGTACTTGTTCCGGTAGAAGGCAATCAGCAGGAACGAGGTGATGCCCAGAATTTCCCAGCCAATGAACAGCGTCTCGAAATTACCGGCAAAAATGGTGGTGTTGTATCCGGTATAAAAGAAGAGAATCGTCGCAAAAAAACGCTTGTAGCCAGTTTCGCGATGGAGATAGGCCCGGCTGTAAATGGTTACCAGAAACGTAAGAATAGCCCCGACGAACAGGTAAACAGCAGTGATTCTGTCGAAGTAAAAATCGATTAGAAACTCATAATTACCTGAGCTAAGCAACACAATGTCTTTGAGATTAAGCTCCGTTCGACTTGTGATTAGCCAGTAGACCAGGAATCCCATCGACAGCGCAAAGTGCGAACCAACGATAACAAAACAGGTCGAGGAAATAACCTTTTCCTTTTTCTCGGGAATCAATAACAGAAGTAGAAACCCGAGAACAGGCAATAAAATAAAAACTTGAAGAAATGATTCCATGCGTTAATCTTAAGAAAGTAGGTAAACAGGTAGGTCTTCCTGGTGTTTTTCAAGCAGTGGGGCTATGTCTTTAATCGTGTCTACATGATGAATCATGGGCTCGTAGGGTGCAAATGCCCCTTCTTTAAACACGAAGAACTTCTGCGTTTCGGGGTCTACAACCATCAGATGTACCCATTCATTAATGAACCATTCGTAAGTCGCATTCGACTGCTTGATAACGTCCAGCACAACCTGAGGAAACTGTTCGATAATGAAAAACATCCGAACGGGATCATGTACCTCAATCATCTGGCTGGGTAATCCAGGCCGTAAATCGCCATCCATTCCGTTGGCTACCCCAATCAGGCCCATCACGTTGTGGGGCAGTTTGGTTCCGGCTCCCAGTTGCTGATTGTCGACCCTCGAAAAGAAATATTCGAGGTTGATGCCCCCACATACGGGCGCGGCTGCTTTCAGGATATTGAACAGGTATTTGCCATCGGGATCCACGCGGTAATCATACGAGTTCAGGAACGACCGGCGGTCCAGGAACAAGCCTTTTGTGAGCGAACGACGGCCCACAATAGTGAGGGCGTTGGTGGCGTGGTTTAGTTCGGGGCGCGGCTCGAACAACGACACCGAACGCTCCCGAACTCGCTCGTGGATTCGCTTCAGACTGGCGCGACTGTCGATCGACTCAAAACGTCTCGACCGTTCTTTGGCGTTGTAGTCGAGTGCTTTTTCGAAGGTTTTCTTGTTTTGCCTGTGCTTCTCAAGATTCTCGGGTGTAAGAGATGCTTCGTCGAAAAAAGCAATCTCATCGCGGGTGGTATCGTGTAGCGCACCCATAAACTGGGTCGTTTCCGGAATAGGCAGCCCGTTGGCACTCAGTATAGCCCTTACTTTTGGATGATTGGCCATGTACGAGATAGCCCGGGCGTTTACAGAACCCGCCCGGCCCGAACACGCGCCACAGTCGTATGCGGCATAATGCGGGTTATTTACACTGCTGGCACCGTGGCCAACTACGTAGACAACAGAAGCAAAGTCACTGACCATGCCGATGCTTTTCAGTAGCCCCTCAACCCGCACCGCCATTTCATCGACGGAGTAACCAATTTGCAGCCCGTTCTCCTGATCTTCGGGCTTCTGGTTCTCAATCGTGAGCTTCGAAAGATGGTCCATATGCTTAAAGGACGAAGCGGCTGCGGGGGTCATGGTGGGCTTGAAGATGTTCGCAAACAACCGTAGCGCAGCCCAGAAGCCCAACGTTTGAGAAATCAGCCAGCCGCTGTGAAAGGAGTGCGCGTGCTTGTTGAAGTGTACGTCCTGTTGCCGCTTGTTCTTCGAATCAATCTCTTTGATGAGGTGCTTTGGAGAAAGCGGAACCGGACAGATTTTGGTGTAGTATTTCCCTTCTTCGGGCTGAAAAAAACAATCGATACCGAAAAACCCCGGCGTACCAAACGTTTCGCAGGAATGGTCCAGATCCTCCAGATAACGCCGAAAGGAGCACTCCCGATCGTCGATGCAGAACATGGCCTGAAAACTCTTATTGGCAATAACAGACTCATCCCTCTTCTCCAGTTCAAGGCCGGCAATAACCTGATCGTAATAACTCCACTCGAAGGCTTCCTGCCAGATTGCCAGCACATCACTCAACTCCGTATCCGGCACATCGGCGAAGAGCGGAACCGGTGTGTGCGTGAGCCAGCTCCGCATAGGTGTCCAATCGTTTCCCAACTGGTAGTTTATAGCGTCGATTTCCAGGAGTAATTCAAAGACAATCAGGGCGTGAAGGGATATCTTACGCGTATCCAGCAGCGTTTGCGGCAAATCTTCAATTACGGCTACCATTCCCGACCAGCCCGAATGCGCAAACTGCTGATCGAATAGATATTGTTCGTAAAGCGATTCATCTCCAACGAGCTTGTTCAGCAAGGCGTTGAGGCTGCAGTCGCCATGCAGGAAAAGGTCTTTTGCGGCTTTTGTTCTGAACACGCTGGTGAAACTGGTTTCCTCCATCTCGCGCATGGACGATAGAAAATCCTTATCCCGAACCGGGAAGTTCCAGATCGAAATGCCCTGATCGAGGTAGCTGCACAGAATCCGGAACAGCAGCGGGTGAACCAGCGAATCCAGGTCAATATGGTGTTCTTTTTTCCAGTTAGCCCGCAACGAGCCGATTCGGGGCAGAAAAGAGGTTTTATAGGGTTTGTTCAGCACCTTCTGCGACCATTCTGCCGCCAATTCTGTCCCCTTGTGCTGAATGATGATCCGTTGGAGCACGTCTTTCCGGATTCGCTGGGAGGCAAAGAACGACCGGTATTCATTCAGCGAAAGCAGGGTTTTATACCCGAATAACTCAGATGCTTTGTGGAGTGCCTTGTCGAATCGTAAATCCTGAAACGAGTGTAGCGTATTATGATGAACAAAGTCCTTCAACGGCGCCTGAGCGGGTAGATAGTGCCTCAACTCATGAAGCACGTGGTGCTCATCAAAAGTAGAATTGTGTGTTTTCATAGCGAATGAACGAATGCATCGGTGGGCTTCCAATCAGTTAACAGTCACCTGACGTGGCCTGACCAGAACTTAGTAAATGAATGAGCCAATCAACTATTGGCTAAGGTGAACAATACAGTGTGTATATACAGACCAAATAGAGCGATTCATTCCGAAAAGCCCATTGGCACTCGTAAATGTTGTGTATTCAATTTTTCGTACCGGACAAATAGGTTCAGCCGTTGCCATGCAGCAACCAGCGTGTTTGTCGGATTTACGTGAGTAGAAAAGAAAAGCAGAATCGAAAAAGGAGTAGAGAGGAAAAGCGAATTATCATCAGAACTCCCTTTTCCGATTACCAATGATCCAGTCGATACGGCATCGGCTCATGAAGAGCTGTTGAGCAGCCTAAACCCAAAAGTTTACGCTTTTTACGTATAGTCTGTAGCTCTACTAAGTGACCTCTTTCTATTGTGATGTATAAGTTAAGCGGATGAATGGTACTGAGCCAAACTTTTTCATGGCATTTTAATATGGCTCTTGACATTCCGCAAAAGAGTCAATTTTATCTTAGTATAAGTAAATTTTGTTTAATTTATTTTTAATCGCTTTAAGAAGTGTTTAAGCAAGCTTAAAATAGAGACCCTATGTAAGGTTAGTGAGCGCTTGTTATAAAATATATTACCTGATCGCTCACAAAAAGCGGGTGTCCATGTATGAGACGAACTCTATACATGAACACCCGCGAATCAATTCCTATTTATTCACGAAACGTATGGCGAAATCACTGCACCCTTGCCTATAAACGTTAGCTCGCTATTCGGCCAGTAGGCGATTATTTTACCCACTTCAAAGCTCTGCCCCGTAACTGGATCTCCGCTTTAGAGGAAACTTGCTTGGTAAACGTATCGATTTCGCTATCATTCAGTTGTACACCACTGGAGTCCTGCACGACCGCTGCCAACGATTTGTAATGATCCGCGCCTACGACGGCAAAGCTGTTCTGACGGGCGGTCAGTTGAAATAGTCCGTTAACCCCCAGCTTATCCGTTAGTAACCGACTGTTTTGTAACGATACGGCCAGTTGTTCCGGAATGAACTTCCGTATGGTCAAACGTCCGTTAGCGATCTGCAAACTTTCTAAATATGGCATCCGAAGTACCAAACCTGTTGCTAATGGATACCCTATGTCATCATGCGGGTTACGGCTCTCTCCTTCGTAGTCCATCGTAAAGGTGACGAATAACGTATCGCCCTGCTTCCGGGCCTTATAGGAATTTGCCATATTCGGCCATATCATTACCTGAGCTGTATCCTTGACCGGCTCAACAATGATTTCGGCAATTGGGGCGGCTTCAATGACCAGATGCTTCGCTACCGGTAACGCCCGATGCGCGAAGTCCTGATAGGGATCGCTCCAGTCCAGTTTATCGTATTGTTGTTTAAGCAGCACATCGCTCGCCACCATGCCCGACAGGGTGATGATGGCCAATACCGCCAGTAGAATATGACTTGTTTTCATTGCGCGTTCGTTGGGGCGTTTATATAGTCTTCGTAACGGGTTTCAATTTCGCGGAGGTCGATGCCCAGCAAGGTCAGGTTCTTAAAAAATAAAGGCAGATCGTTCTGTAAAAACTGCTCGCGTCGATAGGTTCGGATCCTATCGACGGCGTCGTCGGCGGCAAAGTAGCCGATGCCCCGTTTGTTGGCAATAATCCCCTGCTGATTCAAAAACTCGTACGTTCGCATAACGGTGTTTGGGTTTACTTCCAGATCAGCCGCCAGTTCGCGCACCGACGGAATCTTCTCGTTCGCCGACCAGTGTCCCAGCAGTATCTGCTCACTTACATGCTCGGCGATTTGTAGATAAATGGCTTGTTTGTCTCGAAAATCCATACTTACACCTCCCGTTCTTTAAGTCTGAAATACGCAGTGATGTACAGGATTATAATCGCCATAATACCCACTGCATAGCGGATTTGATCGCCGATGGGCTGTGGAAAGTCGATCAGACGATATAGTTTTTCATTGATCGGCGATGGAACGCCAATGTGGTCAAAAGGACCAGCCATATTACCTTCCCCCAAGTCAATGACACTCCGAATGATCAGCGTGTTTACGATCAATCCGATAAAAAAGAGAAGAAACGTCAAAACCGCCACTAAGGGAAGACTGTACCGTCGCACTACCAGCAGGAAAGCGAGTGCAACCGGATGAAGCAGCAGGGTAAATAGCCATAATTTCGGTGGAATATACCCTTCAAATCTATAGTAGGCGGTCAATGGTTGTGTTCCGGTGGGCCACTCTTTGCTATTGACATATTGAACACCTGCGGCATCTACCAGCCCAAAGAGTAAACCATAAACAACTACAAACCCAACGCCGGAAACCAGCCAGATAAGTACGATTTTCTCCAGTTGAGAGGCAGGCTGCATCAAATACGTCATGGCCCGCTCTTTATGATTCAGCGCTTCTGTCTGTTGCCAAACAAAAATGTACCAGGCAGCCCAGCCAACAAAGAAAAACGGTATAGCACGGTTACGCTCTACAGCCACCGGATTTCCGCTATACATGATAAGCGCAACGGTTATTAAGATAACCAGTAGCAGAGCCAGATTGGTTAGCAACTGCCCCCGGTTATCGATGAAATATTTACGCAATAAGCGACCAAAGCGGCTAATTGAAAATGTCTGGTTCATACGGTTGCGAAAGTTGAGGTAGAAAACAATTGCTGAATACGCGCAGGTTCGGCCTGTACGGTGTTGAAAAGCCGTTCCAGATCCAACCGACTAGGTTCGCCCATGGGGTTTTCCGCCACAATGGCATAGCCCCCAACTGCCCGTTCTGAATACAAAATCACTCTTTTTTTATCCAACTCAGGCACTAGCCCAAACCAGAGCCGGGCTGTGACCTCCTCAACGGTAGCCTTCAACGCAACGGTCATGTGTGAACGCGAACGTTCGGCCAAAATGACAATGGGATCAATTAGGGCTTCGAGGTCGCGTACCTGGTGGGTTGAAATCACGACCGTCCGGTTTTCATTCACGGCCCCGGCCACCAACCGCCGAAACTGGCTCTTCGACGGAATATCCAGTCCGTTGGTCGGTTCATCCATCAGAAGCACTGCGGTATTGGTTGCCAGCCCGAATCCGATCAACACCTTCTTTTTCTGACCGTACGAGAGTTCATTTAGCTTCTGATTGTCAGTCAGGCCAAACTCGCGGATATAGGCGGTCATTTGCGCCCGATCGAAGCGCGGGTAAAACGGCGCGTTACTATCGACAAACTGGTTGATTCGTACAGCCGGGAGGTAAAACTCTTCGGGTACCAGAAACAAATCCTCCAAAAACGCCGGCTGTCGATCTTTGGGCATGTAATCTCCCACTAGGATAGACCCCGACTTCGGGTACAGTAAACCAGATAGCAACCGTAACAGAGTCGACTTCCCCGCACCATTCGGCCCGAGTAATCCATAAATAGAACCGGGCGAAAGCGTCAGGTTCAGTCCTTCGTACAAAGGTTTACCCCGCTTATAGCCGAACGACAAATCGCGAAACTCAATCATAAAGCCAACCGTTATAGTGTATTAGATAAATAGTACACTGCAATAGTAGGTATGGTATTCTTCTGAGTCAAGTATTTAACAGTATTTAATTTTAAAGACACAAAAAAACCTCTCACTGTGAGAGGTTCTTGTAATACCGCCCGTCTAGCTTGGGCATTAATAAACAGTAGTTACACGCCCAATCGGAACGTTCTATATTACTGGTTCGACGACTTAGGCGCTTTTTTCTTGGCCTTCACGTCTGATGGTCCGGTTCTAACACTGCTGGCAGCATCTACTTTTGTAGTGCCGCGGTTTGACGAACTTCCGTTTGCCTGGTACTGGTCGTTGGTCAGGCCCGTACCCGTTGAGGCCCCAGTCGAAGCGCCATTGGTTCCGTCGTGGGTATTGGCCGCCGACGGGTTTGAGCGGGCGGCATCATTGGACGAGACGGTACCCGTAGTTGATTTGTTGTCATTTGTACGACGGGGCTGCTTCTGCTGAGCAGCGGCTGTTCCGGCAAGCGCCAGCACCAGCGCAACGGTTGCGAATGAATGAATCATTGTTTTTCAGTTAACGTGAGTAATAGGATGGTAATGCTAAAAAAAAGCCGGGTCACAATTCTTCAGGCTAGCCCAAAGAACCGTGACCCGGCTTTTTTCGAACGCCCTGACAGTTATAACTAATCAGGAACGCATGAGTTTTTATTAATTTGTATAAACCGATCAGACCGCGACCTTAAACTCCGAAGTCAGGTGGAACGTAACGTCCGGATTATTCTGCTGATTCATACGAAGCATCCAATCCGATTCGGCAAGGAAGACCGGATTCTGGTCTTTGTCATATGCAATTTGATTTCCTTTCAGGCGAATAAATTCTGCCAGCTTGGCCGGGTTCTCGGCCGTGATCCAACAGGCTTTGGTGTAATTGAGCGGCACCCAGCGGCATTTGGCTCCGTATTCGTTTTCCAGTCGATACTGAATGACTTCAAATTGAAGCTCCCCAACTGTTCCCACGATTTTCCGGTTACCCAATTCAAGCGTAAATAACTGCGCTACGCCCTCGTCGGTCAACTGCTGGATACCTTTGTCCAACTGCTTGGACTTCATCGGGTCCAGATTCACCAGTTCTTTAAAGATTTCAGGCGAAAAGCTGGGGATTCCCTGAAACTGGAGTTCCTCACCTTCGGTCAGGGTATCGCCAATTTTGAATGTACCCGTATCATACAGACCCACTACATCGCCGGGGAAACCTTCTTCGACCACGCTCTTACTATCCGCCATGAAACTGAACGGGCTGGCAAACCGAACATTTTTATCCAGACGGGTATGGTGATAAAATTTGTTCCGCTCAAATACGCCCGAGCATATCCGAAGAAACGCAATACGGTCGCGGTGGCGCGGGTCGAGGTTGGCGTGTATTTTAAAAACAAAGCCGCTGAAGTTCTTTTCACCAGGCAGCACTTCCCGTTTGTCGGTTGGGCGCGCGATGGGTTCCGGCGAAATGTCGCAGAAACCTTCGAGCAGTTCCTTCACCCCGAAGTTATTGACCGCCGAGCCAAAGAACACAGGAGCCAGTTTCCCATCGAGATACGCCTGCCGATCGAAGCTATCGTAAACGCCATCAATCAGTTCAACATCTTCACGAAGCTGAGCCGCGTCGCGCGGACCTACTTTTGTATCGAGCAGATCATCGGCCAGGTCGATGGGTAAAACATCGGCCTCTACTTTGGTTTTATTCGCTTTAAAGAAATATAATTTTTTCTCGATCAGGCTATAAACGCCTTTAAAGTCAGACCCCATATTGACCGGCCAAGTCATCGGACGAACCCGGATGTTCAGCTTCTCTTCCAGTTCGTCGAGCAGATCGAATGGATTGCGGCCTTCGCGGTCAAGTTTATTGATGAAAATGATAACCGGTGTATCGCGCATCCGGCATACTTCCATCAAACGCTCCGTTTGTTCCTCAACTCCTTTTACGCAGTCGATCACCAGAATAACGCTATCCACAGCGGTGAGCGTCCGATAGGTATCTTCCGCGAAATCTTTGTGGCCCGGTGTATCGAGGATATTAATTTTCAGGTCGTGGTACTCAAACGTCATCACCGACGTAGCCACGGAGATACCCCGCTGCTTCTCAATTTCCATGAAATCGGAGGTAGCGGTTTTCTTTATTTTATTGGACTTAACAGCCCCGGCCGTTTGAATAGCACCTCCAAAAAGCAGAAGTTTTTCGGTGAGTGTGGTTTTACCGGCATCGGGGTGACTAATGATGGCGAACGTCCGTCGACGGGCCGTTTCAGCCTTTATATTCGTTTGCATTATTCTCAGAATCAAGATACAAAGATACGAAAAAAGGAGTAAAGGGAGGAGGGAGTGCTTAGGGAGGACAGGGATTTCATACTAAATTTTCCCTCTTCCCTTTATGCCCCCTCTCCTTAAGTTTCCTTTTATAAAAACGCCCACAGTAGTAGTGCCCAGCCGGCAATCATGCCAAGACCACCAATGGGGGTTATCGCGCCAAGCCACGTTATACCCGTGAAGCACAGAATATAGAGGGAGCCCGAAAAAATGAGGACACCGCCCAAAAATGAATAACCCGACCAGTTGAGCAACTTCACAATGGTGGGATTACTGCCAAATGTGTGCATCAGCAACCCGATCAACACGAGCGCAAGGGCATGGTAAAACTGGTATTTAACAGCCGTTTCGAAAGTGGCTGTGCGGCCGGATGCGTCGAGCATCGTACGCAACGCGTGGGCACCGAATGCACCGAGACCAACGCCCAGCAAGCCCAGAATAGCCCCGGATTGAATAAAGAATTTCATATTGTTTGATTTCGCGGGTTACCCCGTCACGATTTTTATCCTTCTCTTGTAAATCTTTTTAATCCTGTTAGGATGCCGGTTAGTTTCGGCTGCCAAAAATAGCGCTGCCAACCCGAACCAGCGTGCTCCCTTCTTCCACGGCAATTTGATAATCGCCACTCATGCCCATCGACAGTTCGCGAAACTGAATCATTGGCCGCTTAATCTGGCCCAATCGATCGTACAACTGCTTTAAACCCCGAAACTCAAGACGTACTTTATCGGTATCATCTGTATTGGTCGCCAATCCCATTAAGCCAACAATCCGCACATTTGGCAAAGCATCCAGCTCAGGTGCGTTCAACAGCGCTTCTGCTTCCTGCGCCGACAGGCCGAATTTTGTTTCCTCATCGGCAATGTAAATCTGAAGCAGGCAGTCGATTATCCGATTGCATTTAGCGGCCTGTTTGTTTATTTCCTGCAGCAGTTTGAGGCTGTCGACCGAGTGAATCAAGGCCACAAATGGTGCAATGTATTTAACTTTATTCGTTTGTAAATGCCCAATCAGATGCCATTCCAGATCGCTGGGAAATTGCGGCTGTTTCTCCGCCATTTCCTGCACTTTATTTTCGCCAAACCGACGGCAACCAGCCTCATACGCTTCGCGCAGCAGCTCGACAGGCTTTGTTTTTGTAACGGCAATAAGCTTGGCTCTGTCGTGTAATTCACTCTCAATCAGGCGAATCGTATCAGCGATCATAATAGAAGAGGTAGTGTTCCTGAACTAACGGTTTATTAATATTGTGCAAATATAAGTTTGAGAACTAAGCCTAAACGGGTAGTTTGTGGCCAAAAACCGCCTTCCCAGTACAATAAATCACAATAAGGCATAGTTTTGGAAAGGATTTTAACCTCAACTCTTCAGTCTAACACATGACCCAAATGGAATCTAGACCACAGCCCCGAAATAATAGTCGTAGTTACTTATTGGCAGCTTTATTGATTTTGGCAGCCCTTAATGTACTACTGCTTTATTTCTATTATCAGGAGCGACAGGACAATAAGACAAAAGACGCAACCATTGCAGCCAAAACGGAAGAGGTTCTGATTGCCAAAACAAAACTTGATTCCATTTCGACTCAGCTGGATGAAAAAATTGCTGAAATCCGGCAATTAGGCGGCAACATAGACTCATTGATGAAGATAAAGGCCCAGCTTGAAGTCGATAAACGTGAACTCAAAAATGTGGGGTCATTTGACAGCAAGAAGTATGACCAGAAAATCCGGAATTATCAATCTTTACTGGCTCAGAAAGACCAGGAGATTGCCCGACTGAAAGAAGAAAATGGCGTACTGGCGCAACAGAACCAAACCCTGGCTCAGGAAAATAATGGCTTGAAATCAGAAAAACAAAGCCTGAGCGACTCGGTCGTGTCGGTTACGATCAAAAACCAGGAACTGGCCGAGAAAGTAACCATAGCTGCCGCCCTTAGGGCCGAAACGGTAACCGTAACGGGTGTTAACGCCAAAGGCAAAGAAACCGACGGCGGGGAATACAAGGCGAAGCGAACCGACAAGGTTCACATCTCTATGCAGCTATCGCCCAATGGTTTGGCTAAGAAGGACGAGAAACTATTGTACATCCGTATTATTGACCCAAATGGCGCAGTTGTCTCGGATTTGGCCACTGGCTCAGGGGAGTTCATGTATAACAACCAGGGAATGATCTACACGGCCATGCAGAAGTTCACCTTCGATAACACCCGGCAGCGGTTGGATTTTTACTACGGCCGGGGTGGCCAGCGTTTCATTGAGGGCAAACACACGGTTGAAGTATACTGCGAAGGATTTAGAATCGGTGATGGTGAGTTTACCATAAAGTAGTAGATAGTAAGCGGCTGGCGTGCAGAAAATCGTTTATGGCAGCCGCTTACTCCGCTTTCCCCTTTGCATTTGTCTATTTATTTCTTACCTTTGCGCCCTCATTTCAAACAAATTACAAAAAAATGTTTCCTAACAACTACGAGACGGTGTTCATTTTAACTCCCGTTTTATCTGATGCTCAGATGAAGGACGCCGTTGACAAGTTTCGTAAAGTGCTGACCGACAACGGTGCGGAACTTGTTCATGAAGATCACATGGGCCTGCGCAAGCTAGCCTACCCAATTCAGCATAAGAACACGGGTTACTACCAACTCTTCGAGTTTAAGGCCCCCGGCACGATCATCGAGAAACTCAACACCGAGTATCTTCGTGACGAGCGCATCATCCGTCACCTGACGGTTTCGCTCGATAAGCACGCTGTTGCCTACAACGATCGT
Organism: Spirosoma pulveris; assembly: GCF_054781875.1. Taxonomy (NCBI): domain Bacteria; kingdom Pseudomonadati; phylum Bacteroidota; class Cytophagia; order Cytophagales; family Cytophagaceae; genus Spirosoma; species Spirosoma pulveris. The sequence goes on from NZ_BAAGTO010000012.1 coordinate 120,934, forward strand.
AAGCGCAATGGCTTAGTGGGTAAGAAAAAACAAACCGAAAACGCCGGGGAGGCCAAGTAATCATGAGTCTGCAAAACGAATCTGTCTCGAAAACCGAGAACCGTAAAAAATACGACCGTTTTAAGAAAGCCGGTATTAAATATATCGACTACAAAGACGGCAACTTCCTGCTGAAATTACTGAACGAGCAAGGTAAAATCCTGCCCCGTCGGTTAACCGGCACGAGCCTGAAAAACCAGCGCAAAGTGGCCCAGGCCGTCAAACGCGCTCGCCATCTGGCCATATTGCCGTACGTAGGCGATTCACTGAAATAAAAACAGTAGTAGGTAATAAGTATACAGCTAATAAGACCATCAGGCTCTTATCGCTGGCGCACTTTCAACTTACTCACTTACCGACTCTCACAAAAAATGGATATCATTTTAAAAACCGATATTGCCGGCCTGGGCTATAAGAACGACACCGTTACGGTGAAGCCCGGTTACGGTCGCAATTACCTGATTCCTCAGGGATTTGCCATGATGGCTACCGATTCGAACAAGAAGATCGTGGCCGAAAACATTCGTCAGGCTGCCCACAAGGCAGAAAAGATCAAAACCGAAGCCCAAACTATTGCTGATGGTATCGGCGATATGGTGCTGACGATCCCAGCGAAAGCAGGCGACAGCGGCAAAATCTTTGGTCGGGTTACCAACACTCAGGTAGCTGAAGCCCTTCGGGCAAAAGGCTTTGACATTGACCGGAAGAAAATCACGGTTGAAGACGTTAAAGTACTGGGCACCTACGAAGCAGCTCTTGATCTGCACAAGGATGTGAAGCACAAAGTGAAATTTGAAGTAGTTTCAGCTGAATAAGCGATAGCTCTTTTTAAGGAAATCGACCGGCTCGTTGCAAAATGAGCCGGTCGATTTTTTTGTTATATATCAGCCAATATACGCCTGATTTATCAGGCAAACTGATTGAAATAAAACACCCTTATCAGTACTAATAATCAGACATTTACCTATAATATTCTTTTCCTTTGTTCGGACCTAATCAGCCCGAATTATTGTTGATAAGGTATGCAGTTTCATACCGAATTCTCACCTGAACCGCTCCCCCATCGCCTTGGTCTCGATAGCCGGATCGTGACCATTGGGTCCTGTTTTGCCGATGTAATGGGGCGTCGGTTGATCGACCATAAACTGAATGTGCTCAACAACCCATTCGGTACGATTTTCAATCCGGTCAGCATTGCCAAATTGATAACGATGGCACTGCGCGGCATTGCGCCTGAAGACAATGGCTATGTTGAACGGGATGGCATCTGGCTCCATTATGATTTTCATTCATCGCTTTGGGCCAACACGCAGGATGAGTTACGAACTAAACTGATCGATACCTTGTCGATAACAGCCGAAGCGATTCGAACGGCCGACTTCCTGTTTTTGACGCTTGGCTCGGCTGTGGTCTATCGTCATTTGCAAACTGGTGATGTGGTGGCCAACTGCCATAAAATGCCGGGCTCCCTTTTTGAAAAGTACCTGTATCAGATCGATCACCTGCGCGACGACATGACGCGGTTGCTGAAAACGCTACACAAAGCAAACCCGAAGTTAAAGGTTCTGCTGACGGTAAGCCCGGTTCGACACACGCGCGATACCCTGCCGCTGAATAGTGTGAGCAAGTCCACACTGCGGGTCATTACCCACGAGCTAACAACATGGAACAACTGGGTGGCCTATTTTCCGGCTTATGAGTTAATGATGGATGATCTTCGTGATTATCGTTTCTACGAAGCGGATATGATTCATCCGAATGCCCAGGCACACGACTATATTTTCGAGAAGTTTGTCCAGAGCACGTTTGATCCCGAACTTCGCGCATTCATTATAAAATGGGCACAAATCAGCAAATCGTTGGCTCACCGCCCGCTTTATAGTGATACCAGCCCGGCTCATCGGCAGTTTCTGACTAAACTGCTGGCCGAATTAGAGATGCTTTCAACACGTATCAACCTTTCGGCGGAACTGGCAGAGGTGCAGGGACGTTTAAAAAAATGTGTAATGAGCCCTGTGTAATGGAGTTGTCGAAACAGCCATTTTACAGTACCCATTATTCGTTTTACATTATTTTCTTCCGAATGTCTGATTACCGATTATCTACCGAAGCTGTTCTGCGGGCATTGAGCACCGTTGAAGAACCTGATTTAAAGCGCGATATCGTTTCGCTCAACATGGTAAAGGATGTTGTGCTGGGTATCGACTCTGTTCGCTTCACAGTCGTTTTAACAACACCGGCCTGTCCGCTCAAAGAAGTCATTCGTAAACGCTGCGAAGATGCCATTCATACCCACATCGGTGCCAATATTCAGGTAACGATTGACATGACATCGGACGTAACCTCAACGCGCATGAACGCGCCGACACTGCCGGGCGTAAAAAATATCATTGCGGTTTCGTCGGGTAAAGGTGGAGTCGGTAAATCGACCGTAACGGCTAACCTGGCTATTGCCCTGCACAAATCAGGTGCGAAAGTAGGGATCATCGACGCCGACATTTACGGACCGTCCATGCCGACGATGTTTGGAGCCGAAAACATTCAGCCGCGTATATTTCAGCAGGATGGGCTAACACGCATGGAGCCCATTCAACAGTTTGGTATCAAGATACTTTCAATGGGTTTGCTCGTAGCACCGGGTCAGGCGATTATCTGGCGTGGCACGATGGCTGGTCGGGCGTTGCAGCAGTTTTTCTCCGATGCCGATTGGGGTGAGTTGGATTACCTGCTCATCGACCTTCCACCGGGTACGGGCGATATTCATTTAACACTAGTGCAGACCGTACCGGTTACGGGTGCCATTATCGTTACAACGCCCCAGAAAGTGGCCTTGGCTGATGCCACGAAAGGACTGGCCATGTTCCGCCAGCCGCAGATCAACGTGCCGGTGCTGGGCGTCATTGAAAACATGTCCTACTTTACGCCCGCCGAATTACCTGACCACAAGTATTATATTTTTGGCAAAGGCGGTGGTCAGCTTCTGGCCGATCAATTCGATGTGCCGATGTTAGGGCAGATTCCGCTGGTGCAAAGCATTCGCGAATCTGGCGACGATGGGCGGCCCGCCATTAGTTCAGGTGATCCGATTGCCACTGAGGCCTTCCGGGATGCCGCCGAAGCGTTGGCCCAGCAGGTAGCCATCCGCAACGCTACTATCGACCGAACTGAACGAGTACAAGTTGCATAAACAACTCAGAAAGTATAAATTTACCGTAAATCAATCATTCAATGGAGACGGTAGTCAACAACGACCAATTAATTAGTAAAATAGAGCGAGCACTTGACAGCATGCGGCCGTATCTGGCGGCCGATGGCGGCAACGTGAAAATATTGGAAGTAACCGAAGATAAAACCGTTCGGCTTGAACTAATGGGGTCGTGCGGTTCCTGTCCTATGTCGGCAATGACCTTTAAAGGAGGCCTCGAAGAAGCTATCCTCAGAGCGGTACCGGAAATTACAAAAGTAGAAGCCGTAAACATCACACCCGCTTTTTAACCAGTTATCAGCTTAAATCAGCCCAGAATTGTATATACATCGATGCTGATAGAAGAAGAACTATTCCGTGATTGGTCGTCACATCCGTCAATTAGCCTCAGTCACTAGTTTCTCTAACATTAGAACGCCGAATCAGGCGTTTTTTTGTTTCTTTGCAACTCGTATTATCCCTTAATTCAGTGAAAATAGGCATTTTCTTCGGTGGGCCGGCGCGTGAGCGTGAGGTTTCATTTGCGGGCGGTCGTACCGCACTGGCTAATTTGGACAAAGGCTTATTCGAGCCGGTTCTGGTTTTTGTGGATGGCCGCGGACGATTCCGGCTAGCCACTCCAGAGTTTCTTCAATCCCCCTCCTTACGTGAAGCACTGCCGCAGGGTAACTCCGGCTTTACTGTCTACGATGAATCGCTGGCGATCGATGCACTCGACGCATTATTACCTGAACTTCGCCCGGAGCATTTTCGTGATCACTTCGACCTGGCCTTTCTGGCCATGCACGGCCCAGACTGCGAAGACGGAGCTATTCAGGGACTGCTGGAATGGCATAAGATGCCTTACACCGGACCGGGCCTCGTTGGGTCGGCAGTGGGCATCAATAAAATACTGCAAAACGAACTCATCGCGCTGGCAAACGGCCAGAAAAAGAAAACGGCGACCATCAGCCGTGACTCATACGAGCAGGCGGATAAAGCGCAGTTCTTTCAATCGCTGGTAGATCATCTGGGTTTACCGATTGTCGTGAAAGCCCCTCACCAGGGATCGTCCATCGGTGTCGCCATTGTGCGCGAAGCCGACCTGGCTCAATTTTGCCGCTCTGTTGAGCAATGCTTTTTCACGATGAGCATTCAACCAGATGGCTGGAGCAAGCTGAGCGAATGGACGGATTTATCAGTTGATGAAAAGAATGAGCTGGCGCAGAAAATGGTGAGTCTGGATTCGGGAATCAGCTTCCCGGTTGTCATTGAGCAAACCGGAGAGGTAATCAAACACCCGGCCGACTTTGTTAACAGACTGGATACATTGATGGCGCAAAGCAGTCAGCCAATTACGCTGGCATCGCTCAATGCAGAAGATGAAGTGCTATTTGAAGAATTCATTACAGGCCAGGAGTTTTCATGCGGAGTTATTCAGGATGATGACCAGGTTGCCATTGCCCTACCCCCAACGGAGATTTACAACGTAACCAGCTTTGACTTCGATTCGAAATATAAACTTAACACGACCAAAAAGCGGATTCCGGTTGAAACCAGTCTGGAAAATAACCGTAAGATTCAACTGGCGGTCGCGCAGGTGTTCACCCGGCTAGGCATCAACGTCTACTCTCGAATTGACGGCTTTCTGACTCCCGCTGGAGATGTGTTGCTACATGACCCTAATACCATTCCGGGTATGTCGCCTTCGTCGCTTATTTTTAAGCAAATGGCTGAAATTGGCCTGAATCTGGCAAATTCATTAACCTACCTCATTCGCCAGTCGCTGCGAGAGCGAATCCGAACGGGCAAAGACACCTTCCATTTAAAACATCTTCTTGCTGAACTGGACGCTAAATTGGCCCAACGAAAAGCCAATCCACTACCCGAGCGGGTTGTTTCCTTTGGCTCCAGCGATGAGGAGTTTATCGCGGCTAAACAGCAATACAACGAGTTAGCCGCATTGGGTACTGTATTACCCTCGTTGATGTATATAAAGAGTAAACAAGAATCGCACGAGATACCGGTTAACCTGCTGTTCAAAGACACAATTGCGGAGCTAGAGACAGCTTTGAGTCAACCGCGCCACCCTTTGCTGATCGAAACAACTGAGTTAACGCGTCATATTACAGAACGCTACGTTTAATTTTTCAGTAACAGGAAGGTATGTCACGATTTAAACCATGGTATGCCTTCCTGTTACTGAAAAATTACAACATAACCGGTTGCCCCGTGCGCACTGATTCGTCGCAGGCGAAAGCAATTAATAGACTATTGACAGCGTCCTGCATATGATCGGTCAGATCCAGGTCATCCAGAATGGCTTTCCGAAAATACCGCTGCTCCCGATTACAGAGTTCCTGATGGTCTGGCTCATCCTGCATATCAATCCAGGTATCCGTTTCAACGAACTGGTCGTTCGCATCCAGCGCGGCTTTGTGAACGCGCAGGGATTCTGTTTTGGTGTGCGAATCAACATTGTCTGATTTACCCGCAGCACCAGCATTTTTAGCAACAATCGATACGCATCCATCCGGTCCAATCACATCTTTCACGAAGAAAGCGGTTTCGCTCATCATGGGTCCCCAGCCAGCTTCGTACCAGCCTACCGAGCCGTCTTCGAACCGGATCTGCAACTGACCGTAATTGTAATTACCAGACGGAATATCATTAGTTAATCGGGCACCAATTGCATTTACCTGCAATGGTTTCGACCGGGTCATTTGGCACATAACGTCGATGTAATGCACTCCGCAATCCACGATGGGGCTCAGGCTTTTCATCAAATTACGGTGTACGGTCCACATAGTGCCGTGACTTTGCTGATTCAGGTTCATCCGCATCACCAACGGTTTCCCTAAACCCTGTGCAATCTCAACAAATTTCTCCCAGGATGGATGATGGCGCAGAATGTAACCCACCACGAGTTTTTTACCCGCTTTTTGGGCAGCCCCCATCACATTCCGGGCTCCTTCGACCGAATCCGCAATGGGCTTTTCCATGAATACATGACACCCTTGCTCAAACGCCATAATGGCGAATTTTTCGTGCGTATCCGGGTACGTAGAAATGCAAACAGCATCTGGTTGAGTTTCGGCCAGCGCTTTCGCGTAGTCATCATAGAGTGCATAACCACCACCCAGCCGTTCGTTCAGAACAACTTTGCTGTTTCCGGTCGACACGATACCACAAATTTCGAAGCCTCCGATTGTTGTGTAGGCAATGGCGTGCGAGGCACCCATATTACCACATCCGACAACCAACACACGCAGCGGTTTATTTGGCATTGACATGAACTAATTAGTTTGGCAGGAAAATTACTGATCACAAAAGTAATCCAAAGTAAGATCATACCGCTGAAAGAGACAATCAAGATAGAATGTTCCTAGGTGGCTCGCTCAATTATTTCATGGGCTTCTTCCAGGTCATCATGTTCAGGCTGTGGAATCTCTTCCTGCCGCTCATCCGGTTCGGGGGCAAATGTGAGGGCGGTGAATATGGGGAAATGATCGGAGCCACAATTAGGCAACCGGCGAATTTTCCGAAGTTTAAAGTGATGAGAAACGAACACATGGTCGAGCGGCCAGCGAAAGAGAAAATAATTTGCGTGAAATGTGTTGTACAGACCCCTACCCACACGCGGGTCAAATAACCCACTCACCCGCTGAAAAAGCCGCGTCGTGTGCGACCAGGCCACATCGTTCAAATCACCGGCTACGATAACCGGCTCTTTTAGCTTGCGGGCTTCTTTACCAACCAGCAGAAGCTCCGCATCCCGTTCAGCCGAGCGGTAATGTTCTGTTGGTGTAGGTGGCATCGGATGAACGCCATAGAAGTGAATTACCTGACCGGAAGGCAGTTCAAACTGTATATAAACTGACGGGATGTCATTCTGAATAAGAAACCGAACCTCATGATGCCGCATTGGCAAGCGGGAATAAAGCAGCATCCCATAGGTGTTTTCCAGTGGGTGCAAAATACGATAAGGATATTTTGCTTCCATTGGTGCTAACTCGTCTTGCCAGCGCTGGTTGGCCTCAAGGACCAGAACAACATCAGGGTCATATTTTTGTGCCATCGCCCAAACTTTCGGCGTCTGGGTATTCTCCATGTATACATTAGTAACCAGCAGACGTATGGTATTCTCATCGGCAATCCGTTGATCCGTATTCCTGGGGAGTCGTAAAACCTGCTTCTTATGCAAGGGCGTAAAGCGATGAATCAGCCAGCCTTGATAAAGAAGGGTTAGAAATAGACCGACGGGTACTATTCCCATTGGCCAGCCGGTGTGTCGGCTTAACACAGCCCAGCCAAGCAGTCCAATGAAGGCCATGGCTGTAAGCTGTAAGTGGGGAAAATCCCACATCCGAATCCACCAGTAGTCAAGCCGTATGAAGTTGATAAAAGATGCTATCGTAACCACGATGGCATAAGTGAGTAGAATGGAGTCAACTGTTTGCATACTGAATGGTAAGGCCTCTGTATAAGTGTATAAGATGCCGTTTTAAAAGGAATAAAAACGGTACCAGTGCAATTTCATGGCTTGCGATGACAGGCTAATCATTATAATAAATTGCCCTTATTTCCAGTAGGTTTTCTCCCTGTGGTGTACGCAGCGTAATCACATCACCAATCTTTTTTCCTAGTACTAATCGGGCAATGGGTGCCAGGAACGCAATTCGTCCATGTATGGCATCGGACTCATCGACTCCTACAATGGTAAGCTGTCGATCAGCCTTGTCGGTATTTCGGCTATGTAAAGTCACGGTAGCACCAAACCGGACTTCATCCCGAGCCTTATCCTGCATGACCACCACTTTTGCGGTAGCGATTCGCTGATTCAGGGCGGCAATACGACCATTTAAAAGAGCCAGTTGGCGAGTCCGTTCCGTCTCGTCCGACTCGTTGATTTGTGTCTGAGCGTGTTCTTTCTCAAGTGTTTCTAATTCATCGCGCAGCATAGCCAATCCTCGTGGCGTTACATAATTTGCGGCTCCGGCTGGCAGCGGAGCTCTGGCAGGAATCACAACCGGATCATCCGCACTCTCATTTTTCAAAAAAGCCCTGCTCATTTTGCATTCACGTTGTGTATAAACGTAACAGCCATTGAACCGGGTTGTTTGCCACAATCCGAAACTACCTATAGAGGTCTTATGTCTGACTATAACTTCATACCAAGTTTTGTACGGTTTATCATCTTGATTTTACAGTTCACAACTTGCGCTTTTCCCATCATTGTTTCACCGTATAATTTTGTCCGCAAGTGAACAGCGGATGTCCAATTGCGGACAAGGCCTGACAGACATTAGAACTATAAAGAACTAATGATCAGCAACTTTACTGATCTGGCACAGGCTTTGGCACTGGATGTACGAACAGTGAACAACAAATACAAACAGTACACAACAAATCATAAACCGTTTAATCACACACAACCATGTTTTCCTTATTGAGTAAAGTGGCGGGGTCTATTCTGATCAGTGCCAGTACGATTATCAATCCCACAAACCCGAAAGGGCTATCCTTTGATGCCAGTGCGTTTGTCACCATCGACAATCAGATTAGGGTATCCGTCGAAAAACAGGCCGACATTCCTGTTGTCGTTCTTCTTCGTAATCAAGACAATGAAATCTTATTCCGGCAGACGATCGGCAAAAAAGAGTTAAAGTATGCAATAAAACTGAACGTTAACGACTTAAGTGATGGCCAATATGAACTGGAAGTCAAATCTAATGAAGGCAGTATTCATAAGCAGTTAAACCTATCGACTGCACCGGTTCAGGTTGTATCACGTGTTATTGCTATGCACTGAACGGGTACGTTTCAAATGAGAGATGCCCGGCTTCATCCGGGCATCTCTCATTTGAAATTTCAATGATTTCTCTCGAAGCGTATTCTCAGGAAACTGATTTGAACTCTTCCTGCTCTACAAATGGCTGGCTCCGCAGACGCTTGCCGGTTGCTTTGAAAATAGCGTTTGCAACAGCACCACCGGCAGGCGGAAGGGAAGGTTCACCTAAACCTGTCGGGTCGATTTCGTTTTGGACAAAATGCACGTCTACTTCAGGAATCTCATTTAGTCGAATAAGCCGATATTCGTTGAAGTTCTTCTGTTGGGTCATACCATCTTTGAAGGTAAGACTTCCATACATCGCATGACCAATGCCATCAACGACACAGCCCCGAACTTGCTGTTGTGCGCCACTCTGGTTAATAACCACACCACAGTCAGCGGCTGAGTAAACTTTCTGCAAAACCGGCTTGCCTTTCTGCACAACCACCTCACCTACCTGTGCCACATACGAACGGTGCGAGAAATAAACGCTGAAGCCTTGTGCTATCGGTTTGCCATCTGCGCCCTTCTTTTTACCCCATCCCGATTTCTCAACGGCCAGGTCAATGACGCCTTTCATTCGGTCAATGTCATATTTAATTGCTCCGACCGGCTTCTGCTTTGCCTTATTCAATAGCTCAAGTCTGAACTGAACAGGATCTTTGCCGGCTGCCTGGGCGACTTCATCAATGAACGACTGTTCAGCAAAGGCAAGAAAATTGGTGATCGGCGCGCGCCAGGGGCCCGTTGTAATCGGGGACTTATGATCGACACTATCAATTAAGAGGTTGTCGACCGCACCAGCCGGGAAATTATCTTCCCGCGTGGCATTGCCGGCATTTATACTGGCGCCACGAAGTTTGTAGCCAATCATGTTGCCTTGTGCATCCAGGGCAGCTTCAAACCGGTAGCGAACGGCCGGCCGATAACTACCTCCGGTCATGTCATCTTCACGAGTCCAAATCAATTTTACAGGCGCGTTTACCAGTTTAGATACCTGAACGGCTTCCACGACGTAATCGGCCTTCAGACGGCGCCCAAAACCACCACCCATGCGTGTTAACTGAACCGAAACTTTATCAGGCGTGATACCAAGAAGTTTAGCGGTTTCATTCCGAGCCAGTTCAGGCGTTTGGGTTGGGCCAACAAGCTCAACGCCATCTGGACGAACATGCGCAAAGAAGTTCATTGGTTCCATTGGCGCATGAGACAGGAATGGGCACTGGTATTCGGCTTTTACTACCTTGGCTGCGTTTTTAAACGCAGTGTCAACATCGCCATCCTTCCGACGAACCGTAGCGCTGGAACTATCGAGTAACTCTTTAAATAAACGATTATGGTCAGTGGTACTCTCCAGGGCTTCGGCTTTTTCCCATTCAATTTTGAGAGCGTCTTTAGCTTTTTTAACCTGCCAGGTTGATTTACCAACCACAGCTACGTTATTGTCAAAGGTCACAACATTAACGATACCTGGCATCGCTTTGGCGGCCTCAGCGTTCAAAGATTTGAGTTTATATCCAAATGCCGGACGCTGAAGCATAGCAAACAACATCCCTTCGCGATAGAAATCCAGTCCAAACAGAGGCTTACCCGTAGTTATTTTAGCATTATCTACATTCTTAACTGTAGTACCGATCAACTTGAAATCTTTTACCGCTTTCAGCTTGACATCGGTAGGAACAGGCATTTGGGACGCTTCTGTAGCCAATTCCCCATATGAAAGCTTCCGATTGCTGGCTGCGTGAAGAACAAACCCCTTGTCAGTTGTACATTCCGACACCGGAGCGCTCCACCGCTTTGCAGCTGCACCAATCAGCATTTGTCGGGCCGTAGCACCTGCTTTGCGTAACCGTTCCCAAGAGTGTGGAATTGAACCACTACCACCTGCTACCTGCCGCTCAAATTTCTTCGTATCGAGGGGTGCCTGCTCAACAACCACTTTCGTCCAGTCAGCATCCAGTTCTTCAGCAACTATAATTGGGAAAGCGGTTTTGATACCTTGGCCAACCTCTGGATTTGGAGAGAGAATCGTAATAATTCCCTGTGGATTGATCGACAAATAACTATTGAAATCAGTACCAGCAAGGGCTATATTAGTACCAGCCGCTGTCGTTGCTGCTTCGGATTCAAACCAGTTAAATCCTAAAATAAGTCCGCCACCCGTGGCTGCGGCTATTTTTAAAAAACTTCTTCTACTTGAATGCTCTATCGTTTGCATCGCTATTTCGTTTTCGAAGATTTAGTGGTTCCAGCAGGAGAAGACATAGAGGCCATTTTAACAGCTTCCCGAATACGGTGATAGGTTCCACATCGGCAGATGTTACCGGTCATGGTTTCATCGATTTCATTCTGTGAGGGCTTCGGATTGCGTTTGAGTAACGCAGCGGCTGTCATAATCTGTCCAGCCTGGCAATAACCGCATTGAGGTACATCCATTGCATCCCAAGCTTGTTGAACAGGATGTGTTCCTGCTTCTGATAGGCCTTCAATCGTTGTGACTTTCGATTTGCCTACCGCCGAGACTGGTAGTACACAAGCTCGGGTAGCTTCTCCATTCAGGTGCACAGTACAAGCTCCGCATTGAGCTATGCCACACCCATACTTTGTGCCAACTAATCCGAAATTATCACGTAGCACCCACAAGAGTGGCGTGTCAGGCTCAACATCAGCCTGATAACTACGACCATTGATTTGAAGTTTGAAGATAGCCATTTTAGGGCAAGGGGAGTTGAAAAGACTAATGTACAAAAAGAATATGTATTGATTTCTACTTGTAAGAAAACCCTATTAAACGCAAAAAGCCGTTCACTGGGTGAACGGCTTTCGCTGTTTCAATAGGTGGCATCTTCCTACTCTCCCGCTTATGACAGCAGTACCATCGGCAGTACGGGGCTTAACGGCTCTGTTCGAAATGG